>CAYVMO010000007.1:0-125073 GCA_964452645.1 uncultured Ignavibacteriaceae bacterium
CCGATTTCATCGAGAAACAATGTCCCGCCATGGGCCGTTTCGAATCGCCCCGGTTTATCCTCGCGGGCATCGGTAAAAGCACCTCGCTTATGTCCGAAAAGTTCGCTTTCAAATAATGATTCATTAATTGCCCCCATATCGACGCTGATAAAAACTTCGTCGGCGCGCGACGACTGTCGGTGAATCTCCCGAGCCACCAATTCCTTGCCCGTTCCATTTTCTCCCAGAATAAGAATATTGGCGTCGGTGTCGGCCACTTTTTGTATCGTGGTGAAAACCTCCTGCATCGCCGAACATTTACCGATAAAATCACGAAACGGATGATCCATATCGGCGCTGAGTTGCTTTTGCCGCCGCCGCAATCCTTCAGCTTCAAGCCGGGTCGAGCGAAGTTTCATCGCCGCCGATATCGTTGCCAGCAGCTTTTCATTCTGCCACGGTTTCTGGACGAAATCGACGGCGCCCTCTTTAACGGCGCGAACCGCCATCTCAACGTCACCGTAGGCGGTAATCATTACTACGACAGCCGTGGGATCGATTTCCAAAATCCTGCTCAACCAGGCAAAACCTTCCTTGCCGCTCGATACATCACGTGTGAAATTCATATCCAGCAGGATAACATCGAAGTCGTTTTCATCAAGAAGCTTCGGAATTTTGTCGGGATTTTTCTCGATGCGGACCGACTCCATATGCTGCCTTAGCAGCAACCGTGCTGCGAGAAGGATGTCTTCGTTGTCATCTACGACCAGTATATTTCCGCGTTTATCTACCATATAATTAAGAGAGTCTTCGCATTTATAACATACTTACTAAGAGCAAAATAGTTACAAATAATCCAAAACGCCAGTGAAAAGTGTCCGTTAATGAACATATTAATGTCGATAACGAACATATTTTATATGTCTTAAACTACTTAAGTTATTGTTTTACAAGGGACTATATCCTCGGCACGGTTGTTGCATAAAATAAAAAGGCTAGAATTATTTATTATATTTTGGGTGGTTGATTCGAATGGGGATGGATCGTAAAATCGAGAAGAAATGGTGGTCGCGTAAGCGAATTATCCAATTATCGTCGATAGCGATTTTTTTAATTTTCATATTTTATCTTTTATTTTCCACCGATGCCGGCTCGCGATTGAATGTCTCCTCGGAACGAATTACGATTTCGGAAGTTTTTAAAGGTCCGTTTCAGGTCTATATACCTTTAAGCGGCACGGTCCTGCCGATTAAAACTTTTTACCTCGACGCTATCGAGGGCGGTCGCGTGGAAAAAGTCGTGCGTGAGGCTGGTAATTATGTCAATAAGGGCGATACGATTCTCTATCTGACCAACACCAATCTTCTTCTGGACATCATGTATCGCGAAGCAGGATTATTCGAGCAGCGCAATAACCTCCGCAATTCTCGTCTGGAGATGGAGAGAAACAGCCTTACCCTTGAAGCCGAGCTGGCGAAATTGAATTACCAAATATCTGTGGCCGAAAGAAAATTCAATCGGAATAAAACTCTGCTCGATCGTGAATTGATTCCCGAGGAGGAATTCGAGGATTCGCGCGATGAATATGAATATTTGATTAAAGAAAAAGAGTTGACAGTCAAAACCCAGTACCAGGATTCGATCTTCAGAAGCCAGCAAATTCAAATGCTCGAGCAGTCGGTCGAGCGGATTCAGACTAATCTTGAATTTGTCCGACAAAATCAGGAAAATCTGATTTTGCGCGCACCGGTCAGCGGGCAGTTGACCTCGCTTGACGCCGACGTCGGTCAATCCAAAAGAGAAGGGGAACGTCTGGGACAGATTGATATTCTCGACGGCTTCAAAGTCCGCGCCGAAATCGATGAGTATTATATTGCACGGCTGGAAGTCGGACTGCCCGGCAATTTCGATCTGGCCGGTTCGACATATCAACTGAAAGTTACCAAAATTTATCCCGAAGTCCGGGATGGTCGCTTCGCCGTCGATATGGAATTTGTCGGGACTCCCCCGGAAGATATTCGACGCGGCCAGACGGTGCATATTCGTCTCGCTTTAGGCGATTTATCCGAATGCCTGCAGCTGCCCCGGGGCGGCTTTTATCAGAACACCGGCGGTAACTGGGCGTATGTACTTGATAAATCCGGCGATATTGCCGTCAAACGCGAGATTCGACTGGGACGCATGAACCCGAAAGTGTTTGAAGTCCTGGAAGGATTAGATGCCGGCGAAAAAGTCATTACTTCGTCGTACGATAATTTTGGAGATGTCGATAAAATAGTTTTGAAAGAATAGAAAATCCAATGACCGGAGAGAGTTATGATAAAAACAGTAAATATGAAAAAGTTGTACACCACCGAAGAGGTGGAAACAACCGCCCTGAACAATGTTAATCTTGAAGTCGATAAGGGCGAATTCGTCGCCGTCATGGGTCCGTCGGGATGCGGTAAATCCACTTTATTGAATATCCTCGGAATGCTGGACAATCCCACTGATGGTGAGTATCACTTTCTTGATTTTGAAGTTTCACAGTATCGTGAACGCCAACGCTCTAATCTCCGCAAACGAAATATCGGTTTCGTTTTCCAGAGCTTTAATCTGATCGATGAACTGACGGTTGCCGAAAATATTGAATTGCCGTTGCTGTATCTGGGTATCCCCTCCGGCGAACGTAAAGAACGTGTGACCGAATTAATGGATCAAATGCAGATTACCGCCCGTGAGAAGCATTTTCCCCAGCAGCTTTCGGGGGGGCAGCAGCAGCGGGTCGCCGTCGCCCGGGCGGTCGTGGCCAAACCGAAATTGATTCTGGCCGACGAGCCGACCGGCAATCTGGATTCCAGGCACGGTGAAGAGGTGATGAAGATGCTGACCGATTTGAATGAGACGGGAACAACGATTATTATGGTGACGCATTCTCCGGATTACGCCGATTACGCACAGCGTGTTGTGCATCTCTTCGACGGACACATCGTGACTGAAAATATTACGCGCAGCGCCCATGCTTAAGAATTATTTTTTGGTTGTCTTATGGATTACTCCGGATTCATTTGACCACGAAGTCGAGGCGATAAAGATGCGGAAAATTATTCTGACAATAAATAGGAATTTATCATGTTCAGAAATTACTTCAAAGTTGCTTACCGCAACCTGATTCGCAATAAGCTGTATACGATTATATCCGTGTTCGGATTGGGCATCGGAATCGCCTGTTGTTTGCTGATTTATCTTTATGTCAGCCACGAATTTTCATTTGACAGATTCCATGCTGACGCCGACAATATTTATCGCATCATACATTTCGAAAGAGAGGCCGGCGAATTTCCCGAAGGGACCGAAGCCACGGCCGGCGTATTGCAGCCGGCGATCGATGGCGTTTTTCCGGAGATTGTCCGGTCGACCCGGATTTCAGCGGCACAAATGGTCGTCACGCGGGGGAATAAATCATTCACCGAATTGGTCATCCATGTCGATCCCGGTTTTTTTCAAATGTTCTCGTTTCCTTTATTGCAGGGCGACCCGAAAACGGTTCTGAATGATCCCGGGTCGGTCGTCATTACTCCCGAAATGGCGGAAAAATATTTCGGTGATAAGGATCCAATCGGCGGTAAAATATCGATTCAGATGAGTGAGACCTCGAAGGATTTTTTGGTTTCCGGAATTATTGAAAAGGCCCCCACCAATTCGAGTATCCAGTATTCATTCATTGTATCGACCGATTTGCTGAAGTACACTATCCCGGAAGACATCCTTAACAGCTGGTCGATGATTTTATTTTCGACTTATATCGAGCTGCAACCGGGGACCGATATTACTTCAATCGCGAAAAAAATTACCGATTATGTCGAACCTCTGGCGAAAGAAGATAATGGTGATTCGAAAATTGTGTACCGACTGCAACCGTTGTCAGAGGTACATCTCGATCCGCGATTCAGCGGTGAAGTGATTCCCTCGAGTGATCCGATTTATGCTTATATTCTTATGGCTATTGCTCTGGCGGTCCTGCTGATTGCCTGCATCAATTTTATGACATTGGCGGTCGGGCGCTCTCATAGTCGTTGCCGTGAAGTCGGACTGCGAAAGGTATTAGGTGCTCAAAGAACACAGATAATGAGGCAATTCTGGGGTGAGGCTTTGCTCCTTAGTATTGCCGCTTTGATTTTGGGAATAGCCCTGACCGAGATATATTTGCCGACTTTTAATAATCTGTCACAAAAAGAGTTGTTTCTGCCTCTTTTTTCGGACTGGCGAATATTACCGGTTCTGATTGGACTGACATTGTTTACGGCGTTTCTTGCGGGTATATACCCATCGCTGGTACTTTCCCGATTTTATCCGGTGGAGTCGTTACGCGGGGGGCAAAAGATCGGCGGTAAAAATCGCCTTATTCAAATATTAATCGTTTTGCAATTTGCCATCTCGATTTTTCTGATAATAAGTACATTTATTATTTCATCACAGATGGATTATGTCAACAAGACAGATCTTGGCTATAATAAAAATCTGGTGGTCACTTTTCCGGTCGGGGTCGGAGGTGAAGAGGCTCATAATCTCCTCACTCGATTTCGGAATGACCTTTCTGAACAGCCATCCGTAGTCGATATCACCGGCTATTCTTACGGATTGGGTCAGTCCTGGCTGTATATTAACTACGGTGGTGACGAGGGATTTATTGTTCTTATCGGCGAGGATGTCACCGGACCGGGTTATGCATCAAATGCCGGTGGAACGGAAACGTATTTTTATGTCAACTGGGTCGATGAACATTATATCCCGACGATGGGAATCGATATAATTCAGGGACGGAATTTCGAGGAAGGCAATACATCCGATCAGAATGGTGCCATTATTGTCAATCGGACATTGATGGATAAGATGGGATGGGATAATCCGATCGGCCGGAAGCTGCCACGGGGATTCGGCAACGCCACCGTCGTGGGCGTGGTTGATGATTTTCATTATTATCCGTTGCATCGAGAAATAGAACCATTGGTATTGCACATGCCGAGAAACGACGATATTAGCGGCATCAATGAAATTGCGGTACGTTTGCGAGGAGAGAATATCTCAACCACTCTATCGCTTCTCGAACAGACCTGGACAAGAATCAGTAATGGACTGCCGTTTGAGTATCGATTTCTCGATGAGCGCGTGGCCGGGCAGTATTTCGCCGAGGAACGCTGGCGTAAAATAGTGGAATACTCATCGATTTTTTCATTTCTTGTCGCCTGTTTAGGTTTATTTGGCTTGACCTCGCTGGCGGTCGCCAAACGGACTCGTGAAGTCGGGATTCGCAAAGTCCTCGGCGCCTCGGTTGCCGGCATTGTCATGATGTTCTCGCGTGATTTTACGCGGTTAATTCTTATTGCTAATGTTATCGCCTGGCCGGTCGCTTATTATGTAATGGATCGATGGCTGGAAAATTTCGCTTACCGAACCAAGATAAGTATTTCGCTTTTTGTACTTACGGCTATAATAGCGCTGGCGATCGCGCTATTGACAATGGCCTTCCAATCGATTAAAGCGGCATATAGCAATCCGGTCGAGGCAATTAAATATGAATAGTCTTTGAACGGGAAATAGAATGTTCGGAAATTATTTTAAAATCGCTTACAGGAATCTGACCAGGCACAAACTTTATACTTCTATCAACCTGTTCGGACTCGCGATCGGAATTGCCGCCACTATTTTAATCATGCTGTACATCCAGTTTGAATTCAGCTATGATAATTTCCATAAAAATGCCGACAGCATTTATCGCGTCTCGATAGTACAAACCAAAGAAGGCACAAAAGAATTCGACAGTCATGTTTTTACGCCGCCGATGGGACCGGCGATGTACCGAGATTTCCCCGAAGTGGAGAATTATGTCAGGTTTTCCACGCCACGAACCGCCTATTTCCAGTTCGAAGGTCGGGCCCATAAAATTCGAGACATCCGTTACGCCGATTCGACACTCTTCGATGTCTTCTCATTTGAATTGCTGGGCGGGAATAAGAACGAAGCACTGACGGCGCCATATTCATTGGTCCTTACCGAAAAAACGGCTGAATTGATTTTCGGTTCTGAAAATCCGATCGGGAAAATTCTAACGAGCAACGGTAAACCATACCAGATCAGTGGAATTATCAAAAGCCCTCCGCCCAATTCGCATATTCAATTTAATGCCTTAATTTCTTTTTCCACGCTTTATGAAAATCCTGATCTTTATCTGGATTGGAACGGCGGCAACCAGTACATCAGTTATGTCAAGCTTCGCGATGGCATCGATCCGGCCGAAGTGGAAGCCAAATTCCCCGATTTTATGTGGGGATACATTAATAAACAGCTGGCCGATGTCGGAGTCAAATACGAACCCTACCTGCAGCCTTTGAGAGACATTCATCTTCATTACAGCGGCGATACGAATTCCGCTCTGTACAATATTTATATTTTTTCGGCGATTGCTTTTTTGATCCTGCTCATGGCCTGTATCAATTTTATAAATCTGGCGACCGCTCTGGCCGGTAAGCGTGCGAGGGAAGTCGGTATCCGCAAAGTCATGGGAGCCGGTAAGGCAGGCTTAATTCGGCAGTTTATCGCAGAATCGATTTTACTGGCGGCGATAGCATCCGGAGTTGCCCTTATTCTGGTCGAGTTATTATTTCCGTTTTACAGTGAACTGGTAAATTACAACCTGAATGTTTTCAGGTTTTTCAATCCGGCTCATATCGTCGGCCTGATTGTCATCATAGTAATAGTCGGTGTCGGGGCGGGAAGCTATCCGGCTTTTTATCTTTCTTCTTTCCCGCCGGCCAGGATATTACAGGGCACGGTCAAACACGGAAAGGATAGAGTTTTTTCACGCAACCTCCTCGTTATTCTCCAATTTGTTATTTCGATTACACTGATAATCTGTACTATCCTGATTAACAGTCAGCTGAAATACATGAAAAACAAAGCTTTGGGTTTCGATAAAGAAAACATGGTAATTATTCCCCTTACGAGCGATAAATTACGGCAGCAATCCAAAACGATAAAAAAGGAAATTTCCGATTTATCCGGCGTTCTGGCCGTAACCGCTTCATCCGATGTCCCCATTAATGGCTTTACCAGTAACGGTTATTTCCCGGAGGGATTTAAGACGCCGATGATGATTCATGTCGTCGATATCGACGAAGATTTTCTGAATACGTACAATATTAATGTCATCGAGGGACGAAATTTCTCGGAACAATTCCCGACCGATAAGGAGTCCTATTTGGTGAATGAAAAGCTGGTCAAAACATTGGGCTGGGAAAATGCAGTCGGAAAGACTATTCGCCGCAATGGAGAGCATACGATTATAGGTGTCGTCTCCGATTTTAATTTCGCCAATCTATATAACAATATCGAACCATTAATTCTGACCAATGAACCGGATCAGGATGGCTATTACGTATTGACCGTCAAAATCGACGGTAAGAATATTTCATCTGTCTTAAGTTCAATGAGACAGGTCTGGGAAAAATTCGCAACCGCTTTACCTTTTGAATATAGTTTTCTGGATGAGGCCTTCAATAATTTGTACTGGCGGGAGAAACAATTTCAAACGATCGTGCTTTACTTTTCATGTCTGGCCATAATAATAGCCGGATTGGGATTGTTCAGCCTGGCTTCGTTCGCGACCGAACGCCGGCATAAAGAAATCGGCATCCGCAAAGTCCTGGGCGCCTCGGTAACGGGCCTAATTCGATTAATCGCCCGTGAATTTTTGCTGCTGATTATTGTCGCCAATGTAATCGCCTGGCCGATAGCATATTTTATAATGAAGCGGTGGCTGGATAATTTCGCATACCGTGCATCGGTATCATGGGAGATATTTGTAATTACAGGTGCCATGGCCATGTTGACCGGATTGATTACTATCAGCTATCAGGCGATACGCGCGGCGCTATCCGACCCGGTCGAGGCGATTAAATATGAGTAGGAAGGATCAGGGATAATTGTATGCTTAAAAACTACCTGAAAGTAGCGCTGAGAAATATTACCAGGCATAAAGGTTATTCCTTTATCAATATCGCCGGGCTTGCGATAGGAATGGCCTGCTGTATACTGATTATGCTCTGGGTGCAGGATGAACTCAGTTATGATCGGTTTCATAAAAATTCAGATAATATCTACAGAGTGTATGAAAAAAGCCTACATACCGATGGAATTTCTTATTCGAGTGCGACACCTGGTCCGGTTGCGCCCGGTCTGGCCGATATGGCTTCCGAGATTAAGGATTTTGCCAGAGTATATAATGATAACATACTCGTGGAGTATGACCAGAAAGGATTTTCGCTCTACGGTGCCGTTGTTGACTCGTCATTTTTAAATATGTTTTCATTCCCCCTGATTAGCGGAGATAAGAAAACGGCCTTATCCGGTGTGTATTCAATGCTCTTAACGGAGGATGCCGCCGCTCGAATTTTTGGAGACGAAAATCCAATCGGGAAAAATATATTGGCGGATGGAAAAATCGACTTAACCGTAACAGGCATAATTGCCAAAGTGCCCGATAATTCAAGTCTTTCGTTTGACTTTTTGGTTCCGATATCACTCATGGAATATGAAGGTTATGATCTTGGCAATTGGGCGGACTCAAGATTTTGGTCGTTTGTTCAACTGCATGATAATGCTTCGGTCGTTACGGCCGGTCAAAAAATCAAAGATTTCGAGAAAACAAAATGGCCCGATGCGAATAGCGAGTTGTATCTTCAACCCCTGACGGATTTACACTTGCACGATATAGGTGGTGGCGGTCAGATTAACTATATTTATATCTTTTCCGCCATTGCATTTGTTATTCTTTTTATAGCCTGTATCAATTTTATGAGTCTTACCACCGCTCGCTCGGCAACGCGTGTCAGAGAAATCGGCATTAGAAAAGTCGTGGGGGCAAAACGATTTCAAATTATTTGTCAGGTTATGGGGGAGACAATTGTAATTACAATCATCGCTCTTATTATTGCGCTTGTAATAACGGAACTGCTGCTGCCGTCTTTTAATAATCTGTCGAATAAGCACCTGGCTTTGGATATAACGGAAAATACCTCTACTTTCTGGGAAATAGTGGGAATAACCCTGCTGGTGGGTATATTATCGGGCAGTTATCCGGGATTACTTTTATCATCTTTCCGGCCGGTGTTTATGGTAAAGGGGCTTCCGATTATAAAGAATTTGGACAACGCCGGGATTCTAAGAAAGGTCCTGGTTGTTTTTCAGTTTGTACTATCAGTATTTCTGATGATAGGCACGGTTGTAATATATAATCAACTGAATTATGTTAAAACCACGGATTTGGGATTTAATGCGGATAATATTGTCTGCATATATATGCAAGACCTTTCAGAAGACTATCAAGCTGTCAAAAGTGAAATGAGACAGGATCCTGATATACTGAATGTTACCGCCACTTATACGCCGCCGGTATGGTTCTCTATCGGCACCGCCGGCCCTCAATGGGAAGGTATGAAAGATGATGAACATTTTGTCATGGCCCTGGGATTTGCCGATTATGATTATATCGAAACATTCGGAATGGATATAGTCGAGGGTCGTTCGTTTTCCAAAGAATATTCCACAGACGATGGCGGCGCTTATATTGTCAATGAGACGGCCGTAAAAGCCATGAATATGGAAAATCCAGTCGGGGAAAAGTTTTCCTGGAATAACATTGACGGAAAAATTATTGGTGTCGTAAAGGATTTTCATTTTAGACCGCTTCGTTATGAAATACAACCTTTTGGTCTGTTGATTTTACCATCATATAATTACTTGTGTATCAAAATAAAACCGGATAAAATCGCCGGCGCCATTAGCTTTATTGAAAATAAGTTCAAAAAACTCCGCCCGGGGCAGGAATTCGGCTATAAGTTTTTGGAGGATATGGTTTTTGGACAATACCGGGCGGAAGAAAGAATGGGTACAATAGTTAAATATTTTACGTACCTGGCAATATTTATTTCATGTCTTGGATTGTTCGGTTTGATTTCCTTCACTGCCGAGCAGCGCACCAAGGAAATTGGAATTCGGAAAACGCTTGGAGCTTCAGTGCCGAGTATCGTGTGGCTCTTATCGAAGGAATCACTTCTGCTTGTAACAATAGCGAGTGTTATCGCCTGGCCCGTTGCTTACTACGCCTCCAGAAGATGGCTGGAAAATTTCGCCTATCGAACCGGTTTGGAATGGCAGATTTTTATTCTGGCCGGATTGGCGGCGTTGATTATTGCCTTGTTATCCATCAGCTATCAGGCATTCCGCGCGGCGCTGTCCGATCCGGTGGATGCAATAAAATATGAATGATTAAAAAACAGGATACAGGACATGCTGAAAAATTATTTAAAAATCGCGATAAGGGGTCTAATCAGGCAGAAATTATACGCCGCAATCAATGTATTCGGTCTGGCGATCGGTCTGGCCTGCTGCCTGATTGTCCTGGGGCATATCAGCTATGAACTCAGCTTTGAAAATTTCCATAAAAACAAGGACCGGATTTATCGATTGAACGGTCGCTATGTATCCGAAGATGAGGATATATATTCGGCGCGCGTCCAATCGCCGCTGGGAGAAGTACTGGATAAAGAAATCCCGGAGATAGACAAAGTTGCCGTCTTCCGACAATTGGGTTCGGTTGATCTGCAGATCGGTGAGAAAAGTTTTGTTTCCGAAGATGAGGTCGATTGGGCCGGATACAAACATGGCGGCAATGTCATCTGTGCCAACTCCGATTTTCTTGGCGTGTTTACTTTCCCATTAGTGGTCGGAAATCCGGCTACCGCGCTCGACGAGCCGTTCTCCGTCCTTATCAGCGAAAATGCGGCCAGGGAATTTTTTCACGGCCAAAATCCAATTGGGCAGATTATTAAAATTAATCGGAATCTACCATGCCAGGTTACCGGTATTTTAAAAAACATCCCCGAAAATACTCAAATGTACTGCGACCTGATTGTATCACGTGCCACTCTGGAAAGAACCGGCGAAGTAATGGATGACTGGACCAATCTGAATGGCGATTATGTCTATGTACTGTTGAAAAATGGTGCCGACCCGAAAGCCGTTTCCCAAAAAATCCCAAATGTCTTAAAACCTCATCTCGAACCCGAAGAATTAAATAAATATAGTTATGACCTGCAACCGCTTGATAAAATATATTTTGCAGGCATCGGTTCCGGCCGCCGTGGTGAACTTTCGCCGCTGGGTGAAGTGTCAATTCTATATATGCTCAGCGTTATTGCCGGTTTCATATTGCTTCTGGCCATTGCCAATTTCATCAACCTGGCCACCGCCCGTTCGGCCGATCGTACCAAGGAAGTCGGCGTCCGCAAAGTATTCGGAGCTTACCGCTCGCATTTGATTAAACAGTTTCTGGGCGAATCGATATTGATTACAGCCATCTCGGTCGTTATCGGTCTGGCCATATATGAAGTATTCAAAGGGTGGGTAAGGCCAATGCTTCCGCGTGAGGCACTGGCCGATTTTTATTCCAATCCGATGATGTCGCTATCCTTGATTGCTTTAATTATTGCTGTCGGCGTTCTGGCCGGATTTTATCCGGCTTTATATCTTTCGCGCTTCAAACCGATTGCCGTCCTGCAAAGCAAAACCGGAATTAAATCGACAAGGTCGTGGTTACGAAAAGGATTGGTCGTGTTTCAGTTCACGATCGCTATCGCGTTTATCTGTTGTACCGCCATAATCTTCAATCAGATGAATTATATTACCGGTATCGATCCCGGATTTGATAAAGAAAATATGCTTATCCTTGATTTCAAGGGCGATACCGCCGCCGAGGATTGCAAACTTATGAAAAACGAAATAACGAATCATAATAGAATATTGGCAATTACCGCGTCCGATAGCCCGCCCGGGCGAAAAGGATATTCTTTCTACGGGTTTTATCCTGACGAGAATCGCCGGGAAGAGGACTTGATCGTCGTCAAACGTTTTATGGCGGATTATGATTTTATCTCCACTTTTGGATTGGAGTTGATTGAAGGAAGGAACTTCTCGGAGGGTGTCCCGACCGATAAAAACCACGCCATAATTTTAAATGAGGCGGCACTCAAGGAATTAAATATTACCGATCCGATCGGGCATCGGTTTTACGGCCGTGGGGATAAATATTATGAAGTGATTGGTGTCGTCAAGAATTTTCACGGGACACCTATGAATTTTGCCTATCAGTCCAAGTCGTTTATTATGCTCGATCAGGATAAGTGCAATACTTTATGTATCAAACTACCGCCTGATAATATTCCGCAATCACTTGCGGCCATTGAAGAGACATGGAATAATACCATTCCCGAAAGACAGTTCAGATACAGCTTTCTTGATGATGAGATGGCCGGTAATTATAGTGAAATCCAGGGACAGGTACGGTTTTTCCTTGTCTTTTCGATTCTTACGATAACCATCGCCTGTTTCGGAATTTTCGGACTGGTATCATTCACCGCCGGGCAACGCACGAAAGAAATCGGAATCAGAAAAGTACTGGGGGCGTCGATAGCCAACATTGTCAGGCTGCTTTCAAAAGAATTTATTGTACTTATTATAATTTCCAATGTTATCGCCTGGCCGCTGGCTTTCTGGGCGATGTCTGATTTTCTGGCCGAATTTCCGTTTCGTGTAAGTATTGGCATTGGTACATTTGCCTTGACCGGATTAATCGCTCTGATTCTGGCTTTGTTCTCGGCCGGCTATCAAGCCGTTAAGGCAGCGCGCGCCAATCCGATCGAGGCCATTCAATATGAATAGTACGGGAAAGATATTATGATAAAAAATTATTTGTTTGTCGCCTTCAGAAATATAGCCAGATACAAAGGTTATTCGTTTATTAATATCGCGGGATTGGCGATCGGTATGGCCTGCTGTGTCTATATCTTTCTATGGATTTGTCAGGAGTACAGTTACGATAAGTTTCACGAAAACGCAAATCAGCTTTATTTGGTCCCGACTCATATGAAATATAGCGAAAATGTCTACACCACTTTCGGAACCGTACCGTTGCTTGGACCGACACTGAAAAAAGAAATGCCCGAAGTCGTTAATTCGGTCCGGTTGCAATATTTTAATGGCAAGGTCAAGTACGGCGATAAGGCCTTTAGAGAATATCTGACACTGGCTGACGAGTCGTACCTGGAAATGTTTTCATTTCCATTGATAAGCGGCGATCCCAAAACCGCGCTGAAAGAGCCGTACTCTTTAGTAATATCGCTGCCGATGGCCGAAAAGTACTTCGGGAAGAATAATCCGATCGGTGAAATTATCACGGTCGATGATAAATATGAATTTACCGTTACCGGCGTGGCGGACAATATTCCTGAAAATTCGAGCTTTCAATTTGATTTTCTTACATCAATGACTTTCGGTGAGGAATTGTGGGGGAAAGAATATTTCGACACCTGGTACAATTGCTCATTTACGACAATAGTCCAGCTTGATAAAGGTGCGGATTTTGAGGCCGTAAACAATAAAGTTAAAAATCGCATAAATACCTCGTGGGAGGAAAGCAATCTTGAGCCGTTTCTTTTTCCCCTTACCGATTTACATCTGCACAGTATTTTCGGGAGCGGCGGCCGGATTGAGTCGGTCAGACTTTTTTCATGGATAGCGCTGGCGATTCTTTTAATCGCCTGCGTGAATTTCGTGAATATGACCACGGCCCGCTCATACACCCGCGCCAAAGAAGTCGGGATGCGAAAAGTCATCGGCGCCGGTCGTTTGGTGCTGATTCGCCAATTCATCTTTGAATCGGTCTTGTACGCCCTGCTGGCCGCAGTCGCGGCGATGATTATTATTGAAATATCGGGTCCTATGATAAGTCGGTACATCGGAATCGGGCATAATGTTGAATACGGTTTTAATATTGTCCTTCTTTCGACATTGGCAGTTGCTTTGATTACCGGAATTATCTCCGGGGCCATTCCGGCGATATTTTTATCGGGCTTCATGCCGATTCAAACAATAAAAGGATTTTTCGGAACCGGTTCCGGCTTCATTTGGTTTCGCCGGATTTTGGTCGTGATTCAATTTTCATTGTCGCTAATTTTAATAATCGGAACTATCGTTATTCACAAGCAGGGCGAGTATATGCAAAATGTCGATCTGGGATACGATAAGGAGCGATTGGTCTACGTCCCGATGGATGAAACCCTGAACAATAACTATGACGCCTTGAAAGCGGAGCTTTTGAAAAACCCCAATATTCCATTCGTAACGCGCTCGACTCATACATTAACCGGTGTCGGATGGAACGGGGGAAGCTGGAGTTGGCCGGGCAAAGACCCTTCCGAAGAGATTCTGATAACATATGTAGGTGTTGATTATGATTTTCCACAAACGTTCGGGATGAAAATGGCTGAAGGCAAATTTTACTCCGAAGAGATGCAGGGCAGCGCGCAGAAGGGAGTCGTTATAAACGAGACTTTAGCCCGTTTTATCGGTAGTGGACCGGTCGTCGGCACGACCATATCTCAGGGGAATGAAGACTATACCATATTGGGTGTCATCAAAGATTTTAATTATGGTTCGGTGCGTTCCAAGGTCGGGCCGTTGATGTTGCTTCTGCAGCCGGACCGTTCGGACTGGTATCTTTTTGCGCGTATAAACGAAACAAATGCCTCCGAAACGACCCAAAATATAAAGACAGCGTGTACGCAGTTCAGTCCTGAAGGTATTTTTGAATGTTACTATGAGAGCGATTTGCTTGGCGGACTTTATCGGCGCGAGGAATATCTTCGCAATCTGATCGGGATATTTTCTTTTCTGGCGATATTTGTATCATGCCTCGGCCTTTTCGGACTGGCCGCTTTTTCCGCCGCCCAGCGCACCAGGGAAATCGGCATTCGTAAAGTATTGGGAGCATCGATAGGTGGCATCTTTCGTCTGATCACCAAAGAATTTATAATGCTGATTATAATCGCCAATTTCATTGCCTGGCCGTTTGCATATTACGTCACGACAAAATGGCTGGAAGATTTTGCATATCGTATAAATGTGGGGCCACAGATTTTCCTGATGGCGGGCGTGGCGGCTTTGGTCATCGGAATTTTAACGGTCGGATTTCAGGCCGTTAAGGCGGCGCGCGCCAACCCGATCGATGTCATTCAATATGAATAGGAGATATTAATAATGCTGAAAAGTTATTTTGTCGCGGCCGTACGAAATCTGTTTCGGAGTAAATATTACTCACTCATCAATATTCTCGGGCTGGGTGTGGCTATGGCTTTGTGCGTCGCCGGCTATGTTAATTATCAGTTCAGCCGGAGTTTTGATTCCTATCACAAAAACAAGAATAACATTTATGCCGTAAGCAGCTATAAAATCGTCAATAATGAAAGGCAAAATTGGTCTTACATCCCCATGCCGATGGCGCCGGCGTTGAAGAAAGATATTCCCGGGATCATAAAATTCTCTCGTGTATCACTGGGTGCCGGAACCATGATATACGGAGATAAAGTCTTGCGCGAGACTTTATATTTTGTCGATGAAGATTTCTTCAAAATGTTTACGTTTCCATTAATCCTGGAGGGCGGCAAATCCTGGGATAAAAGCAGTATCATCATTACCGATGAAATTGCCCATAAATACTTCGGTGATGAAAACCCGATCGGCAAACAAGTTGTTATAAATACTGATAATAAACGCAATTTCGTTTTCACCGTTTTTGGTGTTGTCGAGAAGCCTCCCAAAAATTCGAGCCTTCAGATAACCGTCTGTCTTTCCTATGAAAATGTCAAAGAGATGCTTAAATTCGATCCTGACGATTGGAAAAAATGGGCCAGGGGAACGTTCGTACAATTGGAGGATAATGTTTCGGCCTCTGAAATTGAAAAACAACTTCAGGAATTTATACCGCATACCAACGAGGCTAATTCCGAATGGCTAACCGATGGTTTTTATATGATTCCACTGACGCAGCTGGCTTTAGTTACTCGTGAACTCTATGGCTATTCATTTAACTACGGTATGCACCCCGCAGCGATTATCGCACCGTCGGTGACCGCGCTTCTGGTTTTATTACTGGCCTGTTTTAATTTTATAAACACGTCTATCGCGTTTGCGACTCGAAGGCTTAAAGAAATCGGCATCCGCAAAGTTATGGGAGGAATGCGGCGTCAGCTGGTAATGCAGTTTATTGGAGAGAACCTTCTCTTATGTTTTGTCGCATTGTTCGTTGCCGCCGTTTTTGCCGAGATTTTTGTACCGGCGTACGACAGCCTTTGGCCGGATATTTCCCTGACCATGAATTATCTGCAAAATCCCGAACTGATATTGTTTTTAATCGGTCTGCTATTATTCACGGCGATCGCGGCCGGGGCATATCCCGCCTTTTATATCAGTGCCTATAATCCAATTAACATTTTCCGCGGCAAACAAAAATTGGGCGGCTCTAATCCTCTGGTTCGAATTCTGCTGGTCTTTCAATTCGCATTGTCGATTACGGCCATTATTGCGGCCATGATTCTCGGCAATAACGCCGAATATATTCAGAATCTTGATCTCGGATTCGACCGGGAAAATATTCTTGTCATACCGATCAATGGAGAAGACGAATATACGAGGCTGAAAAGCGCTATTGAGAATCATCCCGATATCGTCAGTATCGGCGGTTCTCATCATTTAATGGGCAGTTTCCTGCAGGTATCGGACGCGGAATATGAAGGAACAACCCGGCGCAGCTGGATTTTCGGAATCGGAGATAACTTTCTTGAAACGGTCGGATTTAAACTCGTCGATGGGCACGGTTTTAATTCCGATTCGGGAACGTCGAATATGCAAACGGTCATTGTCAACGAAATGCTGGTCAAGGAGTTCGGGTGGAAATCGGCTCTGGATAAATATATTACCATGGAACTGGCCGATGAGAAATCAGAGTATCGCGTGGTCGGCGTTGTCAGGGATTTTTTCCCCAACGGTGTTTCTTCGAAAATTTTGCCGACTGTACTTTATCGAACACCGGCCGAAGATTATCAATATCTCTCATTAAAGTATTCTTCTAATGACAAAGGAAATCTAACAGCCTATATCCGGAAAGAATGGGAAAAACTTTTTCCCCAGTTGCCATATAGCAGTTTTGGTATTGAAGACATATTGGCCGAAGACGCCCAGGTTACCGAAAGTATCCGGCTGGTCTTTCTTTATATTGCCGTGATGGTTGTAATCATTTCCGGGATGGGATTAATTGCCCTCGTGTCTTTGAATATCGCCAGAAGAACAAAAGAGATTGGAATTCGCAAAGTTTTGGGCGCTACCGCGGCGAATATCGGTCTGTTGATTTCCAAAGAATTCGCCTATCTGGTAATCATCGCCAGTGTCCTCGGCTCGGTCATCGCGTATTTCCTGGTCGGCTCACTGATGTCCAGCATTTGGGAGTATTATGTCTCTATCGGCCCGACGCCATTTGTTCTTTCGGCCATAATATTTTTCTGTATCGCGCTGTTAACGGTTGCTTTTCAGATAATCAGTATTGCCACGACCAACCCGGTGGAAGCAATAAAATATGAGTGACACTGATAATTGAGTATCAAACGTGAATGAATAAAATGAGTAAGACTTAATATGGAGACTAAAGTGTGATTAAACTGAGAGATATATCGAAAGTCTATCCTGGGAAAGTTTTTAATACTTATGTATTGCGCGGAATCGATCTCGATGTCGACGAGGGGGAGTTTGTCACCATCATGGGACCTTCCGGTGCCGGCAAAACAACACTTTTAAATGTCATCGGGATGCTTGACGATCCGTCCGAAGGAGAATATTTTTTCATCGACGAATCGGTTCATACACTGACCGGTAAAAAACGAACGGCGCTGTACCAACAGTATATCGGTTTTGTTTTTCAGAGTTATCATCTCATCGATGAGCTGACTGTCTATGAGAATCTCGAAACACCTTTGCTGTATCGCAAAATAAAAGGCGCCGAGCGCAAGAGTATGGTGTGTGATACGCTCGATCGTTTTCAGATCGTCGGCAAAAAAGACCTATTTCCCAGCCAGCTTTCGGGCGGACAGCAGCAGTTGGTCGGCGTAGCGCGGGCGATAATCGGTGGCCCCAAACTTCTTCTGGCCGACGAACCGACCGGGAATCTGCATTCCAGCCAGGGTGAGGAAATAATGGAGTTATTTAAAAAGCTCAACGATGACGGCACGACTATCATCCAGGTGACGCATTCCGAGAAAAACGCCGCCTACGGCAACCGTATCGTTCATCTGCACGATGGCTGGATTGTCGACAGGCCGAGAGAGTAGTGTTATTTCTGTAAAACAAATTGTCGGTTTATCCGCGGGTACTATCGATCCGGCATGTTATCGTTTTTGCTGATTTTCCTTGATTACACGTAAAATATCTATAGTTTAGAAAAAACTTCTGCAGATAAAACGAAAGGTTCGCGATGAGTATCGATAGATTCAAAGACCTGCCGAGAGAAACACTTCTGGGGATGCTTGATGATTTCGCCAAAAACTGGCTGGCTCACGACGGTTTGTGGTTTCAGGCGGTTGAAAAAGAAAATGATATCGAAACCGCCATCAGGCTTGACACCGAGGCGTGGGAGCGGTTTACGCAAATCGAGGCAAAGCGCATCATGGTGCGGCATAATATCCCGCGCCACGGCGGACTGGAGGCGCTCAAAAAAGCGCTCGGTTTCAGATTGTACACCGTTCTAAACGAACAGACTATCACCGAAGAGACCGAAAACTCCTTTGTTTTTAAAATGGTCGAGTGCCGCGTGCAGTCGGCCCGCAAGCGAAAAGACCTGCCGCCTTTTCCGTGCAAATCGGTCGGCTTGGTCGAGTACTCCGAATTTGCGCGGACGATAGATCCGCGAATTAAGACCGAATGTATCGCTTGCCCGCCTGATGAGAACGAACGTAACTACTACTGCGGCTGGCGGTTTTATATGGAGTGAGTGATTCAATACGCATTGTACTTCGATTGATAATTCCTAATATTACGCGCTACGTCATTGCGAGGAGGAACGAGTTACGATTTATCGGGACGAGTGACGACGTGGCAATCTCCGCGTTTTGATTTAGCCATAACTTATCGAACATCGTAATCAATAATAAGGCCGAACCGTATCACCGCTTAGGAACTTGTCTAACCTTATGGGAAATTTATATCCGGAGAAAACCATAAAAGGGAATACCGGTTTTTACAATTACTATTTCAAATCAGACTTCCGACCCGATTATTCTTAATAATATCCTGAAACAGCCCTATCAACTTTTTCGCGGAGTTCTCTACATCATAACGTTTGGCCGCCGTTGTTTTGAATCTGACGAATTCTTCTTTAAGTCCCGGCTGAGATATTATTCGAAGCATGGCCTCGGCCAGAGCGGCGGCATCGCCTGATGGAATTGATATTGCCGGTGTCTCCCGCGTTGCCTCACGAAGCCCCATGCAATCGGAAACAATAATCGGAATTCCGGCGGTCAAGACCTCACAGGCAAGCAAACCATATGCTTCGGCAAGTGACGGCATCAATATTGCATCGCAACCTTTAATCAGTTTATCGATATCGGGGGTGAACGGAAAAAAACGAATTATTTCATTTAACTGGCTTTTTTCGACATCTTTTTTGTACTTACTTTCATAATCACCGGAACCTGCGGCCAGTACAATAAAGTTCCTCGTATACTTGCCGGTATCCCTCAGATTGCGCACCGCTTCAATAACATAGCCGAAACCTTTCTCCGGCATAAAACGGCCAAAGTACCCGAACAGGAATATGTCCTCTTTAATTTGCAGCCTTTTGTGCAATTCACTGCCGGCATCGGGCTGTTCTTTGAAGAAGCGCTCGGAGGGAATACCATGGCGGATAACCTCCCATCTCACGCCGCTATTCTTTACTCCGGGGAATTCGCTCTGGAAATGATTTAAAATATCGGTGCTGACGGCGTGAAAGACGGTAACATTTTTTATTATTTTCTCGAAAATAAAACGTCTGATTTTGACGAACTTGCCCTGAAAGTATTTCTTCTCAAGGACGCCGTGCATCGTCAGAATGTGAGGAATCCGAAAAAAAATATTACACACGGACACATAAAATGCCGAAGTAAATCCCTGGCTGTGGATCAGGTTATATTTATTCCGCATCAATATCGCAAAGACTTTAAAAAACAACATGTTTTTTTTCAGGAAGGGATGCGCCCAATGGACCTCTATATTCTCGGACTTCATGTCCTCTTCCAGATATTCTTTCTCGATAGTCGGATTGGCTACGATTGATATCTCAAATTCGTCCTTCGGGAAATAATGATAATTATATTTTAAAAATGTCCTGATTCCGCCCAGCGGCCACATGCAAACAATTAGAATCCTTATTTTTTTGGCAGTCATTTTCCGGGTTTCTCTGATCTCAAGGTGATTATCCTCAAAATGGCAATGATACTTCAACGTACGGATAAAATACGGTAACGAACTGGACGGCCTCTTCGGTCGCCCGGCGAATGTCATCGTCTACGATAGTCGTTTCAAAACGTACGAATGCAATATCGTCGGGCCGCAGGAGAAAAGTATTTTTAAGTTTATCCAGCAGGAGGAAGTATTCATCTCTGATTACACCGGACCGTGTTTGGTACCAATAGAACATTACGCTGCTTTGCGACGGATCGGAAATCACCAGGCGATTGACCTCGATTGATAAATTATCGGAAATATTCAGGCGATACGGACTTATTTCATTTATTGTCCAGCCGCTGCCCGGAAGACAATTTTTGGGCGAATGGGGTGCTCGACCGAATTTCTGCGACCCGAAATAGGCGATAAGAAGCTCATTATGCAGACCACCGGGGTCAATATAATCACGACAGGTCGTCATATCGGCATTTAACACATCATAGGCCCATTGGTCAAAAAATATCTCGGATCCATTATATCCCGCCACGTTATAAGGGATTCCGGAAAAATCAGGCAATGATTCAGGTTTATGTGAAATAAATCGCAGGAAGTTGCCCAGCAGTCCGCCGAAAACTAATATTGATATTGTAATTAAATATCGCTTTTTCATAAAAATAAAACCATTTCAAGCGATTCATCGTTATCTGTGTTTTTACTTACCGCCAGTATAATATTTTCTATATTAAAAATCACGTATTCAAATCTACCGGCTCATGGAAACAATGGTGCGGCAGATGATTGGTCCTCATTGCTCCGCCAGTACCCTCATTGACTGATCGGATTGGCTTTCTGCAGCGAGGCGTTCTTTTACAAGAAAGAACATGATACTGGTAAAAGCGGCGAAAATATACCAATTAAAACGATAAACATTATGGCCGGAGACTCCCTGAACGAAAAGTAAAACCAATGAAGTCCTTATCGCCATGGCGTTATAGAAAAGGAAATCTTTCGGCCATTCTCGATCCTTATATTTATGTAAAATATATTTTAGAGTTTTTGCAAACATATATACGAAAGCGACAAAAGTGACCAAACCAATCAGGCCCAGTTCACCCAGCAACTCCCCGGGTAAATTATGGGCGTTGCTGTACACTCCTCCGGTTTCGTAATGAGCACGGGGGAAATTGCCGATACCGACCCCGGTCAGCGGCCGCATACTGAACAACTTCATTCCTGCAATAAAACCTTCAATCCTTCCCGAAGCGGATTCGTCCGCGACCATCCCGTCTTCCACATCTATATTCGTCAATGTTTCAATTCTTTCTTTGTACTGCTCGGGCATCGCAAAAAATATTGTAATACTAAATATCACGGCCCCGAGAACACCGATAAGCCGATGTCTGCTGTACCAGCCAATTACCAATAGAAAGACCAGCATACTCAACTGCCCACCTCTCGAGCCCGTCAGAATAACGGTCCAGATGGAGGCAATTATTATCAGGACAATAAAAACTCTGAGTATGATGTTTCGGTAATTTTTTATGAAGTAATATAGAAAAGGTAGTCCGAGTACAAGCGAATTTGCAACCGCATTCGGATGAGAATTGAGCCCGTCTTCGGCGACACCTCTTGCCCTCTGGATACCCATGCTGTAGTGAGCCGTTCCAAAATAATAATCGATTGAGGAAGATAAGGCTATATACAGGTTGGATAATATAAAAAGCCAGACAATCGCTTCGAGATTCGTTTTTGATCTGGCAATCTGTATAATAAGAAAAAATACAAGGAATGTTTTGAAAAATTCAAAAAATGCATTCCAGGCCATGGTGACATCGCACAGATAAGTGAATCCCGGAACGGATGCCAGCGCGGCGGTAACAAAGGCCATAACGACCATATCAAGCCGGGACAGTTTTATCTCATGTCTTTTTAAAGCAATGTGGACGGCAAGAATCGCCAGGAGTATTAAAGCGACAATCTTTTCGTAATGTACCGGCACCGGAAATAGTTCATATGGTCTGAAAAAGAAAATAAATAAATATAAGAATAGTCCGACGAAGGGATACCTTATAGCCGCTACTACAAATACTGCGCCCGGTATCATAATGATGGGGAGCAAATTATAAGGGCCGGGGAGCAGCAAAAATCCGGCACTGACTACGGAAGCAACGATTACGAATAAATATATTAGATGTTTATAACTTATTATTTCCGGGACATGAACTACATTGGTCCTGTTTCCGTATACCGCGATTTTATCGTTGCTTGACAAAGAAAGTCCTCAGTCTATTTTGCCGTGAATTCCGGTTTTTCAAAATTTTCGTACTCCGGA
Organism: uncultured Ignavibacteriaceae bacterium; assembly: GCA_964452645.1. GTDB lineage: Bacteria > Zixibacteria > MSB-5A5 > GN15 > PGXB01 > CAYXTW01. The sequence goes on from CAYVMO010000007.1 coordinate 22,655, forward strand.
CAACGGCATAAACTATTCTTACCCAAAATAAATACGCAACCGGCAGGCCGGTTATCACAGGGGGTTTTCGCCAATTTCTTCGATTTTCTATAATCTCCTACAAATAAGATATATTTCAGTTCTTCGGAATTCAAAGTCAAGACTATAATTATTCCTTTATAATCGGGACTCCGTAGGTTTTCTCAAATTCCGCATATGCCCCCTTAAAGCTAAGACTGTGTTGTTCATCAACATACACCGGCTCAGGTCGCCAGAAATGGGGAACGATATCTTCAGTCCAGACTTCGCCCGATTTCAGGGCATTTTCTCTGAGGGCGGAATTCAACACCGCGGTACTGTCAAAACATGAAATGTCATTCGATAATACCCACTCGCGAGGAGAAAACCTGTCATACGCATTTATGAAATCATTCAATTGAATTGCGATATTTTTATGGTGAAGCAGCTTTCCGGTTTTTTCATTAATATAGAATTTTGATCCGATATTCGCGTCCGCGAATACTCCTGCCGGAACATCGGCAAACATCGACTCCACGATGGATACGCATGACCCTTCATTCCCGGAAAATATCAGGCTGACTTTCGCGGATCTTAGCGCCCGGAACATCTCTTTGTCAGGCAGTCCGACCTGAAGAGTTATCTTATCTTCGACCCCATAAATTTTTGCCTCGTGTTTTATCGTATTTTCCGTCCGACCGTCCATACTCCTTCCCAGCAAAAGAACTTTTGTCGATGGCGGCATTTTCTTTAAGGCCTTAAATAGCAGAAAGTGTCTTTTATAAAAGGCAAAATTGGCGAGCATGACAATATCAAAATCCTTATGTACCGAATTATCAATGTCAAAAAGATCCGGATTGACCCAGTTGGAGGATTGAAGAGGTATTGTAATTGTATTATCGGCAAGTCTCTGAAAAGCCGGAATATCGTCAAAATTGCTTAAAATATGATATAAAGTCCCCGGCCACATTTTGGCGGCAATAAGAAAGGGAAAATCATGGGGCGGTGACCATGTCGGCGCCAGCACCAGGTTATAATCGGCGGACAGCCTATCGATATTTGCATATCTGAAAAGCTTTAACCATTGATTCTCGAAGGCAATAAAAAGAACACCCTTTTCATGCTTGCCCACGGGTCTTTTAAGAATAATTCCCTTTTGAATTTCTCTGTCCCTGGTTGACGGAAATAACCAGTCCCAATCCAGAGCACTTACATCAAGTTCTTTCATTCTGTCAAGAATATTCGATTCCAATTTTCTTAACAGGTTTGGAGAAGGACACACTCTGGCCGCTTTGATTAAACGCCTAAGAGATAGCGCAACGTCTTTTTGGCTTCTCCGCTTTCTAAGCTTTTCCGATTTTTCAATATAATAACTGGCAGCGAACAAACAGGCCTTATTGAACCTTAAAAAGTTGCCGAATTCCAGCTGCCATCTTTGGATAAAATCCGGTTTCATAATCTATTCCTTAAGCCTCCATAATCGTACATCAGAAATAGGTTCAATTCAAATTACTCTTGATTCCCAAAATCTCATAATAGAAATCCGAGGTTTGTTTGACCATCCGCGGACCACTATATAGAACTCGAGCTTTTTCTACCGCCGATTTGCCTATTTCGCGGCGCAATTCATAGTCGTCGAGAAGCCTTTCAACGAATTTCTTCATAGTTTCCAGATCGCCCATTTCCGCCAGGAAGCCGGTTATACCGTGCTCGATGATTTCCCGATTGCCCCCCGTATTAAAAGCAACTGCCGGGATGCCACAGAGTTGATATTCAATCAGAGCGTTGGATAATCCTTCGGATTCCGACGTTAAGACACCAACGTCAAAGAGTTTTATATAATCATATATGTCTTCCGACGTGTGGGCGAAATTAATCTTATCTTCTATATTTTCTTTTTTAATTTGCTCTTTAAGTTGATTGATTAAATGACCGGTTCCAATAATGACAAAATGAGTCTTCGGTCTTGTTATTTGCGCGGCGAGCGAAATAAAATAATCAAGCCGTTTTACCTCCCGCAGATTGGCTACAATCCCGACCAGGAGTGCATCTTCCGGAACCTTTATATCCGCTTTCGTCAACTTCGAGTTTTGATAATCAGGCAGATTGAAAATGCCGTTATGGATTACCTTAACCCTGTCCGCACGGAATTTTTCCTTTTCGATAACGACTCGTTTAATCGCTTCGCAATTGGTCGAAAACCAATCTGCCATACGATTTACCTGTCGCAGACTGAAGAGCAATTTAGGTGTGTACCAGAATCCAATATCACGGCGGCTGACAACAATTTTCCGGCAGCCCCCCAGAAAGCCACCCAGGACACCGATAAAATTCGAATCTACAAAAAAAGTATGCACAATATCGACTTTTTGCCGACGAACCAGACCGGCCAATTTAAACACGCCCCATAAGCCTCCCGGGCTTAAAAGACGATTGACACGCAGCCGAACATGGGGACAATTTATCCTCAAAAATTGCTTATTTTCATCTTTCGGCGGTTGCCTGAGGGTAATGATGGTCGGTTCAAACCGGTTCCGGTCAAGATGAGCGATTAATTCGGTTAATTGGTATTCCGTTCCGGCCCCGGAGGTCATACGATCAATAATATAGAAGATTTTTATTTTTTCCATAAATCGATCAATCCTGGGGGATTTGTCCCGAATTCAATACATCCTTATAGATTTCGGTCAACCGCTCGGCCTGATACCTGAAATTATATTTCTGACCGATCAGTTCGAAACCACGCTTTCCGAAATCGGCCATTAATTCGGGATTGTTCAAACCTTTTAAAATTGCCTGTCCGAGTCCTTTGGAATCGCCGACATCGGCCAAAAGGCCGGTTTTGCCGTCTTCAATGATTTCCGGGATTCCCCCGGCGCGTGAGGCAACAACGCCGACAGCCTGCTTCCATGCTTCCAGTATTACCATCGGGTGGCCTTCGGATAACGATGGAATAACCAGAAAGTCCAGCCTTTTATATATCTGTTCAGTATCCGCTATAAAACCCTTAAAACTGACTACATCTGATAGTCCGAGTGTACGAACCATTTTTTCGAGTTTACTTTTTTCAGGGCCGAAACCATAGACTTCAAGCAAAAATAAGGGCACTTCTTTCTTTATACCGGCCAGAGCCTCCAACAATATATGTAATCCTTTTTCAAAACTAAGACGGCCCACAACGCCGATTATCGGCCTGTTGTTGATGATTTTGGAGGGCGGTCGGAAATCCTCGGCCATTTCAATAGCATTATAGACGACATGAATCTTCTCGCCGGAAATACCGGATTGTCGCAGCAGGTTTCGGGTTGCATCAGAGATTGTAATGACTCTATCGAGCCGGGGCAAAATCCTTTTGTCCAGCCGGTTATAGAATTTCATGCGGAGACATTCAGCCGTCCAGCCATGGAAATAAGCCACCTGAGGAATATTTATCTTTCTGGTCGCCAGGTATCCGTAGAAGTTTGATTTATACTCGTGGCTGACAAGCAGCTCAATCTTCCGACCTGATATTATCTCTCTGAGTCTTCCGGGAATATGAGGATCAAACAGGTGGTTATCTTCAATTGCCGCGGAGGGAATTCCCTGTTTATTGAGTTCTTCCAGAAAATCATTGGTTTTATCCGGCTTTTTATATGACACGCAGAGGCAATTAAAGGAGTCAAGATATTTGGTTTGCCCGACAATCAATCTTTCGGGACTACCATAGAACTCCGACCCGCGCAGGTGCATAATCGAAGGTTTCGTATTTTTCACTATCAATCACCTTCAGTTGGAACAAAGTACTGTAAATAAAGACATTTCTTACGAATTTACAATTGATTCCAGAAAGTCATTTAGTTTCCGGCCCAGATCCCGCCAACAATAATGCTTTTCGACCAGATTTCTGCCTTCCTCACCAAGCCTTAGCCTGAGGGAATTATCCTCGAGGCACCGTATCACCGCCTCGGCAAACTGCTTTTTATCGTCTGCGAGAATAATATTTTTGTCGTCCGTCACAATAAGCCCCTCTGCCCCGATCGTTGTAGAGACAACCGCTTTTTTCATCGCCAGGGCTTCAAGGATTTTAAGTCTCGTTCCGCCGCCTACCCGAAGTGGGACGATGAACAGAGCCGCTTTGGCAATATACGGTCTGACGTCATCAACCGTTCCGATAATCGTAATCCCGTCGATTTTTTCAATGCTTTTGATTTTGCCCGGTGGATTGCGCCCGATAAAAGTAGCCCGAACCCGGGGATTTTTTTTCTTTATAATCGGAAATATCTCGGTGGCAAAAAAAACGGCAGCATCCTGATTGGGCCGCCAGTCCATGGAACCGGTGGTGACCAGCATATCGGGATCGATGGCGGTGTCCAGGGGCCGGAAGTAGTCGATGTCAACGCCGTTTTCGATGACTTCCAATTGTCCGCCAAAATCAAATTCACGTATTACGGAGGCTTCATCTTTACTGACGGCGGTAACTCCATCCGCCCATTTAAAGCACTTCTTTTCAAAGGCCAATATTTTTTTGTACTGAATAGCTATGTATATCTTTTTGACAGGATTGGATTCGGTATCCCGGTACCTTCTCCAAATCCTTGATTCGATGTTATGCGTTACTATTACTTTTTTCGGAAATGATATATCTTTAATGAATAGCGCATATGGTGTCCATTCGCAGATTATTATATCGTATTGATTTTCTTCAATAAGCCGGCAGAGTGCTTTTTTGAATGTCTTTGTATAATGACTGGTAACGATATATGGATATCGGGAAAACAGATTGAGAAAAAGCCTGACGTAAAATCTTATGCCTGCCTGGGTACGATCGGGCTTGGGCACGCCAAACGGTTTGATGTTATTCTCCCTTAAAACACGACCGGTATCTGATTGGGCGTCACCGTAAGCAAGATATGAAACCTCGTTTGATTTCGACAATTCGCGATAAAGATTGAAAGTCCTGATTCTCTTGCCGCTGTTGAGGGGAATGGGAAATTCTTCATCAATGACCAGAATTTTCATCATACGAACCCGGATTTTCGGCCGCACTCTCATCCATCCGGCCGTTTCGACTTTCTATTTCAATAAAAGCATCTTGTGTGAATCAACCAATCCACTGATATTCAAGCGGCAGAAATATATTCCGGAAGCGACCAGATTGTCCATATTGTCACAACCATTCCATAATGAGAAATAATCTCCGGCCGAGCGAGGACCGTCAACGATGGTGTCGACTTTTTTTCCCAAAACATCATAAATAGATAACGACACATACGAACGAAAAGGAACATGATACTTGATTCTTGTCAAACTATTAAACGGATTGGGAATGTTATTAATTATTTTTCCCTGATCCGGCAAGTTTTTCGGATCGTTCGAATCAACATCAAGCGTAAAACCGGTCGCCTTGCAGGAAACGACATCGGATATCTGTGAAATATTATTAGCTTCATCGAACGCTTTGACGGCGATATAATATGTTTCCCCTTCGATTAAATCGCCTATGGTACATTCCTCGCTATCACCTTCCGGTAATGGGATCGGCGGATTGGACAGAATGGTGGCCGATGACCAGTTCGATTCCGTTATATTATCAATCGAGTATCTGACCTCATATCGAGCGGCCGTCCCCACGTATCCATCATCACCGGTAGCCGTCCATAGAAGGTCTATTTCGCCGAGATCGGTACCTGACGAGGCGCCCAGATCAATAATTTTGCCGGGAGGTATGGTATCCAATTCTGTCAATATTTTCGCGAAGTAAATATCGACCGAACTGGCGCCGCTTCCCCAGAAAACGGGTATATAATTTGCATTGTCAGGAACATGAAAACAGGTATTGGGATCACGACAACTGGACTGGCCCGCTCCGGCCGAAACCATTACCGGATCCGTCCAGCTTTCCGAAAGTTGGGACCATTTTTTATAGTATATTCTTGACGACGCATCATCTCCGGACGACTTCTTGCAATAGAACAGGTACAGATTATTACCTTGAACGGTCGAGACATTATACCAGTCGTTGCCAAAGGTATTGGATGAAGTATCGATGACCTGATGATTCCAGGCACCATTACCGTTATTATAATTTTTCCAGAGGTGATGCAGCTCATTTCCATAGCCGAAAATCAGGTGCATGGTGGTATCGTTGATGACATTATGCGTAAAAACTCTGGTCGAACCCATACTGAGAGCGTAAATCGAGTGGTCGTTTTTCGCCTCAAAGGATGAACCGTTCCAGAGGAAATATTCATAACCGCGGTCATCGCCATCGTAAAAAACTATCAGCGCCGGATTGCCGTTAACATACGGCATCGAACCGATCCTTACATCCGGGATTCCGGCGGACATGGCAATTCCGGATGTCCAATCCGCCCCGTTGTTATCGGAATAATGATAAAGCACATTTTCCCCGACATCACCGCCCCGGCGTGTAAAAATCCAGATCCGACCGGTGTTCTGGACCATAATATTCGAACGATTCCATACCGTTGTGCCCTCGATGGGTACCAGCGGCTCGGCGTCGGCATCACTATGAGCGGGAGAATCAAATTTCCTGAATTTTACTCCGCTGCCGGCCGGAAACGTGAAATATAAATTTTCGCCTTCACCGAAAGCAGAAAGATGGAAATCAAGATAACCGTCAATATGAATGTCGTTACTGCTCCACGTTTGCCCGGCATCGGTGGTATATTTCATATTACAGTTAACGCTGCCGTTGGAATAACTGATCCAGAAATTATTTGTATTAAGTTCCGACATATACCCTTTCCAGCGAGGTATCGCCAGGGTGGCGCCCACGACGCTGGAGGTCGCGACATAGACCGGGGCCGTAATCTCTTCACCAGAGGTACTTACCGTCGTCGACACGAGAAAAAACGGAATTATCATCAAAACAATCAGGAATCCGGATGCAGGTGAAAAAGCACCATTATCGGCTCTTTTATAAATAGCGTTAAATTTCTTCATTCTCATAAAATTCTCCTTATGTATTTTATATTTTAATTATCAAAAAACATACCCAATTAGGCCATTTTCAGCCATTAAGACATCAATCAAATAAGTTCTCGGGCTCGAATATAATATTCGGTAAATCTCAATGCAATATTTAAGTCCGCACCTTAAAATATCGGTATCTATTCGAAAATGGCGGCCTTCAGTATCTTCCCCGGCCTTAAAATCTTGCGCCCGTTCGCGCAAAAAGTTGCTTAAAATTTGAACACGAGTCCATAAAATGCAATAAAGACTTAAATAGTCCCCGATTTAAGGTCTCTGTTGCTTTTTCCGCAGCAATCGATGACGCTCCAAAACCTCCGCCGATAAAGCCTCGGCACTTATTCGCTCAATAAACAGTTTCTTCCAGATAAATACGTTAAGAATATTCCACAATAGCATAGCTTTATTATAATTTTCGCTCTGGAGAGACCGGAGATACGAGGCCGGATACATTTCGGCGGCCATATCGACAAGGGGCTGAAACAGAGCATCAGGCAACGCCCAGTATTTTGTCGGGCATCCGAAACTTCTCTTCGGTAGATAAATGAATTCGTCGGAGAAATTGTACTTTTTCAAAAGCTGTTTGACAATATATTTTCCCTCGATCAGTTTATCGCTCCATGCTACGGAGTTCATGTAATTAACGAGTTCCGGAATCATATAGGGGAAGAAAAGGTGATGTCCGTGCCGCTCGGCGAGTTTATGCCAGATCATCAGATCCATCGTACACAGGATATTTACCATAGTGACCTGATCGAGGATTGATTCTTTGCTGTAGTTTTTCAATAATGCCTTTCTTGAGGCCGTAACCGCATCGGGACCGACCGACAATAGTTCCTCAATCTGTTCAAACTGAACATGCTGTAATATCGTCCAGAGAATATGCTGATTGGATGCCGAATTGCGGCCGAAATTCTTCGCGTAAAAACCCAGCGTGTAACTGCCCGGCCGGAACAAGCGGAAAATAAATTGATATATTTTATGTAATCCCGTAAATCTCAGCAGGTTCAGTAAACGGCGATTTCGATAAATGGACATGTGTAAATCATCCCCGAATACCCCATCGGCCAATAATCCGTTTATATAAAGGAGCTTACCTTCTCCGGCGTTTTCCTTATATAATAAATGGAGCAAGACGGTCTGCAAATGATCGATTGGTTCCTCGACCAGGTCTATACTATCGATTAGACCCGTTAAATATTGCTCCGGCGTCCAGTCGAAATGACGATGTTCAAGACCTATTTGATTGGCGGCCATTTCCGCGTATTTGGTTTCTTCATCATCGGCGTCCAGAAAAGAAAAACTTGTTGAAACCGATTTAACCCGCTTATCAATGGAATGGCTAATTGCGGCCAGAAGCGAAGAATCGTTTCCCCCGCTTAATGATATGGTCGGCCTGGGATGTCCCCCTATCACCTCTTTCAGCCCGGTTTTAATTATTCGTTCTACTTTTAAATCCGGTGATTCAACCGCCGGACTTTCATCATAATTGGAATCATATGGCCTCCAGTAGCGGTCTCGCACTATTATACCCTCAGCCAGGTCTATTTCTATTAATTGTCCCGCGGCCATTTTGAAAATGCCTTTACACATTGAGCCCGGCGGGACAACAATCCGATAGACAAGCAACTCAGGCAGGATATCTTCATTGAATTCCAATTTAATACCGGCCTCTTCCAGTTGAAGGAATTCGGTGGAAAAAGTGAATTTCCCCTTCTGGAAATGATAAAAATAAGGCCTGTTATTGGTAATACTATTGACCAGAGTTATTCGTTTTTGATAAATATCTATGATTGCCAATCCCAGTATATTATTGCCCAGAATCCGAGCATGATTTATATCCTCGCCGAACCGGCCGACAATGGCCTTAATTTCCCGGGCATCGCATGGCATGTTTGACTCACCGATTACGAATTTTTTATCAAGCTCATGACAAAAGCCATACATTGGGCCAAGCCTGTAATTTATTTCGAGACCATCTTTGGATATAATTCTTTTATCATCTGTACGGCTGGTCAGAGCTGAAGAATTTTCGTTTTCGGCGATCCCGACCCTTAAAAAAATCATCGTGCTTTTTCCCCGCCGGATTGAGTTGTAACGCCATCGAGCAGCTCGGACAACCTCCCTGTCAGGTTCTTTCGGTCAATTTCATCTATATATCTGTATTTTTTCACCCGGTTCGGTTCCGCAAACCGTTCTTTATAAATCTGATCAAAAATACTTATCATGGACTCCATATCCGGTTTACTCAGATATACCCCGGCATTATATTTTTTAACCAGTTCTACGGATACACCCTCCGGTGATAGAGCCAGAATTTTCAAGCCGGAGGCCAGATAATCGAATAATTTGGCGGGAATAACGTTTCTGGTTTGTTCTTTGAAACCAAGAAGAAGCAGCGCGTAATCAGCCTGGGGATAAATCGGCAGCAATTCTGATCGCGGCTTGAAGCCATGAAAAGAGACCACGTCGCCAAGATTCAGATCTTCTACAAATTGACTATAATTAAAATCATGATTGCCGTAGAAGTCGGCCTGAATTGTATTCCTGTCGATATTATTTCTTTTAATCCATTCAGACAGGCTTTCCAGGAAGAACATGGGATTGAAATCACCATAAAGAGAGCCGGTATAAAGAAACTCCAGCTTCTTTCCACCTGATTGGATTATCTCCCGGTCGATATCGACTTCGTCATAATCGAATCCGTTGGTGATAGTCACTACTTGATTGCCATGATAATCCTGTGTATGTTCCTGCATCTGTTGCGAAAATCCGGGCGAGGCGGTAATTATCCGCCTGGCACGCTTCAGGGAAAAAGTCTCCCAGAATTTATCGTAGTTCTTTACATATTTCGGATACCCTCGATCTTGATATGTATGATTTAAAGTCCAGAGATCCCGGAAATCGGCGATATAGGGCAGTCCTGTCAGACGTGAAAGTATTGATGCCAGAATATGGGTCGAGACAGGCGGTGACGACGACATTATGACTGAGATCTTCTCTTTTCGAATTATTCGAAGACCCTTTATAATTGCCAGAGGTATCCAGAATATGGCATCATCGGGTACCGTCAAGAAATAGCGTACGAAACGTTTCAATCTTACAAAAATCGATGACTTACTGGGGACATCATTGATATTAATGATATTTTTCTTCTTGCCGGGTGAAAACTTTTCCTTCTTAACTTTTTCCCATTTTTCCAGTCTGGCCAGGGGCTCGATGGCAATCGATCGGTAAACAGCCGTGTTTGGAATTTTCTCAAGCAATGTTTCATCCCAGGAAAAATTAAAGCCGTTCTTTACTGTAAGAACGACCGGTATCCATTTGAAATCCGGTAAATATTTACAGAAATTTACGATGCGATGGCCGCCCACGGCCGCCATCGGAGGAAAAACATATGAGACAAAAAGAATTTTTTTCGAGCTATCCATTTTTTCGCAAAGTTCGCAACAACTCGCTGTAGATTACTTCCCCACTAATGTTTGTTCTGCCTTTTATGAATATATATAGTTTTTCCATCAGGCACGACCAGCCAAAAAAGAAATTATATATTATTTTAAAGACAAAAACCTTTCGACCGTAGAATTTTTTGAAAAAAAGTAACCGGCTTCTGAAGAAATTTACTTCAGTATCGAGCCGCCCTCGTTTCTTGCGGCTTCTACCTATTAGATGGATGACTTCAATTTCAGGTATATAGTACCCCTTAAAACCGGCCTGGTGCATCCGATAAAAATAATCGTTTTCCTCACTGAATAAAAAATAATCTTCGGCCAGAACTCCAATCGTTTTAATCACTTCATCTCTGATAATCAGGCAGGCCGCGGAAAGAACCTCAGATTCCGTGGGCTCGGTAATTTTCCGCCGGTCAATCTGTCGATAGCTCAAAATTCGCCTGAACAGACTTTCGAACGGAAAGAAATGGTATGACAGACAATATCGAAATTCGCCCATCAGAGTCGGAATCGGTTTAAGAGGTTTCTCCACGATTCCATCGGCGTTCTTTAATTTCGGCCCGGCGGTGGCGGCCCGCGGATTGTCCTTCATAAAGGCGCAGAGACCTCCGATTGACCCCGGCGGTATGATTGTGTCGGTATTTAAGAGTAAGTACAAATCACCCGCAGCTTTATTGAGGATTTGGTTATTTGCTTTTGCAAATCCGACATTTTCCGCGTTCTCAATCAGATTTGCCTTCGGAAACTCCTTTTTTATCATTTCAATCGAACCATCGGTCGAATGATTATCGACGATCCATACTTCACTGTCCAAATCATGCAATTCCGGGAAAAGTGAATTCAGACAGTTTCTTGTCAGCTCACGGGTGTTCCAACTAACAATAACAACTATCAGTTTCATTATTCAGAGATTAATTCTTTGTTAAGCCATTTAATCGTCGTGTCGAATAGCTGACGAGACGATTCGCGCGTAGAAAATGTGTGATTCGCTTTGGGTATTTCCTCAATATTGAAATAATCAGGGTACTCGGAATAGTCTTTCATGATATACTTGACGAATATTCTTTTAAAATCATACGCCGCTCGGTCATAATCCGGCATAACAAAAAGGACCTTTTTACCGGATTTCACGAGGTTGTCAAAAGATTTATGAAATACACGATTATAGAAACCATGCTTACCTTTGGTATCATTATCATCGACATCGACATTGATTAACTGTTTCGATTTCGATGACGGTAGTCTTTTGGTGAACTTGACCTTAAGCGAGGCGAATAGATCCTTATATGACGATTTCCCGGAAAAAAACCGCGCCCATGCCCTGGGGCTGAGCGCCCGGCGCAAGTACATTGAAAATACCATATCCGCGTCGATCGGGTGCATGCTGGATTGCTCCGCCTCCGCTGATGTAACCAGGATAGGCCCGGCCACGAATATAACACCGTCGATATTTTTATCAACGGCCGCGGCTATAATACCGGTCAGGGCACCGCCGCACAGCCCGTAGAAATACATCTTTTTCGGTTTGAGTCTTTTTCTCAGATATTTTACGGTTAACAAAGCGTCATTCTTGAAATATCCGGTTTGAATCGCGTCAAAAGTATCAATGGCGCGTCCGATGGGCATCTCGCCATGGCTGTATCCGGTTCCGGGCATATCGAATCTGACAGCATAGTATCCCGATGCCTGTAATTCGCGGGCCTGCCGCACAAAAAGCCGCGAGTGACAGACCCTGTAATGAAGGCCGATATTAAACATTATTACCAGTCCGCCGTTTGGCCTGTCGGGATGATGGATAACGCCGTAGATTGTCTGGTTTTCGGTATTTTTTAGATTAAATGTCTCTTCGGAAAAAGCCATGCGTGTCAAGAAAATTAAATGTTTTATTAAATAAGTCGGGCGGCGCAGGCTGCCACGTCTCCGTCTTTGACCATTCGAATTCGCGCGGAACCGCCACCACTTCCGAATTCGGATAGCAATCGGCCAGAGCTGTCAATTCCGGACGAATACTGGATACATTGGGCCCTATTTGTACAACCAAAACATCACCCTTATACCCCGACGATTTATCTTTCAATCCGCTTTCAGAAGCTTTAATATAGAATTCGCCGGTCAGGTCATATCCCTCGACCATTATTGTCTGTCCCGCTTTTAAATCACTCACCAATTGATCACGATCTTTTATGATTTTCTTTTCAATCAGCATCTGAGAGGCCAGATGCGACCTGAGGTGATTATAAAAATACTCGGAGGTGTCTATCACCGGTTCCCAGAGAATCAAAGCTTCCGGCGATACGCTCTCTGCCGCATAGGTGGCCAGCGTTCCTCCCCAGCGAAGGCCCAAAAGACCTGTTTTGTGGAGGGCGTGTTTTTCCCTAAAATATCGATAAATTCCATTTATGTCCGCAATTCGATCGTTGAATGACGCGTCCCCGAAAGCTCCTTCACTATCTCCGTCGCCATAATAGTCAAAACAAATGACGGCTGTTCCCATCGATGCCAGGGCGCGGGCAAAAGATACATATATCCTGATTGTACGGACCCTTTCTTCCGCAAAGGGGCCGCATAAAACAAGGCCCGCCGATGGCTCTGATTTCGGCATGAATTCGGCGTAAAAGAGATTTTTGCCATCCCTCGAAAAATAATTATGCTCTTCAACAACGGTATTATTCGGGAAGTTAATTTCTGTCAGATTGAGCGACATGTAATCTCCATTATTCCGACAAGATGTCCATACAATCCTGTCGGCAAATTTTGAAGGACAAATATTACATTTCAGTAATTATCGTCAATTAATATCATTAACATTAGATTGCAGTAGCGGGCAGGGTTACTCCAAAAGGGGCCTTATAACACGGGTCATTATCCGGTAACCTTTTTCATCAGGATGGATAGCGTCTATGGCAAGCGAATCCGGCAAATACCCCTCTTTGTCAGCCATAGCTCGGTAATAATCGGCCAGGACGAAATTCTCGTCAGCCGCCAATTTTCTGATTCGATTATTAAATCCTTTGATATGCTCCGTCATACTGTAGTTTTCATATTCCTCGGCGCGGCGCGTCAAGGGAACGACCGTTGCCAGAATCGGCTCGATATTTCTCACCTGCGCCATTCTGACCATGGTTTCGTATTCGTCCCACATCATTTCCGGATCAGCCTGCGGCCGAAAGTTCCCGGAACAAAATTTGACCACTACCCGGCCGGGATTTAGCCGCAGTACATCCGAGGAAAATCGTGCCAGGAGTTGCATATCGGATTGAGCGCCGATACCGCGATTGATTATCTTCATATCAGGGAAATACTTATCTGTATCCCAGGATTTTGTGATGGAAGCGCCGAAAAAAACAGTCATTTCCTTTCTCTGTGTCGGCGACGTTTCAGAAAGCAGGCGCTTATTTTCCTCGGAATAAAAGGAAATCGCCGGATAATCCGCCTGTAAATTCTTAAATTTATTCAACAAATCATCCTGATATTTGTGCAGAAGCGCATTTTCCTCCCTCAGCTTGATGGATTTATATAAGATATAGGCGCCGACCAGGTTGCCTATCACCGAGACTATTATAATAACCATCGGTATTGTTTTCATTCAGCGGTTCTCCGAAATGAATTCAAACTCCCTATTTTAAAATTCGCCCGATAAGGCGAATAATAACTTAAGAAATACGTTTCTTTTTTACAACTTTCCAAAGCTATATTGTACACCCCGTAAAGTCAATAAAAATGTGTAAAATGGGCGTGTCAAATGGGCATGTCAATATGTACAATCTCTCAAAAGTCTGGTCCCCAATAGGCGGTGGGGGTAAAATCTTTCGTAGGGAAAGATCAGAGCCCTGTGCTCAAATGGTCAATGATCCCTGCCGTTCGCGCGAACCGCCAAATGCAGATTTAAGTGCGCGCCAGACGTCCTCGTCTGCCCCCCCATTGCCCGTGGCCGGCGTACGTCCCCGTGCGCCGACAAAAATCCGATCGACTCAGGCAATATGCGCAACCTTCTTAACTATCATACGTATATAAAACTCAGTTGTCCGGGTTACTCGCATGAGTATCCTGATTTGAAAACCGAACCCACGCTCGATGCTGTTTCATAGATAATGTCGGTGTTTTTTTCGAACCGGCGATAAATCAAGCGGGACGGTTTGCCATCCGGTCATTTATTGCCGCAAAGGGATTTATATATGAGAATACAAAAAAACGCATTATTGATACGCTTAGCCATAAATACGTTAAGGGTAGCGGCCATATTACTGGTTATGACCTCGATAATTACCGCCGATGATTTCACACCGGTTATGAAACCGACGTTATCAACCAAACAGGCTACCGGTGCGATTAAGATTGATGGCGATTTAGGCGATCCCGGGTGGAAAAATGTCGGCCACGTTACCGATTTTGTCGAGCGCAATCCCGGAGAAAACATAAAGCCGGAGGTCAGGACCGACGCTTACATAACCTACGATAATGATTATTTATATGTCGCCTTCATCTGTTATGATGATCCGGAAGATTTACGCGCGACCATGTGCCAGCGGGATCAATATGACGGTGATGACCTGGTCGGCATTTTGATAGACACCTACGGCGAAGCATCGTGGGGTTACGAGTTGTTCGTCAATCCACATGGCGTCCAAAAAGACCGGCTCTGGACAATGACCGGCGGCGAAGATGTCGGCTTTGATTTAATATGGAAATCGGCCGCGCAGATCACCGATTCCGGGTACCAGGTGGAAATCGCCGTGCCATTTAACAGCATGAGGTTTCCCAACAGGGACGAACAATCGTGGCGGGTCGAATTCTGGCGTAATCGTCCCCGTGATAGTTATTACCAGTATTCATGGGGCGCCGATGACCGCAATGACCAGTGTTTCGCCTGCAAATGGGGGACGGTCAATGGCATCAGGAATGTCCACCCCGGTAAAGGCTTCGAAATCCTGCCGACATTGGTCGGCCGACAGTCGGGCTACCGTCGACCAAAAAGCATAAATGTGCCCTTCGAGAATGAAAATCCCGATGTCGAATTATCTCTCGGCGGAAAATTTTCGGTCTCATCATCGATGACCCTTGAAGGTTATTATAATCCCGATTTTTCCCAGGTGGAGGCGGACGCGGCGCAGATCGATGTCAACTCGACGATTGAGTTACTCTTTCCCGAGAGAAGGCCATTTTTCCAGGAAGGTGCCGATGTTTTCAGGACTTATTTCAACTCCTTCTACACTCGAACCGTTTGGAATCCGATTTATGCGGCCAAACTTATTCAACGAACGGAGCGCAACAGTATCGGCTTTATGACGGCCCTTGATGAAAACTCACCGTACAGTGCGCCTTTCGAAGAAGAAGGGCTTGTTATTGATGCCGGCAAAAGTTACGTTAACGTCTTGCGCGGACAGCGAACACTCGGGAACAGTAATCAGGTCGGATTCATGCTTACCGATCGACGTTTCGAAGGCGGCGGCTCCGGGTCGATTGCAACTGTCGATGGGCGCATTCGCCTGACACCGGCGCTGAGTATTATCGGCCAGTTTATAGTCTCGCATACCGATGAGCCGGATCACTTTACTCATTATTTAGATAGCCTGCTTACCGAGACGCCGGACTCGCTGGACCAGTATGTTCGTGACAGCGTTATGAATGACAGGAAATGGTTCGACCGCGGCCGGTATACTGAGGCGCTGGATGGGGAGTCTTATTATGGTCATGCCCTTATTGCCGAAATAAGGCAATTCGGCCGAAATTGGACTTTTATGTGGGATTATAATGAAGTCTCACCGTCATACCGTACCCAAACCGGTTATGATCCGTGGAACAATCAGCGTAATTCTTTCATTAACTTTCAATATACTTCCTATCCCGAAAACTCAATTTTCGAGAGAATCACTCCCGGATTAAATGTGGACGGGCGCTGGAACTTCGAGGGTATCCAAAAATGGCGGCACGCCACCATCTCCCTCAATTCCGTTTTGAGAGTTGCCCAGACTTCCCTCGGTATCGCTTATTCCCGGGGAGAGGAATTGTGGGGCGGTACACAATATAACGATCTCTGGACAGTTGGATTTTCGGCCGATGGGCGCATCAGTGATATGGTGGGAACGGGATTCAATTTAAACGTCAGTCGCAATCCCGCCCTGAGTGTCGGTAAGCCGGGAAACGAAACCGCCCTGTCGGCCTATGCGGAGTTAAAGCCGCTGGATCGTCTGACCATAGTACCGACGGTCAGCCAGATTAGAAGTGTCGATGTTCATGAAGACGTCGTGTTGTTCCGGCAGTTTATCGGCCGAACCAGACTTGAGCTGCAACTGAATACCTGGCTGTCGGTCAGGTTGGTGGTACAGTATAACGATATGAAAATGAAGTATACATATTCGGGAGCCGAGGATCTGTCAGTCGCCGATTTACCGATTTATAAATCAAAACGATGGGATATCGATCCTCTTATAACATACCGCATAAGTCCCTTCTCGGTTTTTTATATCGGTTCGACGCAGGATTACAATGATCTCAATAACGAACCGGATAAATCCTCCAACTGGCGCATCACCGAACGCCAATTCTTCATGAAACTACAGTACCTGTTCCAGACTTGAGGGCATTTCTATCCCAAAGCATGGGGCTTTTATTAATGGTGGCTGGTGTACGCCCCCGTGAACGAGAGATTGTAGTGTTATTTCTCGAATAAAGTGTCATTTATTGTCATAATTACCAACAAAAATCCGTGTAACCGATTAAGGCCGTTGTTAGTCCAATGAATTGGGTTCGTTTCGCATATTTTAACATCTTTATTTTTCGTTTTTCCCCCGGTAAAAAAATGGCTTCGTTTCGAATTGATCGCATAAATTTCAAAATCTGTTTTTTTCATATCTGCATATTTCATGTTTCTATATAAAGGCCGGGTAACAGGATTAACATAGATTTGGTGGGGAAATTGATGGAATCGTAGATCAAGGCTGCAATCTTGGTGGGAGCTTTCTTTCGCTCCCACCAAGTCCTAATAGGCTATCGGCTACTGGCGTTAAGCCTTTTGCAATGTTCGCAAAGAGGCTTGCCATCGGTGCCGCGACGCCGGTTTTCAGGCTCAATATTATTGCCTTCGGTGCATTCAGTATTATTATGATGCACCGATTGCTTAATACTATGCCAAGGAGAAACTCTCATCAGAGAATCCTTTCTCTTAAATGTAAAAAATTGTTGCCAATCCATGGGCTTGGCATTTGCCATAGCCTCAACCACAGGCCGAAGATTATTTCTCTTGTTTCTTCAAATAAACAGATTATATTTAATCTGGTTATTGAAGGCCTGTTTTTAGGCTAATATCCCGTCCCGATGTTCGCGCATCGGGCGGGCGTTTAATAGGCGGTTCAGGGCAGTAAGGAAGCACCCTGAACCTATTCAGTTTTTGTGAATGATGGCGGGGGGCGTGCCAAGCAATTAATACTTGACAAGAGATTTAATATTTTGTATACTAACATTGAAAGTCCCTTGTTTAAATGGTAAAGGATTTTCAAGTCTTGCCGGTAGCCACAACTACCGGCTTTTCTTTTAATTAAAACCAATTAAAAATATAATTTTAAATTTGTCAAGAGAAAAATTCAAAAAAATAAAAAATTATTTGACATTGATTCGCCATAAGGCCTAACTCTTGGCTCTGAATACGCTATACAACAATTAGTTATGGGAAGCTGCCAATAGTTATAGATTGTCAAATGGCCAATATGCCAATTATAGATTTTTCTACCGTATTATTTTTTGGAGAAAAAATAAAAATATCCAAAAAATATATTGACAAAATCGTATTAATGACGTATAAGTAAGGAGAAGATTAACCATTTAATAAGGGAGTTTTAGATATGAGCGAATCTATCCGAAGAGCCATCGATGAATTGGAGAGGCAACTCCAAAATCAGATGGCCGAGGCCAACAAAACAAAAAATGCTATTAATGTTTTATATGAGAGTATCGGCGAGAAACCGCCCTATTCTGATATGGCAAATGATAGTGAGTCTCAGACTGCAATCAAACCCGATGCTTATTATAAGAAACCCTTTGCTACGGCAGTACGAAAATTTTTAGAATTAAAGGGAGAGCCTCAATCCGTCGCTCAGATTGTTTTGGGTTTAAAAGCTGGGGGATTTGATTTTAAGAAGGCCAAAGATCATGAGCGCGCTGTGAGTATTTCTCTCGGTAAGAATACAGCCGCTTTTGTGCAAATGCCACATTCGGATACTTTTGGACTGGTTGAATGGTATGGAGACATAAAACGCAATCATAAGCGAAAATCAAGAGCTGATAGGTTAATAGACGATGAACTTAAAAGACAAGATGCCAAAAAATCAGATATAGCCAATAATGAAAATATTATAAACGACGAAACCGGCCTTGTTACAAAAGAATAGGGGGAAATTATGGCTACAAAAGTGGCGATTTTCATTGATGGAGCTAATATGTTTTATGCCCAGCGTGACCTTGGGTGGCGCATAGAGTATAAAAAAGTCTTCCAATTTTTCACTGATAATAAGGAATGCGTGGATGCTTACTATTTTACTGCCGCCCCGCCAATAAGAAAGATGGAACAGGTTGAGAAATATAGAAGATTTAAAACGGCATTAATGCATATTGGATATAAAGTCATTGATAAAGAGGTACGGGTCATTGAAGATAAAAATACTGGTCTCGTTAAATTAAAAGGAAATCTTGATATTGACATGGCATTTAGAATGCTAACAGGTATCGACAAATATGAGGAAGCTGTAGTTTTGGGTGGAGATAGTGATTTTATCCCGATTATTAATTACTTAACGGCAAGAGGTAAAACTGTTATCTGTGTGGGGCGAAAAGAATCAACCGCTTTGGATTTAGCGGCGGCCGCAAGTAAATTTATTGATTTAAAAGAGATAAGAGATAGAATACAAAAATAAAAAAGGGGAACATAAGTGTTCCCCTAAATATGTGCCCATTTATATGAATATTGGGGCCTTTCATATCCGTAGTCTCACTCAGCAAAGAGACTTGAGCGGACCTGATAATTTAAATATCGGCCAAAACCTGCATTTGTCAAGTATTTTTTTAATAATTGTGGGGCGGTAACTCAGCGGGTAGAGTGCGGACCTGATAATTCCGAAGTCGCGGGTTCGAATCCCGTCCGCTCCACTTTTTTTATAAAATCTATCCATTGCAATTTATTAAACGATTTTATAAACTTTTTGTTCGCTAAATTTTGAAACAAATAGCTTGCCAGCCCGCAAATCCCTATATTTCAAAATGCACCACTACCAAAAATAGCGATTAATCAGGCGCGAAAGATTAAATAAAGATGTCGAAACCGCCCTTCGATTCTCTCAGGATCTACGACAGGGGTTTCGACCTATCATGCTATCTTTCTGCAATTCAATGGCTTGTGAGGGTGATAGATTTCAATTCTAATTGTTATCAACTAACTTGACATGGCTATCCACTTTACCCTTGACAATCGCACATTTCAAATATATATTTTTCCTTAGGATTATAATATCAAGAACAATTTATACTTCCGGGAAGTGAGACCCTTATATGCAGTCTAAATTATTCTTTAAAAGCGGACGCCGGATTGTATCTTTTGCGGCGTTTTTACCCCTATTGATTCTGGTGATACCTCTTCTGGCGATAGCATTTAGCCTTACGGCAGATCTAAACGGCTGGTGGAAGGTTGTCGAAGATAACGGCCATATCATTAAAATCATCCAGGAAAATTCCAATGTGACGGTATGGGACAGCGACGGAACATTACTTGCAAGCGGCATTCTCTCCAACGACACCGTCTTTATTTTCTTTTCGCCGACCGATACTCTGTTTTTCATCTACGCCAACGACACTTTGAGCGGTTTGAACGAGGAGGGCAATCCGATAACTCTGGTCAGGTTTCCGGTCGATCTTAACGGTTTCTGGGATATGCTTCAAGGCGATGGGTTTTTGGCCATGCAACATCAGGGTAGCGATGTAACGATTTGGCTTATAGAAAATCCGTGGAGCATGGATAGTACCTATATTGGTGAAGGAGCCTTTGGTAATGATACCCTGTTGATGTTCTTTACAGAACCGATGCCGGACACACTGACCTTTATTTATGCTTTTGATACCTTACGCGGCTTCGACCCCTTCGGTGACTCGATAACTTTGGTTAGGGCGCCTGATAATCTTTGGTCGCCGATTAGGTGCGGCACGATTGCTATCGGCGATGATACGGATGATTGGTTGCCGGAATATATCATGGCCGATGATTTTGACAACGACGGTACCGGGGACCCATCGCAGGAACTTGATAAGATATATATGTGTTATGATTCGGCCTACCTGTATGTCCGGCTGGATTGCGTCGGCGATGCGGACCTTTTTTACGGCAGTCGTTATACGATTTCTATAGGAAAGCATTACCATCAGCAGCCGGATTACTCCATTTATTTTGACAATTCAGGTCACATTGGGTTTCGGAATAACATAACCGGCCAGGAAACCACGCTGGAAGCTCCGGGGTGGTACGGGCATACGATGGAAGGTCGTATTCCCATGAACCTGCTTGAATATTTCCAGAAGGCTGATATTCGGGCATGTTCCGAGTACTATGATTGGTATAATGGCTGGTCATGCTACGACGAAATAGAGTTCCTGGCTGAACGCCGACCATGTGGCGACGGCCGATCGCTTTTTTTGCCGGAGCCCCAGTACGCCATCTTTGGCCATACCATAAACCCCTTTATAGATACCATTATCATAGGCGATCTGCAGAGTCGTAATGTTGCCGATATCGACCCGGCTTCGGTGTTGGTTAACGGTGCTATTCAGCCGTTGGCCGTATCTATTTTACCGGGATATCAGGGCTTTACCGGCGAAGTCATGCAGGTTCTTTTATCGGCCGCCCAATTCGTCGGTTATTATGAACCGATATGGGGTTCCCGGCCGCGACCATATACCGTAACAGGCCAGTATACCGACGATGAAAACTTCGTTATTGCGTGGGAGGTCTTTTTCATTGGTCACAGATCGGGTGACGCCAACGGCGATGGACTGGTGAATTTGAGTGATATTAGTATGCTGGTCAACTACTTATATATGGATGGGCCGGCTCCGGCGCGCTATTCGCTTTGCAATAGTGATCCGAACAAAGATTGCATCTGCAATATTTTTGATATTACCTATCTGGTCAGTTATCTGTACTTAAATGGCCCGGAGCCGTGCGATTGCGAAGATTGGATCAATACCTGCGGCACGCCGTGAGAATAACTTCCAACTTTGTAATGGCTGCATAAAAGAATCATATGTCAATAGCCCTGCGCTTTTGACGATCGCGCGAAGCATGGTCCATGCATTGCATATTTCATTCGAGCGCGAAAGATTAAAAAAAGATGTATAAACCGCCCTTCGATTCTCTCAGGATCTACGACAGGGATTTCGACTTATCATTCTTTAAATTAGCAATAAGTGGGGAATATGAAATCTCAGACGAGTGAAATTGAGAAATTACATTTCTATTTTCTTTCGATCTCCCGATAAAAGTTTTCTCTTGTATCTACGACAACGAGTACAAGACTATTAGCTTTAACGAGATAGACTAATCGATAACCATGGTTGTATGGATGTATGGCTCTAATAGGGCCATATTTTTTTATAGCCGCTTTATTTTTTATTACTTTCCATTTAAATTCTGGAGGTAACGTCATCGGGTTAGGATCAATCGCAAGTCTATTTATTGCTTCCGTAACATCTTGTTGAACCGATGGTTCGAGTTTATCAAACTTTTTTGTGAATTTGGATAAAGATACTATCTGTAGCGGCACATTGGCTATTTTTTTAGACTACTCAAAAATTCTTCTACAGTATTAAATTTAGGCAAATTATCCCAATCCTCTAATTCCGTCAATGCTTCATTAATTTCTTTGACCATATAAGAACCACATTCAATTTCATGTGAAGTGTCTTGGGCAAAAACAACGGAATCCAAAATAGGCGAAGTCGCTAGCGGAATGCAAATAGAAGCCATTAGGGCTTTAAATTGAGCTGTATCGCCCGACTGGAGAAATTTATACTCTTTTGATTCTACCAATTCCATTTATTCGTCCTTTTTTGGTTCGATTTTTTTATTAATTCCGTCTTTTACTAAATCATCAAGTTGGGTCTCTATAATTTGCTTTAAAGCAAAAGAAACATCCAAGGGCACCAAAATTTCTGAAATTATTGTAAATTTATCGTTATCAGGATGACTTTTGCCAAAAGATAATAACATTCCCCTTGGCCCAGAACGAACTCTTACATAATCCGAATAAAGGAAGTCTTTTACATGGTCATCCAGATAGATGTAATTCGATTCAGAGTCTACTTTTTTTACTTCTTGCCTAACTTTTTCGTCTTTTTTGGCGGGCATCTATAATCACCTACTTATATTAAGTATCGACATAATTTTAAACTCAATTAAAACTAAAATATTTAGATTTTTCATGGTCGTTCCTATTTAGCTGCAATTATATTATACTAACTTATTACCTTTCTGTCAATAGTTTAACAGAAAAAATCCGCAATTGTTTCATTTCATTATTTATCATAATTTACTACCTTTATCTGGGACATTCAGAAAATAACTACTTGACAATACCTAATAATCCGTTATAATATGCCGAAGTGTTTAAATATGTTGAATAATGAGGTTGGTTGTGATGGAACCAAGAGAAGAACCAAAAAAAGAGCTAAACGAAGAGCCAAAGGCGAAACCAAGCGAAGAAGCGAAGCTGGAGTTTTATACGACCGCGGAAGTGGCCGAGATGCTGAAAATGAATGTCCAGGTTATTGCCCGCAAACTGCAGGCGGGCGAGTTGACCGCGTATAAAATCGGCAAGGACTGGCGGGTCAAACGGGAAGATTTGCTCGAATGGCTGGAGCGGCGTTCGAACAAAAACATAATGACACCGGCGGAAAAAATAGTTGGACGGTTTATGAAGAATGGTAAAATCGAGGTTATGCCGGCGCAGCGCAAAAAGCGCAAATATATTCTCGAGTATATTCTTCAGAAGTTCGAGCCGAATAAAATATATTCGGAAAACGAAATCAACGAGATTATTATCCCCTTGCATGATGATTACTGCTGGGTGCGGCGTGAGTTTATCATTGAGAAAATGATGTATCGCAAGGACGGGAAATATCGCCGCAACGCCAGCTATAAATTCACGCAATAATCCGTTAAGTGCAAGCGCGAAATATACCCGATGAAGCTGATTCGCATTAATCTCGGCCTGACCAGGTACAAAAAGGCCTGGGATATCCAGAAAAAGCTGGTGGAGCTCCGGTATCAATCCGAAATCGATGATTGCCTGATAATGACCGAACATGAACCGGTCATAACTATGGGCCGGGGTACCGATAAAAATAATCTTCTGGTTTCGGAAGAAGTATTGAATGAAAAAGGAGTCGACCTGCATGAGATCGAGCGCGGCGGCGATATTACGTTTCACGGCCCGGGTCAGACGGTGCTGTATCCAATCGTCGATCTTCGTAATCGCAAATATGATGCACGTCGGTTTTTAAGAGATTTGGAGCAGGTCGCCATCAGGGCGCTGGGCGAAATCGGCTTGAGGGCGGAAATCAAAGATGGTCTGACCGGTATCTGGGTGGACGATCATAAAGTTGGCGCGATCGGCGTGGCGGTCTCCCGATGGATAACTTATCATGGTCTGGCGCTGAACGTAAATACTGATCTTCGTTATTTTGAACTGATAAATCCGTGCGGGATTACCCAGTATCCAGTCGGCTCAGTTAGCGAACTGCTACGGAAAAAAATCGCGATAGATGATATAAATAGTCTCTTGGCGAATAGCTTTGTGTATGTTATTGGGTACGATAATGTGGAGGTTCGGGATATAGAGGATGTTCTGTAACCGGATCGAGTGAATAAAAAGGTTGGTGCACGAGGACATACACCGACCACGAATCCAAACGTAAATATTGAATATGTAAGTGATAAGTTGGCGAAGGAGGAGAGGTTGTTCCAGAAGATAAAAATCGTCATCGCGAGGAGTCCGAATTCTCCCCGTTGAAAACGGAGAGATGAGGACGACGTGGCGATCTATCTACACGTTACAAGTAGATTGCCACGCCCTTCGCGGAATGCAATGCATTCCTCTCAGGGCTCGCAATGACGTGTCTCTACTTATAGTACATGTAGCAGTAGCACGAGTAGGGCAGGTCTGCCCTCAGACCTGCCAAATTAAAAAGGCAGGAGTCGGCGACTCCTGCCCTACTGTTTACTTTCCACGCAAATGTACTATACTAATTCGGGATGTGGATGGCGTGTTTGTCGACATTCATCGCCGCTTCCATGAGTGCCTCGGATAGAGTCGGATGCACCGCCATCATGCGGCTTAGATCCTCGGACGTGCCGTCCATCTCCATCGCCACTGTCCCGGCAAAAATTATATCACCCGAATGCGGCCCGAAAATATGGATTCCCAGAATCTCATCGGAGTCGACATCGGAGATAACTTTCGTGAAACCATCGGACGCCAGGGTCGCGATTGCTTTCCCGACCGCTCGGTAAGGAAACCGTCCGATCTTGATTTTCTTTCCGGCATCTCTGGCCTCTTTCTCGGTCATGCCAATCCCGGCAATTTCCGGGTCGGTGAAGACGGCATACGGGACCGCTTTCCAATCGGCCGTCTCCGCACCACCGGCAATCGATTCGGCGGCGACAACACCCTCATGCGAGGCTTTATGCGCCAGCAGCAAACCGCCGGCAACGTCGCCGATAGCATAAATATTCTTGATACTGCTGCGCATCTTTTTATCGACAATGATAAAGCCTTTATCGTCGAGCTTGACACCGATTTTATCAAGATTCAGTCCACCGCTGTTCGGTTTCATCCCGGCCGCGACAAGCACCGTATCGAAAATTCTGTCTTCTTTGCCTTTCGGCGTCTCAATGGAAACATTCACTTTGTCTTTAACGACCTTCGAGGAAACGACTTTGGATGATAACAGAATTTCCATCCCCTGTTTCTTGAGTGCCTTTTCGGAGGCTTCCGAAATATCCTGATCAAGCAAAGGCAGCACCGAACCAAGCACTTCGACAATAGTGACTTTCGAGCCGAGCGTTTGGTACACGGTGGCCATTTCGACACCGATCGGTCCGGCACCGACTACCAGCATCTCTTTAGGAACATTGGGAATATTAATAGATTCACGAGCACCGATAATATTTTTGCCGTTGAATTTCAGCATCGGCAATTCAAATGGTGTCGTCCCGGTGGCAATTATAAAATTATCGCCGTTAACCCTCAATTTTTCTTTGCCGTCGGCGACTTCAATTTCACTTGCGGAAAGAAACGACGCGGTACCATTGAATATTTTCACACCGGCTTTATCCAATAATAGCTTAACGCCGCCGGTCAATCTTTTAACGGTATCATCTTTGTGTTTGCGGAGTTTGTCGAGATCGATTTTTACATTATCAGCGGTCAGTCCGATGCGTTTGGCGCCTTCGATAGTTCGTTTCAACTCGGTTGTATATAATAATGCCTTTGACGGTATGCATCCCCAGTTGAGGCAGACACCGCCCATGTACTCCTTTTCGACAATGGCGGTTTTTATTCCCAACTGTGCGGCGCGAATCGCCGCTACATATCCGCCCGGTCCGGCACCTATAACGATTAACTTGTATTTTTCAGGCATAATTTATTCCTGTTTATATGACTTCGACAATCCAGCTGTCAGTATCTTCGAGATATTCGATCATACGACGCAAGAACTGCACGGCATAGCCGCCATCGACAACGCGATGATCGAACGACAATCCGAAATTAAGAATCGGCCGGATGACGATTTCGCCGCCGCGAACAACTGCCTTCTCGACAATCTTGTGTACACCCAATATAGCCACTTGTGGCTTAGCTATTATCGGCGTCGAGGCCAGCGCGCCCATTCCGCCGGCATTCGTAATCGAAATCGTCCCGCCGGTTATTTCGTCCATCTGAAGTTTATCCTCGTTAGCTTTCGCCGCCAGCTCAGTCATATCTTTGGCAATCTGCAATAAGGATTTTTGCTCACAGTGTTTTATAACCGGGACTATCAAAGAATTTTCACGAGCGACGGCCATACCGATGTTGAAATATTTTTTGACGTGCAGTTTATCGTCTTCAAGGGTGGCATTAATCCATGGAAAATCGCGGGCGGCAAAAATAATCGCTTTGGCGATAAACGGCATGAATGTAATTCTGACGCCGTGCTTTTCTTCGATTTTATCGACGTATTTCCGACGCCAGGCAATCACCCCGGTCATATCGCATTCATCGAAAGTGGTTACATGCGGAATCGTGAAGGCCGACGCGACCATGTGCTCGGAGATTACTTTGCGGACGCCGGTAACCGGAATAATTTCTTCCGGTTCCAGATCGGGAAATTGAAAATCAGGTTTGGTGATATCGACGGTGTGACGGGCATTGATGTATTTTATCACATCCTGCTTGCTGATTCGTCCGTCCCGGCCGGTTCCACGAAGTTTGCGCAAATCTATAAAATGTTCTCGCGCCAGACGGCGTACGACCGGAGAAGATTTGACCGCCCTGATGCCGGCTTCAATAGCATCTTCATCGGCGTGAATGCCTTCGTCACGATGATGCGCGGCGGAATCGATAAACTCTTCGGCTGGTTCAGGGGCTTCCTGCTCCTGCGGAATTTTTTCCTCGCCCGAGGCCGATTTGGTTTCGAAGGTTTTGGCCTCGGTAACTTCACCTTCGACTTCCATAACGGCAATCGCCTGTCCGATCTCAACGACCGTTTCCAGTTTGACAAGATGTTTTTTCATGATGCCGTCGTGCGGTGAAGGAATCTCGACATTGATTTTGTCGGTCATGATTTCGACCAGAGGATCATCGGTTTTAACCTTATCGCCCTCTTTTTTCAGCCATTTTACGATGGTGCCTTCGACAACCGATTCGCCCAGCGGCGGTACGACTACTTTATAATCCATTATATCTCCCTCAGTATTCCAAAACTTCTTTGACGGCCTTTGTTATCTTCTCGGCATTGGGCAGGAAAAAATGCTCCATCGGCGGGGCAAACGGTACCACCGGGACATCCAATCCGCAGACTCTTGATACCGGCGCATCAAGATAGTCGAATACTTCCTCGGTGATAGAGGCCGAAATTTCGGCCATGACACCGCCGGTTTTCGGGCTTTCCTGGACGAGGACGACTTTCGATGTTTTTTTGACCGATTCGAAAATCATCTCGCGATCCCAGGGAAGTAGTGTCCTCAGGTCGATTAAATCGACCGAGACACCACCTTTTTCCAATCCCTTCACTGCCTCCAGGGCGCGGTGATACATCAAACCATAGCTTACTATCGTTATATCGTCGCCTTTATTTCGTAAGGCGGCTTTACCGATGGGGACAGTGAAATCGTCATCCGGTATTTCCTCTTTTATCCATCGATACAATCGTTTGTGCTCGAAATATACAACCGGATCGTCGCCGCGAATGGCGGATTTCAGAAGACCTTTGGCATCGTAGGGCGTAGCGGGCATAACGACAATCAAACCGGGCTGCGAAAAAAACCACTGCTCGTTGGTTTGCGAATGGTAGAGACCGCCGCCGATATCGGCTCCGCAGCAAACGCGCACCGTCATCGGGCAGGTCCACTGTCCGCCGGTGCGATAGCGCATCTTAGCCATCTGTTGGATAATCTGATCCATCGAAGGTGTAATAAAATCGGCGAATTGTATTTCCGGAACCGGCCGCAATCCGACCATCGCGGCGCCGACCGAACCGCCGGCGATATAGACTTCGGATATGGGAGAATCGATTACCCTCTCAGGGCCATATTTATCAAGAAGGCCTTTGGTTGCCTTGAAAACACCGCCGTAGATACCAATATCTTCGCCAATCAGGAAAACCCGCTCATCGCGCTCCATTTCTTCGTCAAGGGCCTGTGTAATGGCATCAATAAAAGTTATCTTTTTCATGACATCACCTCCCAATCTTCATAGCGCCTGACAGGATACTGTTCGGAGTAAACATCGTTGTAGGCTTCTTCCGGTTCGGCATATTTTTCGTTTTCGCAAATATTAACCGCATCGTCGATTTCTTTACTGATTTGCTCGACAAGCGCCTCACGCTTTTCAGTCGTCAATATCTTTAATGACATTAAAAGTTTTTCGATACGTGCTATTGGGTCTTTCTTTTTCCATTCTTCCAGTTCTTCCTTGGTACGATAATCGGCCGGATCAATATCGGAATGACCATACCAGCGATAGGTTTTACACTCAATTAAAGTCGGACCATTGCCGGTGCGCGCGCGCTTTATGGCCTCAACGGCCGTTTTATGAACTAAAATAACATCATTGCCGTCGACGGTTATACCGGGAAAGCCATAAGCTTTAGCCCGGTCGGAAAAATCCTTGATACCAGCCTGAAGAGTGGCCGGAACCGATTCGGCCCAGAGATTATTCTGGCAGATGTAGACAATGGGCAGTCTATGAATTCCGGCATAATTAAGCGCTTCATGCCAGCCGCCACGAGAGGTGGAACCTTCGCCGAAAAAGGCCAGGACGACATTGTCTTTCTTTTGAATCTGAAAACCCATCGCGCAGCCGGTTCCGATAATTGTTTGTCCGGCGACTGTCGAAGCCGGAGTAATTATACCTTTGGGCTGCCACCCATAATGACAGGGATGGCTCTTCCCCTTGTCCGGTGAATTAACACGGGCATAAACCTGAGCGACAATTTTCTCCAGTGGAACACCTTTGGTGACATTAGCACCGATTTCGCGGTGTGACGGAGCTATAATATCTTCATCGCGGAGCCCATAAGTCGGGCCGACCGTGGTTGCCTCCTGTCCGACTGCGGAAAAATAAGTCCCGGCAAACCGCCCCTGGCGGAACAGCTTGCGGAAACGTTCATCCAGCATCCTGGTTTTTAGCAGATTGGTATAAAGTCCCATAATGGTTTCTTCGGAGAGGCCAATCTGTTTTAAGCTCGGCTTTTTAATTTGTTTTTTGCCCGGCATCTATCCTCCTGAATTCATTAATGACAAAATTATATATAATTGTTAATCGTCAATCCTTTCAGAATGGCTAACACAAATTTAGATAATACGTTCCCCGATTGCAAGTCATTTGATTTATCCGGATTCGATGAGTCCACTCATTAATCAATCAAAGATAATCTTAAAGCGTTTGATTTTCAACAGGTTATGATTCCAATGCCCGGCATACCATCTTATCATAAGTTATCGCGGCAATCTCTTCCCGACGAACAGAGAGATCGCCGGGTCTTCCTTATTTCGCCGCGCCGAATTCGGACCTCTGATGATGACGCTTTATTATTTTCGTCATAGCCTCTTCATTTCCTGACCAGGTCCGTGGCCGATACAGATTTTCCTGTTTAACGAATACTCGGGATATCACCTGAATCTGACCGACTAAAGGATCGAAGAGATCTCAATAAACGCATTATTGTGCAGAAGCCTGCATGTATGAGAAGATATCTCCGTTTACACTTGGCGGCCTGACCTCAAAGCAAACGAAACTTGACAGTTCCGGAACTCAATCATCGCCTTTGGAGGCCAGTTCCTCAATCAGGTCAACCTGGAGACGCTGAATATCCAGGAGGCGTTGCCACGAGTGGTTTATGAGCTGGTCCAGTTTTGTGTGCAGTTGCCGGATCTCAATCTCCGCCTTGAGGTTGATTTGATAATCATTTTCCGAGCGGAGTCTGTCTTTTGCCTCCTGGCGGTTCTGGCTCATCATGATGATCGGCGCCTGCAAAGCTGCTATACATGATAAAATTAAGTTCAACAGAATATAGGGGTACGGATCGAATGGCCTATGAAATAGCGCTATGCCGTTTACAACCACCCAGACCACGAAGGCGAGTGTAAAGAAAATTATAAATCTCCAACTGCCCCCGAACGCGGCGACCCTGTCCGCCAGACGCTGGCCAAATGTTTTGGCCTCCTCAAACTGCTGATCGGTATTTCGCACGAGCACTTCATGCTCTCTCAGGCTATTGAGGACCTCTTTCTCGACAGCGGAGATCTCGCCGATCTGTGTTTCTATGGCCTTAGTTAAATACTCGTGCCGGAAATCCTTAAGGCAGGACTGGCAGATAACATGGCCGGGACCCCAGTCCGGGTGTTTATGCCTGATCAAGTCGCCTATCGGTCCCGAAACAAACTGCTCGGGCCGACCTTCACGCAAGGGCTTGTTGAGCTTGCAGATCGGGCACTCGAACGTCGTCTCTGTTTTCACTACGGTCTCCTAATCGATGTTTGCACATCAGTCTCAATCCGGTTGACAAAAGCGTCGCTCCCCTCAGATGACCGCGACAGGCATCCACAACGGGTAGTACTGACATCCTACATGCGACCGATATAATCGATTTTATCGGCCGCCTGCACCTGTCACGAACCGGATTAAAGCCGATCTGCCTGTTATTTCCGTTTTAATCATAATTTCTTTTTTTCTTTTCGGCAAGCCTGATCTTTAAACCGATAACTTTTCCCGGTAATATGAATAATTTCGGCGCAATGAAAGATTCAGTCAAGGATAACATCAGGCATATCGCCAATCAGCTGGACCCATTCTTCTGTCGTCACCTATCAGCCGGTTACGATGCTGGCATAAAACTGCCATGGCGGTTCAGGTTAATCATAAAAAATGATCGGATAAATAAGTTGAAATCAATTTTTTAACAAATTGATTCGTATTTAATTTTGGGTAAGTATATTACAAAAAATGGTAAAAAGTATGGATCGCCTCGGAGGGCTTCGAAAAATTAATAGCAATCGTCTTTTCACGGGCGCTCTTTTTTCAGCAATAGTATTATTAATCGTGTTAAGTTGTTCAAAAGAGAAAATTTTTGCACCCACCGATGAAACGACGTACTATGAAGATATCAAATATATTTTTACGGTAAAATGTGCGACGTCCGGCTGTCACGCGGGAGAATCACCTGCGGCCGGTCTGAATCTGGAAACCTACGACAATATTATGGCCGGGTCGGACCATGGATCAATAGTCGTTCCCGGAAGAGCCGATAAAAGTCTGTTATATAAAACGGTGGCATGGACCACAGAACCGGTAATGCCGAGCACTGAAAAACTCGACCAAATACATATCGATCTGATCGCCAAATGGATAAATGACGGCCTTTTCAGAAGCCGTCAATAGAAATTTCAAAGAATACGATTAATGTAAAAGCCTATTCTTAAATTATCACCATCAAACGGGTAATTTGCACCGGATATAAATTGTGTTGAATTAACACGCACTTGATTGGTGACGAATAATTCAAAAATATGGGCACCGGTTTCCAATTCGGCACCGATACCGACCGGATTATGTCGATTTGATTTGTCCGACAGAATAGGAGACCATCCCGCGATAAGACTCCATCGCTTATAAAGAAATATCTGATAATGGGTTCCCAGCATAAATGTGTTGTCAATATCTTCGGCACTGATATCACTATTATAAAGATAAGAAGGAATCAGCCCGACAGCGATTTTGGAGAAAGGCATATAATCGATAATCAGTCGGCCAAAATATTGAAAGTGGCGTTTATGCCCTTTCCGGCGGACGACCATATCACCATTTTGATTCAGTCGAAAAGTTTCCACGATATTCCAGGCTGCACCAAATTGCATCGCCGCTATAATCGGAACCTGACTTTTCCGAGGATGAAAAAACCGGTATTTTATTTGCAGGTCGGTGTTGTCATCCAAGTTGCTGCGTCCCAACGTGACCATCCAATCATTGAAAACAGCGTAGCCAACTGCCAGTCTCATCTTGACGGGACCGTCGAACCCATATAGTGCTTCATAGCCGTCGGAGACGGGCGGTTGAAAGCGATGCGAAATTTCGAATTCAAAATCGCCTTTTTTCAGAGTTTCGGAGGTAGGTAATCCGATTACCCTGGTTGAATGAAAAATTCGTTGTTTTAATTCGATCGTCGGTTCGGATCGCTTCCATTTGATCTGTGCCGAAGATTTTTCTGCAATTATGGCAATAACAAAAATAGCCGCAATTATAAAATAAAATAATCTATTTATCATTTTCCGGTCCCGCCGTAAGAAGAAGGCCGGATATAAAAATTCAGGCTCACTTTAATATCATTATCCGCTTCGATAAACATCAGCTTCGGTATTTTAATGTCATAGTCCGACATTTTGACCGTAAAATCGCAATTCACATTTAAATCATCTTCGACCCGCATAACCTCGCCGGTTAATTTAAGCATTTTTGCTTCTCCATGTATAGAAAAATCACCTTCGATTTTGACAGTGAAAGAACTGTCGGTTATAGGATCGATTTCGGTAATGCGCCCTTTATATGTCGCATAAGGATATTTTTCGGTTTTGAGATAATCTTCTTTTAAGTGACGGTTATACATGCTGTTGCCCGCATCAAGCGAATTCAATTGAACCTCAAAATACAGATCGCTGGTTTTCAACTGCGATTCGATCGGTGGAACCGATAAACCATCCCAATAAACGTAGCCATCGATGTCATTAGTTTTTACGGTGAACGCGCTCAACGGCATGTCAGAAACGAATTGAACCTGATTCTTTCCCGATTTATCTACGTGGTATTCCCCGCCGTTTGCCGCCAACGGTAATAAACAACCGACTATTATAGGCAAAAAATATCTCAAATTAACCTCCTGTTTTGCGCTCATGGCAATATTAAAAATTACCATGGCAATGTACCATCATGACATCCCCCGGGATTACTGCAGGATCCGTCGGAATATGAACCGCTGTCCGGGGAAAATTTCACGGTGGCCAAACCGTCAATGTGAAATTCGGGGCCGATAATATTCAAACTGGAATCGACCGTACTGGCATGGCAGCTTTCGCAACCGACTCCCAGAACAACATGTAAAATATGGCCATGCTGCATCTGAAATATATCGGTACCGTCATCATGGCAGGACCCGCAGGCGGCCTGATCCGATTCCGTCCACACCGGCGCATTATCATGATTACCCTCGGGGAAATTGCCGTGACAATATGTGTTGGTACAGGTTCTTGTGTCACGATCCCACTCACCTCCGGCGGATTCCGGCCAGCCCCAGTTGATTTCGGCTATTGAATCTATTATTCCGGGGCCATCGTAAAGAGAAAAATCGAAATGGGTCGAATCCCAGGGGCTTTCCGGTACTATATGGCACGAATTACAGGGAACGCCGTCGGAAAGCAGGGAACCGTCGATATGACTGGTATGAGCGCCGACTGTCAGAGCTGTATCATCAACCGCGCCCCGCAAATCATAAGGCGGCGCCCCGGTGCTGTCATTCAAGCCGCCATGACAGGCAATGCAGTTATCCTGCCCGTTGCCATGACAATCCGAACAGGCCACGCCGGCAATTCCCCCGGATAAATCGCTGCCATGACAGGTCAGGCATTCCCGAATCCCGGTCACCAAAGCTTCTCTTCCATGAGAACCCTCGGCCGGAAAACTGGTCCAGACGGGGGGATGATATTTCGATGCCGCCACGATATATTCTTTGGAATCACATCCGCCCAGAGCGGTGACCAATCCCAATAGAATAAAAATGGAAATAATAGTCGGTCTCACTATGTTTTCTCCATCGAAATACCGGAAGCAGACCGTGCGTTTTTATTCCGGGTCATTACTTACTTAGATTCGGCTTAAGTATAATTCAACCATACTTATACAATTTACGAAAAATCATGAAGAATTATTGGTTAAATCTCTCCTAAGCCTGTGAAGTGTAATAATAGACTGCGAAAATCTATATTCACATCGTAAATAATTTGAAGACCTGGCTTATGTACAAAAATAAGGAAATAGATTTCTTCGGTGGGAGGTAATGGATATCGTAAAAAACCTTAAATTTCGATGCGCGATACTTATTTGCAGTGATCGTGCTTTTTCCGGCGAACGCCCGGATGAAACGGCACCGCTTCTCAGGCAAAGGCTGGAACAACTGGGCTTTGAAGTTGTTTCGGCAAGAGTAGTCCCGGACAACAAGGAAGAAATTATGTCGGTTTTGAAAAAATGGATTAGCGAAAATATAAACCTCATTCTCACTTCCGGCGGAACCGGCATGGCGCCGACCGACGTAACCCCCGAGGCAACTCTTGAGGTCATCGAAAAGCGAGTTCCCGGGATGGAGGAAGAAATGAGGCGGGTTTCAATGGGGATTACCTCTCACGCCATGCTGTCCCGGAGTATCGTCGGGATTAAAAACAGCAGCCTGATAATAAATCTTCCCGGAAATCCCAAGGGGGCGGTGGAAAATTTGCAGGCGATTGAATCGGTACTGGAGCATGGTCTGGAGTTGATCCGGGGAGTAAGGGTTGATAAATGAAGACAATGGAAAAAAATAAAAATACGGAATTGATCGATTATTTCGGCCGCCGAATTTCATACGTTCGCATTTCGGTGACCGAAAATTGTAATTTAAGGTGCCGCTATTGTTATGAATCGGTGTGCGGTAATTCGAACAGGGCGTCTTACTTAACCCATGACCAGTTGATAAGGGTAATTAATGCGTTTGCGGCTGTCGGCGTCGATAAAATTCGTTTTACCGGCGGTGAACCGACGATACGAAAGGGAATTATAGATTTAATCAGAGAGACATCAAAAATAGACGGGATTATACAGACCGGAATTACGACCAATGGTCTTCTTCTAAAAAAAATGCTTCCCGAATTTATCGATGCCGGATTAAACCGGCTTAATGTCAGTCTCGATACGCTTAAAAAATGGAAATTCAGGCGTATTAGCGGCTCGGATCGATTTGACCAGGTTTACGAGGGGATTATGGAAGCGGTCAAATGCGGTGTTTTCAATCCGGTCAAAGTTAATACGGTGGTAATGAAGGGAATCAATGACGATGAGATACCCCGGTTTGCGGAATGGGCGTTAATCAATGGAATAGATTTGCGTTTTATCGAATTTATGCCGACGCGTAAATCGAGGTGGGGTAAAGAGCGCTTCCTGCCGGAAAAGGAAATAAGGACTATGTTGAATATGCCTTTGGAAAAATCGCCTAACTTCGCTACGAGCCCCGGTCCGGCAAGCAGTTATACATATAAAGGATATCCGGGTCGGATAAGTTTTATATCGGCGGTGAGCGATAATTTTTGCGGTGAATGTAATCGTATCCGGCTAACATCGAGCGGTAATCTAATCGGCTGCCTCTTCAGCAACTATAAGATCAATATGAGTAATTTCTTGCAGTCGAATCCGAACGAGAGCGAGATTATGAAATTCCTGAAAGGAGTTATCGCCAATCCTGAATTCCGACGGTTTTCTCATTTGCAATCGATTTCGGATTCTCTGCCGTTGATGCGGAGTGTCGGCGGATGAGCCCGAAAAAAATGACACATCTGACCGAATCGGGCGCGGCCCGGATGGTCGATATAAGCAACAAAAAAATTACCGAACGCACTGCGGTAGCTACGGCCCGTGTATCTATTTCGAATGTCTTATTGAAGGCGCTGAAAGAAAATACACTGGCCAAGGGTGACGCTCTGGCGGTGGCGCGGATTGCCGGAATAATGGCGGCCAAGAAAACTGATCAGCTTATTCCATTGTGCCATACGCTTCCATTGGCTTCCATAGAAATCGATGTTCTACTCGAGGAAAAACCGCCGGCCGTGATTATTACGGCGAAGGCCAAAAGCAGTTATAAGACCGGGGTCGAAATGGAAGCTATGACGGCCGCGAGCGTCGCGGCGCTGACGATTTATGATATGGGTAAGAGCATCGATAAGGGAATAATTATTGAGCAGGTCAGGCTGGAGAGCAAACAGGGCGGTAAAAGCGGTGACTGGCGTCGCGAGGCGCATGAGTGAAAAATTTGCTGAATAGACTTAATCTTCGCTTCGATCGTCAGGAAATTTCAGGCTCGCTGGGCAATTCGGAGACATTTCTGCCACCGTCAATGGCGATTGGTCTTTTGGTAGGCGTGATAGCGGCAATCATTCTACGTAGACTTTCCCGATCGACCAAATCTGACGGATCAAATCTTGGGGAAAAAATCGATTCAATTGAAAGAGTGCCGGCAAAATGAAAGACAATAAAAAACAGGGATCTGTTTTTCGTATTTCGATTGCACCCAGGAAGGGTATAAAAAAGCATAATGTTAAGGCAGCGATAATTACGGTACGGGGGGGTATTGACGGTGATGCTCACGGGCTGACGAATCGCCCGATCAGTTTGCTGCCGTTCGAAAGTTTCGAGAAGGTCAGGCATCCCGATCTGGAGATCAATCCGGGTGATTTTGCCGAAAATATAACCACGCTCGGCGTTGATTTCACTGAAATCAAAATCGGGTCATTGGTCTATATCGGTGATTCGGTTGAGATTGAAATCACGCAGATCGGAAAAAAATGCCATCATAGCTGTATTATCAAAGAAACGGTGGGCGATTGCATCATGCCTCGCGAAGGTGTCTTCGGCCGCGTGCTCACCGGTGGAGATATCCGCGAGGGTGATCATATAGAGGTCGTGAATTAAGATGATAACGCTGGAAGAAGCAAGAGCTAAAATCGATGAAGTAGTCAAACCGTTGCCCCCGGTTAAACTGCCGATATTAAAGACGGTCGGCTGTGTGGTCGCAGCGGATATCAGGTCGCCGATAAATGTCCCCGATTTCGACTGTTCGATAATGGATGGAATTGCTCTTCGTTACGATGACCTGAACGGCATCGGGCCATGGCGAATGCCGATACAGTCGGTGATTGCCGCGGGCGAGGCCGGTTCCGAGAAGCTGCTCCCCGGGTATGTGGTTAAAATAATGACCGGTGCGCCGTTGCCGTCCAGAGCCGATACGGTCATGAAAATCGAAGATGTTTCGATAGAAAATGATAGAGCGGTTATCGAGAATAAAACGTCGAAAGGCGAATATGTCCGAGTCCGGGGTGATGATGTCAGGAAAGGTGAAGCTCTATTTGAAAAGGGAACGGTCATAACCGCCATCGACGTCGGTGTTCTGGCATCAATCGGTTTAACGGAAGTTGAAGTTATCCCGCATCCGAGAATCGCATTATTATCCACCGGTTCCGAAATAATCGCTCCCGGCAAGGAACTTGGGCCGGGTCAGAGATATGACGCCAACTCATTTGTACTTAAATCGATGTTAGGCGGGAATGGATTCCCGGTTGATTTAATTTCGGACATTCTTCCCGATAAAATGGAACGGCTGGAAGCGATAATAAAAGACTGTCTTAATAAAAATGATTTTTTGATTACGACCGGTGGCGTCTCGATGGGTGATTTTGATTATATCCCCGATATCGTAAAAAAACTCGATGGTGAGATATTATTCCACAAAGTCAAAATAAAGCCGGGGAAACCGATTCTGGCGGCGAAAATCAAAAACAGCTGGCTGGTGGGATTGCCGGGTAATCCGGTAAGTGTCATAACGGGATTTCATCTTTTTGTCAAAAGGATTATAGCCGGGATGATGGCGATTCCGTACCAGCCCCGCTCGGTGCATGCCAGAATGGCTGCCAATGTTACCTTCAATGGTACTCGTTTCGGATTACTGGGAGCCCGACTGGAAGAAAGTCCGGAGGGTGTAATAGCCCACCCGGTTACAAGACAGAATTCCGGTCGACTTTCATCGGTTAAAGGTATCAACGGTTTCATAATGCTGGAGGTGGGCAAAACATCTCTCACGGCGGGGGAAACCGTTTATGCCGAATGGTTGTATTAGAAATAGATTTACGACGAGATGCAAAAAACAAACCTGCAAAATATTAAAGGTATTGTCTTCGATCTGGGATTTACTCTGGTCGAATATAGAAATCCGAATTGGCCGGAAATTAATCTGAAAGCGAAAAAAGCGGCATATAACAGACTGTCAAACATGAACGTACAATTGCCTCCATTCGAGCAATTCGATTCGGGTTATGAACTTCTGAAAGAGGCGTATCGGCGCTCGGCTTTTGAGGCCATGAAAGGCTGGAAGATCACCGATGTACTGGAAGATATACTCCATGAATTTGAATTAAATAATCCCAAAGAGCTTGCACGAATTTTCGTGGAATTGTTTTATGCATCGGGACGCGATGTAATGTACGTAGATAAAGGCAGCGTCGAGACATTGAAACTGCTAAAGAATCGCAATTATAAGATTGGAATAATATCCAATACGAATTTTCCCGGATATTTGCATGAAGATGATCTGGAACGATTCGGCCTGAAGCCGTATTTTGATTTTACGGTTTTTTCATCAGAATTCGGTTGGCGCAAACCACATCGGAAAATATTCGAGGAAGGTATTCGCCTGATGGGATTTTTGCCGTCGGAGATTATGTACGTAGGTGATCGATATAATATGGATGCCCTGGGGTCGGGTAAGGTCGGCATGCAGCCGGTCGTCAAATATTGCGGTAAACGTGAGTACCCGGATCCGATGCCGGATGATATTCCGATGATTTACAATATTGAAGAAATAATAAGCCTGCTTCCCGAGAAAGCGGACCGGCATACAACCTTAAAATCCACGGGCGCTTAGAAACCCGGAAAGTATAAAACGAATATTTAATGATGTCATTAAAACAGTACAATAAAGTACATATTTTAAGGGTAAGCCGCAAAAGGGATTGCAGAAAGGCAAAAATAGGTTTCAGCAGTCCACATTTAACAAACGGATCGATTTGCCGTAACGTATCATTATTAGGATTTAATGTATAAATATTTATCGAAACAGGGAAAAATTGAACCATCTCATTATAAACCTTAATTGCTCATAGGAGGAGTCCATGAGGCGCAATCGTTTTGCGATAGGAATGACTCTCATGATCTGCCTGGCGGCAGTCGGATTACATGCCCAGGTAAATCAAGACAGCCCCTGGCCCATGTTCAGACACGATGTCAAACATACCGGAGCTTCACCTTACACCGGCCCGGGTCAGCCGGTCTTGCAATGGAAATATCCCACCAATGATGGTGTCGCCTCGTCGCCGGCGATCGGTCCGGATGGAACCGTTTACGTCGGCTCGGGATGGTTTTATTTATCACAGACTGATTCCACTCTCTATGCTTTGAATCCGGATGGAACCCTTAAATGGGGATTTAAGGTGGGCGGCGGGATATTTTCGTCGCCGGCTGTCGACCAAAACGGAGATATCTACTTCGGTTCATTCGATCAGCATTTTTATGCCATCGAAGATTCGCTTACTTACGCGAAAGAAAAATGGAATTATAATATAGGCCACTGGATTATGAATTCGCCTCTGATATCAAATGACGGCACGGCTTATTTCGGGGCTCTGAATTTTAAATTCGCCGCCGTTGACGCGGACGGCAATCTGAAATGGGTAGACCAGGTCGGCTGGTGCGTGTTTTCATCGCCCATCCTTGACGATGAAGGCCATATAATTGTCGGTTCGAAGGATCATACTCTGTACGCCTATAATGATCTGGACACCGGTTTTACCCACGAATGGACATATTCAGTCGGGACATTTTATGACGGGCATCTGATAGACTGCTCTCCGGCTATCGGACCGGATGGAACAATATATTTCGGAGCCGATCAATATGGTGCCGCGGGACACTCGTACGATCCGATTCATATCGACACCTCCTTTTACGCCCTTAATCCCGACGGCTCTTTTAAATGGCTTTATGTCGTCGGTGACGGCGTAGAGTCATCGCCCGGTATCGGACCCGATGGTACAATCTATTTTGGATCGTATGACAGCTGCTTTTATGCGCTGCGTGATGACGGAAGTCATCCGACATTGAAATGGAAATTTAAAACCAACGGGGTCGTCGATGCTTCGCCCGCAATCGGCGGCGATGGGACGATATATATCGGATCACGTGACTCGACATTGTATGCCTTCAATCCGGATGGAACCATTTTGTGGACCTATAAGGCTGACGGTGATATCGAATCATCGGTGGCCATCAACGGCGACGGTGTCATATATTTCGGCGGTATGGAAGGTGCCGTATATGCTCTGGGAAATCCGAGCCCGGACGTCGGCCCGACGTCTATGGACATCCCGCCGTTCGTTTCGCCGAGCGCGTCGATCACGCCGACCGTGACGGTACGGAACTATCGCACGTCGGCGTCGAGCTTCGATATTGCCGTGGAAATTGAACTCGATGCCAGTATCGTGTATGCCGATACGGTCAATGTTTCCGGTCTGGCCGGAGGCGACTCGACCAATGTCGGTTTTGCATCCTGGACGGTTGGTTCCGAAGCTGATAAGATATATAACATAAATGTATCGACTATTTCAGCCGGTGATGTGAATGTAAATAATGATACGCTCTTTGCGACCGCTTCGACCGGCGAGCCGTATATATGCGGAGACGCCAACGGCGACAG
This sequence comes from uncultured Ignavibacteriaceae bacterium, assembly GCA_964452645.1. Lineage (GTDB taxonomy): Bacteria > Zixibacteria > MSB-5A5 > GN15 > PGXB01 > CAYXTW01. Next base: position 63,403 of record CAYVMO010000007.1, read on the forward strand.
CAATATCAATATCTTCGATATTACTTTTATTATATCGAACCTGTACCTGGGTGGTCCGGCTCCGGATCCGATTGAATCGGCCGATGTTAACCATGACGGCAATTTGAATATTTTTGATATTACATATTTGATTGCTCATCTCTATCTGGGTGGCCCGCCTCCCGATTGCCCATAAATATCAGATTCGTTCATGCATCTATACAATGAAGCCCCATTCATCTGAATGGGGTCTTTTTAGATTTTTAGATATAACGTCAACCAATAGCGATATTATGCCGAAAATGATAATAAAGGCTTGACAAAATACGCTATTTTAGTATATTTACAGAGAAGAAACTGTTAACGCTAGCACAGCAACATACAATTTAAAAACACAGGAGTCGGTCTTATGTGTCGTCTGTTTTGTGTGGTGGCGTTGATGGTTTTTTTCGTTTCAATATTTTCACTTAATGCCAACGCCTTATGGGATCCGGATCGAAGGGTCGATCAATCGTCGGAGAAACCGACGACTCTGGTCGTTAAATTTACGCCCGACATTCAGTTGAATTGGGATTATGATAAGAATGGTATAGCTCTGACCGATAAATCGGAGCTGAATGCCATTAACCAAAAATATTCTGTTAAGAGACAGCGAAAAGTTTTAGCCGAGACGGCTGTTTGCGCGAAGGACAACCCTCTTAAAGGTGTTTATCTTTTTTATCCTGAAAATAATTCGGGTCTCAAGGCGATGGCACGCGAACTGGAAAATCTTGATTTTGTCGAGTATGCCCATCCGAATTATCCGCTGGAATTATATGATGCGCCCGATGACTCGCTTTTTGCGCATCAGTGGTCGTTAAATAACACCGGTCAGTCTTATTATCATGTATATCGCAGAGATGGTGATTATAATGATACGCTGATTGATACGTCCGGCACGGCCGACGCCGATATCGACGCCCTTGAGGTCATGGAAAATCCGCCCGACAATACTCAAACCGTGGTTATTGCCATTATTGATACCGGCGTCGATAAAGATCATCCCGACCTGGCCGCACATATATGGAATAATCCGGGCGAAATCGCAGATAACGGGATCGACGATGACCATAACGGGTACGTCGATGACACTTACGGATGGAACTTTGTCGCCTCCGATCCCGCCAAAGGGAGCAATGCACCGGTCGATGATTATGGGCACGGAACGCACTGCGCCGGTATTGTTGCGGCCTTAACGAACAACGGTTTCGGAGTCGCCGGGGTGACGCCGGATGCCCGTATTATGGCTGTCAAAATATTCTTTGATTTCACAGTCTTAAACGCCGCCCTGGGTATTATATATGCGGCGGATAATGGTGCCGATGTCATTAACATGAGCTGGGGAGCCTGCTGGCCGACGCCGCTTTTGGAGCAGGCCCTGGATTACGCCCGCGCGCGCGGCGTTATTCTGGTTGCCTCGGCCGGGAACTATGGTGATAACCGCACCGCCTACCCGGCCGGTTATCCGTCGACAATTGCCGTCAGCGCCAGCAACAGCGATGATCATATCACTGACTGGTCGAGTTATAATGATGCCGTCAATCTCTGTGCGCCGGGTCAATCGGTTTTATCGCTGCGGGCCGCCAATACCGATATGTATGCCAAATATAAGGAACCCAACGTCCATATTATCGATAGTAATTACTATCTGGCTTCGGGGACAAGCATGTCGGGACCGCACGTGGTGGCAGTGGCCGGATACCTGCGGGCGGTGTCACCCGGTCTGACTCCTGATGCGGCACAGTTAATTCTGCAATCGACCGCCGACGATTTTGTCGATCCGTACGGCGTCGGCGCCAGTATGCCCGGCTGGGATCAATATTCCGGCTACGGCCGTGTCAATCTTCAGGCGGCACTGGCCGCCACGCCGAATACGAGCGCAATAATAACATCGCCGTCGGGATTCAGTGTCGTTTCGGGCGCGACCGATATTTATGGTTCGGCCGACGGTGATGATTTCAGTTATTATATATTGGAATACGGTTACGGTGATGATCCCTCTGAATTCGTACAGCTCGCGAATTCCTCATCGCCCGTTACCGACGGTCTGCTGGGGGTCTTACCGAGCGACAGCACCGGTATTTATACAGTCAGACTCCGTGTCAATGAAACCAATATGGCGCAGGTTCGTGTGTACGTAACGGATCAACCTCTGGCACAAATTCAGTCGCCGTCTGAGGGTCAATCGGTGGGCGGAGTTGTAAGCATCGTTGGCTCGGCCTTTTGCGGGGATTTCGATCATTCTCTTGTCGAATACGGGCTTGGTTCCGAGCCGGATAGCTGGAATTTAATAACCGATAATTCGATTCCCATATTTGAAAATGACCTGGCTGATTGGAATACTATTTCGCTTCTTACCGGAGAATATTCACTGCGGGTTTCGGTGTTTTCAACGACCGGTCTCGAGTCGGCCGACACGGTAATGGTTACGATCGGGTCCGCTTTCATGCCCCCGAATGGATGGATGACGCAGCTTGGCGGGACTCTGGCGCCGCTCGCCAATTATGCCGATGTGAATCAGGATGGTGTTAATGAAATCCTTATGGGAACCTCGATCGGTATGAAGTTTATCGATCTCGACGGTAACGTCATGACATCGAATATTCCCAATCTGCCCGCCGACGATTTCCGTATTCCTCCGGCGGTCGGACGACTCGATAATGATAATTACGACGATTTCGTTGTGGTCGGCGGAAGCGGCACTCTGTACGGGTTTCCGTCACAGGGCGAACCTTTCTTTGTAGCGCTTCCGGAAACGCCGGATAGCTGGATTTATTTCATTCCGGGCGATGAGAACCGAATACCGAAAGTATATTTAAAGGATATCAACGGCGATGGAATAGATGAAATACATTACTATCCGGGTGCGGTTTCGAATACGCGATCCGGTTATCATTTCATTTATAATGCCGACGGCAGCGAATGGGGGTGTGGTTTTCCGCCGCCGAATGTATATAAAAAGTGTTTCCCGGCCGACCTTGACGGTGATGGTATCGATGAAATCTACTGCTACGGTCCTAACCTGGCTCAATTTGATACCTGCGGCCAATGGGTCCGCTCGGTTGCAGTCGAATGGAATGGATTAACGATGGATGACTTTCAGATGGAAATGACCGCCGTAGATATCGACAGCGATGGCAAGCTGGAGTTAATCGTCAGCGGTTATTTCGCGATTCCGCCGGACGTCACGTACAACTACCGGGCTTTTGCCTATGATGAGGGTTTGATATTGAAGAATGGCTGGCCGCACGATCTCGGTATAGATGCGCGCGTTCTGGCCTCGGGGCATCCGGTTTTCGGGGATCTGGACGGCGATAGTACTCTGGAATATGTCATGATTCACAATGATCTGGAGTACGGTTATCTGCACGCCTGGCATATCGATGGTGTCTCGTTTCTTGGTGATACCAGCAGTTCCGACGGTCTTTTCGCTATAACTCCCGAGCAGGCTTGTTTATCGGCGCCGTTACTTGTCGACTGTAATTCGGATGGTTTGGCCAATATCGCCGCCGCCAGCGGCGCCGGTTTGTTCTTCACGCCGATGGTTGAACGAATTATGGCTTTCAATCGATATGCTGAGTATATAAACAGGTATCCGCTGGTTGTTTCGAATGAGTACAAAGATGCCGGTATGCGCTCACCCGTGTATGGTGACATCAATAAAGACGGTAAGCTGGATGTCGTCTATCCTTCGGATCAGGCGGTTATAGCATTTGCCAATTTCCCGGAAATCGAATACAAACCGGATAATAATTTCTGTCCGATGTGGCGGTACAACCGACGATTGAACGGCACAAAATATTTCTTCGTTCCTAAAATATGCGGTGATGTCAATAATGACGGGGATATCAATATTTTTGATATTACGTATTTAATCAGCTATCTGTATCTGTCGGGTCCGCCGCCCGAGTCGCCCAGTGTCGCCGACGTCAATAATGACGGAACGCTGAATATCTTTGATATCACGCACTTAATTTCCTATTTGTACCTGAGCGGTCCGCCGCCGGATTGTCCGTAAATAGACCTATAAGACGAATATGAAAGGGGTCGGTTCGTTTGAACCGGCCCTCATTTTTTTATATGAAAAAATGATATTTATTATGGTTTGCCGTGCTATCGGCATGGTAATGCTCTCGGCAGCGAGAAATTAATTTCAGAAATTTCTTGACATAGTGGAGGAGTGTGATTATATTGGCATTACGATATCCTCACGATATCCTCACCAAATCCCTATGATCCCTCAAGGCCCTGTGGAGTATTGTCTCCAGAAATTACTGGGAGCGCTGTAGCCCGGCCCTTGCCGTACGACATAAACCTAAACATGGAGGAAACATGCCTATGGGAAGTTAACCGAGATGACGGTTCGACGGGATAGTTATGCTCCTTGATCTCCCAACGACCGTTACCCATTGACTCTTTAAATCGGCAGGTTCCAAATAGGGACATTAGCACCTGTCCGGAATTGAGACGTTATTAACATATACACTATATTCAAATATCTTCTCAGGCCTGCCCATTTGAAGGGGGGATAATGGGATTATTTTGACTTTGCCAGCACATTGCGTAAACGGCCAGCAGAGATTCGCAATACGGAAGACCCCGGTCATAAGTTTTGGCCGGGGCTTAACTTATCCCATCCATTATGGTTTGTTCACCATACTTTTATAATCACCGAATATCATCTTTTCTGCCGACGATGTCCAAAGGCTGAACATTTCGTAAATTATTTCACTGTCCTTCAATATGATAGCTCCGATTGCAGGGGCACCGTATTTTCGCGGCATCCTCCTTGCAAAATCCATAAAGCGAATGCGAAAACTGAAAGGGCGGTACGTTATGAAAGTCAAATTCACACTGACGATGGATAAGGTCACCGTTGAGGGAAAGGACATCGACAGTATCATCCTTGACTGGGAATCAGATGTGGATTATAATGAGGTGCTCGCAATTTCACATAACTGGATTTCCTCTCAGAATTTCCTGACTCAGCGCATGAGCGGCTTGACTCATGTCGGCGAGTCATCCCTGACAATCGAACCGTTGGAGGATTATTAAGGTGATGGACGTAACCAATGAATTGATAAAGCAGGCTTCAACCCAGATGGGCGACTCCGGCAATTTCCTGACCCAGATAAAACTATCTATCGAAGGACAGTTCGGGACGCCCGGCCTGATTGCCGCCGGTTTGCTGCTGGCCGGTATTGTCGGATTGATTCTATCCAAAACGCTCAAACTGTCTTTTGATGTTGTTCGATATGTCGCCGTACCCTCGGTGGCGGTGACTTTTATTGCTACTTATTTTCTGCCTTTCTCATTCGTTTACATCCTGCCGGTAACAGTTGCATTCTTTTCAATCGTACTAATCGCCAGGGGATAGTGTCATGGCAAAAAAACCAAAATCCAAAAAAGATAATAAGAAAAAATCTGATGATTTGCACCGGGAGCCGGTCAAACCGGACGCCGAATCCGAAACGGTTAATCCCTTCCCCGAGGATGCGACTCTCGACAAGGATAAAATATTTATCGAATGTCCCGGTGCAACGGTTTATGAACCGGGAACGCGGACAGTCATTGCCGGTGTTGTCTGGGTCGATGAAAAAGATCCGAGCAAAGGTTACAAGATAGTGAATCATCAGGTTTTCGCACCGGAACACCGGAATAAAAGATTAATCAAGAAAGAACACCGAAATTCGATCCGTCGCTGTCAGGCCTGTCAGGATTTGACGGTCAGATTGATTCGTCGCGAGGGACCGGATTTCTTCATTCCCAATCCCCGATTTCCGCGAAAAAAGCAGCTTAAACCGGTCGAAAAAAACTGGTAAAAAAAATCTTTTTTCAACGCCCAATCACATTTTTAAATTTTCTTGTAAGCTGCTATCCGCAAATAAGATAGGACGCTGTTTTTCCCTTGCAATTGCGTTAAAATTGTGCTATCTTACAGTATGGATAAGGCCGTTTTGCACAGGGAATATGCAGCTCTGGAGAAAGCCGTGAAAGTCGGTCCATTGATGGATAAAATTCTGGCCGGGTACGGATTGCTGCATGATCTCGGTGGCTGGCGAGCGGTAACCAATTGGCCGGAAATCGTCGGCAAAAAGATAGCCGAGGTATCCAGAGCCGTCAGATTTTCGGATGATACGCTGTTGGTATCGGTTCCCGACGACGGCTGGCGGCAGCAGTTATCGCTCGAGGTTGACGAGATACTGAATAAAATTCATATTATCCCCGGCGGTACGGCGGTCAGGAAAATCCACTTTATTTCGTGATTTGAAAGGATAGACGAGTCGATGAAAGACAGTACAACCGCAATGGAAGAAGAAAAATCCGTGAAACAATATGATGCAAAAACAATCCAGGTATTAAAAGGTCTCGAGGCGGTCAGACGGCGGCCGGCGATGTACATTGGTGATATCGGTCAGCGCGGTTTGCACCATCTCGTATTCGAGGTCGTCGATAATTCTATCGATGAGGCCATGGCCGGATTCTGCGATACTATCAAGGTCGAGCTGGGCGAGGATGAAACAATCACAGTCACCGATAATGGTCGCGGGATACCGACCGACATGCATCCGACTCAGAAAAAATCGGCGCTGGAAGTAGTCATGACCATGCTTCATGCCGGCGGCAAATTCGACCATGCTACCTATAAAGTCTCCGGTGGATTGCACGGTGTCGGGGTTTCGGTGGTCAATGCTTTGTCCGAATGGTGCTGGGTCGAGGTCTGCCGTGACGGAGATGTGTTCCGTCAGGAGTACCGGCGCGGGACCGCCTCGACCGAAGTAAAAAAGGCCGGCACGCGTAAACAAACAGGAACCAAAACCTGTTTTATTCCCGACTCGGAAATTTTCCCCAAGATCAAATTTAAATTCGATATTCTGGCGTCGCGCCTTCGTGAGTTGGCATTTTTGAATCGAGGATTGAAAATTACGCTTATTGATCATCATGATGATAGAAAAATCGAGTTTCAATATAATGGCGGAATATCGTCGTTTGCGGAATATCTCAATGAAAATAAGAACGTCCTTTTCAAAAAACCGATTTATTATCAGAAAGAAAAGGAAGGTGTCGATGTCGAGGTCGCCATTCAGTACAATGACGGTTATAATGAAAACCTGTTTTCATACGTCAACAATATAAATACTATCGAAGGCGGAACGCATCTGACCGGTTTTCGAACCGCTCTGACACGGACCATCAATTACTACATATCCAAAAACAATCTTATTAAAAACGGCAAGAACGGAAAAAACGGTCTGGGATTGATGGGTGAGGATGCACGTGAGGGATTGACCGCCATAATCTCGGTCAAAGTCCCCAATCCGCAGTTCGAGGGTCAGACCAAAACAAAACTGGGTAATTCGGAAGTGCGCGGTATTGTCGAATCGATCACCAATGAACTCCTCGGTGATTTTTTTGAGGAGAATCCGCCGGTTGCAAAAAAGATTGCCGAAAAAATAATTTCGGCGGCCCGTTCACGCGAGGCGGCGCGTAAGGCGCGCGAGTTGACCCGCCGCAAGACCGCCCTGGATCATGCCGCTCTGCCCGGCAAACTGGCCGACTGTTCGTTGACCGATCCGGAATCGTGCGAGCTGTATATCGTCGAGGGTGACTCGGCCGGCGGTTCGGCCAAACAGGGTCGGGATAGAAGATTCCAGGCGATATTGCCGCTTAAGGGGAAAATTCTTAATGTCGAAAAAGCGCGAATTGATCGGGTGCTCTCTAATGATGAAATCCGGGCGCTGATCACGGCAGTCGGGACCGGTATCGGCTCTGATGAATTCGATATCGGTTCGCTCCGGTACAGCAAGATTATTATCATGACCGATGCCGATGTCGATGGCGCGCATATTCGAACGCTTATTCTGACATTTTTGTTCCGCCACATGAAAGAGCTTATTTCTCGGGGAAATGTCTATATCGCTCAACCGCCATTGTATCGTATATATAAGGGTAAAAAGGAGCAGTATGCCTACTCCGAAGAGGAACGCGAACGTATCATCGCGCAGTTCGGCGGCAACGGCGTTTCGGTGCAGCGATATAAAGGTCTCGGTGAGATGAATCCCGAGCAACTCTGGCGGACGACTATGGATCCGGAAACGCGGACGCTTCTTCTGGTGACGATGGAGGATGCCGCCGAGGCGGATCGTCTGTTTACGATTCTGATGGGTGACGCGGTCGAGCCGCGTCGTGATTTCATCCAGGAAAACGCCCGGTACGTGCGAAATCTGGATATCTGATTCAGCCGAGTAATCTTAATTTATCGAGACATTTTTCTATATGTGATTGACATATTCCGTCGAATTTTTAAATTAAGTCGGATTTTGTGACGTAAATAATCTGTAAGTTAATAACTTTCAAACGAGAGGAGATTGTCATGGATGGTATCTGTCATGTTGAAATCCCGTGCACCGATTTCGAGAAGGCGAAAAAATTTTATGGCGACGTTTTCGGCTGGGAAACGCAGATAATTCCGGAGATGGATTATGCTGTTTTTAAGGTGAAAGACGGTCCCGGCGGAGGTTTTTCCAAGCAACTTAAGGTCTCCGATTCCGGCATTTTGTTTTATATCGAGGTTGAAGATATCGAAGCTGCTCTTAAGAAAGTCGATACGGCCGGCGGCAAAACCGTCAAAGGCAAAACGGAAATCAGCCCGGAAATGGGGTATTTCGCCATCTTTACCGATTCGGAGAATAATGTAAACGGCCTGTGGGCAAAGAAATAGAAATTACCCAAAGTATTAAGACGTCATCGCGAGGAGTCCGAATTCTCCCCGTTAAAAACGGGGAGATGAGGACGACGTGGCGATCTCCTCAATCGTTACGGAGAGATTGCCACGCCCTTCGTGGAATGCCATGCATTCCTCTCAGGGCTCGCAATGACGAGGATTTGCATTTGTGTATACTTTTGGGTCGGCCTCTGAACTTCTGCCGGAAACCGGAATTCGTCAGATTACGCTCCGATAAATCGGGTCAATACCTGACGAACCATTTTTTATTTATCTTATACAACCATATCTTACACTAACGGTAGAGTATGAATCGGTACTACTCTGACAAATTATCAGCCGAGAAATTGAAGCGGGTGTATGAAATCGCGACGCCGCGTATAGAGCAATATCTCGAAGCCGAAATCGATTTCGTAATGGATAATATTTCGCCTGATGATATTGTTCTCGAAACCGGCTGCGGCTATGGCCGGGTGATAAAAAGGCTGTGCACAAAGGCCCGATTGACGTTAGGAATCGATTCATCGTTGGCCAGTCTTAAACTGGCATCCGATGAATTAAATAATGAGAATTGTTTACTGGCTTGTATGGATGCCGTTTCAATGGGATTTGCCGGTAACGCATTTAATGTAACCGCCTGTATCCAAAACGGGATTTCGGCGTTTAGAGTAAATCAGATTGAACTTGTTAAAGAAGCGGTGAGAGTGACTCGCCCCGGCGGCATTGTTCTTTTTTCCAGCTATTCGGAAAATTTCTGGGATGATAGATTAGAGTGGTTTCAGCGTCAAGCGGACGAAGGTCTTCTCGGTGAAATCGATTATGATAAAACCGGCGACGGTGTTATTGTCTGCAAAGACGGTTTCAAAGCGACAACCGTCACTCCGGAAAACTTTCGGAGATTGACCTCGGAATTGGATTATAAATGTCAAATAATCGAAGTCGACGATTCCAGCCTGTTTTGCAGGATAGTTGTCTAATGAATTTTAAAATTACCGGTTATCTAAAATAATGTGCAAAGGCAGCGAGGATCATCCTGTCGTAAGGGCTCAGGAGCATGGATACATCGCTGCCTTCGCGTCTATGTGTGAGGGTTTAAATTTACGGCGGTGTCTGTTATTTTGACGTTAGCCGGTTTAAAAAAGACTCATTTTTTTTAACGCAGCCAGTCAGGGCCGATTTTAGGCGGCGGCCCGTCCAAATAAAGATAGGCAATCAAATAAGTTATATCAAAGATGTTATATACATTGTCGCTATTGGTATTGGCCCGCCATTTCGGCCAGCGTGGTTCGTCGCCGTCAAGATACAGCCAATCTATCAGATAGGTGACATCGAAAATATTTACCGAAAAGTCGCCGTTAACATCGCCGGGGAGGTAATTAAAGGCGATATGAATAGGTCCGTCACCGACGGCATAACTTGCCAGATAACCCCCTCCCGAATCGATTACATTTACATAATCGGTGAAGCTCCCGGTAAAACAGGTCGAATCCTGATAAGCAATCGCGGTCAAACAATTAAGATCGACCACCAGCGGGTCGCTGTTGTCGTGGTACACTTCACCGGTGACGGTGTTGTACGTAAAAACATAACCGCTTTCTGACCATCCGGCCGATGCAATGCAGGCGATATTATCCGGACCGATGCTGATTTGGCCCGGTGTCCCGCCCAGATAAATGCTGTCAATGACCGAATCAAGGTCGGTGTCGATCATGTACGCCGATCCCCAGATCGTGGCATAGTCGCCGGTACAGACGACGTGAATCCTGCCTGAATTATCCAATGCCAGGTACTGTGGATTCAAGCCGACGTTGATATAATGAAAAAGCGAATCGCCTATCAGATCATAAACGGCAACGCGGCCGGGATCGTACTGATAAGTGTCCCAGTCGAATCCGCTGCAGGCAATGTACGCCTTATCGCCGACGATTTTTATCCCCTCGGGGCTTTTGCCGACCGGGACTTCGGTTACCGTCGTGCCAGTCAGGTAATTTATTTTAGCAACCGTTCCGGTCATCAGCAAGGTAACATAAAGATACGGCTTTTCGGCAAAATCAATCCAGTAAGGATTGGTATAAGCGCCGGTATTGATATAGTAGGCCGTCTTTTCAGTTTTAAGATTTATGACCTGAATTTCATCGGTACCGGAGACGGTTACGTACATTATCGTGTCACGGACGACCATTTGATTCGGATAACACCAGATATCGGAGCCGATAGTAAGGAAATTATTCGTAACGACGCCGGTTGTCAAATTGATTTTCGATAATGTTTCGCCGTTGGTGTTCAGTACGTAGGCAATCGGGTCGGCGGCGCAGATGTTTACAGGCAGAATAAGGAAAATCACAAAAAAATACGTCAAATGCGAAATCAAATATTCAGGTTTTATTATTTTAAGCGCTTTCATATTATAACTCCGGATTAATTCATTGCTGATTATTATCAGGGATACCGTAGGTCAATTTCACGCCCAGATTCCATTCTCTTCCCGGCATGGGATAAAGCGCCATCAGGCTGTAAGAGACATCTCTGACATTGTATAATTTATAATCGATATCAACGCTCCACAGCGAGGCGATATTTAGTTTCAATCCCATATAAAAATCATCGAGGCGATATCCCGGATAATATTTAGTATTGGATTTCTTGACATAGACATCATCAATCCACCGTACCGAATATTTGCTGTTTATTATTGTCGAGAAGCTGAAGGCGGAGCCGATCCAGGGGATAGACAGCGAGGTTTCCCATATTTTGCATCGTAGTGCAGCCGAAAGGTTTTGAATATAATGAGGGTATAATATCAACCGCATATTGTATTGTGTATGCCCCCCCGACTTATTCAAGGCGGTCGTTATGGTGTTCTGATATTTGATCGAAAAGTTATTTTTTAGCAAATTTAGTTCGATAAAATCCTCGTGGCCGGTTATTTGCGCCTTGTCGATGTTGACCGGCTGCCAGACGCCGACCGAATAGGTCCAGTCGACCAAATCATTTATAAATGAGTGAAAATATGTCATACCGCCGTTTAGGTCTATCGGACCCAGTTCCCCCTTAATTTCAAAGCCGGCTTCGGAATGTTCGGAGCGTTCCGGCTTCAAACCCGGATTGCCGTGTGCGCGACGCGGATCGCCCATCCAGAAGAGAGAATTTATCGACGGCAGGCGAAGCGATTTTCCGTAGGCGGCACGAAGTATATATAAAATTTTGTTTCCCTTAATCAGTGCGATATTAATCTTTGGCGACCAGCTATTGAGGCTGTTGGTTTTAATGGAATTACGAAATGAAGTCGAATCCTTAATCGTTGCAACATGATCGAATCGAAACGACCCTGATAAAACGGCGTTGTCGACAAGAATCAGGCGCGACAGGTCGAAATCCTGCTCGTCGATAAAAAATATTCCAAGATTGTCCCGAACAGTTTTTCCCATGGATAGCGCGGTGTTGTGAAAATCGGTGTGGTACAATATATCGCGTCGAAATTCAGCACCTAAGTGCAATTTGTTTCCGTAGTGAAATATGTATTGATGTTCATGGCGGAGAGTGAAAATGTCATTTGTATATTGATCGTTATATTTTATGCTCGAGGAATCGTCGATATAATGTTGTTCATATCGTGAGAAAGTCAGACTGCTCGTGATAGTGTTGCCATTCTCTTTAAAATATTTTAAGTCGGTACCGATAAGTTTTCGCCGGTCGGTATATCGTGCATTTTGATTCTGACGCGTGGCACGATCCGGCAGCCCCGTCCGGGATTGATAGTACTGCCCGGAGTAACTTATTTTCAGACGGTCGCTCAAAATGTAGTCGCCGGACGTGAAATAATTTTCGGAATTCAGGTCGTTGTTTATACGTTTATCCGAATATGGTACCGGGTTGGGCTGGACCTCGTAGGTATAATCGAAATCGCCGTTCGATTTCCTGCTATTGTATGATAACAGAGTCGATAGCTTGCTTGACGCAACCAAATTGGCCAGATTCAGACCAAATGTACTGGTGTTCCAGGATCCTTTGGCGTTCTCGCCTATGACCGATAGTCTATTATTATGTTTTTCCGGCCGGGTAATGATGTTTATCACACCCCCGAGAGCATCCGGACCGAATTGCGCAGAAGCACCCCCCTTGTGGATTTCGACCCGATCGACCATTTCGAGCGGGATAGAACTTAAATCGGCGACTCCGGTCGCCGCCTGGTTTATCTTATGACCGTCAAGCAGTATTAAAACCTGTTTGGGATCGCAGCCCCTGATACGGACTTCCGCTCGACCAGCGGCATTTCCGCTTCGCTGTATAAATAAGCCGGGCGTGTTTTCCAGCAATTCGGGTAGATTTCTGGCATTGCTTTGCTCGATTTGATGTTTTGAAAAAACTTTAATGTCTTCCGCCGATGATAAAATTCTATTGCCGCTGACGACTATTTTATCGAGCTGGTAGACTATCGGGGATAGCCGGAGATTCAAGCGTGTCGGGGCATCAGGAAGGACTTCTACAAACGATTTGAGCAAGCTATCATATCCGGGAGCTGTAATCTTAAGTCGATAAGAACCGGGGGGGATATTTTCGAAAGTAAAGGCTCCGAAATTATCTGTAATTGCTTTATACGCGGTTCCGGTCAACTCGATAACAGCCCCGGAAATCGACATACCGTCGTCTTTATCGTGAATTCGACCGGTCAGACTGGTATTTAGGCGGGTGGAAGCCGCCACCGGATTTATTAAAAAAAGCAATGCAATAAATAAAGTCAGGATTGAGTTTGATAATTTATCGGTTAGGCCGAAAATTCCGCTTGCATTTCCATAAGTATCGCAAAGGACAGGTAATAAAAATCGCCGCACGACATTTTCTCCGCCGATTGCCGACGGCGTGGACTTGCCTTAATCAGCCCGCGCTGACGGCAAAATCGACTTTATTTCGTATACGGCAGGCCTCCTGGCTTCGGCATCAAACCCCTCAGGAACGCCTTCCCTGCCCGAAAGCAAGTGGCTTAACGCCTGAGAGTAGCAGTTACAGTAGCGGGGCTGCGACGGATTTACACCGTCTTTCCTATTCTCCGTCCACCGCAGACGGCACCGTATTGTTTTATTTACCATATTACATGAAGTCACGAATGTCAAGCAAGAAATCAATCTCGATTTCAATAAATTTCATAACAATTATCTCGGATTGATTGATTCAGAAAGACGGCTAGATAGCACGGACCGAAAATACACAAACAATTGTAAATTGTTACCGGAAAAAGATTTGCCCGGTGGTAAAGAGCACACTACCACCGGGCAAACGTTTTGGCCGGGCACCCCCTCCGGAATAAATCCCCGACCTTACACATGTTTAACGTGGCGAAAATAATCTGCTTGGCCTAGACTATTCCCGTTACTAATATAGGATTATGTTACTTTAAGTCAAGGCAAGTAGAATGCATATTCAGTGCATATATAGAACTGTGCACTACAAATTCTTGAGAAATGTCGCCAAGTTTATATCCTTATTCTTCAATCCCAATTTTTTGCGAATCATTTCCCGGTGTCTTTTGACAGTCCCTAGCGTGATGAACAATTCGTCTGCGATTTGTTTTGAAGTGGCTCCGTGCCTTATTAAATTGCAAACTTCAACTTCGCGCGGCGCCAGTGTAGCATAAGCTCTGGAAAGCCCTCCGGAAGTTTCAGCCAATTCCGCCAAGGCATCAGTAATAAGGTCAAGGTAATGTCTGTTGATAGACCCGTCGGGCTTTCCCAATTTTTTCAGAGCCGGCATTAAGACCTGGTCGATATTCTCGGCCACCTGTCTTTTTATGACGATTTTTTCTTCTTCGATATGACCAAGAATTTCCCTTAAGGCGACGTTTTTTTCTTGAAGTTCCATGTGGCCACGGTGGAGCTTTTCAAGGATCCGAATTTCACGAACCTGCTGCGTAACGATTTCGACTATTTCTTCAAGTATTCCGGCTGCCTCCGGTGTAGGCCTTTTGCCATCGAAAGGTGTATCCACTGAAAGCCAGCCTTCATATTTTTTTCCGCTGCCGATTATGGGTACAAATAGTTCATCGCCGGTTTTCCAGCCGGAATCGGATTTTGCTCCGGATTGTTTCTGAGATATGTACCGGGCCGTTTCGTCAAGGTGCAACTCCGCCTCGGCCGGAATAAAGTATGAACTGCTTATTCGATATTCTTCTCGCGTCAGGTTTCGTGCCAGCTCACCATCTGGCGCCGGAGAATTGCGGGCGGTCTGGACGATATTCTTATCGAGACCAATGAACCCGAGATTTGTGATTTCCCGTTTTTCGTTATGTAAAGTAAGCACCGCCCTTTTAAATAATTCGGCCTCGTATATGGCCCGGCATCCGAGATTCAGGCAGGTATCAATATCCCTGGTCTGGCGCAAATCGTTAAGAAGCCTGAGCCTGGCTCTGGAAAGCGCCTCGGCATGTTTTCTTTCACTGATATCAGTTGCGATTATTACAACCGTTCTGCTTTGGCCGTTATGTTTAATAGGCCCGATCTGGTTAATATAGTATCTGCCGCCATACTCGTCAAGCCCTCGTGCTTCGAAGTTATCGGATTCTCCTGTGCGAAGGACTTCGGTTATTTTGCCACGAATAGTCTTATGATATTCGGGACAAATGTAATCATATATTTTACTGCCGATAACATCCGCAGGCGTCCTTGAGTTGCTGGTGCGATTAATAAAAAGTACTTCACCTTTTCCGTCTACCGTCATAATATTGTGGGGGGCGTTTTCTATTAGCATACGCCACTTTTCCTCGGATTCGAGTATTGTTCTTTCCGCGTTTTTTTGTTCCGTGATATCCCGGCCAAAAACAGCCACCTGAATTATTTTGCCGTCAGAATCGAAAACAGGATATATACTAGTGTCAAAAAACCGACCCATCCGTTCATCCTCATTTCTGACCGGTTTTCCGGTATCAATAACTTTACGAATTTGTTGGACTCTGAATTCGCGGACCGATTCCGGCAATACACTCTTTGGTAATGACCTGTCATTATATCCGATGAGTTCACTGACACTAAAACCCAATCTGCCGGCGGCTGTCTCGTTTGCCGCCAGGACATTTAACCCGGTATCCAGCAGGATAATCGATTCGGTGGAAGCATTCAGCAGCACGCGGATTTTTTCGTCGTTGGCGATTCGCTCTTTTACAAGAAGTTCCTGCTCCGTGATATCTATGGCGGTGACCGAAAGAAATATCGCTTTTCCGTTATCATCTTTGATTATTGTTGCATTCATGAGGACCGGAAAAACGGTTCCATCTTTTTTGATATGCCATGCTTTTTTAGCCGAATAACTGCCCTCGCGTTGGAGGGATTCATTGAGTCTATTAACATCCGGCCTTTGCTCTTCATTAATAAAAATAGACAGATTTTTCCCGATAACTTCATCAGCCGAGTATCCATGTATTTCGGCAAAGCACTTATTAACATATATTAGGTTTCCCTCCATATCGGAAATGGCCGTACCATAGCTGGCTCTATCGGATATGGTTTTGAACTTTTTTAATTCTTCCTCGGTTTTCTTGAGTTTGGAAATATCCAGAACGACGCCTCTCAAGCCAACCGCTGTACCATTTCGAACGATGGGACTGGAATAAGCCAGGACCGGCTTTCTTTGACCATCTTTGCTGAGCAAAGTATACTCGTGCCCCTCCGAAATATATCCTTCCAGCCTTTTCTGGAGGTTGGCCTTTACTTTTTCGCTTTCTTCAGGTACGAATAAATCAAGAATGTTCAACCCTCTGTCGATGTCCTGCTGGGTGCAGCCGGTAAACTCGAAACCGTAACGGTTGGTGAAGGTAATATTACCGGCAGCATCGATTTCATAAATGGTCTGAGGCAACAATTCGGTTAAATGACGGAATCTTTTTTCGCTTTCGCGCAAAGCATCTTCAGTATTTTTTCGGTCGGTAATGTCCTGCCCGATCGCAATGGCCGTTATTTCGCCGGAATCAGGCGATAAGATGGCTGAGTTGGTCCATAAAATCGTTTTGACTTGACCGGACCTGATTTTCAATGGACCTTCATATGTATCGGAGGGATGCTGTCTGACCCATCCCCCGAAATCTTTAAACTTGTAAGAATGAAAGTTTTCCGGCAGAAATAAATCCGGCCATCTCTTGCCGATTACTTCCTCTCGTTTATATCCGGTAAACCTTTCAAGTTCATCATTGAATATGGTTATCCTGGCATTTTTATCCATACAAAATATCAAGCTGTTGGCGGTCTTAAGGATTGAATGAATTAAATCCCGCTCTCTTTTTAGCTCATCTATAACCTGCTTTTGCTCGGTCAGGTCTTTGATAACGAGCAGCGCGGCGATTTTACCATCAAATTGGAGCCGGCGTATGGTTAAATCGATTAACAGCTGCTTACCAATTTTATGTCGGGCTTCGGTCCGGTGATTTGCGGGGACTTCCTTTCCCGATATACAATCTGCAATGCGATTATTGATGTATAGCCGTTTTTCGGGATTAAAAAGAAAATCGATACATTTGCCCGGGAGTTCCTCGCGAGAATAACCATAAATATGAGAAAAAGCGGTGTTTGTCCAATAAATGCTGTTTTCGATAAGCACAACCACACCGTCAGCGATTTCTTCCAGTATTCTCTTGCATTTTTCTTCGCTTTCGCTTAATATGTCTGCTATCTGTTTTTTTGCCGAGGTAAGCTCGGCAACCAACAGATTATATTTTTTATATTCATCTATCATACTTAATCCCCAACCGGATCAATAATTAACGTGCCTGGTATTGGTTGCCTATTAACCAATATTATATATGCATTTTCTATGCCTTTTTTGTAATATATAAGAAATCGCCGATTTATCAAGCATTAATGCAGGGCTTTCAGCGATTTTTTAATAATAGCACACATAAAAATATATACCCCAGAAGGCAAGGTTCGTAAATAATAATGATTTAATGAGTTACAAAAGAAGGTCGGAATTTACCCGGCTATTTCTTATGGGCTGGAATTTCCCGTACTGCTTCCGAAATCAGCCCGTATTCTTCTTCATTACGGTCGATAAAACTTTAAAAAGCCCCCAAGTTTGATAGCCATTTTCTCCGGACAAGATTTTATTAAAATCTGCATAAGACGATACAGCCGTTATCATCAGCGGTCTGATCCTGTGGGCGGCGGCAAGTCCGGCCAGACAGGCGACATAATCTTTGAATTCTTTGACACTTTACATATTCATTATAGTTTTTCATTTCTAATTTCGCCGATCCAGGAGCCATGTATCTTTGCAACCTCGAGATTTAACCAATCGATAGAAGGGCGCAGAAGAAAATTCTTTTGGAAACAGCGAATTTAAACGCTAAATTGGCGGATAATTATTTTATGAATATACATTTTCCGTACATGGGTGAGGCCTTTTCCCTGATGGCCGCGATAATCTGGGGACTGGCTGTTATACTCTTTAAGAAAAGCGGGGAGAGAGTTCATCCGGTCGCGCTGAGTCTTTTCAAAAATATCCTAGCCTTTGTTCTTTTCGCCGTAACTTTGGTGCTTTTCGGCGAAAGAATAATTCGAGATGTCCCCGTTAGCCAATATGGACTATTATTTTTAAGCGGTGTCCTTGGCTTGGGAGTATCGGACACATTATTATTAAAAAGCCTTAACCTGCTCGGGGCCGGATTCTGGGCGATTATTGCCTGCTTATGGGCACCGGCAATAATTACTCTTTCATTCATATTTCTCGATGAAAGTATGAGTTTGTTGCAACTATGCGGTGTGGCTTTAATTATTATTGCAATTCTGACAGTATCAACGAGGAAGGCCAATTTAGATATTCCCAAAGAAAACCTGCTATGGGGTATATTTTGGGGTATTCTGGCCGTAGCCTCCGGAGCGGTCGGCATCGTTATTATAAAAAGACTTTTGGAACAATCCCCGGTTTTATGGGTTACCGAGATTCGACTTTTCGGCGGCATCAGTACATTATTGTTCGTATTTCTTTTCCATCCGAAGCGGCGGAATATTATCACGACCCTTAAATCAACCCAAAGTTGGGGTTATACTCTGGGCGGCTCGCTCATGGGTACTTATCTGGCCATGCTGGTCTGGCTGATTGGCATGAAGTATGCCGAGGCATCAATCGCTTCATCGCTGAATCAAACCAATAATATTTTTATTTTCCTCTTTGCATGGCTGATTCTGAGAGAGCCTATAACTCGACGAAGAATTATCGCAATTATTCTTGGCGTCGCCGGCGCGTTTATTGTGACCTTCGGCTAATTCGTCAACCGTCCGGCACCTCAGCATTACAACAAAATCTTACGCTTTAGCTAATATCTGTGGGCCGGCCGCCTTAATATCATCAGCAGCCTGATCCTCAAACTGTCGGAAATTATCGACAAACGACTGCGCCAGTTGTTCCGCCTTGTGATCGTAAGCATTTTTGTCTGGCCAGGTGTTTTTCGGTTTTAAAATCTCCTTTGGTACATTGGGGCAATCGGCCGGAACCTGCAAACCGAAAATGGGATCGACCTCGAATTTGATTTTTGCCAGTGTACCTTCGAGGGCGGCATTCAGAAGCGCGCGCGTGTATTTTATCGGCATCCGCTCACCGACCCCGTACGGGCCGCCGCTCCAGCCGGTATTAACCAGCCAGCAGTTGACTTTATGTCGACGGATTTTGTCGGCCAAAAGTTCGGCGTATCGGGACGGATGCAGCACCATAAACGGTGCTCCGAAACAGGCCGAAAAAGTCGCTTTCGGTTCGGTTATACCGGCCTCCGTCCCGGCGACTTTGGCGGTATATCCGGAGACAAAATGGTACATGGCCTGCTCAGGCGTCAATTTGGAAATCGGCGGCATAATCCCGAAAGCATCGGCGGTCAGCATAAAGACATTTTTCGGATGTCCCCCCATTGCTTCCCGCACGGCGTTTGGAATATGACTCAGGGGATAGGCGGCGCGAGTATTTTCGGTTAATTCGGCGTCGTCCAGATCCAGACGGCGGGTAATATTATCGAAGCCGACATTTTCCAGAATCGTTCCGAATCTCCGCGTCGTGGCGTAAATTTCCGGCTCCGATTCCTGCGAAAGATTTATAACTTTGGCATAGCACCCGCCCTCAAAATTAAAAACACCATCCGGGCTCCAGCCGTGTTCGTCATCACCGATAAGGCGCCGATTGGGATCGGCTGATAAAGTCGTCTTGCCGGTTCCCGACAGTCCGAAAAATAAAGAGACATCATCATCGGGGCCAATATTGGCGCTGCAGTGCATGGAAAGGACATTTTCCTGCGGCAGAAGATAATTCAAAACGGTAAAAATTGATTTTTTAATCTCCCCGGCATAGCTGGTACCGCCGATCAGGACCAATTTACGCTTTAGATTCAAAACTATAAAAGCCTCGGAATGAGTTCCATCGATTTCCGGGATGGCGTGGAAATTGGGCACGTGCAAAATAGTGAACTGCGGGACATAATTTTCCAGCTCCTCCGGCTTGGCCTGGATAAACATGTTGCGGGCAAAAAGAGAGTGCCAGGCGGTTTCAGTTATGACGCGCACCGGCAGGCGATATTTCGGGTCATGCCCGGCGAAACAATCCTGAACGTATAAATCGCGCCCCTGAAGATAAGCCTGGAGGCGACGGAAGAGAAGATCGAAATGCTGTTCGGAAAAAGCGACATTTACTTTCCCCCACCAGATATTTTGTTTGTTGTCGGGATCATCGACAATGAATTTATCCTTGGCGGCGCGCCCGGTGTGAAGTCCGGTTCGAACTACGATCGGGCCGAGGTGGACAATGCTTCCCTCGCCCCTGCGAACAACGTCTTCGTAAAGCATCGGTGTATTATGATTCCAATGAACCTTACCGAAATTGGTCAGGCCGTGATTTTCAAGGCCGTAACTGCTGAATATTCTTTTGACCGACATTCTTTTATCTCCCTTCTGATATTATGTTTTCCGCTCAATAAACAGTTATATCTTTTTTTATCAAATTAACTCTTATTTTGTTCCGGTAATGAATTCGATTATAATGTCTTCTAACAATAAAAGCTCCCTCATCCTTTAATCATCGTCAGAAGCATTTTAAATTTCTTTATGGCATTGACGGCATGAGGGACATTGGCCGGCATGATGACCGTTTCTCCGGTTTTCGCGATAACTGTCTTACCACCGATAACCAGTTCAACTTCGCCGTCCAAAACCTGTACGAGGGCATCGAATGGTGTCGAATGTTCGCTTAAAGCCTGCCCCTCATCGAATGAAAACAGAGTCACTGTTCCGGCCTGATTTTTAACAATCGTTCGGCTGACAACCGCTCCCTCGGAATAATCGACGAGGTCAATCATCGAGTACACTCTGGCCGGTTCCAGTTTTGTCGTATTTTGTGATTTGCTCAAGTGCAATTCCTTTTTATCAAATTAAAAACTTCTTTCCATAATCATATTCCTGTTTATACAAATACAGGTTTCATCTATGTCCATTCAAAAGCAAATCACTTGTATGTTTATCTGTTTTCAATATAACCAGAACATATACGAGAAAGAAAAGCTCCGATTAAGGCGTGCTTTATAACAAGGTATTTTTGGAGAAAGAATTCAGCGCCTCATCAATGTTCGAATAGCGTGTTAAGGCTTTATCCAGTTTCGTTATGCCAAGGACTCTCTCCACGCTTTCGGAAAATCCTGAGAATACAATGCTGCCATCGGCATTCGAGGTAGTCGTTACCGCCCAGATAATCATGGCCACCCCCTGCGAATTCATCCAGGGAACATCCGAAAAATCCATGATGATTTTCTTTTTCCCGCGCTGGATGAAATCCTTCAGCCGATCGATAAGCGGGTAGGCATCGTAGCAACTCATAATCTTTTCGGACAGCTTGAAGACGACGACACCGTCTTTTATATCATCTGAAAAAATCATAGACTATTCCTATAGATAACCAATAAATAAAGCTAATCCCATTTTAATAATTTGGCAAGTACTATTTATTTCTTATACCCGAATATGCCCATCGGGCGTCGATAAGAAAGCCGGCTTTTTTATTGAGGAGGGAATTAATCTCTGAAAAAGGCATCAAGTGATTCCGCTACCGACTGCTCGCTTCGCATCTGCGTGTCCAACTGCCGAGTAAATCCAATAAGGCGGCCTATTTCCTGCAAGACCTCCAGGGCCTCTTTCTCGGCCAATTTCTTTAACCGGGCAACAACCAGATCGCCGCGTAACGTGACGCGGAAATTGAGTTTCTCCAGGATTTCCTTGATAAGCAGCGCCCGCAGTTGCCTTTGCTCGGTCCCGGTGACTCCACCCACGAAGCGGAAATAGACATAGTTGTCATCGACATTTTCGGATACGTAGGTGTCGATGACATTGAAATGGTATCCTAATCGAAGGCTGACGTTGGAATAATGATCGGAAATTACCGCCAGGTTTTGGCCCTTATAGGTAACACCTCGATCGGCCAACGAGAATCTGGTCAAGCTCGAAACGAGGTCGCCAAAACCGAGTTGGAGCGGGCGGGTGCTCCATACGCCGGGTGAAACCAGGCCGGTTATAAGGGCGTGCATAGGTGCCGAGAGAATATCTGCGGCGGAAGTTATACTCTTATTCCCGCTATCGGGTGCGAGGCCACCGCCAAGGTCGATTACCCGGAGCCCCAGCGGAATCGGAAGTTCGAGTTCTCGTGTTTCGACCCCGCGGAAACGACGTGAAGATATGTTGAGATTTATAAGAATCCTGACCGCCATTTCGTGGCTGAAGCGAACGATATCATGATAAGTACGACAGTTTTTTGCGGTAAACTCCGCTGCGGTCGGGTCGATCATATTCAAAGGAGAAACGCGTCGCAATATCTGACGCAGCATGTGGTACTCCTTAAGGTCACGATACGCGTCTTCGGCCTCCGCTCGGTAAGCAAGTAGCTCTTTCACTATCCCACGGTAAATTACATTCTCCTCAGCATCGACCGTTACCTCCATGCCATCTGTTAATGTCTTTGTGGCATCACCGGTATTTACTATCATCGGCAAGCCGAATTCCCGAGCCACGGTGGCCATGTGGCCGCTGGGACTTCCGATGTCGGTGATGATGGCAGCGGCCCGTCGAATGATTGACGTCAGCCGGGGTGTCGTATATTTGGTAACGGCAATCGCTCCGATAGGGAAATCACCGGGCTCATCATCTTCAATTACCTGGCGGACACGTCCCGCAGCAATGCCCCGCTGCGCCACCAGACCCTGCTTTTTCATCATTACCGGCGTCCTGGCCAGAACAGCCATGCGGTCAAATGAGCGCTTTGGCGTTTTTGCAGTTATCTTGAGCGGCCGGCATTGAAGAATATAGAGCTTTCCACCTTCGTCAAAACACCATTCAACATCCACAGGGCGTTTGAAATACCGCTCCAGCATGAGAACTCGTTCAGCCAGATCGATTATTTGTTCATTGGTTAAACACGCGGAATTTCTCAGGTCGTCCGGTACGGGTAAGCTTGTCAATCCCCGTAGCTCGGACGCAACGACACGTTTCGTCTTTCGGCCGATTTGACGTGAAGCTATTTGGGTAGGATCCAGACGTGATATTCTGAACAGGTCGGCATCGACCATCCCGCCCACGATTTCAGTTCCTAATCCGAAATCGGCAGAAATAGTCAGGCATTCGGGGAATTCACCCGAGGGGTCAACCGAGTAGGCTACGCCGGCGGTATAAGCATCAACCATTATCTGAACGCCGACGGCCATCGGAAGTTCTTCCTCCTCAAAGGTTGATTCACCCGCATATTCAAAAACGGTGTGCTTGAAACGACTGGCGAGAACGTCGGCATAAATCGATAGAAGGTCTTCTTCGGGGCAATTGAGAAAAGAAGTGAACTGCCCGGCGAAGCTCCTTCCCGAAGCATCTTCGCCGAAGGCGCTGGAACGGACTGCAAGGCGGAGCTTTTTCGAAAAACGTCTTTTCATTGATTCGAGATGTTCATTTATCGCTCTGGAAACGTCAGGAGGAATTTTTGAGTTTCCGAATATTTCGCCGACAGTACGATTGTATCGCTCTGTATCGGCGTTAACTTCGAAATATGATTTGCGTATTCTGTTGATTTCCGGCAGCAGTTTGTTGTATTCCATAAACCGCAGGTAGGCGGCGGTGGAGACAATAAATCCATCAGGGGTCAGAATTTTAAGACGGTTTTTAATCTCTCCCAAATTGGCATTCTTCCCACCGACCAACTCGACCATATCGGAATTTGCGTCGTCACAGTCGATGACATAGCTTCCTCCAGGCAGTATGGGATGCCCCAGAAGAATACTGTTCAATTCCTCCTGAATACTCGTATAACGGGAGAACAATTCACGATATCGATTGTCAGCGATGACATTCAGGCTGGAGCAAACGATATAAACCGCTCTGGAAAGTTGATCGGTCGTATCTTTGAGAAATTTGATATCGAAAATGTACTCGCCGCCGAGCTTGTCTTCGAGTTCCGAGATGAGTTCCAGAACCCGGTTGTTGCTTAAAAGGATTTGCTGAAACCGTCCGAACAACTCCCTGAACTGACCTAAATCGGCGGTATGATTACGACCGAAAAATCTGGCGATTCTGCGAAACAAGATGAGGTTACCTCCTCATTGGTTCAATCGACGCCGTAGCCGCGATAGTCAACCTCCACCATATTATTGACTCGCACCACATCCGGCACTTTGTCGGCCGTTTCCATGGCGGCATCAAGCAGCTTCCTTGTTTTGACTCTTCCCCGGAGAGTGACAGTGCCCGCGTCAGCCTGGACCACTAAAAGATCAAGGCGGAGCCGGGGAACGCCCGCCAGTGCCGCTCGCACTCGGCTGGCGGTCAGGAGGTTTTTCATTGCTCCCACGGAATCCGGAGTCGTCCGGAATTGGGGTTGATTCACTGCGTGAATGGTCATTTCGCAGACAAATTCGAGGTCAGCACCGCCACCCAGGTTGAATACGACGTCGTAGAGCTCCGGAGACCGCCAGTCCATGCCATAAAGGAAATTCGTCCATTTAACTCGTTCTTTGTCGACCTCCTCGATATATCTGGCGGCCTCTTTATCGGAAAAGCGAAGCTGCTCCATGGCGGCATTAATCCGATACGGTAGCTCGGCGACAAGGCGGAGGCGAAGAACATGCGAAATACCCTGCAATAGAAAATGCCCGGCGTGCCCATGATAAATCAGATTATCGGCCACAGCGTACTCGCACAGACTGGCCTGTATATAGGCCAGATAGCGTTCTCTTTCAAAACTGAGATTCCGGAAAAGGGACGGGGATTTCTGGACAGCGTCAAACAACTTACTCGTGGGAACTCCGTAATCATCAGCGGCCTTGATAATAATCTCCCGACTGACGCAGCGATAGCCCAGCTTCTCGGCCAGCATATCAGCCAGCTTCCTGCCACCGCTCATGGTACCCCGGGAAATGGTTATTATGGCCATATTACTACCTCATGCACCGGTTGATCGACTCATCCGCCGGCGCTTTGTATCTCCGAAGAGACTCTGTCGATAAGCTCCTTGAGTTGCCTGATTTTGAAGGGTTTTGCCAAAACATCGCATACCCCCGCCTGAAACGCGGCTCGTGTCACATCCACCGTTGCGAAACCGGAAATGATGATGACCCTGGTTTTAGGCCATTTTTCTCGCACAAAAGACAACAGCTCCATGCCGTCGACCACGGCCATTTTGATGTCGGTTACCACGATATCGAATCCGTGTTTTTCGAGACGCTTTTTGGCAATGATGCTGTCGGTAAATGTTTCGACAAGATAACCGTCCTTCTCAAGAGCCGGTTTTAATCGGGTGCATACGACTGCTTCATCATCGACTACCAGTATTTCCAATTGCCTGTCCATACCAATCCCAGTGCTGGTTTCAGCCGAAGTCCGCCGGCCTAACCACGCAACCAGTTGAAAATTACCCCCATCATTATACCAACCACCATACTAACAACTATTGCCAAAATGCCGTAAACGGCGGCATGGTTTTCAGCCAGGTGTACCATCAGGCGCGCAAGCCCGACGCTCTCCACGGTCAACCGCGCAGTCCCCCGGCCTATCGGATCGCCGCCGGCAAAACAATAGAGCATAATATTATACGTTCCGGGAGGTATTGTCGGAGCAATGGGAAGAGTCGTTGACAGTTTCATTTTTCCCGGTTCGGTTATTTCAAGATCAATCCCAATATCCATTTTATAAGTACCATTATCCGTCTTGAGCTTCAGGAACTCATCGAATTCCGAACCTGTCAAAGGCTTATCACTTTCAAATCGTATCTGATTTTGAAGATAGTCACGACCCAATCGCAATTCTCGACGCTTTTCCGGGGGACAGATATCATCCAGTTTATCCGAAGTCGCCAAAATATATACTGTCGGAACGTTTCGTACCCTGACTCTGGCCACATTCAGCCAAATTCCTGCTACTCGACCCTTTCTGTTGAGCCTAATCTCGTCATTGCCGGCTTCCATCACCAGTACGGCACCATCACAAGAAGGGATGTCTGCCGAAACACGAACACTGGTCCCGTCGTAAAAAGTACCCACGTTAATCTTATCGGGAGATATATTCAGCGCGATAATAGTATCACCGGATGCAATATCCTCGCCGAAACTGCCCGTCCCATAAAGCAAACAGACAAGCAGGATCAATCGGAATATCCTGAGCATCACGCACCGCCCCGAAACGAAAGTAATGCGCCGCCCGGCAGTAATATTTCAAAAAGGATTTCCGCCATAACGGCCAGGACGATTACCGCCAGAATAATTTTCAATTGCTCGGATTTCATGCGATTGCTGATTCTGGCACCCAATTGGGCGCCGGTAGTAGAGCCAATCAGGAGAAACATGGCCAACAGGAAGTCAACGGTGTGGTTGTAATAAGCCTGCATAAAAGTAACATTGATGCAGGTGAAAACTTCCTGGAAGAGATTAGTTCCTACTACGATATGCATGGGCATGCGAAGCATGTACACCATCACCGGGACCATGATGAATCCGCCACCGACACCCAGCAACGCGGAAAGCATACCCACCAATATCCCCAGGATTATCGGCACGAAAATCGAGATGTCGATTCCCGACCTCTCGAATCGGGTCGAAAAAGGCAGGGCGTCGCAGCAGACAGCGAACCATGATTTTTTACTGAGTTGCACACCTTCCACCGGCAGCGGTCGACGCCGCAGGTTTCTAAGGCTGTCCTGAAACATGTACGAACCGACGATCCCGAGCAGAATCACATAAGTGATTTTTATGACAGCGTTAGCATCGCCGGTCGCCCTCAGAAACCTGACCAGCTGAACCCCGAGCGTCCCGCCAACTATTCCTCCGGCTACTAATATCAGTCCCATTTTGAAGTCGACGTTTCCCAATCGCCAATGGGCGAACGTGCCTGACGTCGTGGCAGCGACAATCTGATTGGCGTCGGAGGCGGCGGCGACCGTGGGAGAAATACCTATCATCATAAGCAGCGGGGTTAACAAAAACCCGCCGCCCACACCAAAGATGCCGGACAGAAAACCAACCGACAGGCCGAGTCCGAGCAGCAATAATATATGCACGCTGGCGTTGGCTATCGGAAGATGGATATAGAGACATGGCATAGCTTAATCATCGGCTCCATATTGTTGGGTGTGGAAAAAATCTGTCTCGTCCCGGACACTTCCATAAACCTGCATTTCCTTATGGGAAAAGCCGAAATTATGATAGGCATGAATCAAAACCATGTCGGTATCCCGCAGAAAATAGCCGGTCCGGTTCATTTGCAATCGCCGGGTCATCAAAGACCTCCCGGGTACGACAGCAATGTATCCGGTCGCAAGAGCAGATCCAGCGCCATCTTCACCATGACCAAAAGTACTATAGAGGCAAGGAAAATTTTAAGCTGATCGGCTTTCATTCGATAGCCCATTCTGGCGCCCAGTTGAGCGCCCACCGAGGAACCAATTAAAAGAAAGACGGCCAGAAGGATATCCACGGTATGATTGTAATATGACTGCATAAATGTGACAATGATACAAGTGAAAAGCACCTGGAAAAGGCTGGTTCCTACAACGGCATGCATCGGCATGCGCAGCATATACACCATCACCGGTACCATAATAAAGCCGCCTCCGACCCCCATTAAGGCTGATAATACGCCGACGACGGTCCCCAGAATCAATGGTATGAAAATCGAGAGAGTTATGCCGGATTTCTCGAACCGTATCACCAATGGCAGGGCACTGCAGCAGTTGGCAAACCAGGATTTCTTATGCGGTTTTAAACCCGTACTTTGAAAAGGGTGCGGCCGAAGATTCCTGAGGCTCTCCTGAAACATGTACGATCCGATGATACCCAACATAACGACGTAGGTGATTTTTATGACAAAATCGGCATTGCCGGCCGCTCTGAGAATTTTAATAAGCTGGACACCAGCTGTGCCGCCGATTACTCCCCCGGCGACCAGCAAAATTCCCATCTTGAAATCGACATTTCCCAGTCGCCAGTGCGCCAGCGTGCCGGACGTGGATGCGGCCACGATTTGATTCGCATCGGACGCCGCGGCAACGGTGGGAGGAATGCCGATCATCATCAGGAGTGGCGTTAGAAGGAAGCCGCCACCGACCCCAAAAAGGCCCGACAAAAACCCTACCGTTAAACCGAGACCAAGAAGCATAAGTATTTGCACGCTGACATTTGCAATCGGAAGATGAATATAAAAATCCGGCATTTTTTCTTACTTATTCCTGACAGATATCAATCATATGGTTTTCTTCTACGGACAAACCTAATTTTGACGGTTATCAATCGGATTCATTATCTTTTGCCGATAGCTCCAGGAGCGTAGTTTTCAATTGGCTCATCTTGAACGGTTTGGCGATAAACATTACGGCGCCGCTCTTTAATGCCTCTTCGGCCGTCGCCGCGGTGGCAAACCCGGTGATCACCACCGATTTAATGCCGGGACATAACTCCCTGGCTTCTTTAAGTACCGCCATCCCATCGGGGCCGCTCATTTTTAGATCTGTTACCAAAATATCATACCTTCCTGTCGGCAGTACATCCAGAGCGTCCCGGCTCGACGAAAATGCGTCCACGGCAAATCCGGCTCGCTCCAGTGATGCTTTCAACCGTTCGCCGACAATCGGTTCATCATCAATCACAATAATTTTGGTTTTCCTCTTCAACTTAATTACCCGACCAGCCGGTAGAATTCATCTCCCGCCGCTTTGCCGTCTCCTTACCTGGAATGTTTTCTTGCTTTGGCTGCAGCCTTCGCTATTTTTTTATAGACATCTTCTACTTTGAACGGCTTATGTATATAGTCGAACGCACCAACCGTCTCGGCCGTACGATAGGTCTCGAATGAGCCGTACCCTGTAATCAAAATAACTTCGGAGGCAGGTGCTTCTTTTTTCACCGCGACCAGAATGTCGATACCGGTCGGACCTTCCATCTTGATATCGGTTA
This sequence comes from uncultured Ignavibacteriaceae bacterium, assembly GCA_964452645.1. Taxonomy (GTDB): domain Bacteria; phylum Zixibacteria; class MSB-5A5; order GN15; family PGXB01; genus CAYXTW01. The sequence goes on from CAYVMO010000007.1 coordinate 92,565, forward strand.
CGATAACGTCAAAGGTTTTCTCCTTGAGTCTGTCGATCGCATCCCGCGAAACCGTAAATGTCTCGACCGACATCTGCTTTTTCTCCAGATAATCCCGAAGTCTCTCGCAGACAATCGATTCGTCATCGACAATCAGAACCTCAGCTTTCTTGCTCATCACCTGTTCCCCTATTTATGTCCGAACGTAACCTCTTTCATAGTTGATTTACGTATCTTTTATTCCTCCTCGGTGTCCTCCGTGCCGGAAGGCGGCAGAGTGATCGAGAATACGGTTCCCCTGCCGACCTCACTCTTTACGTCAACATGACCATGATGCTTCTTGATGATGCCATAACTGACCGACAGGCCCAAACCGGTTCCTTTGCCGATCTCTTTGGTCGTGAAAAACGGATCGAATATTTTGTCAAGATTTTCCGCCGGGATCCCGATACCTTTGTCTTCAACATCGATTTTTACTTTCCCTTCTTCGGTATAACTTTTCACCGTTAGAATACCTCCGTCGGGCATGGCCTGGATAGCATTCAGGAAAAGATTAAGAAACACTTGTTGCAGATTATGGGCATTGCCCATCACACGCGGTAAATTGTTGCCCAGGTCGGTATCCAGCCGGATATTGTTCAGACTGATTTCGTTCCCTACTAAGTTCAGCGTTCTGGTGAGAACGGCATTAATGGAGATTTCCTCGAACGACGATTCATCTCTGCGGGTGAAATCGAGCAGGTTGGCAACCGTTGTCCCGGCCCTATCGACCTGGGTTGCAATCGTATTGAGCATCTTAAGCTTTTCTTCTCTGGACCAGTCGTCGAATTCGTCAATAAGGGCCTCGGCGGTGATACCGATATTGTTTAGCGGATTGTTCAGCTCGTGGGCAATACCGGCCGTCAGATTGCCGATTGCCGCCATCTTTCGCGATTGAATAAGTTGGTCTTCATGCTTCTTGATTTCCAGCAGCATATGGTTCAATGCGATGGCCAGATTGGTGAACTCATCGCGGTATTTGCGGATAGGTGTGATCAGGGAAAAATCACCGGCCGCGATCCGCCGAGTATAATTTTCGAAGCGGCCGAAGGGACGAATTATTTGACGTGTTATGAAAGCTGCTATAAATGCCACAAAGACCAGGATGACGATCAGTGCCGCCACCGCTATAACCATTGACGTTCTGAGCCAGGACCGGATGCGAAATCGTTCCTGATTGACCACATCTGAAGCCTCGGTGACTATTTCCGCGCCGAAATGGCGCAAATCGGATTCGAGCGTCAGACGCCGGCTAAAAGTTGAGGTGTCGGCGGATTTGCCCATTGCGTCAAGCTCTTCCAGAGTCTCCCGGTATCGAACCAGGTTATTCTTCATCATTTCATAAGCGTCAATGCCGATTATCCTGAGCATTTCGTCTCGGGAGTTGTCGAGAAGATTTTCGGCGTTCTGGACATTTTCCAGAGCGTCATATAAATTGGTACCATAGAGAAACCAGTTTTTCTCGAATCTGCGGGCTTGCTGAATCTCGAATTCAATGTTGCTGGCCCGTTCCAGAAGCCTCTGTCTGGTCGCAATATTCGATATGAAAATCATGGCTGCAATGGTGATACAGCAGGTAAAAACAAAGGTAACAAGAAAACCGGCTGCTATCCGTACCCGAATACTTATTCTCGGCCGGCCGGTGAGGGCATCCTGCGTGCTTCGCGCCTGCTCATCAGTAAACCTCATGGCCCGGGAATCGCCTGAATCGCTTAATTTCGCGCCTGTTCCGCCTTGCTGCACCAAGCCTTTGCTACCTATAAACTTCGCTCATCTTTTATCAGGAACCATGGCCCCGACAGTCGAGATTTTCGTTCCAGCTGAAACTTTTGCATCCCATATGGAATGCATATCTGTGAGGAAGCCGCCGGAACTCGGCTCGTAAGGGTCGGGTCCCTAACCTATCCAGCTTGTCCTTGAGCAATAAAGGCAAGCTGCATCGGAAAATACAGTGCAATATAGTCCTTGTCAACCGCTTTTTCATATTTTGGAATCTGATATACCCCAATGAAATAAGGGGAATATCTGACTGAGTACGGACATCCTTATCCTCATGGAAGAGTATAAAACCCTGAAATCTGATCAAGAGTATTAATGGGCATAATTGCAGAAGCATCAATTTAGATACTTACGATAAAGAAGAACGATTTATCAACAATCCATCATTTCACTGGAAACTATTTGTTTTAAAAAATAAGCGGAGAGGCAGGGATTCGAACCCTGGGAGCCCGCAAAGGCTCAACGGTTTTCGAGACCGCCCCGTTCGACCGCTCCGGCACCTCTCCGTCGAAGTTTCACCGGCTTAATTAATCATTTTCACAGTTAAAGTAAAGAGCCTTTTTTTGTCCATCGGCCTGATTCGAACGCAGATTATAATTTTCTTAACAATCCTTGGTCATAATCGTCTAAAAAGTAGCTATGAGTATCACCGGTTTTTGGCCGGCCAAATGAGGTCTTGACAGAATGGTATAGTCAGGTATATTTATGATAGATGGTTTGACGTGCAATGTTGACCATAAAACCGCATTTCCGCCATCTGCCGCGATATTGGAATTGGTTATTCCAGGAGGATTTATGAAACGAGTGATAATATGGCGCCTTTTGGCAAGCCTGTTTATTATAATTATTGTCTTCCGGGGGACATCGTCAGCCGAGCCGCCGAGTTCATTCGATCTTCGGAATTATGACGGCCAGAATTATGTATCATCGGTCAAAAGCCAGCAGGGTGGAACCTGCTGGACACACGGCGCGATGGCGGCGATGGAAAGTAATCTGATGATGACCGGCAACTGGACCGCCGCCGGTGAAGCGGGTGAGCCGAATCTGGCCGAGTATCATCTCGACTGGTGGAACGGTTTCAATCAATTCAACAACGACGATCTTGATCCGCCGACCGGAAGTGGTTTAACCGTGCATCAGGGGGGCGATTATCTTATTACGGCGGCATATCTCTCTCGTGGTGAGGGAGCGGTACGCGATATTGACGGGCAATCTTACAGTACCCCACCGGAAAGATTCAGCCTTAGTTATCATTTTTATTATGTCCGAGATATCGAATGGTTTAATGTCGGTGATAATCTTGAAAATATGAACCTGATCAAGGAAAAGATAATGAATTACGGGGCGGTGGGAACGGCGATGCTGGCCGACATGTCTTATTTGAATCTAGATAATACTTTCTATATTCCGCCTGACGGTCCGAACAATCCGAATCATGCTATTGCCATTGTGGGCTGGGATGACGGCAAGGAGGTCTATAGAGCACCCGATTCCGGCGCCTGGCTGTGTAAAAACAGCTGGGGGACCGGCTGGGGTGAGGGCGGCTACTTCTGGATTTCGTACTATGATAAACATACAGGCCATACGCCGTTCATGGGCGCCGTATCGTTTCAGAATATCGAGCCGATGAAATATGATTTATTTCATTATCATGATTATCATGGCTGGCGTAAAACAAAGTCCGACTGCTCCGAGGCTTTCAATGCCTTCGAGGCCGAGCGCAACGAGGAGTTGCAGGCGGTTAGTTTTTATACGGCGGCCGACAGCGTTAATTATGTGGTCAAAATCTATAACGATTTCAGCGGCGGAGAACTCCTGAACGAACTTACATCTATCAGCGGTTTTATCGAATTTACCGGATTGCACACTTTCAATCTGATCGACTCGCTTCAGTTCAAACAGGGAGACAGGTTTTATATTTATCTTCAGCTTTCGAACGGCGGTCAGCCATATGACGCCACTTCCGATGTTCCTCTTTTGCTGGGAGCTGATTATCGGGTAATGGTTCAATCAACGGCAAGTCCCGGCGAAAGTTATTATTACGACGGCGGCTGGCAGGATTTGCACGATTTTGACAGTACCGCCAACTTCTGTATTAAGGGGCTGGGAATCGAGGCCAGCATGAAAGTCGGCCCGACGGATAATCTCGAATCGGAAGGCCCCACCGGCGGGCCATTTACGCCGTCCGATAAAACTTACTTTTTCCGGCATAAATATAGAGAGCCGATAAAGTACGAGGTCGTTATGGATCCGCCGGTCGATTGGATTACTCTGGTCGGCGATGTCGCCGGTGATCTGCCCGCTTACGATACCGCCGAAGTTACCGTCCAGATTAACAGTGAAGCCGAATCATTGACACAGGGTCTGTATTCGACGACACTGCACTTCCGGAATCTGGATGATGATGTTGATGATGCATCGCGAATGATTCAACTGGTCATCGGGACCCCGACGGTGCAGCATGAATGGATGCTTGACACTGATCCCGGCTGGGCGTGCGAAGGCGAATGGCAATTCGGTCAGCCGGGCGGGTGTGGCGGTAGCTTTGGGTTCGGTGCCGATCCCACTTCAGGACATACCGGCCCCAATGTCTATGGCTATAATCTGGATATTCTGCACGATACCGTTTTCTGTAATTACCCGCCGAATCTCCCGCCGACACATCTCACGACCCCGGCTATTGATTGCTCGATGTATCTTAAAACGCATCTCAACTTCTGGCGCTGGCTGGGTGTTGACGTCGGTGGCTGGGCCACCGTTGAGGTCAGTAATGACAGCGTAAACTGGGCAACAGTGTGGTCCGAATCACAGAGTTATGACAGTTCCTGGTGGCAGGAAGATATCGATATTTCGGCTATTGCCGATTCGCAATCAACGGTGTATTTACGCTGGACGATGTCTGTGGAAAATGCCCTTTATACATTTGGCGGATGGAATATTGATGATATCGGGATTTATGCCATTTTCGACTCGGCCGGCGCAGAACCTACAGATGTAAATGAAAACGCGGATAATGTGCTGCCATCAGAATATGAGCTTAAGCAGAATTATCCGAATCCGTTTAATCCGACGACGATAATCAGCTTCAGCCTGCCGCGAACATCCAATGTCCGGCTTGAGATTTATAATGTCTTAGGGCAGCGCGTATCGACGCTGATTGACGGCGAACTGAAAGCCGGTGATCACGATATCAGTTGGGATGGTCAGAATGCTTTCGGTCAGCCGGTTGCAACCGGAATCTATTTTTATCGTTTGAAGGCGGGCGAATTCGTCGGTACAAAGAAGATGATTTTGCTGAAATAGAAGCAGACAGGGTCCCGAAGCCGTATTGAATTTTATGGAAACAGGCGGCAGATTTAATATTTGCCGCCTTTAAATTTGTTAGGCATTAATCTTTACAGATAAGCCGTTGCCGCCCGAATTCAGCGAAAGCCTTTGCGTTTTTGTCAAAGGCGGTTTAATGGATATAAATAAATCTCTTGAAAATATGCAGATTTTGCCCTTTATTTCCGAGAATTTTGTATAATGACAAAACAAATCGCCACGGCGGTATCAAATCGGATATTTTGGCGAAACCTTTTGGATTTGAAGGGTGGATAATATGAGACAATATATTATTTCCGGAGTCTCCGGCGGACTGGGTCTGGCACTGGCGGGTGAATTAATCACGCGCGGGCAGAAAAATATTGTCGGGCTTTACAATCAAAATAAGCCGAATCTTGATATTCAACTTCTGCAAATGGATTTATCCACTGACAGCAACATCGCCGATAAGCTGAATCCTCTCGTTTCGGGTGACGAGATAGTATTCGTTCATCTGGCCGGAATCTCCGTGAATGCCACTTTCAAAAAACTGAATTTCGATGACGCTCTATCACAATACCGGCTGAATGTCTTAAGCGGTCTGGAAATCACCCGGGCGCTATGGCCGAAAATGGCCGAGAAGAAATTCGGTAGGATTATTTTTATCAGTTCCGTCGTGGCCCATGCTCCGGTATTCGGTACAATTGGTTATTCGATGACCAAGGCGGCGATGGAAGCGGCCACGCGCAGTCTGGCAACGGAGGGGGCCAAAGACGGTATTTATTCGTTCTGTATCGCCAGCGGTTACACCGAATACGGTCTGATAAAGCAGGTGCCTCAGGAATTTCAGGATGTTTTGAAAAAGCAGATACCGTTAAAAAGATTCGGGACCGCCGTCGAATTTACCAATACGATCGAATATCTCTGTGATGCGCCGTATATGAATGGTCAGACGGTGCATTTGAATGGAGGTTTATATTTTGGCTGAAGTCGAGATCAGACCTTTTCATCCCAGCCAGACCGATGAGCTTTTGAAGTTCCTTGTTGCATGGACACCCAACCATCCCGAGCTGGGTAATCGCGAAGTCTTCGACTGGCAGAAAGCCAATGGTTATGTCGCTATGCATGAGGGCAAAATCGTCGGTCACCTGGCGCAAATTTCACATGAATTCAGATACGGAAAAAGAAGCGGACAGGAAGGCACCGAATTAATGGGGCCCGGGATATCATTTATCCTCGATATGTCCAACGACGAAATCCGTAAGAAGGCCGGGCGCGGGCTTCTGGACCATTTTGAGGCCAACCAGCCGCCATATTTCGCCGCTATCGGCATCGTGCCCGAAATAGAAGAGCCGTACAAACGGCGCGGTTACGCCGTTCATCGGGATTATACCAATCTGTACGGACGTTTTATGAATCCCTCACGGGCTTTGAAGTATTGGAGCCGGTCGGCGCTTTACACACCGGCGATTCATGCCGCCAATATTTTTTTCCGGCCAAAAATGAAAAAGGGTATTCTTCCGGTTGAAAAAATTACCGAATTCAAACCTGAGTGGGATGAACTCTGGGAAAAACTGAAGTACGAGCAGTATGAACTCTATGGCGTCCGGACCGCCGATTTTCTGAATTATAAACTCAGCCAGCCGGGTAAAGAGTATCAGGTGTACAGGCATAATGACGGCGGATATATAATTTATCGTTTGGCGACTCATCCGCTAAAATATCTGCGTCTTGTAAAAATATGCGATATGGCCGGGACAGATGATATTAAGCTGGATTTGATTTCGCTGGCGATGAAATTCGCATACGAGGTAAAGGCCGACGGAATCGTGGCGTTGGCGGCTGATGTCGATAAAGCGATCTACAAAAAAGCCGGGCTTTATATTTCGGAACCGAAACCGCTGGTGATAAGCCCGCATCTGAAGAAACAATTGCATATCACTTTCTTTGACTCGGATCTGGATCATCTCTGGTGACGCCGTTCTTTCCATGAACAATCAGCAGAAAAAAATACTCTATGTCGTAATCGGCTGCGACGTCGACCCGGATCGCAGCTATGTAATTAAAGACATTCCATCGGATCGATTAAGCTGGCGCGGGATGCTGGAGGGGATTCCGCGCAGTCGAGAAAAACTGAAGAATCTGGCGGACGACGACGGCAATCAGCCGGTAGTGGTCTGGCTGTTGCGAGTGGACTATCAGATTAAAGTCATATCAGGGACCTACAACAGTGTCCTGACCGAATATAAGGATTTTCTGCGAAGTCTCGAAGAACTCGGCGATGAGCTGGGTTGGCATCCGCATTTCTGGCAACTCGATGAAAAAAAATCACTCTGGTTTCAAAACTATAAAGACACCGACTGGCAAAAAAAAATGCTGCGAGAGGCCTATGCCTCCTTTCAGGAAATTTTTCCGGGACGCGCTAAAACAGCACGTACCGGCTGGACCTATCATAACAATGAAACCATGAAAACCTTCGGCGAATTGGGTGTCGAAGTCGATATCAGCGCCTTTTCCGGTTTGAAAATCCCGGCCGACAGTAAACAGCGGGCGATTTCGAATTTTTATGACTGGTACGATACGCCGCTGGAGCCGTATTATCCGTCAATCGATGATTACCGCCGACCCGCTTTGAATAACGAGAAAAGCTGTTCGGTTCTGGAAGTACCCAATCTTACCGTAAAATCTCTATTCTGGGGAATCATAAGCGGTTTAGTGATGACAAAAAAAACCGGGAGTATTCGGCAGCTTGGCTATTCACTGGCAAAACCGCGATTATTTCCGGCTATTACCTGCTCGCCGAAGTTGTTTAAGCCGATGCTGTCGACGATAAAAAATATTCTGGGACACAAAAATCAATTAGTGTATGCGACCGGATTGCATGCCGACGAATTAATCGAAAATGTGCATCCCGCTTACTCTCTGGAAAACATGGCGGCCAATATTAAATCGTTACTGAAGCTCGCCGAACGGTCAGATATCAAATTGAAATTCATCAAAGGTTGTGATATAAAAAATTATCTCACCAATTCGTTTGTTTAAGTTTAAATGAAAACTTATTCTAAATATTAAAAATGAACAATGGGCGGAGAAGAAAATAGAGACCATAACTGAAAAACAGGCGAAGAAATCGTTGCCGAAAAAATACCTTGCCATCGCCATTAAATTCGTGCTGGCCGCGATCGTAATATATTTCGCAGGACGGCAGCTGGTAAAAAACTGGAGCGAAATTTCGCATTACCATTGGGAGATTAATCCGCTGTTGATAATCTTATCGGTTGTATTTCATCTGACGACTTTTGTTTTTTTCTCCGGGATGTGGTGTGTTTTGATTCGGGCCTTCGGTCATAAGATTCCGTTTAAATACGCCTTCAAAATTTCGTATATCGCCGATATGGGACGTTATATCCCCGGTAAAGTCTGGTCGGTTTTCGGCATGGTTTATTTTTTGAATAAGATAAATATAAAAAAGGAAGTCGCCTTCGCCTCATGGGGTGTGGCTATCATACTGGGCTTTATCCCGGGTTTTGCGCTGGTTTTCATCTCGCTTTGTTTTCATCCGGAGATGATGCCCGAAGCGCTTCGGGGTAACATCGGCATTATACCTTATCTGGCGGTTGCATTGACGGCTCTGCTTGCTATTGCGCTGGCCCTGTCGCCTGAAAAATCCATGATATTATTCAACTGGTTTCTGAAAAGACTGAAAAGACCGCAGATTCAATTCAAGCTGGAGAAAAAAGTTGCCCTGAGTGTTTTTGTGGGCTATTTTATCGGCTGGATTTTCTATGGTTTGGGATTCTATACATTTGTTAACGCCATTATGGTCAAACCGGGATTGCCGGTCATTGCCGGAGTGGGTTCATTCGCGATGGCGTATTTGATCGGGTATTTGACATTTTTCACTCCGGGCGGATTGGGTGCGCGCGAACTTGTCCTGACCACCGTCTTAGCGCCATTCCTGGGACCGGTCGCGGCCGGCGCCGCGGTGGCCGCGAGAGTATGGAATATTGTCAGCGAATTTATCGCCGCCATGGTTGCGCTATCGATAAAAATGGAAGGCAAGAGGACTTAGGATATGGCCAAGAAGAAAAAAACTCCGGCGTCGGCGGTTCTCAAAAAAACGGTTTCGACATTCGATCCGGAAAAATCGCCGTACTTCGTACTGAAAATTTTCGGCATTTTATTACTGGCGATGATAATCCTGTTTCGCGAATTTATTTTCTCGGACAAGATATTCTACAATCCGGATATGATGCGTATCGGTCTGTTTTTCAAGACGTTCTTTGTCAACTATGTCCTGACCCACTGGTCAATTCCCAAATGGGATCCGTACATATTCGGCGGGATGCCGTTTGTCGATGCTTTCCACGGCGACCTGTTTTATCCTCTGACCTTTCTTAAATTTTTCGGCTCATTATTCCGGATGCTCAGTTACAATTTGTTATTGCATATTTTCTTCTCCGGGGTGTTCACCTACCTTTGTGCCCGACAATTTAAACTGTCGAAACTGGCCTCGCTTCTTTCCGGTATATCCTACATGTTCGCCGGTTATTTGATTTCACTCATGGCGCCCTGGCATGACGGTAAAATATTCGTGACATCATTATTCCCTCTGACGATTTTGTTTGTCGAACGTGGTTTCGAGAAAAAGCCGTTTTTGAATTTCTCGCTTCTCGGTTTGGTAATTGGTTTGATAATTCTGACTCCTCACCCGCAAATGGCCTATCTCACTTTATGGGCGGTGGCGCTGTACATATTATTTAAATTGATCGTTCTATTCCGTGAGAAGAAGACGATCGGTGCCGTTATTAAGCCGTCGGCTATGGCCATTTATGCTGTTGTAATCGGATTATTGATTTCCGCGATACAATTTTATCCGGGCTATTATTACACTACGCATGATTCACCGCGGACCGAAGCCAAACGAGGCTGGGATTGGGCGACATCATGGTCGTTGCACGCCGAGGAAGCAGCCTCGATTTTGATTCCAGAATTTGTCGGAACCAATTCGCAAAACACGAAAACGTACTATTGGGGAAAGAACGCTTTCAAGGATAATTCCGAGACTGTTGAAGTTGTCTGTTTTTTTGTAGCGCTGATCGGATTTTTCTTCTATCGAAAAAAAGAATCATATTTTTTGGGAGGATTGGCGCTTTTGGCTCTTATCTATGCTTTGGGAGCGACGACTCCTTTCTTTAAGATATTTTTCTATTTAGTACCGATGGTGAAATCCATGCGGGCGCCATCCATGGTAATGTTTGTATTCTCTTTCTCAATCGCCATTTTAGCCGGAATGGGATTGCAGTTCATTATCGACCGAAGTCGTGACTTGAGCGGCTCGAGTATAAAAAAATTCAGATATCTGTTATTCGGTTTACCGCTCTTCATGCTGCTTCTGGCCCTTCTATTCAGTGGAGCCGGAAAATGGATGATAAATTTATGGACATCGATATTTTTCAGCAATGCATCGACGGAAGAAGTACAAAAAGGTGTCAGTAAACTTGCCGTCGCCTATATGAATCTTCCCGCCATACAATCGGGCGCCTGGTTTGCCTTTCTGTTCACCACTCTGGCTGCCGCCTTTATTTGGCTTTATCAAAGCGGAAAATCCGGTATCTATATTCTGATCGCACTGCTTTTTATTCCGGTAGTCGATTCGGTTCGATTTAACAGCCGATTTATAAAACTTGTCGATCCCAAACCGTACTTATCGGACAATGCGCTGACCGAATTTTTTCAAAAAGACAAAAGTATGTACAGAGTTCAGAATTTTGCCCAAACGATGACCGTTCTTCCTCTGCATGGAATCGAGGAGGTGGTCGGTTATCATGGCAACCAGTTGAAATGGTATGACCAGCTTCTGGGTGGCCCATCGCTTAAAAATCAGGGCAATCCGCGATTTTTGAATCTGGTCGGAACGAAATACATTATCATCCCGCCCAATCAAAAATTGCCGCCCGATGCTTTGGGTAACAAACCGATCTCGTTGGCTATCAATACCAATCAGGGTGCCGTTTTTTATAATCCCAACGCCTTCCCCAGAGTTTTGCTGGTAGATGAGTACAAAGTTTTCGACAGTCTCTCCATAATTCAGTCTTTGGTACTCCATGGCTCGGATGACTTACGCAAAGTGGTTTATCTGGAGGAAAATCCGGGCGTTGAATTGTCGTACGACAGCTTGAATACCGATTCGTGCCGGATAATCGATTATGCCGATGATTCCGTTCTTATCGAACTGGATTGCACCGAAGATCATATTCTGGTTATGACCGATAATTATTATGAAGCATGGGAAGCTTACGTTGACGGTGCACCGGCAAAAATCTATCGAGCCGACGGTTCCTTCCGCGCTGTTGTCGTCCCCGCCGGTACGAAGGAAGTACTATTCAAATATCATTCCTCCCGTTATGCAACAGGCAGATTATTGACGTTGCTAACGTCGATATATCTATTATTTGTATTCGGGTACTATGGATACCGATGGCGCCGGAGCGGGCGCAAATCAGACACCGCGCGCTCCTGATATGCCGTGAGGCCACAAAACGTCATTGCGAGCTCGGGAAAGAATATTTATATGCTTGACAGAGTGTGGCAATCTATCTTAACGTATGAGCAAGCAATCTTATGTGTACATTATAACCAATGGAAAGCACTCCGTCTTATATACAGGAGTGACTACAAACCTAATTGGGCGAGTATATCAGCATCGGGAAAGTGCGACTTCCGGATTTACACAAAAGTATAAAGTTAATAAACTGGTTTATTATGAAATCTATGAGGATATATATGAAGCGATTAAACGGGAGAAGCAGATTAAGGCGGGAAGGCCAAAGAAAGAGATCGAACTGATAAATTCGATGAATCCACAATGGAAGGATTTATATGATACATTACTGCCATGACGTGACGATTAGATTGCCACGTCGTCCCGTCGCTTAAGCGTCGGGACTCCTCGCAATGACGTATAAAGTGTTGGATTTATTATTTTTACTACTTTAGATCATTATTTTTAATAAGGCTATATTTTAATAAAAATAAATCGAACATATTTTCTAAATTCTCTACAGTTTCTTTCAGTTTTGCCCAAAATTGAGTCCATAAATTCTTATCTTGTGCGAGATTTAACATTGTTAGGAAACTTTTACGAATGTCTTTAGGTATGTAAAAACAATTTTGATCATACCATTTTCTTATTTGTCTAAATTTCTCAAATATCTTATCCCGTTCTTTGATAAAATCGTTGTTGTTATTTTGAATACTTTGACTGTTAAATACATCTGAAGGTATCATTGCATTGATTTCTATTGTATATTCAAATACTTTTTGCATGGAGTCTAACATCTTAGGCAGAATTGATTGACCGACGGTAAACGTCCGTGCATTTTCCCATTCTTCTTCTTGGCTTTTTAGTGCATCAATTTTGACTTCGAGGATATCTCTATTGCGTTTGCTTGTCCAAATACCGGTAACAATCACACCAATAAAACCCAATAGAGGTGTCCCAAGGGATAATACGACATATAACCATATAGGAATAATTATACCATTATCCATATTAAACCCCGCGTTTTAATATTTCTCACCTACCTCTTATACCCAAAATCCCTTAGTAGTTTATGGCGGGATTTTTTGTGTTCCTCATCTTCAATGCCATTCGGCAAGAAGCCGTCAACGACACCCATTACCCCGCGGCCCTGTTCGGTTTCGGCGACAATTACCTGCACCGGGTTGGAGGTTGCGCAGAATATCCGGCACACTTCAGGGACCATCTTAATCTGCGGAAGAAAATTAATCGGAAAAGCCTTGCGCATGAAAATTAAGAATGTATGCCCGCAGCCTATATCAAATGCGGTCTTCTCGGCCAGTTTTATCATCTCATCGTTGTTGCCGTCGGAACGAATCAAACATTCCTGCGACGCCTCGCAAAAGGCAATCCCAAATTCCGCCATTGACGAGATATTGACCATCGCTTCGTACAAATCCTCGACAGATTTAATAAAATGTGTCATTCCGAAAATCATATTGGTATCGGCCGGTATCTGAATATCGACGACTTTGGTTCTCATATATCCTCCTTCGGATTTTTCTAAGATTAATTCGAATTGTTTTCTTCCTTGATTATCTGCACCCTCTTGATTAAATCGCCCCGTACGATACTTTCGACAACGTCCATTCCTTTAGTCACCTTACCGAACAATGTATAGCGGGCGTCAAGATGCGGCTGTGGCGATAACGTAATAAAAAACTGTGAACCGCCGCTGTCCTTGCCCGAGTGCGCCATCCCGACACATCCCTGTTTGTATGTAATATTGTTATATTCGGACCGGATGAAATACCCGGGTCCGCCCCACCCGTCACCGCGCGGGTCACCACCCTGGATTACGAAATTCGGCACTACCCGATGAAACGCAAGGTTATCGTAAAAACCGCTGTAGGCCAGTTTCATAAAATTGTACACTGTCAGCGGGGCCGCATCGAAGTATAACTCCATTTCGATTTTGCCCCGGTCGGTATGGATGATGGCATGCGGATTTTCTTTGTACTCCAGCAGCAGTGATTTTATTTTATTTTTAGGCAAAAGGCCACGAGGGGGAGTTATAAACGCCGATTTGTTGACATCCAGCTTATCCTGATAAATCAGAGCGGCCTCACGACTGACCAGATATTCCGGGTCCATCAGTCCATGATAGAGAATATCTTCCGCCTGATTGTCGACCTCCTCATTGATAAATTCACCCGCCGCCGTCACTATCGAGCGTTTCAGATCAACCTCATCATCGGTGCCCATTTGCATTAAGGTCATAAGCTGTGGCAGATATTTTTTAAGCTGCAATTGCCCTATTTTTTCGACAGCATGTTCCGCGACAACAAAATCATTATCGGTCAGAGCCGTTTTTATATAGTAATCAATATTGGACGAATCGACAGTGCACAAGGCATTGAAAGCCGCTGCGCGTACCGAGGCCACCGAGTCCTTGAAATAGGCCATCAATCGCGGTTTAACACTGCCGCCGCCGATAAGACCAAGCGCCTCAACAAGGCTCTCATGCAGATATGGATAATTTTTAATCGCCATGCTGTCAATCAGCGGTAATACATCCTCACCCTGAATTTTCGCCAGATAGATAATAGCCGCAGTCCGGATAGATATCGACGTCGTATCACTTGTTGATTTATCATCCTTATCATAGTACATATAATCAACATGGATATCGTCACGGGCATAATCGACGATGGCATCGCTGGCCAACCTGGTAAATGATTGCAGAAGCTGGGTTTTTATTTTTACATCGGTTTCCTGCGTATATCGGGAAGTCAAAAATTTAATCGCTTTTGCCCCGCCGACGGTGGTCAGCGATGATATCGCCTGCGAGACGACATTATTATCGCGATCGTTCAATCCGGAAGCAATCAGCGAGATGACTTTTTCATCCTTCGATAATCCCAGACCGCGAATAGCCAGCGAGCGCACAAAAGGGTCGGGATCGGGCAGCCATTCGGTATAAAGGTCAGTCGGTTCGGCGATTCCCATCCGAACCAATGAATACAGCGCCGCGATTTGTACCGGACGTACGGCATCAGTACGGCAAAGTTTAACCAATGCGGGGGCATACGATGCTGCGCCGGCACGCCAGAGTGCGTACGCCGTCTGTTCCCGGACACGGTAATCGACATTGTCTAGAAAGAGCGATATATCGGCGATAACGTCCGACATTGTCGAATCGGACAACCGGCCGACAGATTGAATCGCTATCGCCAATCGATCCGGAGAGAAATCTTCCCAACTATCCATCAGGCGCAGCGCGAAGCTTTTTTCACCTGATAGGCCGATAGAAAAAATCGCCGCCTCGGCCACGGTTTCCGAGGTATCACGTACGATGCCAAATAATTTATCGACACCTGAAATGTCACCGATACGCCCGATGGCGAGCGCGGCATACCTGCGGATATCCGGATCCCGATCGGTAAGGGATAATATAAGCCGGTCCGACGTCCGCCGATGATCCTCGTCGGAAATTATCGCCGCGATTGCCGCTTCCTTTTTGTATTTGAGATTGAGCAGGTCAAAATAAAAGACGGCAATAGCGCCGAGGATTATAATTAAAAGCAGGCTGGCCACCCAGAATTTTTTCATAACAAAAATTCCTCAATTCAATAGTTTTTCCCAAGTTACAAAGAAAAGATTAGCCGGATAATCGAATCGGTCAACATAAAAAACGGCCGAAATGCCGTTTCGTTTTTACTTTTTCTTATTGTATCCCGACGGTGAGAATTTTTTGGCCGCCTTTTCGAAAGAAGGCGAAGACATCTTTTTCAATTGCGTGTGCAGTTTTTTGATTTTGGCAGGTGTCAGTGAATTAAGTCTTCTGGCGTACTTGCCGCTTTTTATTTCGCTAAGAACCACCTGCATCTTTTTCTTTACTGCCTTATCGATTATCTTCGGCCCGGCCGATAGCGAACCGTACATCGCCGAAACCGAAATTCGTTTAAACATCCCCTCGATGCCGTATTTTTTCATCAAATCGACCAGCAAATCGAGCTGGTAAGCGACTTCAAGATACGCTTTATCCGGCGAAAGACCATTCTCGACCAGAGTTTCGAATCCGGTTTTTACAAGTTGCGACATGCCGCCACACAGCACCGCCTGTTCACCGAAAATATCACCTACAGCTTCGTCTTCGAACGTAGTCTTTATCATCGTCTTTTTATCGATACGCAGGTCTTTGATAAGATCGTTTAATATTCGTTGGGCGATACCGGTCGCATTTTGGCGAATACAGTAAAAAAAGCCGATCGACTCTTTTTTGAGATACTTCTCCCTGACCGCCACTCCCGGCCCCAGAGGCGCCAGAAGAATTACATCGCAATCCTTTGGAGGAACAACCGTTTTAAAATGAACTGAAAAACCGTGAAGAAAAACCAGCGCACTTTTCGGCTTAAGATTCGGCCTGATATTTTTATCAAAGACGCGCCCATGTAGATGATCGGGAAAGGCAAAAATAACTATATCCGAATTTTTTACGGCATTGGCGACGGTCGTAATATTTTTGATTTTGTCTTTTCTGGCTGTTTGACGTGAAACATCGCCGCTGGGAATCCCGACAATGATATTCCGCCCGGAGTCACGCAGATTCAGCGCCCACGGCCGCCCCTGCGACCCATAACCGATAACTGCGGTTGTAAGTTTCTTTTTCATAATACTTTCTTACATTGCATAGGCCGCAACCGGCATCTCATCCCAGGTTCGATCATCCAACAAACGCCCGGCTTTTTTCTTATTCACGCCGCCCCATTGTTTGAAGAAAAATGGCACATCGACTTTCAGACATTGATCGCGAATACCCATCACCCATTCTTTTTTCATCGGGCGTGCCCCGGGACCGGATTCCCCGCCGACAATCACCCAGTCGATATTTTCTAAATTCAATTCCCCGACCGGGCCGATTAGCGGCTCGATTGAAAGAAATTTTATTTTGGCATCAGTCCGGCGTAAATGGTCGATTCTGAATTTATATTTTTCATTTTCGACACTGACACCCATCCAGATATTATCAGTCCACTTAAGCCTGCCGTTAAGTTCCAGAAGTCTTTGCGATCTTTTGGTCAAAACCTGAAAACGATGCCAATCAGTCTGATTCATTACGGTAAAAACATCTTCGATAAACGATACCGGAATCGAGTCGAGGAACAGGTCGCTCATGGAATTAACAAAAATATTCTGAGGTTTTTTCCACCTCAGCGGGTATTTAAGGACTTTTTCATGCATGGTCGGTTTAAAACCGTTGATATAATTCTCCTGACCCATCGCCTGAAGCCGTTTGGCCATTCGCTCGGCATAGCAGTTTTTACATCCGGCACTGATTTTAACGCATCCGGTCACTGGATTCCAGGTCGAGTCAGTCCATTCGATTGCGGATTTTATTGCCATTAAATCCAATATATGTCATTGATATGGAGATTCAAAGAATAAAGGAATAAATATAAATGCTGCCGCGCAATTGAGCTTACGCCACCCAGATCGTCTTGATGTTGACGAATTCTTTGATGCCGTAATGCGATAACTCGCGACCATAACCGGACCGTTTGATGCCTCCGAATGGCAGACGCGGATCCGATTTGGTCATACCGTTGATAAACATCGCCCCGGTTTCAATCCGACGCGCGACCGCTTCACCTTTTTTCAAATCTTTTGTCCAGACCGCACCGCCCAAACCGAAATCGGAATCGTTGGCCACCGCAATCGCTTCCTCGGTATCTTTCACCGGAATAATCGCCGCCACCGGCCCGAATGTCTCCTGCTCATAGACAGGCATACCTTTTCTGACATCGGTCAGAACGGTCGGCAGATAGTACGCCCCCTTCATATCAGGCCGTTTACCACCGCAGAGAAGCCGGGCACCCATTTTAATCGACTTTTGTACCTGTTTGTCGATTTCCTCAACCAGATCCTCACGCGCCATCGGTCCGACCTGAGTGTCTTCAAGAAGCGGATCGCCGACCTTCAATGATTTCAATAGAGCGGTCTGTTGTTCCTCGAATTGATTGAGCACCGGTTCGACAACAATGAACCGCTTGGCGGCGATACAACTCTGCCCGGTGTTAATCATCCGCGCCGTCGCCGACGTGTTCGTGCATGCGGGAAATTCGGCATCATCAAGCACGATATACGGATCGGAACCACCCAGCTCCATAACTGTTTTCTTAAGTTCACGGCCGGCGGCCGAGGCGACCGCCATGCCGGCCGGTTCGCTCCCGGTAAGAGTCACCGCTTTGACACGTTTATCTTTAATGACCTCATCGACCGCACCGGAGGATATCAGCAATGTCCGGAAAATATTTTTTGGAAATCCGGCTTCGCGGAATATTTCCTCGATCGCCAGAGCGCAGCCGGGAACATTCGAGGCATGTTTCAAAATGCCGCCATTACCGGCCATTAACGCCGGCGCGGCGAATCTGAAAACCTGCCAGAACGGAAAGTTCCAGGGCATCACCGCCAGCACCGCACCGAGTGGCTGGAAAGCGACAAAACTGCGGCTGGCATCGGTTTCGATAATTTCATCGGCCAGAAATTTTTCGGCCTGGTCGGCGTAATAATCGCACACCCAGGCGCATTTTTCGACTTCAGCGCGCGATTCGCCGATAATTTTTCCCATCTCAAGTGTCATTAGACGGGAATATTTTTCGGAATCATTTCGGAGGACTTTTACGGCCCGAAGCATCAACCGGCTTCGCTCGGCAAATGATATCTCGCGCCATTTTTTGAATTCGTTATCGACATCGTTAATTATCTGCGAGACCTCTTCCGAAGTGTGCTCTCTGTATTCTTTGATAAGTTCGTTTGTCGCCGGATTTATTGCTTTCATATTATTCCTTAAATGTGTACTATATTTTTTTAAATCGCATATACTAATTATTTTCATGACCGGCGGTCATGGCTCGGAAATCGTATCCGGTCGGATTCTGGAAAACGCGTAAATCGAATTTCGGTATCACGGCCAGGATATGATCGAAAATATCCGCCTGAATCGCCTCATAATTGGCCCATACTTGATCGTTGCTGAAAACATAAACTTCAATCGGCAGGCCATATTGTCCCGGCGACAAATGTCGAATCAAAAATGTCATATCATTATTGATTTTCGGGTGGTTTTTTAAATAAGCGGCGATGTAGGCCCGGAATGTCCCGATGTTGGTCAGATTACGCCCGTTGACCAATTCTGATGTATCGATAAAATGATCGCGGTTGTAATTGGCGATTTCGACTCTTTTGGATTTAATATAGCTTTTAATAAGCTGATATTTCTCGAACCGGTCGAGCATCTCTTTAGTGCAAAATTTAACGCTATTCATATCGATATAGATAGCGCGTTTGATTCGCCTCCCGCCCGATTCGGACATGCCGCGCCAGTTTTTGAATGAATCGGAAACCAGAGCATAAGCCGGAATGGTCGTAATCGTTTTATCCCAGTTTTGCACCTTGACCGTATTGAGCGTGACATCGATAACGTCACCATCGGCGCCGTATTTCGGCATTTCGATCCAGTCACCGATCCGAACCATATCATTTTGCGAAAGCTGTACCGAAGCGACCAGACCCAGAATCGAATCTTTGAATATCAAAAGTATCACCGCCGTCATGGCGCCCAGTCCGCTAAGTAATAACCAGGGGGAGCGGTCCATCAGGACCGATATTATGATGACCCCGACAAAGATAAATATTATGATTTTAGCGACCTGAATATATCCTTTGATCGGTCGCTGTCGGGAGATTTCAAAAGTGCGATAAATATCGACCACGGCGTTCAAAAAGGAATTCAAAACCAGCACCCCGGCAATAATCATATATGCCATCGATAGCCGTTCGATTATTTGCTGAATCGGAAGAAACAAAGGCGCCGAAAGATATATTACGAGCGCCGGGGCCA
Source organism: uncultured Ignavibacteriaceae bacterium (assembly GCA_964452645.1). Lineage (GTDB taxonomy): Bacteria > Zixibacteria > MSB-5A5 > GN15 > PGXB01 > CAYXTW01. The sequence continues at coordinate 112,091 of CAYVMO010000007.1, forward strand.
GATGCGACAGACGAGCGAAAACCCTGCGCTCCTGAAGAGCGTCATCCCATGTGGTTTCGCTTCTTTTGATGAAATACGAAATGGCCCGGAGCAAAAACTTTTTGGCGATATAGTTACACAGCCAAGCAAGAATAACGACGGCCAGGACCAATGATAACCAGTATATAAAATCGACAGACCCTGCCGAAAGCTCGCGCGCCGACAACCAGTTTTTGTATAATTCCAACATGACAACCGCCTTCTCTGTCGAATTAAAATGTAAAGACAACGAAAAATCAAGAGGGATTATAAAATCAAAAGATAAAATGCCTCTATAAGAGAAAAACCGGCCATTTCGCTTGGGTACAGTGATTTTTGTGCGCGGCACATCTCAAACCACTTATATGACCGCGTTATACCGCCAACTTGTGCAAAGTCGCTATTTTACCGGTAAATTAAATCAGAACATGCATACGAAACAACCGCTCCTTGAACGTATTGTTCACGGTTAATGCGGAAGATTCGATTTTAAAGCACTACCCTGACGGGTTTAAAAATCGGGCCCTACGGATTTTTGAATTCCGATGCTACAGCATCCTGAAAACAAATCCGAAACCGAGTGTTTCTTTGAAGCGGCCTTTTTTACTCACTTCTTTATCGTACAAAAGCTGGGTGTAAAAATTCACCGTAATTATTTTCGTAATCGCCGCCGAAACAATATTTTCCCAATTGACATCTATCGTCTTCCAGTAATTTTCATAGGGAGTTCCTTTTACCTCATCGCTTTTGGAAAAGAAAAACGCTTTATACAATGTAAGCTTACCGGTATAGCGAAGATTTTCACGCAAAGTCAGATTAACATCAGTGACCGATTCGATACCGCCGTCTGTCAATGTCGAATCGACGGTCGGCAACGACGTCATCATCGTATCGATATTCGTTTTTATAATCTGCCTCAGAGCCAGACCGAGACGACTGGTAAAATTGTCATTTTCTTTTTCATAAAACCTATGCGAGACACCGGCCGATTCTGTCAATTTCAAAGGCGTCAGGTACAATTTCTTGGCCGGTACTCTGGCATCCATAAACTGTGACTCCAATCTAAAGGCGACGTAGGGATCGATAAACTTATGGAGCGTCAATCGGGCGACATTTTCCCAATCGATAAGATCAGTTGATTTCTTCGGCTTGCTCCATTTTTTTGTCTCAGCATCCTGGCTCAAAGTCTGCCCAAAAGACAATTTCAGAGTCGACTGAAAATTCAACCATGGCTTTAGTTGTTTTTCGGCACTGCCGTTGAGATTTCCAACCCAGTTGACCGAACCGGCCTCACCGCCCTCCCAAGAATCGGAGTACGATGTTTGCGTGGTCGTGACATCCACCACCAGCGATTTTTTCCATCCGGTCGAATCCTCTTCCTGTGCCATGCCCGCCAGCGAAAGAGCCAGCAATAAAATAAATGTCAGAATAGTAATTTTGCCTGCCAATTTCATGTTGCCTCCTTTAAGCCGTGGTTACCTGATGCATGTGAACATCCTGCTGCGGATAAGGTATCGAGATACCCTCGGCATCAAAAGTCAATTTCACTTTTTCGGTAAGACCCCAGTACACCGCCCAATAATCAGAGCTTTTGACCCAGGGACGAACCACGAAATTGACCGAGCTGTCGCCCAGCTCCGAAACAGCCACGACCGGCGCCGGGTCCTTGAGAATACGCTCATCAGCCTGAAGAATCTGCTCCAGAATCTGTTTAGCTTTTTTCAAATCATCATCATAGCCGATTCCGAAAACAAGATCAACGCGCCGCGTATCCTTGGCGGAGTAGTTGACAATATTGCCGCCGGTAATATTGCTGTTGGGGACAATTATCTTTTTGTTGTCCGGTGTCTTCATAATGGTACTGAAGATACCGATTTCCTCAACCGAACCGATGGTCCCGCCCGCCTCGACAAAGTCGCCGGCCTTGAAAGGACGGAAAAGAATCAACATGACCCCGGCGGCGAAATTGGCCAGCGAACCCTGAAGGGCAAAACCGATAGCCAGCCCGACGGCACCGATGATGGCTACGAATGATGTCGTCTGTACGCCCAGTTGATTCAGAACAACGATGAATAGAATAACCAGCAGACCGGTTTTGGTCAAACTGGATAAAAATTTGACCAGTGTCTCATCCATTTTGGATTTGCGCATGATTTTCTTAACGGTGCCGGTGATGATACCGACGACGATGCGACCGATAATCAGAATCGCCAGAGCGCCGACGATTTTCATGCCGTACAGGGCGCCCCATTCAATGATCTTGTCCAACAATCCTTCCATAATAAATTTCTCCGAATAAATTAAGTTTTATTTACATTTGCACATCTAACCGTAATTTTCAGGCTTAGTTCCTCCATTAAAATAAATAAAAATTCTCTTGAGCTAATTAGATTTTGAAGATTATGCCTTATCCTCTTCTTCCCTTTGTGTGAGAATTCTCGCAATCCTTTCGCGGCGTGATTTCAGTGTCTCAATCCGATTTTGAAGCGATTCTTTATCCAATTTCTCCGATGCTTTTTGCAGTTTATCTTTAATTTCCTCTATTTCCTCTTCAACAGTCTTGAGCATTTCGCGAAGTTTTTCAAGCGACTCCGCTTCGGCCGCTTTGTCGAAAACCAGCTCTTCCGGTTTTGGCTGTATCGATTCTTTCTCAGGATGGTCGACCGTTACCGGAATGAATCGTTTTTTATCCTGAAGCGCCCGCGTATTCATAAACGTTGGGGAGACAATTTCGATTCCATTCTTATGAAAAGTATCGAGTATTTGTTCATGCAATCCGGAACGGGCCGACAATATATGCTTGACTTCCTGCAGCAGTCCCGAAATTCGATAAGTAACCGAGAAATCCCCCAGTTCGATTATATACACAAATGGGTCATGCAGTTGCGCTACATGCGCCGCCTCAATCAGAAGCTTTTCGATAACCGTCCGAGAGATATCATAACCGAGCGAAATCTCGGCAGAGATAATCGTGCCGTCGGATCGAATCACTTTAACCGGATTCGTAATCATATATAAATTCGGCATGGTGGTCAGGTCGCGATCCTCGGTCTGGATTTCGACATGGAACAGCCCCTGCTCGGAGACACGTCCAAAATAATCACCGACCCGGACGAAATCGCCCGGGCGAAAACTGCGCACGGCGCGAATCATCATCCCGGCCATGATATTACCGACAAATGTCGGCGCTGATAGAGCGATAGCCGCGCTCATTAATATTCCGATTAAACTCAGAAGCTGACCGATGGTCGAATCGCCGACCGGCAGCGCCATAATGATAATTATCAAACCGGCGAAGGAGAGAAGCAGGATAATCGACTGTCGATGAAGCTGACGTCCCGGACGCCCGCGATAATGACGATCGAGCAGCATACGTATCGCCAGAATCATGACAATGACGATAATTAAAGTGGCGCCGAACGGTAGTATCGGCCGCAGCGTATCAAACAGATTTTTTAGAACTTCCATGTTTCACCGACTATATCATATATGACAATAAGGGATTTTATTGCATAATTAAGCAACAAAAAACAAAATCCCTATTATGTTAATGCAACGTCACGTACGCCGCGAGGACAATCGAATTGAAGATGTTCGCGATCGGGTCAACAGCGTAAGTTGACGCCACCGGTACGGCACCACCGAATATAATCCCCGCCGCTTCCGCTTTGGCATACATCACCATGGCCTTATAAACACCGTCAGCCGTCTCCATGCTCGGGCAAACAAAAATATCGGTATCACCGGCGACTCTGGAATTAGTAATACCCTTCGAATGCGCCACCTCGGTATTGATAGCGACATCGAAAGAAAGTGGTCCATCGATGAAGCAACCTTTGATTTGTCCGCGATCCGACATTTTGGCAATCGCCGCCTCTTCCATTGTCACCGGAATCGCGGGATAGATTGCCTCCACCGCCGCCAGAAGTGCCGCTTTGGGCTGTTCGACACCTAATAAACTCGCCAGCATCGATGCATTCTGCACGATACCGATAGTATCTGTCGGCTTCGGCGAAGCATTGACGGCGCTGTCAGTGACAAACATCAGTTTATGATATTTAGGTGTCTGCATGACGCCGATATGCGACATAATATTGCCCTTTGTTAAAAAGCCGGATTCTTTTTTGACGAGAACATCGACGAGCTCGGTTGTATCGACACACCCCTTGAGAAGAAAATCAACTTCACCGGCCCCGGCCATTTCGATTGCTTTGGTAATAGCCGATTGAAGATTCTCCGTCTTTATAATTGTGTACTTACTTACATCCTGATTGGCCGCATGGGCGGTACTTTCGATTTCGACTTTATGACCGATCAGCACCGGCGTGACGAATCCTTCATCCGCCGCCTGCAGCGCCGCCTTAAGGCATTTACCTCCTCGTGGATAAATGATACCCATCCTGGGAGCGGTTTGATTTTTAATTTTCGCTTTGGCCTTCTCTTTGAGTTCGGTAAATGATTTTATCATGACGCACCTCCCGTATCACCAAGCGATTTATAATACTCCGCCACCAGACAGGCAATCGAAACCGAGGCCTTTTTGTTTTTCATGGTATCGGTGCGGGAAACCAATGAGACCGGTACCTTTGCCCCGGTTATAACGCCGGCGAAAACGGTATCGGCGAAATTTATCAACGCTTTGGCGATGATATTGCACTCTTCGATGCTGTTGACCAGATAAATATCGGCCTCACCCGCCACTGGTCCCTCGACACCTTTCAATGCTGCCATCTCTTTTGAGGTGGCGGCATCGAATGTCAACGGCCCCTGAATGGCAATGTCATCAAAGCCCATCGACTCCACCCGTTCTATCACCTTGCGACATTCGGCCGTCTGGGGAATATTCTCGTGCACAAAATCAACTGCACCTGACAGAGCAACTTTCACCGGCTTTAATCCCAACGCCCGAATTACGAGAGCGGCGTTTTCCATAATCTGAATTTTCTGTTCGAGATCCGGCCGGACAACCATGCCGCCGTCAGTCATGGCCAGCAATTTATGATAACCGGGAATATCAAGGACCGCCGAATGCGACACCAGATTTTTCGTTTTAAGATTAAAATCATGCGAGAGGACAGTCTTTAGCAGACCGGAAGTCGATACGAAACCTTTCATGATGACATCGGCGTTACCCTCAGCAGCCATTTTTACCGCTTCATATGTCGCGCCCGAAGCATCGTTGTTATGTACGATATCGAATTTCGAAATATCAACTTCACCCCCGGCGGCGCATTTATTGATTTTATCCCGATCGCCGAATAAAGTGGCATCGAGGATACCGTCGGTATTAGCCGAAGACAGCGCGCCGAGAACATCGACATCACTGGCGCCGGCCACGGCGACCATTTTTCGTTTTCCCTTGCGGGAGATTTCCTGCGCCCGTTCGATTATTTGATCGGACGACATTATCGGTTGGTTTTTAATCTCCGTGCTCATAGATTTTGAATTTATCCTAATATTCTTTTGGAATTTCGGTTTTCTCGAGAACTCTGACGGCCCCGGCCGCGAGTGCTTCCATCTCAAACTCACCCGGAACGACGATAATTTTTCCGAGAAAAGCAATATAACCCTTAAGCATGTTCACCAGTTTTTCCGAATTGGCCATTCCGCCGGTAAGAACGATAGCATCGTAATTCCCTTTAAGAACCGTTGCGCACTGACCAATCTCCTTCGCAATTTGGTACACCATAGCGCCATAGTACAACTCCGCTTTTTTGTCGTCGTCAGCTATCATCTTCTCGACTTTGCGGAGATCAGCCTCGCCGATGTATGCTTTCAATCCCGATTCTCGGGATAATTTCGCAAGAAGTTCTTTTTCGGTGTACTTACCGGAATAGGCCAGCTTGACTAAGGCACCGATCGGAAGCGCGCCGGCACGATCGGGCGAGAATGGCCCCATGCCGAGAAGGGCATCGTTAACATCGACTATTTTCCCCCGGTCAACGGCGGCAACCGATATTCCACCGCCCATGTGAACCGCTACAAAACGACACTCTTCGAGTGTCTTGTTCATCTTCTCGGCTTCGCGCCGACAGACCTCTTTTATATTCAAAGCGTGCGAGCGGCATTTTCGTTCGATTTCAGGAATACCGGAAATGCGAGCGTAGACTGTGAAATTATCAATCGTTATCGGGTCGACAATAATGGCCGGGACATTATATTTTTTTCCGAGATAGTCGGCTATTATGGCGCCGAGATTCGAGGCATGATTGGAGTAACGGGCGTTACGCAAATCATCGAGCATTTTCTCATTAATGGTATAGGCGCCGCCTTCAAGAGGCCGCAGCGGTGCTCCGCGCCCGGCTATTGCCACGACTTTTTTGTCATCGACTTTTTGATCAGTCAGCCATTTATCGATATTTTTCATACGCAAATCGAATTGATCGGCGACATTATCGAATGCCGTTAACTCGTCAGCCGGATGACTGACCGCCTCCTCGGCCAACCGTTCCTTTCGCTTAAAAATCGCCATCTTGGTCGAGGTTGAACCGGGATTGATGACAATGATTATCTCTTCCATATCAACACCTTTGATTTTTTATAAGGGTGCCCCGATCGATTCTTCGGCCAGCTCCCGGCCTTTGGCGAAAGCTTTAAGATTCAAATCGACAAATTTCGCCTTCACCCGCATCTTAATCGCCTTCTGCCAGGTTTCCGTACCTAAATTAAGTCGTTCCGATATCACACCCAGAAGCAGGATATTGACCAATCGCGGATTACCAAGTTCAATCGCGATAGCATCAGCGTCAATAGCAATCACGTCGCTGAATTTTTTCTTCAGATCGGCCACCGGATCATCGGGATATTTAATCTTGCCGCTGGTGGCAATGGGGGGAATCAGGCGGGTTGTCGAAGTGGCAATCAAACCGTCTTTTTTTACCCAGTCGATAGCCCGCAACGCCTCGGCCTGCTCAAATGATATCAAAACATCCGCCTGCCCATACGGAATAATCGGCGAGTACACTTTCGGTCCGAACTTGACATGCGAGGTAACCACGCCCCCGCGCTGGGACATGCCGTGCACCTCGGATTTTTTGACATCCAGACCAGCTTGGATAGCCGTTTCCGAAAGAACTTCCGAGGCCAGAAGCACACCCTGTCCGCCGACACCGACTATCAGTACGTTCGTAACTTTATTATCCATATTCACCTCACTTCACTTTCACCGGTTCTTCAACGAGCACTATCGCTTCCGGTTTACAAATTTGCGCACATAAAGTGCAGCCGGTGCACAGAAGCGGATCGATTATCGCTTTCGGCCGTTTTCGTTTGGTCAGCTCTTCGGAGGTCATTATGGCCGGACAGCCGATTCGGAAACAGGCGCTGCAGCCGTTGCACAAATCGGATATAACGGTGTAGGGTCGATCCATAATGCGTTTCGGCATCAGAACGCAGGGACGATCGGTCAGAATAACCGACGGTCCGGGTCGTTTGACTTCCTCTTTGATAATATCCAGCGTGCCTTTGTAATCGTAAGCATCCGCTTTACGTACCGATTCCACACCAAGCGCTTTGCATAATTCGGCCAGATCGACCTGCTTAGTTTCCTCGCCCATAAGCGTATACCCGGTCGCCGGGTGGTTCTGTCCGCCGGTCATGGCCGTAACGCGGTTATCGAGAATAATAACAGTGATATTACTTTTGTTATAAACAGCGTCGAGCAAGCCGGTTATCCCGGAGTGAAGAAAAGTGGAATCTCCGATCGCCGCTACGACACCTTTTTCATGACTGCCGACTTTTTCCAGCCCGATAGCGCCGCCGATCGATGCCCCCATACATATACAGGTGTCCATGATACTTAATGGCGGCAGGACGGCCAGCGTATAACAGCCGATATCGCCTGTAACCGCCACACCAAGTTTTTTAAGAGCCATAAAAACACCGCGATGCGGGCAGCCGGGACATAAGACCGGCGGACGCGGGAATAAATCTTCAGGCTCAAAATCGGAACCGATAACTTTATCTATAAACCCGGCCTCTTTTAATCCGACCGAAACTTTGTACGGTGAAAGCTCACCCAGGTTGGAAAAGTACTTTTTGCCTTCGACATTGATACCAGCGGCCTTAATAGCCTCTTCGTAGTATGGTTCCAGTTCCTCTATAATGATTACTTTTTTATGCGAGGCGACAAATTTGTGGATTTTTTCCAAAGGTAGTGGAAAACCGAAACCGATTTTCAGAAAATCAACATCGGGAAGATTATCCTTGGCGTATTGATACGAAATGCCCCCCGTGATAATTCCAAAATCGGAGCCGTTATCTTCGATTATATTTAAGTCGGTTTCTTCAGTAAATTTCCGCAGCTTCCCCAGCCGTTCCACCAGAACCGCATGACGCTTTTTCGCATTGGAAGGAATCATTACATATTTCTGCATGTCGCGTTTGAATTTCGGTTCGGGCAGAGTGATCGCATCGTTTTCTTCGACAATACTTTTCGAGTGCGAAATTCGTGTCGTCAATCGAAGCATGACCGGTGTGTCGAATTGTTCCGAAATCTCAAATCCTTTTAGCACAAAATCTTTTGCTTCCTGGCTGTCGGACGGTTCCAGAAACGGTATCTGGGCGAACTTGGCGAAAAATCGATTATCCTGCTCGTTTTGCGATGAATGCATCTCCGGGTCATCGGCCGATACCAAAATGAATCCGCCGCCGACACCGGTATAAGAAAAAGTCATCAGCGGATCGGCGGCCACGTTGACCCCGACATGCTTCATCGCTACCAGTGCGCGTCCGCCGCCCAGCGACGCGCCGGTACCGACTTCGAACGCGACTTTTTCATTGGGCGACCATTCGGCATAAAGCGAGGGATACTCTTCGGCGATGGTTTCCAATATCTCGGTCGAGGGTGTTCCCGGGTAGGCTGACGCCAGTTTAATGCCGGCTTCAAAAGCGCCGCGGGCCACCGCCTCATTCCCCGAAAGAAGTCTTTTCATATAAATCTCTCAGTATTTTTTACCAATATTTTTAATTTAAGTATAGCCAAAAAGAGCCAATTAGTCAACCTGCGGGGTTTGATATCGGGAAATACGATTTTGCAATAAATTCACCGTCGCCCATTAAATAATTATTTTGTGACTTGAATAAGGTTTTAAATTTTTTATACAATAATTCGATTTATATTAGGGATTATTATGTATTTAATGTATGTGGACGAAAGCGGCGATGCCGGATTAACCAACTCTCCTACGAGATATTTCGTCTTGTCAGGTTTAATCATACATGAACTCCGATGGCAAACCAATTTAGACATTTTAATATCATTTCGAAACCGCATGCGGCGAAGTTTCGGATTACGATTAAGAGAGGAATTCCATTCTTCACATATGATAAGCAGTCCGGGAGATTTAAAAAGAATAAAGCGAAATGATCGCCTGACCATGATTCGAGCATTCTCCAAGGAAATTCCCAAAATGATAGATGTTAATATTATTAATATTGTCATAGATAAGCAAAACAAACCTGTAAACTTCGATGTATTTGAGGCCGCCTGGAACGCCCTTATTCAACGATTTGAAAACACTATCTCTTATCGTAATTTCCCCGGACCCACCAATTCTGATGAAAGAGGTTTCATATTCTGCGATCATACTGACGACAAGAAACTCTTCCAGATGCTGCGAAGGATGAGGCGATATAATCCAATACCACACCAAAAGAGTTATGGGTCAGGATTTAGAAACCTACCACTTCATTATATAATAGAGGATCCAAGTTTTCGCGATTCATCCAAATCATATTTTATTCAGGCGGTAGACTTAGTAGCATTTTTGTTATATCAACGATTGTCACCGAATAGTTATATTATAAAAAAATCCGCCCAGAATTATTTTAATAATCTGAAACCGGTATTATGTAAAGTGGCGTCAAGCAATGATCCTGACGGTATAGTATGGATATAAAAAAGGGGACGTTGCCGTCCCCGGGAGAATCCTACTACCCAGACGAGCCGAGGTTCAGATCCATACATATCTTAAACAAAATTATTATTTTGTCAATACCTTTTATCGACCAATAATTGAATCGATTCATAATTTCGGCCGAATCGCCCTAAACTATATCTGAACGTCTTTCTAAGGGATTGCAATTCAGTAGATTACAAAAGGGGGTGGATAATTAAATTACCAATTATTATTCAAATTGTGGGGTCTTTGCGGAATCCTCATCGCGAAGAGCATATCGATAAACACTATCGCCGCGCCGATGATAAAAGTCGCTTTATATCCGAACATCGACCAGATAATCCCAACCGCAATCGGAATCACGACGGCAGTAATATGGTTGGCCGTCATCCCGAATGAAAGACATCCGGTCAAATCTTCTGATGGTGCGATTTTTCTTAAATAAGATTTCAGCGCAATTGACGAGCCATACAACATATTGTCGATTAAATAAAAGACTATAAGCAGAGGCAAATAGCCGACAAAAGCATACCCGGTAAAAATAAATATGAGAATAAACGAACATCCGACCAATACCGAACGCTCGCCGAAATGATCACTCAGATTTCCCAGAAGGCGATTAGTGAATATGGTTATAACATTATTAAGAAGAATAATGGCTGAGACAATCGAGATCGATAATTCATGATTTTTGACCAGCAGGAAAATGGCAAAAGTCGTAAAAATATGCCGCCGGCAACCGCGAAGGAAAGATAAAGTGTAATAAAGCCAATATTGCCTTTTGACTTTCGCCTTGCGATGTTCCTCGATACCCCGATTGGCCGGAAGCGCCATGAGAAGATACATGCCGACCAGCATTACCGCTCCGCCGACAAGATAAAAAACCTGGCGATAATCGAGAAAAAATGTCAATCCCAGAACCAGCAGACCACCAGTTAGCCCGGCCATTGACTCGAATGATGCCAGTCTTCCCTGCACGCGGCCGGTATTATTGGACTCGGCCAGCAATAAAAGCTGAGAGGAATTCATCGGCTCGAAATAATGAAAGCCGAATGACATCAATAATGTCGCCAACATCAGGACAAAAATCGAGTGCGACATCCCCGAGGCAATCAGCCCCAACCCAAGTAATATCATCGATAACGAGGCGATTTTTGATTCGATCAACCATATTGCCAGCGCCCCGGCGCCAAAAGCCAGAAATCCGGGGATTTCACGGACCGATTGAATCAGGCCGACATCGGTCGCCGAAGCCCCGAAAATTTCGACCGCGTAATTGTTAAACATTATCCGCCAGATATAAAATCCGACCGATATAATGAAGGCGGAGAAGGTAACGGTTGTAATCGAGACTTTCTTAATACCGAGCGCCATAATCCGGGGAAGATAATATATTTCGGGTGGATTATAGAGAAAAAATGATATCGTGAAGACAATTTATTGAGCCCTTTAGTGCCGACTAAACAAGCAATTGACGATAAGACTCTAAAGAATTTTTGGTCAATAAAAGTGTTAGATATATCGAAATGTTTGAAAATCAATTGACTAATTTACCATTAATAATATATTTATAGCCCCGAAATTGTATAAAGAGGGATTTTTATGGAATTTGATAAATCAATATTTAAAGCTTATGATATCCGAGGCACCTACCCGAATCAGCTGGATGTCCATATCGCCTATCGCATAGGCAACGGTTTAGCAAGATATCTTAAGCCGACTTCCATTGCAGTTGGTCGCGATATGCGAATATCGTCCGATGAGCTTTTCGAGCATCTCAGTCATGGCATTATCGATGCCGGCGTGGATGTGGTCGATCTGGGGAGAATTTCCACTGACGGCCTTTATTTCGCAGTCGGTAAATTCGAGTATGACGGCGGCGTTATGATTACCGCCAGTCACAATCCCAAGGAATATAACGGCTTCAAAATCTGCCGCCAGCAGGCGTTACCGTTATCCGGTCAGGAAGGATTGGATAAAATCAGACTTGCCATGGAGGAAGACGCGCTGGAAAAATCGTCTCAACGGGGGAATATTAACCGCAGAGATATTTCGGCCGATTATGCCGAGCATTGCCTGTCATTTATTGACATTTCGATTATAAAACCATTCAAAATCGTTATCGACGCCGGAAACGGGATGGCCGGATTGACATTGCCGCCGGTATTCGAAAAACTGCCTATTAAAGTAATCCCTCTTTATTTTGAACTTGACGGCTCTTTCCCCAACCATCCCGCGTCCCCGATCGAACTCGAAAATCTGGCCGATCTTCGGAAAAAAATCGCCGAAGAGAAAGCCGATTTTGGAGTCGCGTTCGACGGTGATGCGGATCGGATGTTTTTGGTCGATCGATTTGGTAATCAGATAGGCGGCGATATGGTAACGGCGCTGGTCGCCGGTAATCTCCTGGATAAAAATCCGGGCGAGACCATTCTTTATAATCTTATCTGCTCCAAAGCGGTTCCTGAGTTGGTGACAAAAAAGGGTGGTACGGCTATTAGAACTAAAGTCGGACACGCTCTGATAAAGCCGCTGATGAAAAAACACAATGCCATATTTGGGGGCGAACATTCCGGCCATTTTTATTTTCGGGACAACTGGTTTGCCGATTCCGGGCTTATCGCCTTTTTGGTTTGTCTGGAACTTCTGAGCAGACACGAGAAACCGCTTGACGAGATGGTAAAAGCAATAAATCCGTATTTTCGGTCCGGTGAAATAAATAGCCGGGTGAAATCGGCGCGGGATAAAATCGATGAAGTCGCGGCGTATTTCTCCGATGGGGAGCAGGACAGACTCGATGGTTTGACCGTTGATTATGGAGATTTCTGGTTTAATCTTCGTCCTTCCAACACCGAACCGCTGCTGCGGCTGAATGTCGAGGCCAAATCGAAGAAAGTTCTGAGTAAAAAGACCGATGAAATTCTGGAAATTATCCGATCTTAACGCGGTTCATTAATCCTGTAATAAAATATATAATTTTTTCCTTAGACAGCCAAAAGCCCCTCTTTATGTGAGGGGCTTTTGGTAATAAAAAGTCCTGAAGAATGCTGGTTAAGGCATTACTTG
>CAYVMO010000008.1:0-35555 GCA_964452645.1 uncultured Ignavibacteriaceae bacterium
ATTAATATTATACCTCATGCTTAGTCTCGTGTCCACTCTTTCGGGGGAACCTCAGGACCCTGCCCGAGACGCTGAGCTTCAGCGAGGTGTCGAAGGGCCCGAACTAAGTGAAGGGCGATCCTGACAATTGCTCTTTAATTGCCTGTTCGAAGAAGTCAGGAGCGCGGGGCTCCTGACCTACGACTCTATTAAGAACGCAATTGCAGATAATATTAAAATTTGCCGAAACATAGACAACCGCACCTCTTTCTTTAATAACGCGGTCATTTATATTTTGTCAAGAAGATTTCCTGGATTGTCCGATTTTCCTCGTAAGGTGAAGTTGGCGCACGAGGACGTATGCCAATCACGATTAAGCGCAGGTTGGAATGCCCGAAGGGCTTCCGACATATAAAAAAGTCGAAACCCGAAGCGGGATTTCAACCTGCAATCCTTTTACACATATTGTTTGGTTGCGCAGCACCACACTACTTAAGACAGCGCCGGTTCACACCCCAGATAAATCGGGGCAGGATCCGGCGCGACAGCATAATTCTACTCGCCAAACACGGCGAGATGAGAACGATGCGCACTTTCTCTATTCATTGCAGATAGATTGCCACGCCCTTCTCCCGATAAATCGGGTTCAGGGCTCGCAATGACGTGAATTTATCTTCGTACATACTTTCGGACCAACCTCTTAATGTATGCAAACCATGAATTGTTTATAAAAAAAGGGACAGCCGACCGGCTGTCCCTTCTGGAAAAATCTATACATATTTCTATTTTACAGGCGGGCACATCGGGGCGGGGCCGTCACGATACAGGAAATATATCATATAGACAACGTCCATAATATTCATGACGCCGTTGCCATCGACATCACCACAGAACAGGCAGGCGTCGCCGATATTATCGCCATCGGAATCTTCCTGACCCGGATTATAAACATTGGGGCAATTATCGACATCGCCGCAAATACCGTCGCCGTCAATATCGTTGTCCGGGTCATTCGGGCAAATATCGCAAGCGTCGCCAATACCATCCATATCGGCATCCGCCTGACCCGGATTGTAAATTTCGGGGCAGTTATCATCCGGGCAGGTATTCAAAGCATAGCCGGGATCACCATAACCGTCGTCGTCCAGATCAGTACAGCCGTCGCAGACATCGCCGATATTATCGCCGTCGGCATCTTCCTGACCCGGGTTGGTGACTGTCGGGCAATTATCGCAGGCATCGCCGAGTTCATCGCCGTCGTTGTTTTCCTGATAAGGATTATAATCGTCCGGGCAATTGTCTTCGGGGCAGCTTTGCTGATACCCGGGGTCACCATATCCGTCGCCGTCGCTATCGTAGCATATTTCGGTCAACGTCCAGCAGTACGGGCCATTAAAAGGCGGCGAGGGCGGTTCGAACATCCAATCAAAGGATTGATTGGGATGATCGACGGAGTCGATACAGAATGTACCCGTTTGAGCGATTTCGAAATTAAACTTAATATAAAGGTGTTCGCCCAATCCGGACGGCAGCCCGCCCAGTCCGATAAAGGCGGTACCTATTGTATCGGGAAGTACACCATCCCAGCTTAATTCCTCGAAGAACATTCCCAAATTAAAATACGATACAAATGCCGGGTCAAGCCAGATGGAACCTGACGGGCCAAATCCGCCGATATCTTTATGAACGACATCGGTAATACTACCGTCGGGGCTGTAAAAAGCAAATGGCATTGATATACCATATCGTGATATCCCGTCATTGTTGTTCAAATAAATATCGACCGTGACATAATCCCCGGAGGCAATTGTGTCCGGTGAAATCGCCGGTGAGGCCTCGGCCCGGACGGTCATGGCATTAACTTCTCCGCAAATGAAGAAAACACACAGGACGGCTAAAAGGCAGTAGGGGTGTTTCATAATGTCTCCTCCCATTTTTCAATGGGTTGCTGGTTAGAATATTTTATTTATCTTTTTGCCGGTAGTAATTGCCTGTATATACGCAGTTTTTATGTTTAGAAACAGGTCATCCACTGACCGATGTCGTATTCAGACATTTTTACCGGAATAAATATACAAAAAAAAGACAATTTTGGCAATGAAAAAAAACCGGCGGCCGGATAATATCATAATGCGCCTGTTAACGACCCGACGGCGCCGGGACAGGGACCGGCACG
This sequence comes from uncultured Ignavibacteriaceae bacterium, assembly GCA_964452645.1. Lineage (GTDB taxonomy): Bacteria > Zixibacteria > MSB-5A5 > GN15 > PGXB01 > CAYXTW01. The sequence goes on from CAYVMO010000008.1 coordinate 2,156, forward strand.
ACTTACACGATAAATCGTATTTATGCCATTATGTCGATCAGAAATCGGCGCCAATAGAGAAATAATGTTTCGGATGATGCGCCACGTAGGCGAAATCGGTGGCCCAGGCCAGATCATAGCGGAGGACGAAAATCCCCAGATTGGCTCGTATGCCGAAACCGAAAGCGGCCTTGATATCATTCAGACGGGCCGGCCCGTTGACCGACGTCCCACCTTTGAATTTGCTATCGTCCTCCCAGGCGGCCCCCATATCATAGAAAATATTACCTGTTATATAACCGATAGTGAGCGGGAGCGGAAAATTCATTTTGAGATAATCCACGAAGGGGTAACGGAATTCCAGATTGGTCAGGACGTACCTGGTGCCGTTCATGGCATAATAGTCATAACCACGCATGGGCGTGACGACATCGGAGAAGTAAAGATTTTCAACGTCGTAAACTTCGGCGCCGACAGTTGTCCGGCCGATTTTATTCGATGTCCCGCCGAGGAAATACCTCTTGGGTGTTTTGCCTCCCGAAGCGCCGCCGCTCAACCTGAAGGCAAAAGAGAAAAGACCTCGGATATGCAAGTACTTCCTGTAATCGATTTCAGCCGAGTAAAACGACATGCTGTCCGGATCGAAAAGATTGACGGCGCCGGTGATATCGATTCGGGACCGCTGGCCATTAAGCGGGCCGGTTACGCCCCAGAGGATGTTATCCTTTACATGAGATAAGGTGCCCATCGTCACCCTGGTGGAGCGGTCCGTACGCAGGTCATTGAAATCCTGATAGTGGCGATCGATAAAGAATTGGGAGAGGCCTAATTCGACGCGGGAAAATTGAGAAAATGGCCATGAAGCGTACGCCTGTGCTCCATAGAAACGGTCGGAAAACAGAAAATCATTGGGATCGATATAATAATTTTTAGAGTGGAATATACCGATACCGAGGTTGATTCTCATCTTATTATAGAAATAATACAACTGGAAATTGGTCTGATCGATGGTGTTTACCAGATCGGTCAGCAGAAAAATCTGGTGGTCACCAAGATAATCCGAAAAAACAAAAACGGACTGGCCCTGCAGGCCGAAAAATGTGTCATAGGCAAACCCGCCATTGACATAATCGGGCGTAAATTTAACCCGGTAATTATGAACCTTATATTCACCATTGGGAAGACGATTATTACTGGCCACGGAATCAAAAACGGCCTGTTCTTCCGGGGTGCGGAATTTGCCGGACTCCGTCGAATCGGCGGCGACGGTTTTAAAAAGAGAATCAAGAGGATCTCGCTCATTGTCTTCCTTGTTTGAAACAAAAATGTACTCCCCATCCTCGATGCGGGTGGTATCACCGGCAACAGCGGCGCTGTCTTCCGATTCAGCCTCTTTCTTATGTGCCGCCAGAGGTGATTCGCCTTTGGTGGTATCAATTTCTTCTTTCTGCTTTTTGGGGGCAAAGAGCGCCTTCATTTCATCCGGATTACCAAATTTTCCCATGGCGAAATCGGTTGGTTCAAGGACCCCTTTATTACCGGCCGGATCCCATTCTTTCAGCAAAAAAACATCGAAGCCGCCCTTATTGAAAGCGGAGAAGGCAATCTGCTTGCCGTCGGGTGACCAGGACGGCGAACTGACGCCGGTCAGGACATCGGTGATGGCAATGGCATTATCGGAATCAACGGGCATTATATAAAAATTATCGATTCCGTTGCGGTTGGAGACAAAGCAGATTTGTTTGCCGTCAGGCGAAACCGCCGGCTGACGATTCTGCCCCGGACCGCAGTGAATCGGCGTTATTTTTTTGCTATCGATATCGATGACAAACAGGCTATAATTGCCGTAATTCGTGCGGAAGTAAAGCGTTCTGTAATCAACATCACCGTCCGGCTTATAATCCGGATTTTTCAGAAAAAAATCGTTATCGGGATGCGGCCGGTCGGAGGAGAAAGCAATTCGTTTTGAATCCGGGAACCAGGAAGGATCGATGTCATCGTAGGTGTCGCGGTTGAGATTATAGGTCTTATCTTTTTCAAGGTCATAAATTACGATGTCCCGCGTGCGGCCATCTACTGCCGAAAAGGCTATTTTTTTGCCGTCCGGTGACCAGACAGGGGAGAGGATACTGTTGAAATTAAAGTGTTTTCTCTTATAAATATCTTTATCTTTAACGGTGAAGAAGTACAAAGCATCTTTACCGTCCGATTTGGCAACAAAGGCCATCCGTTCACCATCCGGCGAGAATGTAATTCCCGACCAATACGAATGTAAAGATTCCAGGTCACCGCTTCGTTCGGCCTTCACCAGTCGGTCAATGACTTTGCCGTCAACAGCTGAAATCAAATAAATTTCCATGTAGTCGGAACGGTCGGAGAACATGGCCAGCCGATCGCCTTTGGGCGAGAAAACCGGATTGGCATTAAAGTGGGACTGGTCCTTTTCATGGTTTGTCAGCGGTTTGGCGATTTCGGGAGCTTCTTTTCTTTTGGCGATTTCCGGCCAGTAACGTCTTTTCATTTCTTTGGAGAAACCATCCCAGAGCTCTTCGGGGGTTACCCCCAGAGCGCCTTTAGAGGCTTTATTTATCGTCAGATAGACTTTTCCTTTGGCCAGAAGTTCACCGATTTTTTGACCGCCATAAGTATCGACGATATATTTGACCAGCGCCTGACCTTCTTTGTAGGCCAGGTAACCGCCCATGAATTCAGGCGGGGCCAGATAATTGTTGATAGTGGCGTCACGAACCGTCATATCGGCAGAATAATCCCACCCGTGGCGAGAGCTGTATTCGGCATATCCCTCGGCCAGCCAGAGCGGAATTTGAAAAAGTCGCTGGCGTGACACGAGTGACGCAAAGGAATTGCCGTAAAGCATATCATAGGTAAAAGCGTGGGTCAACTCGTGAGACAGGACGTGACGGAAATCCTCGGTGGAACCGTCAAAAGGAATGGCAATCCTGTTTTTAAAGGCCTCGGTAAAACCGCCCACCCCCTCGGGAAGCAATGAGGGAACGATATTGGTTTGTTGAAAGTCATCGGGTGAGTTATAAATAAAAACGGGGATACGTCTTTTTATTATATAATTCAACTGCTCGGAAATTTCGACATAGGCGGATTCCAGGACGGCGGCAGCGAATTTGGCCGTTTCATACATCTGGTTGTTAAAATAGATGTCGAAGTGTCTTGTCTGGATGTATTGCCAGTCGAGTTTATTATACTGAACCTTGTTTTGACCGAAATATGTTGTCTGAGCGGCCAGCGAACCGACGGTAAACATAAAAATTATTAAAACAAATACTGATTTCCTGGCCATATTTATATCCAATCTTCTAAAATTTCCGATTATTGGTCTATCCTCTTTATATCGGCTCCAACCGATGAAAGTTTTTCCTCGAGTTTATGATAACCACGATCGATATGGTAAACGCGCAAAAGCTCGCTTTCGCCCCTGGCTACAAGGCAGGCCAAAACCAGCCCGGCCCCGGCTCGAATGTCGGAGGCCATTACAGAAGCACCTCTCAATCGGTCAACGCCGTTAATCAAAGCCTCATTGGACGTTACCGTTAAGTCCGCGCCCAGCCGTCTGAGTTCCATAGTATGGCTGAATCTCTCCTCAAAAATCGTCTCCTTGATTTTGCTGGTGCCGCCGGCGGTCGTCGCCAGAGCCACGAAACAGGGCAGAAGGTCGGTTGGAAAACCGGGAAACGGAAATGTCACCAATTTGACCGGCCCCAGCCTTTTCGGGGCTTTAATCTCAATGGCATCTGTTTTTTCAGTAATTGTACAACCCATCTCATATAATTTACGCGAGACCATTGTCAAATGCTGGGGATTGACGCCGCTGACTTCGACCGAGCCGCCCGTAATGGCCGCCCCGCATAGGTAAGTTCCGGCCACCAGCCGGTCGCCGGAGACTTTATATTCGACCGGCTTTAATTCCTTGACACCCTCGATGGTTATGGTTGAAGTTCCGGCATCCATGACTTTACCACCGGCGGCATTGAGAAAATTGGCGACATCGACAACCTCGGGATCGCAGGCGGCGTTGACGATTCTGGTCGTTCCCTTGGCCAGGACGGCGCCGAACATGATGTTTTCGGTTCCGGTATGCGACGGTCGGTCAAAATGAATGGTGGCTCCCTGCAGATTTTTGGCTCTGGCGATGGTGTAGCCGGAATCTTCGTTGATTTCCACACCCATCGAACGAAAGCCATTGATATGATAATCAACCGGTCGGGCGCCCAGCGAACAGCCGCCGGGAAGCGAAACGCGAGCTTCGCCTAATCGTCCCAGAAGCGGTCCCAAAACCAAAAATGAGGCGCGCATCCGGCGCATCAATTCATACGGGGCGGTATTGCCTGTGATGTTGGTACAGTCAACATGCATTTGCATCTTCTGCGTATCATATTCCACATTTGCCCCGATAAACTCGAGGACTTTCTTCATTGTGTAAATGTCATTTAGGGGGGGAATGTTCCGCAGAACAACTTCACCCTTTTTAAAAAGGATGGTTCCGGCCAGAATCGGCAAGGCCGCGTTTTTGGACCCGTCAGTCTGGATTTTCCCGGATAGCTTTTTGCCGCCATTGATTACGAATTTGTCCATTCTATTACCTTATATTGAAGATCTTCCTGTTCGTTCCTTACATACACCTCAATAAGGATATGAATTTGCAGGAAGAGCCGCAATAAAAATATCTTTATGGCGCCACAAAGCTATCGACTCATTTATTTTATTCCTTCTATTCAGTCGAAACGGAGCCTGTCTGCGGAACGGCATTTTTCGGCGGGACAGCCAATTGTGTTTTTATCCAGATTTCCTGTTTTTCCGGCCGCTGGCGCTGCATTCCAGCGGGACGCTCAAAACCGCCGCCGCCGTAGCCTCCGGGGAAACTACCTTCACCGGGAAATCCGCCTCCACCCGGCCGACCGCCACCCATGCCTTCACGTCGATATCTTTCACCCATATTAAACTCGCCCCATTCGGCTCCGATACATACAAATTTTCCCGGATTGGCTCCGAAACCGTATTGGCCGTAACCGCTTTCGGCCAGGGGCAGACGAAATTCATAAGTATAAATATCTTTGGAGGTGGAAAAGGCGACCGCCGGGCCTGCCGGCGTTGACGATGGAAGAGTCTCTTCCCGGTAATTTATATTATCGAGAATTGTAATTTGACTGGAACTATCTTTTTGCTGTTCATCGCGTTCTTTCATCCGCTCGGCGACATCTTCCGGCATATTAAAGCCGCTGTTTTTACGTAGTTCCTCCGGGGGCGGGCCACCCTTATAGCGAATACCCAGGTTCTTTTTCTTTTTGGCGGTTCCGTCCAACCATAAAGTCAAACCTGTTGATTCAATAGCGCGGGCCCACATCGGGTTTTTAAATGAAAAGAAAAGATAGAGATTTTCGCTGTCATTGCATAGACCGACGGCAATATCCTGATCTTCAAAATAGTTGGCCGGAATGTTTGTCCAATCGGCGCGCTGGCCGTCGATTTGAATCGGCTCCGAAATCCAGTGACCCGCTATTTTCTGCGTTTTGCATCCGGTCATAGCGGAAATCACGAATATCGTCGTGATTAATATTATCACGCCGCCGGGAAAAATCGATTTGTGGCTCATAAATTTGTATCCTCTTAAAATATATGACGTTTTAAATCGGCTTTATATTCAGTCTTCCCCTCATATCCTTATCTTTTGGCGGATAAATACCACCTTTATTATACAATTACAACAATCCGGCGAGACGAAAAGACCAATCGGAAATCGAAATAATCTTCAGACATTGCATCAGGCTTTTCTCTTGCTATTTATTGTCTGAGGGCATATCTTTTTCAGAGCCAATATCAGTTACGAATAGATGGAGATTATATGTTTCATTATAAAAATATTGCCGGGTTTCTCGTCCTGCTGCTTCTTTCGGGCGGCAGCCTGTTTGCGTTTAGTGTCGAGCCGCTTTTTGATGGCGGCATCAGTTACCGCGCCGGGATGGAGCCGGGGCAGATTATCAGTTGCGATCTTGATAATAACAGCTATCCCGATATTGTCGTGGTTAACAGCGGCCTTGACGACAGCACGATTTCAGTTTTTATAAACAAGGGTGACGGCAGTTTCGAAGATGCCGTTAATTATAATGTCGGCGGACGCGTTCGCGCGGTGACGGCCGGTGATTTTTACGGCGATACTCTGCTCGATCTGGCGGTCCTGTTGTATACCGAGGATAGCGTAATAATCCTGATCAATGACGGCGATAGCCTTCGGCTCGATACGTTGAAATTCGCCGTCGAAAGCGATCCGAGGATGCTGGTGGCCGCGGATTTGAACGGCGACGGGGATACACTGCTTGATCTGGCGACGGTCAGCTATGATTCGGGAACAGTCTCCGTCCTGCTGAATATTTATGATAGTACATTTGCAGAGGCGGTTCATTATCCGGCCGATGATAATCCGATTGACCTGTGTGCTTTCAGACTGGACACCAATCTCAGCCCGGATATCGCCGTGGCCAATGAGGGGGCCGATGATGTTTCGCTTTTATTGAACGACGGCACCGGAGTTTTTACTCTTGATACTACCATAAATATGGGAACAGGGAATACCCCGCGGGCTATAAGCACCGGGGATTTTGATAATGATAACGACGATGACCTGGCGGTGGCCTTTGCCGACCGCGTGATGATACTGTACAATCACTATAATGACAGCGGCGTCGTGATTCCCCGAATTCAGGATGATACTCTGGCGGGCGTCAGAGATATAGCAACGGCCGATGTCGATAATGATAATGATGTGGATATTATCACGGTCGGGGACGACGGGGCGGTAACCGTTTTGTATAATCTGATAGATGCGGCCGATACGTCTTTCGGCAACGCGACCACTTACGGCAATAATTTCCCGGGAAATAACGTGTACTCTGTCTGTGCCGCGGATTTCAATGCCGACAATAATATCGATCTGGCCACCGGCAACTTTTTGACCGATAATATTTCCATTCTATTTAATTATGGCGGCGGCGTGTTTCCCGCACCGAAAAGTTATAAGACGGATTACTGCGCTTTTGCAGTTGCGGGCGGCGAACTTGATGCCGCCAATGGGGCCGATCTGATCGTTTCCAACTGGAGCGGTAAGGATATTTCCCTTTTTACCAATAACGGTGACAGTACATTTGAACATATTATCGATCTTCCGCTCAAGGATAATCTCGGATATATATGTTTGGGGGATTTCGATCTTATCAATGGATTGGATCTGGCCGTGACAAATTATAATAATGACTCTGTTACCGTATCTCTTCACACCAACAATAGTACACCGGCAAACCTTTTCGGCCCTTATGCCAATTACTATGCCGGTCCCGGACCTTATGAAATACAAACTGCGGACGTCAACGCCGACACGGCGCTGGACCTGGTTGTCGGCGATTATGATTCCACGACGGTCGCTGTTATTATCGGAAACAGGGACGGGACATTTGCCGACGCGGTTTTTTACGAGGCCGGATCGTGGCCGGGGCATGTCAAATGCTATGATTTCGATTCAGACGATGATATTGATATAATCACGACCAATTACTATAGTGATTCGGTCGGTATATTATTGAATGACGGTAATGGTGTTTTTGCACCGCCGCTGATGTTTTACGCCGGTGACGGACCCAGTACGGCTTTCCCGGCCGATCTGGACAACGATGGCGACTGCGATCTGGTGGTCACCGATTATGACAGTGACAGTATCTCGATTCTGACGAATAACGGTTTCGGTTCACTTTCGATCAGCAGTCAATTTTCAGCCGGTATGACGCCGACTTACGTAAATGCCATCGATTTCGATCTTGACGGCGATTCGGATCTGGTCGTATCCAATCTGAATAGCCATGATATATCGGTGTTCGAAAACAACGCCGGGACTTTCACGTTCAATGCCAATTACAATGTCGGTCGCGGACCGCGGATGGTTCTTCCGCTTGATATCGATGGTGATATCGACCAGGATTTGGTGGTTTGCAGTTGTATTGACGGTATGATTACGGTAATACTGAACCGGACAACGCTGCCGCCGCTTCCGACCGACGTCGGGGAAAATCCGGATAGAGCGGCGATCCCGGACAATTTCATTTTACAGGCGAATTATCCCAATCCGTTTAATCCCTCGACGACGATAAAATATGCTTTGCCGGAACGGTCCGACGTGACTATCTCGATTTATAATATTCTCGGTCAAAAGATAACGACGATTGTCAACGAAACGAAACCGGCCGGGGAGTACACGACGATATGGGATGGTCGCGATGCTAACGGCCGACCGGTGGCGTCAGGTTTATATCTGTATCAAATCAAAGCTGGCAAATTTACCGAATCGCGGAAAATGCTGCTGTTGAAGTAGGCGGTTATTTCCTAAAACAATTTTTCAAAGCGCGTAAGTTGAAACCAAAGATTCGGAATCGAAATGCTTGCTATTCCGACTGTCTATCGGAAAAATGTTAGAGAAAATACTTCCGATCGTAAATTCCGATCGTTTTGATTAATTATATGAAATACCTATAATAGACAAAAATGTCAGGACGATTCCGGCCCCAAGAAGACAGCCAGCCATTTTGCCCAACGCTGTAGCAATTGGGTCTCTGGACTCCGGTATCCCGTTCTCTCGCAGCCACCTAGATATGCCTCCCTCAAAAAAGCCGGCAATAGCGTCGGTTATCGAATCGCCAATAATCCCTCCTGCAATAGCACCGACAACTCCGAAATGGGTTGCCCCTAAAACAGCAGGAATCACTAACATTCCGGTATCAATTGATCCGAAGATTAGATCCGGGATAGAAGAAACCAATTTGCGTTTTGAAAGAATAATACCAAAAATGGGAAAAAAGCCCAATATCAAAATTACGGGACCAATTGAAATCATATTTATTAGGCATAATATAGAAGCTACAGCCACGATAATCGCAATGAATCCTACATACAATGCTTCTTTGAAGACTTTCATGGTGATTCTCCTTTCTCAGGTTCTCTTTAATTATATACCAAAAGAGACAATACTCTTTTCCAAACTGCCGAAAGAAACCTTCAGCGTCAATAAAAACTCTTATAATTTTACGCCAACCGGCAATCACCATTCGACGCGGTGGATTCTTTCCATTACCAGTCGATCCCGTATTGAATTCGTTCAGCGCGCTTTTTTTCCCGAAGTAAAGACTATTTAAAAGCCAATAACACACGCCGATTAGAATAAAATTCCGATCTGGTAAAAAATGAAGGCCATCAGCCAGGCAACTACTAACTGAAAGCCGATCGAGAAAAACATCCATTTTATTCCCACTTCACGCCGGACGGCAATAACCGAAGCGATGCATGGCGTATAGAGCAGGACAAAAATCATAAAGGCGAAGGCGGCTGAGCGGGAGATATTACTTTCGGGATTTTGAAGTTTTTTAATCAATGTATCCGATTCTTCGCCGGTTTCGCCCCCCAGATGATAAAGGACACCCATCGATGAAACGATTACTTCCTTGGCGACAAAACCGGTAATAAGCGAGACACCCATTTGCCAGTTAAAACCGAGCGGCGCCACCAGAGGTTCGACGATATGACCCAATCGACCGATAATCGTATATTCCAGCTCTTCAGCGGCCTTGTCGTTTTCCAGACGAGAAATCTGTGCGTGCATCTGATATGATTTATCCTGCGCAAGCGATTCTATTTGTGAATCGTAATCCTGAGTGAATTCGGTTCTTTTGGGAAAATATCCGGCCGCCCAGAGAAGCATCGAGGCGATTAGAATAATACCGCCCATTTTTCTCAAGTATATTTTTGTCCTCTCCCACATGTGAATCAGGACCGATTTGCCGGTTGGCCAGCGGTACGGCGGCAGTTCCAGAACAAAAGGCAGGCTGTCGCCGGAGAGAATTGTTTTGCGCAGAAAGCGGGCGGCAATGATGGCCAGGGCCATCCCGATCAAGTAGACTGACAGAATTACATTCCCGGCGGAGGCGCCAAAAAAAGCGCCGGCGAAAAGAACATAGACCGGTAACTTGGCGCTGCATGACATAAACGGGATCAAAAGGATGGTTAAAATTCTGTCCCGATGTGATTCCAGTGTCCGGGCCGACATAATCGCCGGGACGCTACATCCGAAACCCATCAGCATCGGAATAAACGACTTGCCGTGCAAGCCGAGAGCGTGCATCAGTTTGTCCATCAGAAAAGCAGCCCGGGCCATGTAGCCGGAGTCTTCCAAAATAGAAATACCTAAAAAAAGAATTATGATATTCGGCAGAAAAATAATAACCGAGCCGACACCACCGATGATGCCGTTGATAATCAAACCGGAGATCAGATTTGCCGGCAGGACTGTACCGGCGATGATTTGAAGATAAGCGATACCGTCGTCAATCCATTTCATCGGATACGAACCGAGCTTAAAGGTTGCCTGAAATATCAGCCAAATTAGAATAATAAATATGGGATAGCCCAGGATACGATGGGTCAGGATATTGTCGAGATGTTCCGATGCCTCCATCCTGTCGCCCGGCGGCTTTTTCATAACCTCCCGGATAATACCGGCCACGTATCCGTAGCGTCCCTCGGTAATCACGATTTCGGGATCGTCATGAGCGGTCGCTTTCAAGTGTTCCACCGACGCCCGCACACGATCGGTTAATTCCGTCGAACTGCCGCCGGGGAGAACACACTTTTGAGTAATCTCCTGATCACCTTCAAGTAGTTTGATGGACAGCCATCGCGGATTGCTGCAATAGCTGCATCCCTTGCACTTCGAGACTTCCTCAGCCAATTCGGTGACGACGTCATCCAGCTGGGGACCGTACGAGACCGGCGGATGATGATGATAACCGCCTCGATGGCGATGGCGAAAGTGGCCCTGACCGTCATGATCGCTGCCGACCAGAGAAAGTGCCGCCTGGAGCAGGGGATCGATTCCCTGCCGTCGGCTGCCGACCGTTTTTACAACCGGTGCCCCCAGCAATTGCGAAAGTTTATCGGTATCTATCTCAATTCCCATTTCCAGAACTTCATCCCACATGTTCAGATCGACGACAAAGTCGACGCCCATCTCGATCAGTTGCATGGTCAGGTACAGACCGCGTTCGAGATTACCGCTGTCGATAACGTTAATTATAACGTCAGGTTGTTCATTAATTATGAAATCGCGGGCTGCCTTTTCGTCGGGTGAATAAGCGGTCAGGCTGTATGTTCCGGGAAGATCGACAAAAGTAACGTCGTAGGGTCCGATCTTTTTGTGGCCGATTTTTTTTTCGACAGTGACGCCGGGGAAATTTCCGACTTTATGGTGGGCGCCGGTTAAGGCGTTAAATATCGAGGTTTTGCCGGAATTGGGATTTCCGGCGAGGGCGATAGTTATCGAATGTCTCTCATCCACTTCAACCTGCCGAGAGAACATCAATCGAAATCAGAGCCGCCTCGGCGCGTCTGATACTGATATGCCCGTTACCGAGCGAGATTTCCAGCGGATCCATAAGAGGCGCCGCTTTAATCATCTTCACTACCGCGCCGGATCGAATGCCCATCTCCAATAGCCGACGGCGTGTCGTCCCGTGACCGCCGACCGCGGTTATTTTTCCGGTGTGACCGGGCTTCAGTTTATTAAGAGTAGTTGTATTCATCTTCAAACAAGCCTCTTCCTAAGTCGTTTTACGCTTTTTCGACTTTTTATAATTGCTCAGGCAGCCGGAATCTTTCTCCGGGCAGTTGCGGACCAATTCCGTAAAATCAACCAATCTGTTTATGGTCTTTTTGCTCATGCCATGCTCCATCCGACAGGCCTCATGTTCGGAGAGTTCGGGTGGAAGCTGTAAGATTTCATTTAAGAATATTCTCAAGGCGCTGTGAACCCGATAGATATCTTCGGCCTGTTTCCGGCCGGAGGCATTCAGGACGATTTTCCCATAGTGGCGCTGACTGACCAGGCCGTTTTCCTTCAGACGCTTTACGGCCGATTTTACGGTCGGCAATGTCACCTGCCGCTCATGGGCAACGTCGGAGATACCGACCGAGTCAATTGTCTGAGAGAGCCGGTAGATAGTCTCCAGGTAGTCTTCCTCACGCGACGTAAGTTTCATAATACTAATAATATTAGAACATTCTAACTTTGTCAAGATACTAATTTTCGGGGGAGCGGAATTTTGATAAAAATATTCAAGAATCGCTTGTTAGGAAGCCGATTTCGACTATCTTCGGAGAAAGAAAAGCCGGTTTATTATGAGTGGAAATGAAAAATCAAGGGCGCTGTTTGAGCGCGCAGTTAAATGCCTTAGCGGCGGGGTGAATTCGCCGGTCAGGGCCTTCAAGGCGGTCGGCGGAACGCCTATTTATATGGAGCGGGGTAAGGGGGCTTATATTTATGATGTCGACGGCAATCGATATCTCGATTTTTGCTGCTCATGGGGACCGCTGATTCTGGGGCACGCGCATCCGGTTGTCGTCGAGGCTGTTAGCAAGGCGGCGGCGAAGGGGACCAGTTTCGGGACGGTTCATGAGAGCGAAATACTGCTGGCCGAGAAAATAAAGCAGCTTTGTCCGCACATTGAAATACTGCGGTTTGTATCTTCGGGAACGGAAGCGGTTATGTCGGCGATTCGGCTGGCGCGCGCCTTTACCGCCCGCGAGAAAATAGTAAAATTTTCCGGATGTTATCACGGCCACAGTGATTATTTACTGGCCGCGGCGGGGTCCGGTCTGGCGACACTTGGAATACCATCATCGGCCGGTGTGCCGGAGGATTTCGCCAGGCATACTTTGATTGCACCGTTAGGTGATCGCGATGCCGTCGAAAAAATTTTTGAAATGTACGGTTCGCTGATCGCGGCGGTTATTATCGAGCCGGTACCGGCCAATAATGGACTATTGATTCAAGAAAAAGAATATCTTCAGTTTCTTCGTGAGATTACAATCAAGCATCAATCGCTTTTGATATTCGATGAAGTGATTTCCGGTTTTCGGGTGGCGCCGGGTGGTGCAACACAATACTATGAAATTATTCCTGATTTGTGTACTTATGGTAAAGTGGTCGGCGGCGGTTTGCCGGTCGGGGCCTTCGGAGGTCGGGCGGAGATAATGTCGATGCTGGCGCCGGAAGGGCCGGTTTATCAGGCGGGAACATTATCGGGTAATCCGTTGGCGATGACCTGCGGATTGGTGACGCTGGAGTACCTGGAAAAGAGTAACTGCTGGGATGATCTCGAAAAGAAGACAACTGAGTTCGCTGCAAATATTAACAGCCAAATTTCGGAAATGCCGGCAAAGGTTGTATCAATCGGTTCGATATTCTGGATTTGCCTGCAAAAAGATATACCTTATCGCGCCGAAGATATCTCGTCCGATAGTGCAATAAAATATGCGAAGCTGTTTAAGGAGTTGATTGCATCAGGTATCTACCTCGCGCCGTCGGCTTATGAAGTCGGTTTCATAAGCACCGAGCATTCATCGGATGACCTTAAAAACGCAGCCGGTCGTATAGCGGGGATAATAAAAGATATTTTATAAAATCAAAAAGGCCTAAAGGTCGTGGCAAATCCTTACAAAATAAATGCGAATTCTATGGGGATTTTAGCATGGTTGAAATTTGACTTCAGGGACAAATATACCGGACAAAAAAGATTCGGAAAACTGGTTGACAGAATTAAACAATTTTGTATATTTTGTTAAGACATAAAAATTTACACCCAGATCCCTCATTAAATTGTAGGACTGACATTGAAATTACTAAATATCCAATAAAATCTGGAGGAAAGGATGAAGGTTTTTCTAACTGGCTTTGCTCTCTTAACAATCTTATTCAGCCCGATTTTCGCTGATCAGCCGAGCGAGGATTATTTTGTTCCGGCTCGTATTTCAGCCGAAGCGGCTTTGACCCAGCTCAGGACGGAGACGCCTGAGGTGCAGGTGTATAAACTGAGCCAACGGGTCACACGGATTTACGGTCATGCCTTCGGTTCCGGTTCCAGCCCGGAAGCGACGGCCGAACAATTCCGGCTCAATCATGCGGGCGTTCTGGGGGCCGATGCGGCCGATTTGCGCCCCATCAGTCTTCTCAATGATGGTCGACATACGCAGCCGATGATGTATAATCCGGTGACCGGCGAGTACAAATTCACGCTGGTTTACTATACGCAATATCGCGATAATATTCCGGTTTTTCGTTCCGATCTGCGGTTGCTGGTTCGTAACGAACCGGATTACCCGCTGGTATTGGCCAGTTCGGCGTTACGTTATCTGGGTGATTTCAGCGTCGCCGATAAAAATAATGTCAATTTCGATCTGGGCAAAAGCGCTGCTTTGGCCGAGTTTCCGTCATTGACGGACTTTACCGAGGCAAGGACGGTAATCTGGGCCGGTTATAATGATAAGGATGCCGAGCCGCGATTGGCGCTTGAGTTTACCGGTTACGATGATGAGCCGGAACGATCGTTGTTTGTCACCGATGCCTCGACGGGGGAAATCCTCTATAAAGAGGATCTCATTATTTTCGAGGATGTTTACGGGCATGTCAGGGGTAATGCCACGCAGGGTACGGCGGCCGATTTTTGCGAACCGGAAGCTATAATGGCATTACCGTATACGCGGGTCAATATTGGCGGTACGATTTCCTATGCCGATAATAAGGGATATTATGTGGTTTCTAATCCAGGTATGGATTCGGTTATTGTTGAATCACGCATCTGGGGGCAATTTTTCCGCGTTTATAATAACGGCGGCAGTGATGCCCTTTTGGCGGATACGGTTCTCCCGCCCGGTCCGGTGGAGTTCCTGCATAACTCACTCAATACCAGCGAATTTAATCGTGCGGAAGTCAACGCCTATGTTTATACCAATATCATTCGGGATATGTGTCTGAATTATGTCCCGAATTATCCGGGAGTTTACAACCAATCGGAATTTCCGGTTTATGTGAATCGAAACGACGGCTATTGTCCAGGCAACGCATGGTACGATGGCTACGAACAATCACTCAATTTATGCCGCGCCTCCAGCCCATATCCGAACACCGCCTGGCAATCGGTGATACACCATGAGTACGGTCATCATTTCGTGAATATGGCCGGAAGCGGCCAGGATCAGTACGGTGAAGGAATGAGCGATTGTGTGGCAATCATGTACTCGGATGAATCCGGATTGGGTTTCGGGTTTTACGGCGATTGTGATACGCCGCTGAGAGACGCGGATAATAATATGCAATATCCGTGCAGCGGTGAAGCGCATGCCTGCGCGGAACTTCTTTCCGGCTGTATATGGGATTTGCGTAACGAACTTCTTATGTCGCTTCCAGGCAACTATAAGGATACATTGAGGAATCTGACCTTCCATTCGATTCTTCTTCACACCGGTTCGCTGATTACGCCGCAGATTACGATCGATTACCTGACCCTCGACGATAACGACGGCAATATGGACAACGGCACGCCGCACTATGCTGAAATCTGCACCGCCTTCGGCAGCCATAATATGGATTGCCCGGAGCTGACGCCGATCTGGTTTGAGTATCCGGAAGGTCGTCCCGAAATCGTCACGCCCAATTTAATAAATACTTTCAATGTTATTGTTCATACCGGTTCCGTCGCACCGGTCAGCGGCAGCGGTGAATTGTACTATTCAATCGATGGTGCACCCTACACGGCCGGAACGATGACCGAGACATCCACCAATGAATACGAAATCAGTCTGCCCGCCGTCAGTTGCGGAAGTAAAATAGACTGGTATATCCTGGCGGAGGCGAGCGGTTTCGGAACGATTTATGATCCGGCCGACGCTCCGGCGACAACATACAGGGCTGTCTCGGCGACCGAGGCGGTGGCGGTCTTCAGCGATAATTTCGAGACCAACCAGGGCTGGACGGTCTCGGGCAGTGTTTCCGCCGGCGCCTGGGAGAGAGGCACACCGGTCGGCGGCGGAGATCGCGGCGATCCTCCGACCGATTTTGACGGTTCGGGGCAATGTTATCTGACCGGTAATACTGATGGCGATTCCGACGTTGACGGCGGCACGACGATTCTTACCTCACCGACGATTGACCTGTCGGAAGGTGATGCTTCGATTCATTATGCGCGCTGGTATTCCAATAATTATGGCGCCGACCCGAATAACGATGTAATGAATATTTACGTTTCGAATAATAACGGTTCCAGCTGGACGCTGGTCGAAACGGTCGGGCCGGTCGAGCAGGCCAACGGCGGTTGGTTTGAAAATACTTTTGTAGTCAGCGATTTTGTCACCCCGACAGCGACCGTCAAAGTGAGGTTTGACGCCTCCGATCTTAACGCCGGTTCGGTGGTTGAAGCGGCGGTCGATGACTTTACGGTTACGTCGTACCGCTGCGGCAGTGAGCCGGTCATCATAACCGAATCGCTTCCCGACTGGACGGCGGGAATGCCATATTCACAACAGCTTGAGGCAACCGGCGGCGTCGGTGAAATGACCTGGACCGATAAAAATCTGGATCTTGTCGGAACCGGTTTGACATTATCGGAGAGCGGCCTGGTCTCGGGGACGCCTTTTGCGGCCGGGCCGGTCAGCTTTACCGCGGTGGTTACCGATGAAGCCAAAAGCTCCGCCGAAAAAGAATTCAACTTTACGATTAATTCCCAGGTTGCCGTGACAACCGATACTCTGCCGGACTGGACCGTCGGGCAGACCTACTCGGAGCTTATTGAAGCCAGCGGCGGGACCCCGCCGATCAGCTGGAGCGACCGTGACAATGATCTTTCCGGGACCGGGTTGGCCCTGTCTTCCGACGGAACTCTCTCCGGAGTGCCGTCATCGGATGGTGCGATTAGCTTTACAGCCCGCGCCGGCGATATGGCGGGTGATTATGACGACAAGGGTTTGAGTTTCACCGTCAATCCGGCGGTCGACATAATGACAACGACCCTGCCTGATGGCACCGATGGCACCGCATATTCCGAGCAACTGGAAGCGACCGGCGGAACCGGCAGTAAAACATGGACCGATAAAAACGGCGATTTGAGCGGAACAGGATTGACGTTGTCGACATCCGGTCTGCTGTCCGGGACGCCGAACGATACCGGAACCATCAACTTTACGGCTCAGGCGGAGGATGTGACCGGCAGCAGCGATGAGCAGCTTTTGATGCTGACGGTCGGCCCGGCCTTCATTTGCGGTGATGTCAATGCCGATCTGGCAATTAATATTTTTGACGTCACATATATAATTACCTATCTGTACCTTGATGGGCCACCACCACTCCCTCTGGAATCAGGCGACATTGATAATAGCGGCGAGATAAATATCTTCGATATTACGGGATTGATTAATTATTTATACAACGGTGGTCCGGACCCGATCTGTCCGTAAGTGGCGATCTGGATAAAAATAAAAGGGGATGGAATTTTTAATTCCATCCTCCTTTATTTTGTACCATTATAAAATAATTATTTATGGGCTGCGGCGACCAGTCGTGAGGCCTTATGATCATACGGATTACCGATAAGGTTACCGAAAATGTCGACACGTTTAAAACCACATTCGATAAGCAGAGCTTTGAGTTCCGCGGCGGCATACAATCGCAAATCAAGCTCTTCCACTTTCTGCCGCCCATCTTTGATCAGTATCCACTTGTTGTGAACACGGCTCCAGTTATCGTGCAGTATCCTTTCTTCCAGAAGTAAAATCCCGTCGAATTCGACAGCCGGATTTTAAACCGAGCAAGACCGTTATTTTATCGGTTTCATTAGCGGCATTGGAAAGGCGTTGCTGATGAAACAACACCGGTTCGACGTTTTTCCAGAACGTGTCCTGCTCATGCCAGGCTTTCTTTTTTTTCATTGTCTTTCTCCCTGAATATAATCCATGTCCCCGAATTATAGATTTTCCAATCTTTCTCGATAAAGTTGGCCGATTTCCGCGCCCAGAATAAAAACTATGGCGGTATAATAAATCCAGAAGGCAATCACGACAATAAGAACATAGGCGCCGTAGACCATTTTTAATGTGACAATATTAGCCAGATAAAAGCCAAACAATTGCCGGGCTGATTCCCATAAGACGGATGCGGCCAGGGCGCTGACAAGAACCACCCTGGGATTCATTTTTTTGTATGGAATTAACCAGTATATAATTATAAAAGTCATAAGAATAAGTAAGAAGGAAAAGACGGCAAGAGCCAGATCGGAAAAGAAGCCGAAGCTGATAGTACCGATAAAGAAGAAGTCTTCTACCAGTCTTTTCGCTTCTTCCAGCAGCGGTAGAATGGCGACGGCGAGAAGAAAATAAAGAGCCACCGCGATAACCGCAAGGAAGTCGCGGAGTTTACCGATTAAGACCGGTTCATCTCTTTCAACTTTATATGTTGTATTCAGAATAGTGCGCATACCGCTGAACAGGCCGGTCGAGGCGAAAAATAGTCCGATCAGTCCGATCGCTCCGGCCAGGTTCTTAAAGACTTTAAATTCATCCACACGCATGAATACTTTTTCTTTGACAAAGGACGCGTAATTTTCGTAAGGAATCGCGCGATCGATAAAAGTCTCGATTTCACCGGCTACCGACGGTTTTTCCAGGATAACGCCGAGCAGAGAAAAAAGGATTAGAATCAGAGGCATGATACAAACAAAGAGAGAGAAAGCCAATCCCCCGCCCATAAGAAAAATGTGATGCCGGCTGGCCCGATCGTAAATACCGCCGATATAATGCCGCAGGAATTCCCTAATCCAGCGTTTATCGAATAGTTTTTTTGAATTGCCGATAATTCTTCCGGCAATAAGTTTCGCTTTATTGATTCCCCGCTTCATTATATACATCCCATACGCTCTAAATTTGTAAAAGGCGTTAGCCAGATGATTCCGATTTGGCCGACGCCATC
The DNA here is from genome assembly GCA_964452645.1 of uncultured Ignavibacteriaceae bacterium. Taxonomy (GTDB): domain Bacteria; phylum Zixibacteria; class MSB-5A5; order GN15; family PGXB01; genus CAYXTW01. The sequence continues at coordinate 20,991 of CAYVMO010000008.1, forward strand.
AATACGTGCAAAGGCGAGGCCTCGCCTTTTTTATCTTCACCCATATATACGGTTACGTGGGGGTACGGTATCTCGATACCTTTCTCATCGAATTTTTTCTTCAGGCGCAGATTAAAGGCCCGCCCGATACGCCACTGCTGAATCGGTTTCGTTTTAATGCGCGCCTTGATTATTACAGCCGAATCGGCGAATTTATCCAGACCCAGAATCTCTATTGGCTCCAGAATGTCATTCACGTACTCCGGATCCTTACGCAGTTCGTTGTCGACTTCTTTAATGACTTCGATGACTTCCTCCGCGTTTTCCCGATAGGCCACGCCGATGTCGAAGACATAGTAGGAAAAGTCTTTGGTCATGTTTATCACGACATCGATGTGCCCGTTACGCACGAAATGAACGTTTCCCGAGAGATCGCGAAGAATCGTCATCCTCAGGTTGACCTTTTCGACCAAACCACCCTGGTCGCCGATTTGAACGACGTCGCCGACACGAATCTGATCCTCCAGAAGAATAAAAAAGCCGCTGATGATATCCTGTACGAGTTGCTGGGCACCGAAGCCGACCGCCAACCCGACGATACCGGCGGCGGCGATTATGGGTCCGATTTCTATCCCCAGCTCGCCCAAAATAGTTACAACGGCCACACCTATAATAACGACGCTGAGAATATATCGAATAAGGGAGTTAAGCGTTTTGGCTCGTTTTTGAATTTCACCCTCCAGCCGGGATTCATTGAAACGAGCGAAAATTCTTTTGGAAAGCAAGGAAGCCAGTTTCAGGGCAACCGCGGCGATAATGATAATCAGAATTATTCTTGCGCCGCTCGTGATAAGCCAATGAAGAGCCTGATCAAACAAATTTTCGATATTCATAATTATCTCCTTTTATAATGGAATAAATATATCATAAAAATCCGACTCTCATCTATTATCGCAACTCGCCGAGAATATATATTTTATTATTATATAGAAATAAAAAAACCCGGCTTTGTCCAGCCGGGTTTTTGTTTATTTCGTTCCGGACTTTTTACATTTTGTTGCCCAGCGAGAATTGAACACCGACCGCCAGCTGTAATAATTCAAATGTAACGTCGCCAAAAACAAGATGAAACCTCGGCGAGCCATATATATATACTTTATCCGAAACCATCTTGCGGTATAAGACGCCGGCATTGAGTCCGAGTTTCATCCCGCCATAGTCGTATAATCCGGCTCCGCCACTCAGGAAAAACGCCGATTCATCATCATAGCTCATGGCATAAAGGCCGTTGGCAAGAATGTCGAGTTTGGTGGTGCTGGAGCCACCGCTGCCTGTATAACTATAAGACGGAGTTGATACCTTATATTTGATGTCACCGCCATAGTGCTGGAACATCAGTTCGCCGCCGATCATAATTTTCTCTTTGAGACCATAGTAAAACGTGCCGCCGAAACCGATCCCGGCATTCCTCGTAACCTTTACATCTGCATCCTCATAATCTTTAAAGATATCGCCCATCCCGAATGCGTAGCTCAAATAGGCACCGGCCATCATTTGCCCTGTTAAATCATAAACCTGAGCGAATGCTGATGGCATTGTGATAAGGAAAATAGCACAGATTGCGATTAAGAAATGCTTCATTCTTTCTTCCTCCAATTAACTTTTTTTTTGACCGTATTCACTTTTAAAACGCTCGCCTGTCAAATGACATCCATCTAAAATAAACCGGCAACCACCTCCTTCACATAATCCTTCATCTTAATTTTCGTGAAATTTAGGGATATTCAAATATTTTTGTCAAGAAACATAAATTTTTAAATTCCCCTGATTATATTCGCCGATAAAAATGCCGCCGGGCTTATGCTGCCCGGCGGCGCTACCTTTTGCCCGTTCGTCGAAAAAATCAGATGATTGTCCGTTTTTTCAATTACAAATAAATCACTCCGTCTCATTTATCAGTACGACAACGCTGTCGGAAGCAGGGTTGGCCGTGGCAATGTCATTGAAGCCGTCCTGGTTGAAATCACCGACGGCAACATCCTGCGGATCATTGCCGGCCGCATAGCTCGCTTTGTTGTCGCCGGGGAAAGCTCCGGTACCGTCATTAAGCAAAACGGTAATATTATGTGTGCTCAGATTCGTAACAACCAGATCCATCCAGGTATCATTATCGAAGTCGGCTGATTTTATTGAATACGGCCCAAAGCCGGCGTCATAATCGGTTGCCGTCTGAAAAGTGCCGTCTCCATTACCCCTCAAAACCGAGACAGTGTTTGAACCATTGTTGGTTACGGCCAGATCAATATTGCCGTCCTTGTCATAATCGGCCGAAGTTAAACCATAGGGATAACTGCCGACGGAGTAATTGACGGCGGGGTCAAACTTCGCTGAATCTTCATTATATATCAAAATCGAAACATCGCTGGAATAAAGATTGGCGCTGGCAATATCGCTATGGCCGTCATCATCAAAATCGGCCGTCAATATGACATAAGGCTCATCGCCGACTGTATATCCAGTCATATTAGCGGCCGGGAATGTGGCGTTACCGTTATTTCGCATCACGCGGACACTGTCTCTGGTATAGTTGCTTACCGCCAAATCAGCCAAACCGTCACCGCTGAAATCGGCTGATATTATCGACGAAGGCGGCACGGTGCTGCCGGTCGCGTATTTAACGGGTGCATTAAACTGGGCGTTAGCATTGGCCTTATTGGTCAGAACAGAGATGATATAAACGACAGAAGTACCAACCGTATCTTTGTAATAATTGGACACCGCCAGATCGAGATATGTATCGCCGTTGAGATGCGCGGCAACGATGGAATTGGGATGTTGTCTGGCGGGATAATTGACCGCGTTAACAAAACTTAATGAATTGGCAGCGCCATTATTGCGCAGAACCGAAACATTGTTCGATAGTTCGTTGGCAACGGCCAGGTCGAGACGCGAGTCGTTATTGAGATCGGCGGAGATTATTGCAACCGGTTTGTCACCCACCTTAAATTTGACGGGAGCGGCGAACCGTGACCACAACGTCGAGTCGACATATAAATTGGAAAACTGCGAATAGTTGCCCTTATCATCTTTTGTTTTGAGAGCAAAAGTATAGACGGTATTGTATTTTAAGCTGACAACCTTGAAGGTATCGGGCGTCCCCGAGATATTCGGAGTCGGTTCACCGGTGGCCTGAGAGGCTGAACTCCACGTGAAGGCGGCCGTGTCTGTTATAGAGCCTTTCATATATCTTACATCGTAAGATGTGGCGGTGGTGTAAATACTATCATCACCCGGTGAAGTCCATGTTAGAGTGATTTCGGTAGTTGTCTTCAGCAAAGGATCGAGAACGGTCAGGTCATCTACAGCCGTGAGCGGCCGCGTCGTGGCCGACACAACATTGGAAATTGCCGACATGTTATTCACTTCATCGGTTGCCCTGACCGCGAAATAATAGGTCGTGCCGGAATTCAGGCCGGTTATTTTTAAAGTCTGACTGGTTCCCGGTGTTTCAGGCGTAACCGTTCCGGAATACAATTTTGCCGAATCCCAATTGGCTTCGGTTATGGTTACCGTATCATATCTGATTCTATATTGATTTATTATACCCGATATACTGTCGTCTCCCGGCGCCGTCCATGAAAATGAAATATAGCTGATGGCGGAATCCAGGATAATCAGGTCGGTAATGGTTGCGGGAGGAATCGTGTCGTTATCCGTAAAACCTTCGGCGATGTTTGAAAATGGTCCCGCATTGCCGACCTCATCGGCGGCAACGACAATGAAATAATATCTGGAATTCGGGTCGAGCCCGGGGACGAATAGGCTTTCGGCGCTTCCGGCGGGGCCGGGCGCGGGGACATTTCGAATAAGCTGCGCCGTTTCCCAGGTCGTGTCAGTCACCGAATCTTTAAAATATCCGGCCCCATATGCGGTGGCCTGGCCGACGTTGCCGTTATCGCCGGGAGCGGTCCATGTTAGTTTCAGGCTGGTTGTCGTCGAGTCCCCCGCGGCCAGATCGGTGATACCGGCCGGAGCCACATTATCCGGGCCGGGCCAGTTCGGTTTTTCTTCGCTGCAGGACCAGAATATAAAAGACAAGACTATAAGTGGAACAGTAAGCTTTTTTAACACAGCAATCCTCCTTGCCTGGTTGCCAATTTTTTTCTATTTAATTTGCCCCGCAAGATATATAATGATACCCAAGCCTGTCAAGCGAATTTGGCCAAAAATGGGTCAGGCTCAAAGCCGCCGATATTTCGTATTTCCCCGTCATATCTTTATGGCACAAACAATATTTGCGCCTATAAGACCGACGTCGATTATATCGATTTCGTTCAAACGGATTAATAAACGGGGATTAAATTATGAGGTAAATATCGGCGAGGGGAGGTACTCCTGAGAATCTGTATCGGGCAAATCTTGTCTTGACAGAATTCAATATTAATGTATAATTAACTGTATAAATTATGCTTACGCTTAATAAAGCGACCGACCGTAAAAGATTACAGACTGGTCCCCCCATGGAGAACCACCGAGCCATATAGTCTGGTGAATACTTTGCCGGCCGATAATATGTATTGAATTGGTAATAATTTGCAAGAATAAACTGTTTCGAGGTGATTTGATGAATTTCCATTTGACGGTAAAAAAAATATTTCTATTGGCTGTTACGCCTTTGACTATGATCGCAGGTCTCCCTGTCTGGGCTGTCTCCGCAAATCCGCTTTTGATTGAACATACGGTCGAGTTTTCACAGGATGATCTCGCTTTCGATAAAATACAGAATTATGATTTAGTTCATTTAAAGGAGCGGAGCTATTTCAATCAGGTCGGCAAGCCGATGCTGCCGATGAAGATGATTAAAATCGCTTTGCCGGAAGGAATGTTGGTCGAAAGGCTTCGAGTTATCAGCAAAGATTATCAGGATTTGAACGGTGAATTCGATATTTTCCCGTCCCAGCCGCCGCTTGAGATTGATCAAGATGATGCCAACCTGGCCTTTGTTGCTCCGGAGCCGGAAGTATATAGCTCCTCTCAACCATATCCTGACGTGGCTGCGAAATTTATTCGCCAATCGGACCTGGCCGGGCAGGCCATGGCTGATGTGTCAATCTACCCGCTGCAATATATTCCGAGTGAGAAACGACTCAGATTACTGACGAAGGTTACATTTATTCTGGAAGGCTCCGACGGTTATCGATGCGGAGATTATCTGCCGGCCGATGCTTCCGAAAAAACGCGGGAGATGTATTTGCGGAGATTGCAGGAGATGGTGGATAATAAGGAAGCCGTGCTCTTGGCCAAAGCGCCTGATGGTCTGAAAGTGACACGGTCGCTTCCCTCGGCAACACCCTTTGACCATGTCATAATTACATCATCGGGTAATGCCCCGTATTATCAACCTCTGGTCGACTGGCACTGTAAAAAAGGCCTGCTCGATACCATTATAACCACCGATTTTATTTATGCCAATTATTCGGGCGCCGACGAAAAGGAAAGAATCAGGAATTTCATAATTGATGCACACCAGACCTGGGGAACGATGTATATCCTGCTGGGGGGCGAAATGACAACCATTCCTTTTGCCTATCGGGAATATGAAAATACAAGTGTTCCCAGTGACGCCTATTACGCCGACTATGACGATGATTGGGAATATGAAGTTTATCTCGGGCGGATGACGGCGGAAGGTGCCACCGAGATTAATCGTTTTGTCAATAAAGTGCTGGAATATGAAACCAATCCGCCCCTTCTGAATTATCCTCTCAATGTGACTTTATTGGGTATGGACCTGACGACGTCATGGGAACCGCCATATTATACTCTGACACGGGGCGAGGATATGAAAAAGTATATTGAAGAGGAGCTTGTCCCGCCGCGCTTCGGGATTACGACGATTTATGACACGCAAAGCAGCAATCACCGCGATGATTTTATTGCGGCTCTCAATAATGGCCAGAATGTGGTGAATCATTGTGATCACGCCAATTATTCGGTAATCTGCACGGGCGACATAAATCATAACTGGTGTTTTTATACCAGTGATGTGTACAATCTGACAAACTATCACAAATATTGCAATATCTATTCATTGGGATGTTATGCCAACGAGATGGATATAGAGGATGCCATCTCGGAGCATTTTATTTTCGGGACCGATTCGACCGGGGGTATTTCCTTTACAGGGAATACTCGCAGCGGCTGGTTTTATGTCGGCGATCCGTTCAGCCTGTCCTCGGATCTGGATGTCAAATGGTGGATCGCTCTTTTAGATGATAATTGGTACAAATTGGGAGAAGCACTGGCCTGTTGCAAAAGTATGAGCAGCGTCGAATCGGAATTTCCATTTTGTGAATGGACATTAAATCTCCTCGGTGAGCCGGCCATGCCGGTCTGGTCGGATCTGCCGATGTCCATGAATGTTACGTATCCGACGGACATCGAAGCCCTCCCGCAGGAATTCACGGTGCATGTCGAGAAGTCCGGGGGTATAGCGATAGAGAATGCCTATGTATGCCTCTGGCTGAATGATGATGTTTATGAACGCGGCAATACCGACGCCGGCGGTAATATTACATTCGATATTGCACCTACCAGTGTCGGGACGATGTATGTCACCGTTACGAAGCAAAATAAATTACCGTACCAGGGTCAGGCAACAGTGTCCGGGAATATCCCGCCGACCTGCCATGTTCCCGACGATACGGTCGTTTTCCAGTGCGCTCCGGCGGCAATAAGTTTACCTGTTGGATGCACCGATGATGACGGCAACCTTGAATCCGGTCCCGAGCTGGTGCGAGGTCCGGGCGAGATTGTCGGCAGTAGCTGGGAATATATGCCATCGATAGATGACGACTCGGTCGTGGTGACCATCAGATGCACCGACTCGTCGGGATTTTTCTGTGAAACGACCTTTATCGTTTATTTCGATTTTAATGATTTGCCGGTATGTAGCGTTCCCGATGATACGACGATCACGCAGGTGGCGCCGATTACCGAAATCAGTCTGCCCGTTTCAGCGGATGACGCCGACGATAATCTCCTTGACGGCTTTGTTGTCAGCGGGCCGGGGACGTGGTCCGACGGTCACTGGCATTACACGCCGACCAATGATGAAATAATGGATGTATCGGTTCGATTCAATGATGAATGCGGTGCCTATTGTGAGAAATCGTTCCAGGTGACATACAATGTCCATGCCTGTGGCGATCCCAACGCCGATCTGGAAGTCAATATCTTCGATGTCAGCTATTTGATAAGCTACCTGTATCTTGAAGGCCCGGCTCCCGATCCGATACTGACCGGTGATCCCAATGGTGACGGGACGATAAATATTTTCGATGTTACGTTCATTATCAACTTTTTATATACCGGCGGACCGGCCCCGGTTTGCCCTTAGAAAATAAATCAGTCGATACCTCAGGGATGGCAACGGCCATCCCTTTTTTTATTTCGTATCGCTGAAAGTCCGGTACAGGACAGGAGAGTCACAATAGTACCCAGGCTTGACATTACCTATTAAATCCGATAAAATAATTCACAAACTAAAACCGGATACAATGACAACAATAGAGTAACAGTTGCGGGCTCGTGTCTGATGTTTGATAAAAAGCAGGTAAGAATACAGATCGGTTTGTTGTTGGGACTGGCAGCGATTCTCAGAGTTGTGTATTTTGTTCTGACTTATTCGCATCTGGGCGATGCCGGTCTCTGGACCGTGTTTTATGATACCGACAAATACCGTCTGGCGGCGTCGCAAATACTTTCCGAATATACGGCGGCGGCCGGCACCGAGGATTATCTTTTTCTGGTAGGGCCGGGGTATCCGATTATGGTGGCCGTACTTCGAATATTATTCGGTTCCAGTGCCGTCTATGTCTGCATGCTCAGCAATATTACAGGTATATTGGCGCCGATTCTTGTCTACCTGATAGCCTTAAATTTGAGATTACCGAAGACAGTGGCATTTATGGCGGGAATTATCGGAGCGATATCGACGACATCGCTGGCCCTGAGCAGTGCCATCCTCAGCAATCAGCCGTTTTTCACCCTGATGGCCGCCTCGCTGCTCTGCTTAATCATTGGATTGAACGGGCAAAAACATATCTGGTTTATTGCCTGCGGCTTAATTGCCGGAATGGCGGTTTATGTTCGGGGGACAGCGCAGTTCTGGTGGCTGGCTCTGATTTTCATCGCGTTGACTATACCGGTAAAAGATCGATTTAAATCGAGGCCGGATTTATTGAAAAAAGCCGGTATAAGCTCAGGTATAATTTTAATCTTTATTTTGGCCTGGTCGGTGCGAAATTATTCTGCCAACGACGTTTTTGTTTTCAGCGGCAATGCCGTTCAATCAGCCCGTATATATCTGGCGGCGAAGGCGGTGGCCGACCATACCGAGAATGCCGGAGTGCTTGATATTCGTCAACGATGGTCCGACGAGGACGAGGCGTTTTTCGGTGGCCATAAACCAACTGCAGCCGAGCAATATAAGCATGCCGCAGATCAATTCGGTCAGGTTTTAAGAAATCATCCGGGTTGGATAATAAAAGCATATTTTGAGATAGTTAAGGGCAATATTCTGGCCGGAAATCATCTGCCGCTGTTACAAATACCGGCCTTCAGCACAATGTGGAATCGGCTTATCTCATTGAATGGCAAATGGATGGCGCATGTGCTGTTCTATATGACTTTACTGGGACTTTTGTTTCTGATTATCGATCGGCGATATTTTGATTTTGTACTGCTGGGGACTTTTTATACTTATTTCACGCTGATTACCGGTTTCAGCTTCTGGCAGGGTTCAAGACTATATTATACGACCGAAATCGCATGGTCTATTTTTGTAGCTTATGCGGTCTATAGGATCTGGCGGTTTTTTGGAATAATCATCATTAAGCTACGACAACGATTCGGCCAATCCCTTTAATTTCCTCCGCTAAAAGGCATTTTTCGTTGGAAAGTTAGAATATAATTCTAATCAATGGAACTTTTGCCGTCGTATTATGTTTACAATAATAAATAAGACAATAATAGTCCAGTATGAGCATGGAAGATAATTCTTAAATAAAATGTAAAAGCCTAAAATAGGAGACAGAATCATGAGAAAAGTCGCAACTTTAAGTTTGACAATCATTTTGGGCGCGGCCTTTATGCTGATGCCATCCGTGGCTACCAGTTGTGGTGGCGGGGGCAATGTCGGTTATAAGGCAAATTCGTGTGGGGCGAAGGCTGAAACCGTTACATCCGAGAAAACGTCCGCATCGGCGAATGATGCCGGGCTGGCATTAGCCACGTTCAGCGTTAAGGGCATGACCTGCGGTGGCTGTGAGGCGCAGGTATGCAAAACTCTGAAAGGGTGCGAGGGCGTATCCGAGGTTGTGGAGGTCAGTCATAAGGATAATATGGCGGTTGTGAAGTACGACCCGAGCAAGGTTAATGCCGACAATCTGGCCGCAACAATAACAAAATTGGGCTATAAGGCCGAGGTTCTGCCGGCCGTCGCCAAGACAACCAAAGAGGCTGTGGAAACTGAAAGTATAAAAACCACGAAGGATATGTAAATGGCAACCATGCCAATCCAATTTTTTGGCCTGGAAACTTACTTCTCATTCGAAGGCGGGGCTTCTCCCCGCCTTTTTAATATATCTTCGATAGAGTATAATATCCGCCGGATACGTGGACTAAAGACCGATTTAATAATATAAATCTCTTGACAAAAGGGATATAAATAGTATTATATTAAATAATTGGTACTGCGAATATTAAATCTATTTATGGAGGAGTTTTAAGTGAAGAGGTTTTCGGTTCTGTTTCTGGTGATGGTATTCGGTATGGTTATGATTTCGGCGCCGGTCTTTGCGGGACCCGGTTGCGGTATGACGTCGCAGGCCGGCGGATGCGCTAAAGTGTGTGCCAAGCCGTGTACACCCGGCACGACGGTTAACAAAGACAGATGCGAAGATGCAACGCTGGTCATCAAAGGCATGAAGGATAAAGATGCCGAGACCGAGATTACCAAGGCGCTTGCCAAGCAGGATGGTTTTATCTGCGTGCTGGCTATTAATCATGAAGATGGTAATGCAAAAGTTTGTTTTGACGGCGAAAAGACTGACGCCAACAAAATATTGAGCACTATTGAAGGTCTTGGTTACGAGGCAGAGATTGCATCTGCGGGGAAAGGTTGTCCGCCTGGTTGTGACCATAGTTCACCGTTGTGCAATAAAGTCTGCCCGGCCCAGACTTCGAAACAATAGGGAATAACAGGGACATTACACCTGAAGGCGGGAATATTTCCCGCCTTTTTTTGTTTCATCAAATCGAATATATTGTATAATTAGCCGACCGATAGTATATATTAGTTGAAATGCGACTTCTAACGATCATACTTATTATTCTTTTTATTCTTTTAATTATCTATCCTGCCTACGCCGCGAAGTACGCCGGGGAGCCGTTTGCGCTTGGTGTCGGGGCGCGGCTGCTGGCGTTGGGTGGGGCGGCGGTCGCCGGGCCGTTCGACGCCTCGACCGCTTACTGGAATCCGGCCGGATTGAATTATCTGAGCGGCCACAATCTGATGGCAATGCATGCCGAGACATTCGGCTCGCTCCTCAATCATGATTTTATCGGTTATACGTATAATCGGAACGATACCGGTTATACAATCCGCGCGTACGGTTTTTACCTGTACTATCTCGGCGGCGGGGGAATAAAAATCACGGACTACGATGTCGCGCAGCAGCGACCGGTTGTAATTCGGGAGGAATCGCACGGTGATTATCTTCTGGCGGCGTCGCTTTCGGGCAAAGTTTTAAATAATATAGATGCCGGTGTTACGGTGCGAATTATCTATCGCGACCTGCCGACCATAAGCGGTTTCGGCCTGACAGCCGATATCGGTGCGCTCTATCAGCCTTACGACTTCGCCCGCCTGGGCCTTATGGTAACCGATATAACCTCCGGTTTTATTCGTTATTCCGGCGGCAATACCGAATCGGTTTTGCCGACGGTGAAGCCGGGTTTGATGCTGATACGTAAATATGAAGATTTTACCGGGCGCTTCGTTGTATCGGGGGATATCAAATTCGAGGGCATCAAAACGGCCGCGCAGTACTGGCTGGGGGAAATATCTCTGGATACTCATTTCGGCACGGAAGTATCGTACAAAGAGATGGTTTTCGGTCGGCTTGGTTTCGATATGGGTAATTTTACGGCGGGCGTCGGACTGGATGTTCGTCGAATTACGATTGATCTGGCCTATCTTCATAATAGCTATCTCGACGAGACCTTTCGTGTATCCGGCGGATACAGATTTTAAACAGAGATATTACAAGTTGGTGCACGAGGACGTACACCAACCACAATACTTCGAAATATTCCTTTTAATATTGCGATTATTCGATTAATATTAACGATTAATTGTTTTAAATATCTACCACGCGCCAAGAAAATGTCATTTCCTGAGAAATTCTTATCGCCTGAAACTGAACTTGATGGCGTTCTCTTCGCAGGCATTGAGACATTCACCGCACGACGTGCAATCGGGCGTCGATTTTGTGTTTTTATCGACGAGCTTGCCGATGGTCGGGCAGGGGCTGACCTCCATGCAATCGTAACATTCGGTGCAGAGTTCATGATTGACGCGCACTCGTCCGGGAGCGATTTTTTCACATAACCATGTCACGGCCCCGATCGGGCAAATTAAGTAACAGAACGGTCGGTAAAGAATTAAACTGGAAATGACCAGTACAATCATCATGATGATAAAGGTCGCATCCACATACCAGTGCAATAACTCGAAAAAGTTGATGGGATCATACAGGCTATAGGCCGAGAAGGCCAGCCAGGGCTGGACGGTGGCATCGGTTTCGATTCTCCCGGCCAGCATCACGATCTGCTCGCGCGCCATAAAGAAAGTCAGGACAAACATCACCAGCAGGCCCATCCGAATCGAATTAAAAGCGGTGAAATTAAACTGTTTCCAGCGGTATTTAAACGGGATTTTGTTAATCAATTCCTGAAACGCACCCAGCGGGCAAACCCAGCCGCAGAACAATTTGCGGCCGATAAGGCTGGGGATAAGTATCGCCAGCAAGATGACCAGAAAAGCCGGGAGAAACTCACCATAAATAAATTTAAACATAAACAGTTTGGTAATGCCGCACATCGGGCTGGGATGCAGCGGAAAGAAATAATCAAGGCCGAACAAAACGAAGACAATTGCCATGGCGGCGATTCTAATCCAGAAATTGATTTTGCGCGTCAGCAGAAGCACCAGGCTGAGCAAGGCCAGTCCGATAAAAAGTATATATTTCGGGGTCAGAAGATAATCGAGCAATCCGGGCGCCGCCTCGCCATTTTTGGCCAGAACCGGCACGGCCGCCAGAATCAGGATTGAAAGCCAGAACAAAGTTGTCTTTTTCGTGTTCATAATGTTGAATGAAAATAATAATTATCCGCTATTTGTCAAGTTTTACAGATTGCGAAAAATAATTGACAAATCGATTGGATAATCTGCTTATTTTAACTTGAATGAAACAGAGGAGTAAATTCCTCTTATTGAAACTTAAGGAGGAAACAATGAAAGCAAACATGGGAACGGCTGATAAAATATTCCGAATTATTATCGGGATAGTCTTGATTGTTATTGCACTGGCGGTCGCCATGTCGACAGCGTTAAAAATTATTTTGTTGGTTATCGGCATAATCATGCTTGTTACCGCCATAACCGGATTTTGTGCGCTGTACGTTCCTTTCGGTGTCAATACGAGCAAGAAGAAGCAATGATTAAAAAAAAGGCGCCATGGAGTTTTCAGGGAAAAATGCCCTAATCACCGGCGGTTCGCGCGGAATCGGGCGCGCGGTGGCCGAAGCATTTGCCCGAAACGGGGCGCGCGTCGCAATAGTATATCAATCGAACGAAAAAGCGGCACGGAATACAATTAATTCTCTGCCGGGCGGCCCTCATTTCGCAATTAAGGCCGATGTGGCGGATCGAGAATCTGTTGAATCTCTGATCGATGAAGCGATTGATAAACTCGGTCGGATTGATATACTGGTTAATAATGCCGGGGTGGCGCTTAAGCACCGAATTGATGAGATAGAATTCTCTGAATGGGAATCGGCCTGGGAAAAGACTCTGGCAGTTAATCTTTTCGCACCAGCGAACATCATGTATTTCGTCGTCAGGCACATGATTCAGAATGGCGGCGGGAGGATTGTCAATGTCTCATCGCGGGGCGCTTTCCGCGGCGAGCCGGACATGCCGGGATATGCCGCCTCCAAAGCCGGGCTGAATGCCATGAGTCAGTCGCTGGCGCGAAAATTGGGTAAGTACAATATCACGGTCGGAGTTGTCGCGCCCGGTTTTGTGGAAACCGATATGGCGGCTTCCTATTTGAACGGCCCCGAGGGTGACGCCATCAAAAAGCAAAGCTCGTGGGGCCGAGTGGCTAAGCCTGAGGAGGTTGCGGCGGCAGTTCTTTTCTTATGCCAGGACAACACCGAGTTTACGACCGGCACGATTATCGATGTCAACGGCGCGTCGTATTTGCGATCGTAGTGCTTAGGAGTAAATTACAGGTATGGAAATTTCTCATCACTATGCGCTGTTAATCGGCTATGGTGTCGCGTTAGGCGGATGGCTGATAATCGCGAAGCTGAACGTAAAATTGTGGCCGCGACGAGAGACAATCGCCTTTTCACATCCGTGGTATGAAATCGGCTGGGCGATTCTGGCATTAATCGGCATTCTGGCTATCGGGCAATTGTATCAACGCGGCTGGATGATCCCGACGTCGGGTAGTCTCGCTCCATTATTGGATGCTCTAAATCAGATTCTTATTTTCTCGCCGCTGATTCTGTTATTCATTTTTCGTATAAAATCATTTCAGGATATATGGCTGCAGTCGGATCGTGTATGGTTGCGTTTGATTATCGGATTGGGTTTGGCTCTGGTGGCAATATTGGCCTTTACGGTTGTCCGCACCGGGAGTAGTAACTGGTTTGAAGTTGTTCCTCGTGTCTATAATCCCAAAAATATTTCATACCTGGTTCAGGTGTTTTTGGAAGACGTCGCCATAGCGATAATGTTTATCCGTTTCAGAGCCGCCATCGGTTTACGCCTGACAATTATTCTCGTGGCCATTCTTTTTGCAGCAGGGCACATCCCGGCTCTGCTGGCCGGTGGGGCATCTGCCGGGGAATTAGTCGGTCTTATTTTCGACGCCGGTTTGGTGGTTGCTGTTTTATGGTTTATCCAGCGCTCGGCTGATATCTGGTGGATCTGGTGCGTCCATTTCGCCATGGACATGATGCAGTTTTATGCGGTTGATTAGCATTGGTCGGCGCACTCTTCTTTCATCAGGACTTCAGGAGGACGTTCGCTACCCACGTATATTTTAATTAATTATTGACAATACAATCTAAAATTGTTATAATTAATCAAATCGGGATTATAAATAAATGATTTTCGCGAAATGAATATGCGTGCTTTATCGGTTTTTGTTTTGTCTTTATTCCTCATTATTCTGGCCGGGTGGCCCACCCCTTGGGGTGGGTATCTTATTGCTGTATCATCAATTATAA
>CAYVMO010000008.1:35655-122787 GCA_964452645.1 uncultured Ignavibacteriaceae bacterium
GGCCTTTACGCCAGAGATATCGTTATCGACGCGCCGGGGCTGAAAGAAGATCCCGTGGAATACGAAAATATCGTGGTGGCGCTGTTTAACGAATTCTGCCCGGTCGGCCAGTTCCAGGAGCAACTGGTCTACAAAATCGCCAACTGCCTCTGGCGCTCGCGGCGCGTGATCCGCGCCGAGACGGCGCACCTTCGCGACATGCTCAAAAAATGCGATCCAAACGATTCGGATGATAAGTTTAATCTTCGCGCCATCCCGGATAATTATTTTTCGAAATTGATTTTACGCTACGAGATGCGCCTCGATCGCCAGCTGTCGCGCTACTACCACATGCTGGCCCATAACCAGAAGACACTCATGAAGATGTAATTTTATCGGGGCATGATGCCAAAAATAGGGGACCCTTTTATATGCGAAACGAAGCCATTTTCTCTTCTCTCTTCCTCGTCATTGCGAGGAGTTCCGGAGCCTCGGCGAGGGAACGACGTGGCAATCTCCGCAGACCGTATCGAGTAAGCCTATGAAAAAAAATCCGAAAATCGGAAACGAAGCCATTTTGATGATAGCATTCATATCCAAAGGATTAAGTCAGCGTTCCAAACCGCAAATATCTGTTTCTATTGTACTAATCGCTTTTGGCGACGCGGGCAACGTCGATGACCTTATCGCCTTCACCCAGCGCTATCAGCCTTACTCCCTGCGTGTTGCGGCTGATGATATGTATCGCCCCGACGCGCTGACGGTTGGTAATACCCTTCTTTGTTATCAGAATCAACTCGTCGTCGTCAACCACGTCCTTAATCGTTACCACCTCGCCGTTCCGCTCGCTGGCCTTGATATTTATTATTCCTTTACCGCCCCGGTTGGTTACTCTGTATTCACTGATGTTCGTCCTCTTGCCGTAACCGTTTTCCGTCACCGATAACAGTGTTCCCTCGCGTTTTACCACGACCATCCCGATCACGTAATCACCTTTGGCTAGATTAATCCCTTTCACGCCGTACGCGGCGCGCCCCATCCCGCGGACTTTATCCTCGGGGAATCGAATCGCCTGCCCCTTGCGGGTGGCGAGCACGATATCAAAAGTCCCGTCGGTGATGGATGCTTCGATCAGTTCGTCATCTTCGGGCATATTGGAGGCGTTGATGCCGGTGATACGCGGATTGGAGAAATTATCCAGAGGTGTCTTTTTGATAATACCATTTCTCGTCGCCATGATGACGAATTGGGCCGAGTCGAATGAGCGGACTTTGCAGAAGGCTGTAATCGATTCATCGTTGCCGATTTGCACCATGTTGACAATCGGTTTACCCTTGGCCAGCTTGCCGCCGGTCGGGATGGCATGCACCTTCACCCAGTAGCAGCGCCCCTTATTGGAGAAAAAGAGAATATAATCATGGGTCGAGGCGACAAACAGATGCTCGGCGAAATCCTGCTCCTTGGTTTCGATACCGATGACGCCGCGTCCGCCGCGGTTCTGCCGACGATAATTGGTGACCGAAAGGCGTTTTACGTACCCGAGGTGGGAGATGGTAATGACCATATCTTCTTCGGCGATTAAATCCTCAAGTTCGAATTCCTCGGCCGCCGCCTGGATTTCGGTCCGTCGGTCGTCATTATATTTTTTCTTAAGAGCCAGAAGCTCTTCTTTGATAATCGCCATCCGGCGCGGTTTGGATTCCAAAATGCCCTTCAATTCGGCGATCAATTTTATGGTCGCCAGGTATTCTTCCTCGATTTTCTGCCGCTCCAGACCGGTCAGGCGCGCCAGGCGCATCTCAAGAATAGCGTTGGCCTGTTTTTCGCTGAGTTTGAATTTCGCCATCAATCCTTCACGCGCCGTCGGGGTGTCTTTCGATTTTTTTATCAGCGCGATAACGGCATCGATATTATCCAGCGCGATTTTGTAACCTTCAAGGATATGCGCGCGCTCTTCGGCTTTGTTAAGATCGAATTGTGTCCGCCTGACAATAACTTCATGCCGATGCTTGATAAACTGTTCCAGCATCTGCTTGAGCGAAAGAACTTCCGGCACACCGTTGACCAGACTGAGCATCATAATCGCGAATGTGGACTGCATGGCGGTGTTTTTATAAAGCTGAATCAGGACAATTTCCGGCTGGGCGTCACGTCTCAGGTCGATAACGATGCGCATACCGTCGCGGTCCGATTCATCACGAAGATCGTAAATACCGTCGATTTTTTTATCGCGCGCCAATTGAGCGATTTTTTCCAGCAGATTGGATTTATTCACCTGAAAAGGAATCTCGGTAATAACAATACACTCTTTTCCGCTTTTCTGAACCTCGGTAATTGCTTTGGCTCGCACCGAAAGCCGGCCCTTGCCGGTACGATACGCCTGCCTGATACCCTCGCGGCCGTTAATTATCCCGCCGGTGGGGAAATCGGGGCCGGGAATATACTGCATCAGTTCTTCGTTGGTGATTTCGTCGTCGTCAATTACGGCGGTGATGGCATTGACCACTTCACCAAGGTTGTGAGGCGGGATATTCGTGGCCATACCAACGGCGATACCGGAGGTTCCGTTGCATATCAGATTGGGAAAACGACCGGGCAGCACTTTCGGTTCCATCCGTGTTTCATCATAGTTGGGCATCGTGTTGACCGTATCTTTTTCCATATCGGCCAGCATCTCCATGGCAATCGGCGTCAGTCGCGCCTCGGTGTATCGCATGGCCGCGGCGCCGTCACCGTCGATGGAGCCGAAATTCCCCTGCCCGTCGACAAGCGGATATCGCATATTAAAATCCTGAGCCATTCGAACCAGAGTCGGATAGACAACCTGCTCGCCGTGCGGATGATAATTACCGGAAGTGTCACCCGCGATTTTGGCGCATTTCCGATGCGGTCGCCCCGGCGAAAGGTTGAGGTCGTTCATCGCTACGAGAATTCGGCGGTTGGAAGGCTTTAATCCGTCGCGGACATCCGGCAGGGCGCGGTTGGTAATAACCGACATCGAGTAATCGAGGTAGGAGTTTTTCATCTCCTCTTCGAGGAAAATGGGGACGATTTTTTCTCTTTCAAGCGGCATATTCAAATCCTTTTATCAATAATAATCACTTTTATTTTTACATTATAAAGATACAATTTTTAAATCGAGAAATCAATTTTTTGGTGGGGAAATTATATCGCTATTTTCTAAAGATATAGCGGCGAAATTAAGTGTTTTTAGGTACCGGGATAATCAGCCTGTCGTGCGTTTGAGGGCGGCGACGATGGGCGGGATAATTATAATCTGAACCAGAATGCCGGGAAACCCGGTCACCATGGCACCCCCCGCGGCCAGAAATTGGAGCGGCCCGTAGGGGAGTTCGATAAATCGTCCCAGAACAACCAAGCCGAGGGCGAACATCAATCGGCCGACAATCATGGCAATAATAAGAGAGATATAAATATTAATCTTCAGTTTTTGATAGGTAATTCCGGCCACCAGTCCGTACATCGGTAACTCCATCGACATAAGCGGGACGGCATAAGAAGGCGGCATGGATGTCAACAGGTGCGAGAGAAAGGGCGCCATCAAACCGATTAACACCCCGGCCAGCGGTCCGACAGCAAAACCGCAAATCAATACCGGGATGTGCATCGGCAGGAAAATCCGTCCGGCCAGACCAAATTGATGAAAGGCAATCGGTATTGCAATGGCCAGAGCCAGAAAAAGGGCGGTATATGAAATCTGTTTGGGGCTCAGGGTCGCCGGATTATTTTTTGACGGCAGAGGCAAGATATAATCCGGGGTGATCGGTGATTTTCATATTAATGAAATTCCCGTGCTCAAAGAGGGCTATCATGTCATTACGGCTGGGCAGATGATCATTGGCTACCGGTCCACCGGTCTCCTGGTGATATTTTTCAAGTTCCTTGCTGCTGTACAGATGAATAATATGAAAAGAGCCGTTTCTTTTCAGCACACGCGACACTTCCCGCATTACTTTTCGGGGATCGGTAAAATGTGCAAAAGCTGCAAACGAGACAGCCGTATCAAAAACGGCTTCTCTTAACGGGAGATTTTCGACATCAGCGCTTACTTCGGAAATAGTTTCGAAGGGGAAATTCTGTTTGGCCTTGTTGGCCATTTTGGGGCAGAAATCGACCCCGACAATCATGCCCTTTTCTCCAACCTTGCGTCGCAAAAGATCAAAAAGAATACCGGTTCCGCAGCCGAGGTCGACGATTTTAGTCCCTTCCTTTAAATTGAAAGAATCAATCAGAAAGGAGAGGATTTCGAAATCCTCGGCGGTAAACATCTTATCCCAATCGTCGGCATAAGACTCATAATATTCTTTGCGACTATCCATCGCGGTTAAATTAAGCCTCCAATCAAATTTGTCAAGTCCTAATTGTCGGCTAACCTGTCTTAAGCAGGCTTTTAGCCTTCTCAAAGTAATACGGATCGATTTCGAAACCGATGAATTTCAAATTTAACGTCTTGCAGGCCAGGCCGGTGTTTCCCAACCCCATAAAGGGATCGAGGACGGTGATTTTTCTGTTTTTTATGCCGTGCAGTTTGATGCAGTTTTCGGCCAGTTGCGGCGGGAATGAGGCCGGGTGGGGGCGGTCCTTATCGCGATTCTGAATGGTCTTGTACGGTATAAACCAGCAGTTACCGCGACACCTCTTTTTTGCTTTTCCATTTTTCCAGCGATTAACGTTGCTTTTGTCTTTATAAGGGACGCCAATAGCGAGTCGGTCAAGTTTGATATTATTGCTTTTTGTCAGGTGAAAAATATATTCATGGGCATCATTCAAAAACCGCCGGCTGTTAATCGGTTTATAATGCCCGACATTTATATCGAGCGGTTCACCGTAGCTATCGGTCTCGATATAGATTGATTTAATCCAGTGAATGACATTCTGTAGTCTGAATTCGTCATGCAGAGCACCGAGTACTTCGAACGGTACGTTCGGATCGGAAGGTTTGCTTCCAATGTTCAAGAACAGAGAGCCGGAATCTTTCAGGACACGTTTAATTTCTTTGCCCCAGCGATTTATCCAGCTGAGATAATCATTGCGCGGAATCCTGTCATCATATTTTATATATTTTACACCGATGTTGTACGGCGGTGAAGTTACGACAACATCGATCGATTTCGGCTTTAGCCGCGTGGCCATGCCTGCAATACAATCTTCCTTATAAATAAGAAATTTCGGGATTCTCATATCGACCAAATATAGTCATCAAATAAGCTATTGACAACAGGTGATAGGTTAAGTATTTAAGCGATGTCACAACTTATCATGAAGAGGGTAAAGATGCTTTCAATAAAGAAGAGAATTGTCGATGTTTTACCGGTCGCTTTATTGGTTTTATACTTGCTAATAATCGGCGGGTGTGGTTCGCCCAATGTCAGGAACGCGATTTTATCGCCGGAAGCGAAAAATATACAGGCATGGAAAATAGAATTGGCCGAAGATTCGACGATGACCGAGGCGGATTCGCTGATTACAAATATCAGGGCGGAACTCAAATCGAAATATATAAAAAAAGAATATTGCGCACCGTATATCGACGCGGTCAGGAAAGAACTCCGCGCCCGCGGCTATCATATTGTCAAGGGGCCAATTACCGAAGGGACGATTCGGATAAACATCCAGGGACAGAAGGAGCTTTTCTGGATGGTCTACGTCAGCGATGACGATGACGTGGATGCGGAGCAGCGATGGGATTCGCGCGGGGATCCGACCGGCGGCCATCTGAGCGGGGAAGAGATTGTGATTAATCCCGCGAAAGTGCTGCAGACTGATGAGATCAGGGCGGTGCAGCTTGAGTTTTTCGATTTAAGCGGTAAATCGATTGGGCAGGCATCGATATTCGGCGGCAAAATCAAGCCGGAATTTATCGCAAAGACCATAGATGAAATGATAAAAAAGAGGAAATACTAGGCAAAAAGTATTATTGGTTCATCTAACCGCCGTTACTCATCCGTAATATAGAATCTAAGCGGCATCCGTTCCCGGCAAACGCCTTCCTGATTTCTATCTTTAATCAAGTCCGGGCACGCATAGACCTAATTGGAACAAAATCACTCCTGTTTTTGTTTGAAATTAAGGAGAAAGGAGTTGCAGGGATGAATAATTATGCGGGAGTGAATAATCGTGACAAAAAATCTAATTTGCGGTATAGTATACTTTTTTTTGCAATAATATTGTTTTTGACGACGGCATTTTTATTGAGTGCATTGATTTCGACTCCGGAGGCAAAAAGTATGAATAAGAAGGATAAGCCGATGATTTTGAATAAATTAACACCTGAAGAAGAGCAGGTAATTCTTTACAAAGGGACCGAAGCGCCGTTTTCCGGGAAATATTATGACTATCACGAGGACGGCACTTATACATGCAAAAGATGCGGTGCGCCGTTGTTCAAATCCGACGATAAATTCGATGCCAGGTGCGGCTGGCCGAGCTTTGACGACGCCATTCCCGGCGCCGTAAAGAGAATCCCTGATGCCGATGGGGTCCGGACCGAGATTGTCTGCGCCAACTGCGGGGCGCATCTGGGGCATGTTTTTATGGGCGAGGGTCTTACCGATAAAAATACGCGGTACTGTGTCAATTCGATTTCCATGAATTTTTCACCTGAATTTGAGAAGGCGGCGGCGGAGACGGCTTATTTCGCCGGCGGCTGTTTCTGGGGAACCGAGTATTATCTGCAGCAGGCTGATGGTGTTCTGTCGACCCGGGTCGGCTATATGGGCGGCAGCGTCAATGATCCGGACTATAAAGAAGTCTGCACAGGGACAACCGGGCATGCCGAGACGGTCGAAGTTGTTTATGATCCGACGGTGACCGATTATGCGAACCTGGCCAAGCTGTTTTTCGATATACATGACCCGACGCAGGTTAATCGCCAGGGGCCGGATATCGGGCAGCAATACCGGTCGGCCATTTTCTATACCAGCGATAGTCAGAAAAGAATCGCCGAAAAATTAATAAATATTCTGAAAGAAAAAGGTTATAAAGTCGCCACGAAACTGGTAAAGGCGGATAAATTCTGGGAAGCGGAAGATTATCACCAGGATTATTATGAAAAGACAGGCAAGTATCCATACTGCCATGTCTATCAGGATAAATTTCAGTAGTTGAATTCAGTTAATACGAGAGTACGCGGCAGGTCACCTCTCCGAAGAATGGAAACACGGAGTCAGGGCCTGCCGTCTTTTTAATACGGGGACATACTCCAACCGCTTAAAGGCTAAAACTCCTCGACACGATAGGAATAGAACTCACCGCCGTCGGCCGGGAGATAGACATACACACCATTTGAAAATATTTTCTCTTTGTCGCCGTTGCAGGTCGCCAGTAAAATATAATCGTCGGTTTTCTCAATAATGACGTCGTATATGATGCCGTCTTTTATAGTACAGGTATTTCCGGCGAAACAGGTTGTATCGATAACAAGCGGGGCTTCGGTGTGGTCCGATTGAAATGCGGTTTCTCTGAAAATAGTCGGGTCAATATTGGGAACCTCCCGATACCGTAAGACCTGTTTGCGAGCCATCCCTTTTTCATTGTACTGCACCTGCGAGGCGCCGAAGTAAAGATTGGGACGTGCCGAATCGCCCTCGTTAGACAGTACAAAATAATGAGAATCGGTATAGATGGTGTAAGTTCCGATGCCCGAAATCCAGACACCTTTAAGCCATTCGGCGAGTTGGTTGCCGGAAATATCCGGCTTTTCCGCGCCACAGCCTATAATTATAAATATGACAAATATCGAAAATAGGATACCGTATATTTTATGATAATTCATGTTTTTTTTACTCCAATAATTAAATCAAACCCAACAACTGTCTGGCGTACTTCGGCGGCGGAGTGCCGAACGAAAGCAGTTTATCATGGAATTCTTTCATATTGAATTCATCACCCATTTTGTTTTGATAAGCGCGGCGGATTTCGTTGATCTCGATATTGCCGACATAGTACGTCGACAACTGCACCGATGACAAACAGGCGCGGCGCCACTTACCGGCCGCTTCACCCTGCTCCTGAAAGCCTTCGTTAAGCATCAAAGCCATCGCCTCTTCCTCGGTCATCGCGGCCGTATGAATCTTCTGGTCGATTATGGCATTGATAATCATCCGCAGACGCATCTTTAACATCTGCATCTTCGCCTCGGGGCCGTCGAAACCCTGCTCGACCATAAGCTGCTCACAGTATGTCGCCCATCCTTCGGCAAACGTGCCGCTGCCGTAAATGGCACGCACCAGTGTCGGGGCTTTAAACTCGTTATTGTGCGCTGCCTGCAGATAATGACCCGGCATCGCTTCGTGGACGGTCAGATCCCAGAGCATATAATTGTTGTATTCGCGGAAGTACGACTCGACCCTATTTTCATCCCAGTCGGCCGGCGGCGGTGAGATGGCATAGAAAGTCTGACCTTTGGCTTCGAGCGGTCCGGGTGAACTGCAGTAGGCAACGGCGAAACCGCGTTCGAATTCGGGCATGACGATAATTTCAATCGGTTTATCGGGAAGCGATACCAGCTCGTGGGTTCGAACGAATTCTTCACACTCTTTCAATTTGGCCCTGGCGTTTTCGATGATATTCTCCGCCGTCGGATGATCGTCGGCCATCTTATCCAGTACCATACGGACGACTTTTTTCCTATCGGCGAGAAGCCCGGCATCGGTTTGGTCGGGAAAATACTGCCGGAACAACGGCAGCGCCGTTTCATAGATGGCTTCCTGCGTCGCGGCCAGATCCGCCTCGGCGCGTTTCAGGATTTCTTCTTTGGTTAAATCGGACTGGGTTGCGTATTTGAGCTTGGTGCGGTATTTTTCGTCGCCAAGACGGAAATCTCCGTCGGAATGCGGCAATAGAACATTTTCCAGCCAATCGGCATATTTTTCCAGCGCGGCGACCGCCTGCTCCTGCACCGGTTTTATCAGCGGAATCATATCCGGTTCTTTTTCGAGATATTCGTTTAAATCATCACGGATAAGGCCAATCGTTCCTTTAATCTGCGAAATGGCGGTTTCGGTGCAGATTTTGGGTGACGTTTTCAGGTTGGCTTTGGCGTTTTCAAGCATCAGAGGAATTGCAGCCAGACGGCCCTTGACACTTTGCAAACGTTCCCTCAGCGGGGCGAAATCCCGCGCCAGAAGCGAATAAATAGCGTCGCCGGGATTGTAATGCCGTGGATTCCACCGATAAGATTTCAGCGTGTCGATTCTGAAAATCGAATACCTGACACCGTTAAGCAGGATTTCATAATCGATACGATTGGTCGTGCTCAACTGCGTCGGGTCAATCCGGCTCAACGAATCCAGATAACTATGATACAGCTCCGATTGCTTCCTGACACCGATCATGCTGTAATCATTCAACAGGCTATCATAGCGGTGATCGCCCAGCCCGGTGGCCCATTCAGGATTTAGTTCAAGAAGAGTCTGAATGTATTGATTGGCGATTCTTTCGAAATTTTTGTCTTCTTTCGTGACTTTGGAGCATGAAACAAAGCCGAGCAGTAAGCCGATTATTAAAATTAATGTTAAATAACGCATGAAACCTCCGGATTAATTTCATTTTTTACAGGCCGGAATATCGGCCTGATAATTTTTCGCAAGATATTAATGGATTTTGAGAAAAGCCATAATAAATTTTTGCTTATCCGGAAAAGATTTTAAAGAGGTTGTCTATTTAAATACGATTTTGCAGTATCGCATATCCGGAGATAAATGTAATATTTGCGGCGATGACGATTCGGGCGTTTTAATCTATTGCGTATATTTCTGAGAATCGGTTTCTATCGTCTTTTGAAATAAGTCCGGCGGTCGGCTATTCATCGAGTTCGACAAGTTTTTTCAGTTTTTCGATCTCAGAGCGGCTGATGTATCGCCAGCGGCCCTTTTTGACGCCATTTACCCGCAATCCGGCGAATTCCACACGCCGCAATTCCTTGACCGGATGCCCGGTCGCTTTAAATAGCTGCTTGACTTCCCGCTTATGACCTTCAGTAAGAGCGATTTCCACTTTGGAGTTTTTTATTCCGCTGCTTAACGGCCGGGTCATTCCTTTCCCGATATGTCCATCATCGAGTTTGATTCCGTTTTCGATTTTGGCGGCGTCATCCGAAGTAAATGTCCCCTGAACCAGAGCATGATAGACCCTTTTGATTTGATACCTGGGATGCGCCAGCCGGTAGGCCAATTCGCCGTCATTTGTGAGAATCAGCGCTCCTTCGGTATCATAATCAAGCCTTCCGATGGGATAAACGCGGGACCTTAATTCGCGCGTCAGATTAGCCACCGTCCGGCGATGGAAGGGATCGGAGAGCGCCGTAAGGACATTTCGGGGTTTATTTAAAAGTATATATATTTTTTTGCCGACCGGTCTGGCAATCTCGCCGTCGACTTTGACAATATCTTTTGATTCGTCAATAACCGTCCCGGGGCGTTCAACGAGGTCGT
Organism: uncultured Ignavibacteriaceae bacterium; assembly: GCA_964452645.1. GTDB lineage: Bacteria > Zixibacteria > MSB-5A5 > GN15 > PGXB01 > CAYXTW01. Next base: position 46,089 of record CAYVMO010000008.1, read on the forward strand.
CATTCAGAGTAACGCGCCCCTCTTTGATAAGTTTTTCGGCCCCGCGACGGGAGGCCACACCACACATAGACAGGAACTTATTTATCCTTATCATCTCTCCTCAGATAGCCCGTCCTTTTCCCCCTAATCCGATGTTTCGGCCGATATTTCGACCGCTTCCGGAGTCTCTTCTATATCACCGTTCTCACTATTTTCATCGGCAACATCGTCAATATCTTCGCCGTCAGGAATTCGAGAAATCGGCGGTATTCCATTATTACGCAAAGTGAACGGCAGGTTTTGCTGTATCTCGGAATCGCCCGTGGCCAGAAGCTCTTCGATTTCTTCCATCCGCGGCAAGTCATTAATGGAATTCAAATTAAAGAATTTCAGGAATTCGTCGGTAGTTTTATAAAGCAGCGGTTTGCCGACTGTTTCGGCGCGCCCGGCAATAGTTATCAATTGCCGCTCAAGAAGCGTGTGAAGAACCGAATCGGAGGCGACTCCGCGAATCATCTCGATATCGATTTTTGTAACCGGCTGTCGGTAGCAAATAATCGCCAACGTCTCGAGGGCCGCCTTCGTCAGACGCACATTTCGGCGCCGCGCGAATAATTCTTCGACGTATTGGGCATAATTCTCGATGATATAGAACTGATAGCCCCCGGCGATTCGTCGAATGCGAAAAGATAAATCGTTGTTTAAATATTTTTCATTCAGATCATCGACAACTTTGTCAATATCACCGGCGCTGAGACCATCCACCAGCCCGATAATCTTCCGGACCGCGAGCGGTTCCGGCGATGAAAGAATCAACGATTCTATTATTGGAATCCGGGCTCCGTTGTTATTCATTTAATCCCCTCATTTTATGGTATATAAAAATGTTTGATAAACTCGATGGCTGTCTGCGGGTCGTCGAAATACTCCCCCCGATAAACCCGCAATTCCGAAAACGGTAATGATTGCCGAATCGTGATTCGGCGCAGCCGGATCAGTTCCAGAATGGCCAGGAAGGTGGTGATGACGATAATTTTCCGGGGTATATCGGCAAACAATTCCTGAAAGGTGGCCGACTCGTTTTCGGCCAGCAACTCCATAATTTTGGCAACTCTTTCCTCGATGGTAATTTCTTCGGCGGTTACCTCCAGCATTCTTTCCTGTTCGGCGCGCTCAAGGACTTCTTTGAAGGCCGTCAGCATATCGAATAGAGTCGTGGAGGATGAAAGTACTATTTTTTCTTTATTACCATTGCTACCATCGACCGGCGGCGGAACAAAAACTCGTTCCTCGAGAATACGTTTTTCTCTGAGAATCTCACTGACTTCCTTGAACTTTTTGTACTCAAGAAGCGCCGCGACCAGCTCTTCACGCGGATCCATCTCTTCGGTGTCGCCTTCGACCGGTGGCAGAAGCAATTTTGTCTTTATGCGAATCAAAGTCGCCGCCATCAGGATGTACTCACCGGCCAGCTCGAGATTGAGGGTCTTCATCACCTCTATGTACTGCATATACTGCTCGGTAACCCGTGCGATCGGTATATCATATATATCGATTTCATCTTTTTTGATAAGATATAACAATAAATCCAGCGGCCCCTGGAAGACCTCGAGATTAACCGAATAATTTTTTTGCGTGTTCATCAGCTAAAATAATCCATTTTCATGGCGGCGCGCACTTTTTCCAGAACCGCCGCCGCTCGTTGCCTGGCCCTAATACCGCCATTTTTGAGCACATCCCAGATGTAATCATTATTTTTTTCAAGAGCAACTCTTTTCTCGGCGATGGGCGCCAGAGCTTTATTTAAGTTTTCGGCCAAAATGCCCTTGCACTCGACACATCCCAGCTCGCCCGTTTTGCATGGGGGCGCGATTATATTTTCGGCGTCAGGAGAATAAATCTTATGAAGATGATATACCGGGCATATCTCCGGACGACCGGGATCGCCCTTGCGGATTTTTTCGGGATCGGTAAAAAACTTTTTCACTTTGGCGGTGCGTGATTCGGGGCTTTCGGCGATGGTGATATGATTATTGTACGATTTGGACATTTTGCGGCCGTCGATACCGGGTATTATCGGTATCTTTGTCAGCAAAACCTGCGGTTCGTTAAGTGTTTGACCGTACAACGCGTTAAACCGCCTGGCAAGATCGGCGGCCAGCCAGATATGTTTCTCCTGATCCTTACCGACGGGGACTTTATGAGCATTGTAGGCGCAGATATCAGCCGCCTGCAGAACCGGATAACCGAGAAAACCGTAGCTGTCCATTCCCTTCTCGTCTTTTTTCTCGATGTACGTCGGCAAACGGGTCAGGGTCGGGACGGTGATAAGCATAGAAAAAATCAAATGAAGCTCGGCATGCTCTTTGACATCGGATTGAATGAAAATGGCGCACTTTTCCGGATCGAGACCGGCCGCGAGATAATCGACGGCGACATGGAAAATTCTTTCTTTCATTATTTCCGTATTTTTAAATTCGGCGGTCAACGTGTGCCAGTCGACGATGCAGCAGAACATTTCGTAATCGTTTTGAAGTCGCACCCAGTTTTTAAGTGTCGCCTCCAGATTGCCCAGATGAAGTTTTCCGGTCGGCTGCATCCCGGATAGTATCGTCTCTTTTCGGTCCATTTTTATTCCATAAAAAGATACGGTTTCCAGCGGTCGTCAGTGACGCCGATAAAGCGCTGAATATATGTTATATGGCTCGGGCGAACCGGCTTCCGGAGCAGTTTCATACCTGCCCTGGCCAGCGTTCGCCCCCCCTTTTTGTTGTTGCAGCGCTCGCAGGCGCAAACCATATTCTCCCAGCTATCGCTGCCGCCCATGTTTTTCGGGATAATATGATCGACCGTCATCGGGCCTCTGGTCGAATTGCAGTAGCAACAGGTGCCCCCATCGCGGATAATAATATTTTTTCGCGTCAGAAGGATTTTCTTTCGCGGCGACTTTATGAATCTATCCAGCCTGACAACCGAAGGCAGCGGATATGATTTTAATATTGATCTGATTTTATATCCGTCATAGGTTTCAATCATTTCGGCCTTGCCCATATACAGAAGCAGAAACGCCCGGCGGGCCGTACAGACCGATAGCGGCTCGTAATTTTGATTTAAAACCAGCACATTTTGATTTAAAATGCTCATAGCACTCATATCTTGTCGCGGCAAAAACCGCTATAATCCAATAAAATTGCGACTTATATATCGATTGTCAATAAATATTTATTTAACATTTATACCGAATTGTCCCGATTTTGTGCTGATTTATTCAATTGAATATCCGGAGTCGAGTGTGTTGTCTTAATTCAATAATATTGTTATCTTGGAAAAGTGAAAAAGGTTCTATTATATTTGTCTGTCGTTTTTCTGACGGCCGTCTTTTGGGCACAGGCCGACAGAAAAGAAAACATCATCGAAAAAGATTATTTTTTCTATATATCCAGAAGCGAACAATTCGTGGAGCCGATCGAAACGGCATTAATCCCGGCGCGAGAAAAATTGGAGAAAATTCTTCAGGATTCACTTAGCTATAAGCCAAAAATCTATATTGAAGACGATCTGGCCAGTTTCAAGAAACTTATCGGGACCGCTTTCCCCGACTGGGGCGCGGCGGCCGCGCTGCCATATCGCGAGATGATAGTTTTAAAATCGCCGGCTCATTTCCGGCTGGGGAAATCGCTGCCGGAGTTAATTCAGCACGAGTATGCTCATCTGGCCCTGCACGACAGATTACATATGCAGAATCCTCCCCGGTGGCTCGATGAGGGAGTGGCGATGTATGTCTCGGCCGAATGGGGCTGGGAGGATAATTTCGCCATGTCGCGGGCGGTTGTCTTGCGAAGTCTGGTGCCGCTGCGCGAGATCGAGAGAATAAATCTATTCCCGAGCGGTCGGGCGCAAACGGCCTATGCTCAATCTTATCTGGCCGTCAAGTATATACTCGACGAGTACGGTGTGGAAACACTCAACTATTTTTTTGATGTAATTAAATCCCGGGGAACGTTCGATGAAGCCTTTTTGGCCTCGATCGGGTCCAGTTATGATGAATTCGAAAAAGAATTTTTCGATTTTCTTAACAAGAGGTACAATTTAATGACATTATTCGGAGATTTGTATTTTGTATGGATTTTCCTCGCCGCCGTGGTTGTGATCGGATTTTTGCTTAGAATACAAAGACGACGAAAATATTACAAGAGGTGGGAGCAAGAGGAGCATTTGCAGTCAACCGATTTCGACTACGGTGATCCCGACAATCCGGAGCAGGTCGACGATGAAGATAAGCCATGGGCTTGAATACGTCGTTTTTTGGCTTTTGACCAAATCGGTTCAGATAATGCCTGCGCGCCTGTCCGATATGATAGCGGTTTTACTTGGAAAGCTGGCGTATAAAATTCTGGCATCGCGACGACGAATCGCATCGGATAATCTCAGGCGGGCCTTTGGCCAAACAAAAAGCGACGCTGAATATGAGATGATAATTAAAAATGTCTTTATAAATATCAGCCGAACAACGGTTGAATTCGCCCGTCAACCGGTTTTCAGTCGAGCTGAAATATTAAAAATGATCCCCGAGTCGTCGGGACGTGAACATATCGATGAGGCGCTGGAAAAAGGGCATGGTTTGATATTTATCAGCGCCCACGTCGGAAACTGGGAGTTGTTGGGTGGGTGGCTGACTGCAAACGGTTATCCGACCGATTTTCTGGTCGGCCAGCAGCATAATCCTTATGTTGATAGACTTTTTGATGACTTTCGGGCAGCATTTGGCGTCGGTCGATTTCAGGTCGGTGTGGCGGCACGGCATGTTCTCAAGTCGCTTCGGGACAACAGAGTTGTGGCGATGGTTTCCGATCAGCATTCGGCCTCGGGAGGCGTCGTGGTCGATTTTTTCGGCCGCCCGGCCTCGACCCCGGTCGGGCCGGCCGCTTTCTCGATAAAAACCGGCAGCCCGGTCGTGCTGGGGGTATTGATCAGAAGAGGATATAAACGGCATCGGGCGATTATTTCGCGTTTGATATATCCGCCCGACAGCGGTGATAATGAAAAGGATACGGTCTGGATGACTCAGCAATACACTTCGCTGCTGGAGGAAATAGTCAGACAGTATCCTGACCAATGGATGTGGACCCATCGCCGATGGAAATTAGATTGATAGGGGACTAAAAAAGTTATGCATAAGATTATCGTTCGTGCACCCAATCATCTCGGTGATTTGCTTATGGCGCAACCGGCCGTCAGCGGTTTGGTCAAAGCCAAACCGGATGAAAAAATAGGTTTGCTTTTGCCGGACTGGGCGGAAGCAATTTATCGGGATATAAAAAAGATTAAAATTCTTCCGATGAAACCGGAGTTCCTTCACGGCGGCAACGCCATTCTTCACCAGCGGGATTTTATTAAAGGTGAAAATTTCGACACCGGGATATTGCTGACGCCGTCATTTTCCTCCGCGTTGGTTTTTTATTTATCGGGAATAAAAAGACGCTATGGCTACAAAGGGGATGGTCGGAATTTTCTTTTGAATCACGCCGTAGATCCGGTCGATGTGACTTCCGATCATCGTTCGATGAAATATGTTTATCTGATGAAGTTTTTTATCGGTCAGGATGTTGAATATAATCCTCCACAGATATATATTTCCGACGAATCATCGCAAGCGGCGGAGAAAGAACTTAAAAGGCACGGAATTAATAATGATGTGGCTTTTATTACTATAGCCCCGCAGGCGGTGGCGGAATCAAGGCGGTGGGGAAGCGATAATTATGCCGCGCTTTCCGAACGACTTATCAACGAATTGGATGTCAAAATAATCCTGCTCGGGGCCCCCAATGAATATCGGGCCGGTGAGAAAGTCGCCGGTACGAGTGAAAAAATCATTAATCTGTGCGGTAAGACCGATATTGAAACGGCTGCGTCAATATTGTCCAAATCGAGGCTCTTTGTCGGCAACGATTCCGGATTGGCACATCTGGCTGCGGCGGCGGGAACCCCCCTGGTGGTGCTCTCCGGCGCCGACCGTCCGTCGGAAACATCGCCGATATCAGAGAAAAAAGTCGTTATAATCAGGGATAATCTGGACTGCATTTCATGCGTCAAAAATATCTGCCCGAAAAAAGATGATGCCTTTATGAGATGCATGAAAGATATATCGGTCGATGAAGTTTTTCAGGCGGCACGATCAATGTTCGCAAAATAATTGCATGAAAATCGGAATAATAGGTACATTCAATCGCGATACGGTCAAGCTTCCCGACGGAACAATTAAAAAAGGCTGGGGCGGCATATTTTATAACGTGGTCGCCCTGTCAAAATCGGTCGGTAATCGGAGCGAAATATATCCGGTGGCCAATGTCGGCCATGATGCATTTAAAGAAGTCGCGAGTATTTTAAAAAAGTCCCGCGGAGTTCGTCTGGATTACTTAAATAAAGTATCTGAAAAGAACAATCACTGTTTTTTGACTTATTTTGATTATGAGGGCAAAAGCGAAATCCTTAAGGGCGGTGTCAAACCGCTTAAGTACAATGACGTACGACTGCTTCCGAATTGCGATATAATTCTTCTTAATTATATATCCGGGCGGGATATTTATCTGCAATCGCTGCGAAAACTGCGGCGAAATTTCGAGGGGAAGATATATATTGATATCCATTCTTTGACTCTGGGCAAAAGAAAAGACGGCCTTAGATATCTAAGGCGCCCGTCCAATTGGCTTGCGGTGATTGAAATAGGTGATTATATCCAGATGAACCGGTTGGAACTGGATATATTGACTTCGGCAGTGATACCGACCGTGAAAAACAGATTAATACCGGATGTGCAATTGAAGAAACTGGTTGGAATTCTCAGGGAAAACAGGATAAAAGCCACCGAAAAAGTGTTTATTATAACCGCCGGTAATGAAGGGTGCTATCTTTATTTTTATTTCGAGAATAAATGGCAGTTTCAGCATATTCCGCCCCGAAAAAAAGTCCGGCGAAAAGATACAACCGGCTGCGGCGATTGTTTCAGCGCCGGATTCATAGCCGGTCTTCTCGAATCTTCTAACCTAAGCAGTTGCGCTGAAAAGGGTAACCGTGTCGCGCTGGACAGGATCGAAGGAAATTTGAAAATCATCCAGGATGCGTAAAACATAAGTAAAATTGTCTACATTGCGAAAAAATCGGGGGCGCAATTTTAAAAAACAGTTGACAAATCGTGCCATAACCTTATTTTATATTACAATAGAGAGGTTGGGGAGTAAGGACCAACTCGGATCTTAAAAAACTCAAATGATACTAAAGGGCGGGCTGGGCTGTAGCAATGTTGCGGTTCTTAAGGTTTCAGTTGGTCGTATGACTGTTTGTGTCGGCATATATATGGTTGTGATGACGCAGTCTTTCATTTGTACTGCTTGAACAAGCACATCACATATCATCTATTTGCGAAAGGCTGATCAAAGAGGCCTTCAAAAATTACGGCAGGCATGTCAATTCCGCTTTCTGAATGATGGCATTCAACACGGCCTGCGAAAATAGCTGATGCCGGAGGGCACGTATCGAATATCCGATCGAATATTCGGCAAAAAAATCGAATTGTTGTTTTGTTTACATAGAGTAGAGAACCAAAAACCAAAAACCTTTTTGAAGGAGGAAAAGTAGTGTTCAAAAAACTTCTAATTCTAACCTTTGGGCTGATGCTGATGCTTGCCTGGATGTTTTCCGCGGCTACCGCGGAAAAGCGTGAGTTAACGCCCATAAAGGAGGTACCGACGGCATTCGAGCCGCCCGAGGCGGACTCGAAAGCACCATGTTATTGGAAATGGTATTATTGTAATGTTGCCTACCTATGGAATACCCCGAATCCGACCTGGGGTGATATGTCGTACGCCCAGCGTTTTTCGGTCGCCTGCTCAGAAACACTGATGGGTGTCAATGTATATATCTATGACGCGGCTGATGGTGAATTCGGTGATGACGATGTCTATATTACAGTATATGACGACGATGGCACCGGCCTTCCGGGTCTGATGAGGGGTCAGGTAACCCTGACGGCCGGGACTTATCCGGCGTTCCCGACACCCGCCTATGCCGACTTCTCTACACTCGGTTTGGTGTTTACCGACGATTTCCATGTTGCCTTTTCCTCTAGCGGTGCAGCCGGTACCGGCTGGGAGAATTGTCTTTCGGATGATGCCACCTGTGGCAAGTTGCGCTCCTCTGACCAATGGCCCGACGGATCCTGGCATCCGATGGTCACCGACTGGGGGTATGACGTTAACTTCTTATTTGAAGCTTACATGTGCACCGACTGGCAATGGTTGCCGGGCGACGCCTACAAAATGCATTTCCCGCAGCTTCCGGATGAAGCCGGATGGGATGTCAACGGCACCTATCCGACTATTCTGGCCGACGATTGGCAATGTTCCGAAACCGGCTGGATCAAGGATATCCATTTCTGGGGGTCATGGAAGAACAATTACGAAGGTGTGGTTGACAGCTTCCTGTTGAGTTTCCACCATGATATACCGGCGGGTGCCCCGGGTCCCTATGGAAGCGCGCATGCCGACGGTGATGCCAATCATGACGGCATACCTTTGACTACGGCCGATCTGGTATATTTAATCCGTTATTTAACCGGTACGCCGCCCCCGGTGCCGTTCGATTACCATGTTGATATGAATGGTGATTGTGTCATCGATATGGCGGACGCGCTAATTATGCAAGATTATTTCATATACGGGTATCCCGTTTTTGATCCTTACGGCGGCTATCCGGTACCGACCTGCGGCCCGGCCGAGCTGTACAGTCGACCGGGAGAAATCATCGATGAAATAGTGGTAAAATGGTACGGGGTGACGCAGATGTCGCCTTATGAACAGGGATGGTACGATCCGCTCACCGATGAATATATCGAGAATAATCATTGGGATTGGTATCAATATGATATCTGTTTACCGGAAAGTCTCTGGGTCTGGCAGGATCAGGACAGCATCTACTGGCTGAATATAAGCGCTTTTGTCACCAGCCTCGAAGCGGATACGGTCGAGTGGGGCTGGAAATCGTCTTACATGCACTTTAATGATGACGCCGTCTGGTCCTGGTCGCAAGACATTCCCTGGCAGGAACTTTATGAGCCGCCGTTCTATCGTTACATCCCCGGCGACGTAGATAATGACGGCGACGTTGACTTGGCTGATGCGACATATTTACAGAACTGGATAGCAGGCGGTGGGCCTCCTCCGCCGTTTGTAGTCGGAGGCTTCTACCCTGCTGCGGACGTCGATGGCAACTGTGTCATTAGTATGGCGGATCTAGTCTATCTGATAAATTATCTCACCGCAGGCGGTCCGCCACCGGTATATTGCCCGACCTATCCGCCATTATGTAATTACGGTACCTTCGGAGCCGAGTTTGACGCGCTTGGTAATCTAATCAATGGCTGGGGCGGCGGCTTTTTCGGCGAAGGCTGGTATTATTATGATTGGTACGGATGGTGGAATATGTGGTGGTATGATCATCCGTACGATACTCTAAAGAAAAAAACCATCCATTATGAGGTTGATTTCATTCCGGTCGTCGGGCCCACCCAGGATTCCGGCTACGTCGAATTTGCGGTTAACTGGTCTACTGATTTGTGGGACGATGAAACGAGTCCGCCGATGCCCGGTGTCGATGAGGACATGTTTATCGGGCGTGAGACGCTTTTTGCCGGTTACCTTTTCGATTCGGCCCATTTTGCTTTTGATTACGTAATTCCCGATTACAATCCGATTTGGGTCTCGGCTGATATTATCGCCAATAATATCATTGTTGAGGGCAGTATCGAACATTGCTGTGTCCAGTCGCTGGATCTGTCGTTTGTCATTACCGGCGAGCCGCCGGATACGACACCTCCGCCACCGCCGCCGCATGAAGGGGATATAATTTTCCACAATATCGACGGCTTTAAGCCATTGAATGGCAATCCGATGGGGACTCGCTGGCACGAATTGTGGCCCAATTTCTGCGAACTCTGGGATATGACCAGCTGGTTCGATAATGGTGACGGCATTCTTTCGGTTTGCGACTACGTTGATTTCACCAATGTTACTACGACCGAGTGGCGGAAATTCCATGTTGAATGGATTGGCCCGACACTGACACTTGAGTGGGAAGGTGATACGACATACGTCGAATATATTTGTCATGATTATCCGCTGGTCGATACAATCTACAATCCGATCGGAACCTGGTGGCATGAGGTCTGGCCGAATTATTGCGAGACATGGGGTATCATCGGCTGGACTGATAATGGAAACGGTTATCTCGATTATTGCGACTGGATTGATATCCAGAATTACAATACCGGCGAAATTAGAACCGTTCATGTTGGCGGCGTGCAAACCGACATAGTCATGAACGAGATTACGCCGACACCTCCCGATCCGCTTCCGGATGGAACTATCTATCACCAGGAAGACGAAATCCTGCCCGAGAATCCAATTGGCACATTCTGGCATGAGCTATTTCCGGTTTATTGCCAGATGTGGGAGTTGACCAGTTGGTTTGATAACGGCGATAGTATGCTGTCAGTATGCGATTATGTCGATTTCACCTCCCCTGACGGCACGATCTGGAAGAAGTTCCATGTTGAATGGGTCGGCTGGACAATTGAGATCGAGCGGGTGGATGATCCGTCTGTTCCGATCTATCTCGATCTGATTGCTGCTGGTCTCGCGCCGTTGGATGTCATTATCGGGACGTACTGGCACGAGGTTTATCCCAACTACTGCACCAACCACTTCTGTGTTGACTGGATCGATAACGGCAGCAGTGTCCTTGATTCATGCGATTATCTGATTTTGCAGAATATGGATACCGGCGAATTCGAAGAGTATCACGTTAAGAAAGTCAAAGTGGATATAATTCTTGACGAGATATCTCCGACACCGCCCGAACCGCTTCCGGAAGGAATCAATCTGCACAATCCTCAGGGTTGGCGACCGCCAACGGGTTCGCCGCTTGAAACCTACTGGCATGAGCTGTATCCCAACTACTGCAACGACTGGATTCTCAGCAGTTGGATTGATAACGGCGATGAAAAACTCAGTGTCTGTGATACGATCGACTTCAACTTCGCTGAAGATACATTGTATCATGTCGACTGGATCGGGCCGACGATTGTGGTCGAACGGGGCCCGACCGAGCCGCCGCTCTATCTGGATTATGTCGGCTATGATAATCCCGATAATGTGCCTATGTCCGCCGTCGTCGGCACATACTGGCATGAGGTCTATCCGGTCTTCTGCCCGTACTGGTATGTCGTAGAATGGATTGATAACGGCAGCGGCTACCTGGATTCCTGCGATTATATTATCATTCAGAACCTGGATGACGCCAGTTTTGATATCTATCATATCGTCGAAGTTCAGACTGATATGATAATAAGTAAGGTGGAGGCTTGCAATTGTGAACCCGGTAATGTCAACGCCGATCCTACGATTAACATATTCGATATAACCTACCTCATCTCTTACCTGTACCTGGGTGGTCCAGCTCCGGTACCTTATGCTCTCTGTAACTGCGATGCTAATTGTGATTGTGTCTGTAACATCTTCGACATAACCTATTTGATTTCATTCCTGTACCGGAACGGCCCGGCGCCGTGCACGTGTCAGCAGTGGCTGGCAGCCTGCGGTCCGCCGTTGCGGAAATAGTCGCTAATCGGTTTATCCGATAACAAAAGGCCCGTCAAGTCGACGGGCCTTTTTTATTAAAATCACATTTTGCAAAATCATACCCCAATCGCATCGGTTTATATTATATTAATCGAAAATAGACGGTATTCTTAAATGGAACTTTTTGAAAAAGAAAATAACCGGCCATCAGATGAAAATCATCCGGATTTATCGGCTCCGCTGGCCGACCGCATGCGGCCGCGCACGTTCGATGAGTTTTTCGGCCAGGAAAAGATTGTCGGCCAAAACAGCCCTTTCCGTCGCGCCATCGAGCAGGATAGAATCGGCTCGGTGATATTCTGGGGGCCGCCCGGCTCGGGGAAAACGACTCTGGCCGAACTGATTGCAAAAGCGACCAGCGGCCAGTTTATGCCTTTTTCGGCGGTAACCTCGGGGATTAAAGAGATTAAAAATCTGATATCCAGGGCCGGCAATTATAAAAAACTTACCGGGCGAAAAACGTACATTTTTATCGATGAAATTCATCGCTTCAATAAGGCCCAGCAGGATGCCTTTCTTCCGTATGTCGAAAAAGGGGATATTGTCCTCATCGGCGCCACAACAGAAAATCCGTCGTTTGAAGTTATCTCGGCACTGTTGTCGAGGGTAAAAGTATACACGCTGGAGCGCTTGACCGAATCGGATTTAAAGAAGATAGTCGAGAATGCCATCAATGATTCCGAACGCGGCCTGGCTCAGCTTAATATCACGGTCGAGGAGAAAGCGGTCGAATTTATCGTGACGGCGGCCGACGGCGACGCGCGTCGGGCTTTGAATCTTCTTGAAGCGGCGGCCAGCGATGCCGGGAAAAAAGGCCGGATTACACTTGACAAAGCAGTCGAAATTCATCAGAAGGGGAGTTTTGTCTATGATAAAGCAGGCGAGGAACATTATAATCTGATCTCGGCGCTGCATAAGTCGATTCGCGGCGGCGATCCCGATGCGTCATTGTACTGGCTGGCGCGGATGCTTCAATCGGGTGAGGATAGATTATATATTGTACGGCGACTTATAAGAATGGCGGTCGAGGATATCGGTCTGGCCGATCCGAATGCTTTGACGGTGGCACTGAACAGCCGCGATACGTATCATTTTCTTGGCACCCCGGAGGGCGAGCAGGCGCTGGCGCAAACTGTCATTTATCTGGCCTGTGCACCGAAATCGAACGCGGCCTATGTCGCTTTCAGCCATGCGATGAAAGATGCCGAAGAAAAGGGATCACTGCCGGTGCCGCTCCACATTCGCAATGCTCCGACGTCATTAATGAAATCTTTGGGGTACGGCAAAGATTATAAATATGCACATGATTATGAAGATGCCCTGACCGATCAGGAGCATTTCCCGGAAGAGCTGGCCGGAACGATTTATTATAATCCCGCCAAAGCCGGCCGCGAGATCAAAATAGGGGAGTATCTGGAAAAGTACCGCGAGTATCGTAAGCGGATGCAGGGGAAAGGCTAATAGGTGGTCACAGATTGTGACAAGCTCAGAGGTTAGTATTTTTCAAAGAGGTAAGATTAAGTATGAAGAATGGTCTAATACCGACTGGAAAAATAGAAAACAAAATCCTATTGATTCGCTCTCATAATGTTATGCTATCCAACGATTTGGCGGAATTGTATGGCGTCGAAGTAAGGGTGCTTAATCAAGCCGTCAGGCGCAATATTGATAGATTCCCACCTGATTTCGTTTTTCAATTGAATAAAGCTGAAAAGACGGAGGTCATCACAAATTGTGACCGCCTTAAAAATTTGAAATATTCTTCGAGTTTGCCTTATGCCTTTACGGAACAGGGCGTCGCGATGCTATCTTCGGTATTAAAAAGTAAAAATGCTGTTAGGGTCAATATAGAAATCATGAGAACATTCGTAAAATTACGTCATTTATTATCAACCAATGAAAAATTGGCGATGAAATTGAATCGGTTAGAGAAAAAATATGATAGGCAATTTAAGTCGGTCTTTGATGCCATACGGTCTTTAATGAATCCTCCAATTTCAAAAAAGAGAAAAATTGGTTTCGAAAAAAATAATAATCAATAGAATAATCTAAATTCAATCCTAATTTGATTCAACTTTCTCCCGGTAGAGGCGTAAAAAGTTTTAAATATTGGGCGATTAGTCATTATATTATGCGGGCGCAGGCTTATATGAAGAAAATATTTATTACAGCAGCAATTATCCTGGCGCTGGCTCTTTCCGCCGCGGCGCAGGTAACTTTAATTCCGATGGATCAAACCCAGGCGGATCATTTGAAAGCGTACGGAGTCGCGTACAAAGCACTAAAAATGGGAAATAAGGTCGAATGGTTGTTGAATTATCGCGGCGGGTCGTTTACATTCGATACAGATGATGAATTAAGCAATTATTGCCTGATTCAGGGAGTGTCGACCGAAGAGATAACTTCGGCTCAGCTGTCCGACATCTATCGCACCATCGATGTCGAAAATATGGAGCGGGTCCTGCTGGAAAAAGCCCCGGCGATAGCGGTCTATTCACCGAGCAACGTCGAACCGTGGGACGATGCCGTTACGCTCGCTTTGACTTACGCCGACATCGACTACGATCTTATCTGGGATGACGATGTCCTCACCGGCGCCCTGGAAAATTACGATTGGCTGCATCTGCACCATGAGGATTTCACCGGGCAGTACGGCAAGTTTTACGCTACCTTTCGCGACCAGCTGTGGTATCGTCAGGAAGTCGAAGCCAATGAAAATATGGCGCGTAAATTCGGATTTCATAAGGTTTCGCAGATGAAGCTCGAAGTGGCCAAGGCTATCAAAGATTATATTCGCCGCGGCGGTTTTATTTTTGCCATGTGCTCGGCCTGCGAAACGCTGGATATCGCTCTGGCCGCCGACGGGGTAGATATCTGTCCGCGTGAATTCGACGGCGATCCGGTCGATCCCGACGCGCAGCAGAGATTGGATTATTCCAAAACGCTGGCGTTCGAGAATTTCAAGGTCACGCTCGACCCCCTTTTGTATCGGCATAGCGATATCGATACCTATCCCGATCGGATGATTCGTTTTCCAACGCCGAATGATGATATTTTTTATCTGTTCGAGTTTTCCGCCAAACTCGATCCGGTCCCGACCATGCTGGTGCAGAATCATGTCGGCGCCGTGAAGGGCTTCATGGGGCAGACTACCGCTTTCAGAAAATCGCTTTTGAAAAAGTACGTGACCGTTCTCGGTGAGGTGGAAGGGTACGACGAGGTGCGGTATATCCACGGAAATTACGGACGCGGGACGTTTACGTTTTTATCAGGGCATGATCCGGAGGATTATCAGCACATGGTGGGTGATCCGCCGACCGATCTATCACTGCATAAAAATTCCCCCGGTTATCGCTTGATTTTGAATAACGTTCTTTTCCCGGCCGCCAAAAAGAAAGAGCGGAAGACATAGTCCGGTATAAAAATAATAATGATGCCTTACCCCTTGGGGCATGTTGAGGGTGGGATTGTACGAAATGGCAGTACAGCATAGATTAACGATCCCACGGCAAGCTGTGGAGCACCTTGAACGTTTAATTGCAAAATAGTGACACATATGGAGTAAAATATGCTGCACATCACCGAACCGAAACTGAATAAATATATTCTTAGTATCATGCCGGAGCGCGATGATGTTCTAAAAGACATGGAGGCATATGCGCGGGAACATGATTTTCCTATTATTGGCCCCCTATGCGGGACATTTCTGCGCCAGCTGGCAATTGCTGTCAACGCCAGAAATATTTTCGAGATGGGTTCCGGGTACGGCTATTCGGCGTACTGGTTCGCCGGGGGCATGCCTAAGGATGGAAAAATTATTTGTACCGAAGGCTCCGAAAAAAATAAAAAGCTGGCGATGCAGTACCTGAAGCGGGGTGGTTTTAACTCGATGGTCGATTTTCATGTCGGTTATGCTCAGGATGTTATTAAGGAATTCGACGGGCCTTTTGATATAATACTCAACGACGTCGACAAAGAGCAGTATCCGGAATGTTTTGACCTGGCGATTCAGAAACTGCGAAAAGGCGGGATTTTTATAACCGATAACGTTCTCTGGGACGGCTATATACTCGATGAAAGTCCTGATGAAGAAACGCGCGGGATACTGGAATTCAATCGCATGCTGTTTAATTCAAAAGAGACTCTGTCATCCATTATCCCGATGCGCGACGGGTTGGGTATGGCGGTGAAGCTGTAGGTCAAACCTAAGGCTTGACCTACTCCAATCCCCAAACCTCCCATAAAATTCGCGGCGGCAGGGTACCTTCAGAGAGAAGGCGGTCGTGGAATTCTTTCAGCGAGAAGGCGTCGCCCTCTTTTTTCATCAAGGCGTCGCGGAGCTTTAAGATTTCCAATTTCCCTATCAAATAACTCATTTGAATTGTCGGGGTAAGCGTATAGCGATTGACCTCAACGCGAATCCAGGAGGTGTCGGAATCCAATTCTTCGGCCATCCAATTCACGGCTTCGTCGAGTGTCATCTGCCCGGTATGCAGCTTCACATCGACCACGATACGCGCCGCCCGAAAAAGAATACCGCCGAGGATATTCAAATATTGTCTTGTATCGTTTTCATAAAAACCGTTATTGTACATCATCTCTTCGCAGTACAACGCCCAGCCTTCATAGAGACATGGATTTTCCTGCCATTTGCGGACACTGTCGGTTACTTTTGCAGCCATCTCGAATTGTAAATGGTGCCCGGGGTACGCTTCATGCACGACCGAGCCCTTGAATCCTCGCCGCTCGATATATTTATATCTGGCTTCACGCTGCCCGGCATCCATATCATCGGGGATCGGCCGCACGTAAAAATGCCCGGTCTGCTCCGGTGAAAAAACACCCGGCGGCTGGTAGGCGATTGAGCTGACGACATTCCGTAAAAAGGGCGGCGTCTCGATAACTTCGCAGCGGCCGATATCATCCGGAATCGTGACAATATTATTTTCTTTCAGGAAAATTTTGGTCTGCGCCACTTCCCAGTTATAATAATCGAGGACATCTTCCCGGGTGATGCAATCGATGACAAAAACCGAATCGTTGGCAGGTTTCGTCGAATCAAGCCGGGCCAGATATTCGTCATAATCATTTTTCGCTTTTTCAAAAAGCGCTTCGCCCAGTTTCAAAAGCGAATCGGAATCAAAATCGAGAAAATACTCATGTTCCAGCTTATAGTCGAAATCCTGCTTGCCGAGAGCGAATGAGCCGGCTCCACCCGGTTCGACCGTATCAAGAAACTGCTTAAATTCCTGCAAGGCGGCAATCGCCCGCGCCGAGGCAGTATTAATTTCACCGGCCAATTCGGGAAATTCGGCGGCAAGTTCGGATTGCACCGTCTTATAAAAATCGATACCGGTCGACAACATCTCCTTTGCCATGCTTATATAGATCGGGGCTGGATGCTCCATATTTTCTGTCGCCTGTTTGAACAGGTCGGGCACGGCTTTCATGCGCGCGATAATATTCTGCACTCTCGTATCGAGCGGTGCATATTCTGAAGCGAGAATTAAATAAATACCGTTGACCGCATCGTCGACATACATATAAGGATTTTTTTTATGCCATTTGATTTTGCTCAGGTTCTGCAGCGCGATATCGACATTACTTTTCAGAAGCTTCAGATCAATGCTGCTTCCCGGCGAAAGATTGCTTTTGTTGTACTTATATAATCTGGTTTCGAATTTTTTTAATCGCGATATTTCGTCCCTGATCGATTTCCGGGAGTAGTCGGCAAAACGATAATCGTATTTGTGGATACCTCTTCCGGTCGACAAAACCGGATAAAACGATTGAAGATTTTCCAGGATTTCGGAAGATAGTTCTCTGAAGTTTTCTTCCAGCTCACTTCCGAAAATGGAAAGAGGCACTATCAGGGTTATTATCGATGCTGCGATTATTATCTTTTTCACGAAGCCTCCAGTCATGTTGTCATTTCGATTTAAAAAATCCGGTCACTACCTCAATATGCATCGTATGCGGAAACATATCGACCGGTACAACAGGTCCCATTTCATATCCGGCCTTTTTCAAAATCGATGCGTCACGTGAAAAAGTGGCCGGATTACATGAAATATATACAATTTTTTTATGATTCATTTCAATCAATCTTTTAAGCGCTTTGGGATGTATACCGGCTCGCGGTGGATCGATAACAGCGCAGGTCGATTTTCCTAAATCATCCATTGACGTCGTCAGTATCTCTTTTGCCGAACCGGTCATAAAATATATATTTTCAACGTTATTATTTCGGGCATTTTCTTCGGCGGCCTTTATGGCCGATGGTTCCGAGTCGATACCGATTACACGACCCACATAGCCCGAAGCGCAGATTCCGATCGTGCCTGTCCCGCAATACAGATCAAGCAATATATCGTCTTTCTCAGGCTGCAGCGTATCCAGAATTCGGCGGTAAAGTGTCTCCGCCTGCCGCGAGTTTGTCTGGAAAAACGAATTGGCGTAAATTCTGAAATTGTAATCGAGTATTTTTTCCTCGATGTACCCCTCGCCGAAAAGAACCCTCTCGGATTCGCCTCTGGCGATATTTGATTTACTATTATTTATATTCTGCACGATTGTTTTAATCTTCGGAAAACTTGCCGTCAATGATTCGATCATTTTCGAAACGTTCGGAATCATGTCGTCGGTCGTCACGATATTAATCATAATTTGATCCGTGTTTTTGGTCTGACGGATCATCAAAAATCGAAGAAAACCGGTATGGGCGGTGACATCATAGACTTCGATTTTATTTTCTTTAATATACTTCCGAAACCACGCGACAATACTGTTGGATTCCACCGATTGAAGCAGACACTCATTCACATCGAAAATATCATCGAAGCGACCTCTTTTATGCAAACCGAGCGTAAAGCCGTTTTCATCGGAGACATTAAAAGAATATTCCATTTTATTTCGATAAAAAAACTGTTCATCGCATCCGATCGTATCGGCCACCCGGGCGTTTTCGATTTTTCCGATATGTTCCAGGCTGTCGACGACCTGTTTGCGCTTGTAATAAAGCTGTCGCTCATAAGCCAGATCCTGCCAGGTACATCCGCCGCAGATTTCAAAATGAATGCATGGCGCTTTGATACGATCGGAGCATTTTTCGGTAATATCTCTGACTCGCCCGACGCTGTACCTTGGTTTTCTTTTTATGATTTGCGCCTGCACCGTCTCGCCGGGTAAACCGCCGTTGAGAAAAATAATTTTGCCGTCCAGTTCACCGACCGATTTGCCGTTATAAGCCAGATCGATGATTTTAGTCTCGACGATGTTTCCGACTTTATCTTCAGCTGTCATGGCGGTGTCCGTTGGTATCATGAATTAAATCGACCGTCGGGCAATTAAGCCGTTCCGGCTGAATGGTTGAGTGGCCGATTCCGAATTTATCATTCAACTCGGTGCTGATTTCTCTTATAATGGCCGGGCCGTCTTCATAATCGGCTTTATCCAGGCAGATATGGCAAGATAGCATAATATTCGCCGTCGATAACGACCAGATATGCAGGTCATGCACATCATCGACTCGCGGATGCGCCATGATGGTCGCCTTTACTTTATCATAATCGATTCCGCGCGGGACCGCTTCGAGAAAAATCATGGTCGCTTCTTTGAGCACGTCTATCGACGACCAGATAATCATCAGCCCGATGAGAATCGAAAGGAGCGGATCGATATAGGTCCAGCCGGTTTTAAATATTATAATCGCCCCGATAATTACCGCTCCCGATGAAAGGGCGTCATAAAACATATGCAGCAGCGCCGTTTTGACATTCAGCGATTTATGCCTGCGCGACTGCAATAAAAAAACGGAAAGAATATTCCCTGTCAATCCGATAAACGCGGTAATCATCAACAGCGTTGGATTGGATAATTGAACCGGTCGAATAATTCGCAAATATGCTTCATAGAAAATATATATGGCGATTACAACCAGGGCCACCGCCGAGATGAAAGCGGTCATAACTTCCACCCGCTTGTAACCGTACGTGGATTTTTTGGTCGGCGGCCGTCGTGAGCCAATCTCGCCGATATATCCCAGCGACAAAGCGGCGACGTCGGAAAGATTATGTATGGCGTCGGCCAGAAGGGCCAGATACCCGGTCAGGATTCCGCCGATAAACTCCGCCGCCGTGATGGCGACATTGAGCATAATCGTGGCGAACCATTTTACACCGGAGCCGCTATGTTTATGACCGTGTCCCATTTTTTCAATATAACTAATTATCGACCTTTACAAAATACGTAAAAGCGTTAAATTAATAATACGTTATTAATCTTGATTGGGATTCCGATTAAACTCAGGGGAAAAAATAAAAATTAGAAATGATTAAAATTCTACTCGTAAATTCACTATAGCGTTAAATCCGCCCCAAATATTATTTTTCCCGCTGGAATTGTCCGAATTATCGGGTGGCCCGGGCGACAGCGACGATGTCTCCGCTTCTTTTTTGGATTTCTTTACCGACAATGGCAGCCATTGGGAAATATCAAACTCCATTATAAAATGGCTGTATCGAAAAGCAGGCTTTATCGACAAACATATCAAATCGGCGCGGATGATATCCAATTTTCCGCTTTTAAGGTCCTCGATCCCGATTCCAAACAGCGATTTCGGTTTCCACGTGGCATAACTCATTTCAGGCTTTAAATAAAGATAGTCCAGCAAGACATCCATGTGCAATCGGCGGGAATCGGCAATTTTTTCAGTAATGGTGGTCAGTTTCCAATCGGCCTTGGCGACACCTATGAAATGCCGTCTCTCTCCAAGGAATTGAAGCAGGCCATCGACAAACGGCCAGGCCTTAACCACTCCTTGCAGTCTACCTTCACCATGTCCGTTCCGGAATTTCAACCTCCAGCTTTTGTAGTTGAATCCCAATGACCATATATCGACATCCGCTTCGACTACACCAAAATACGCAAACTGTTGTCCGCCGT
Source organism: uncultured Ignavibacteriaceae bacterium (assembly GCA_964452645.1). Taxonomy (GTDB): domain Bacteria; phylum Zixibacteria; class MSB-5A5; order GN15; family PGXB01; genus CAYXTW01. Next base: position 66,704 of record CAYVMO010000008.1, read on the forward strand.
TAAACATTCTTAGACGATTATGAATTCCCGATTGATGATATGTGATTTCCGCCGACCAATCGGTATGAGTCTGATATCTTGCGGATATCCGGCTGTCATAACAGAGACCATCAATGACACCCAGATAGGTGCCGGAAGGTGATTCGCCGGTTTCCGGGGTTCGCGGCCGGAAATCATACTCTTTTATGACCGATTCGATATTAATGCTTTCCAATAAAGATAATTCCGCCGTAAATTCGTTGATCCAGGCCGGGGCCAACCAGTTCAATTTGCCGCCTTCGCGTTCGAGTCTGCCGTCATTTCGGTAGGTGTAGAAGAGTTCGCTGAATGACGGAAGGGGATAGGCGTTGCTGCGTTTAAATCCGACACATATATTTTGCAGTGGACGGAGCCGGATTCCGGCCGAGTACTCCTGCCTGTCGGCGCTGATATAGCGCCAGCCCAGTGAGGTCGAGAGCATATCCGCAAAAGCCGAAACCGAAGCGGCCGACTGGATGTACTGCTCCTGAAAGAATATCCGTCCCGATAGCTGACCGTTTCGGGCATCGCCGATGTCCGATGATGAAAGCGCGTTTTTATCGTATCCCCAGCGCAGATCTCCGTCAGGCCGCGAATGCGCGACATCAAGACTCATCTTTAAACCGGAATTTTCGGTCGTAAAGTGCGCTCTTTCGTACGACTCACCCATCCGCCAGCGATTTTGGGTTCCCTCGGAAAAAACGGTCGTGGTTCGATAACTGATTCCGGTATAATCAACTCCCGCATGAATGCTACCCGACAGCAAAACGAGAAAGCTGAGCAGAATAAAATTCACCGTCAGGTGCAGCCGAAAATTTTTATTCGACTGCACCTTCGGTAAATTATAGCCGGAATTTTTACGTAAATCCGATCTCAAAAGAAATCCTCTCAGCATTATAAAACAGGACCGAATTAATAATAATAATTACCATCTCAGAAGTGAATCGTATCGCAGATTGATTTCTGCCAGTCGGTGCCGTCGCCATAGATTAAATCTTTCAAATGGATTCCTGACATACCGGGCAGAAGGCCGTTAAAAGTGGCGTCCGGCCATGTCCACTCGGCGAACGAATTGGCATCCCAGGTAAAACATACTCCGACATCACTGTCAATCTCTTCCAGGGTCAGTGTATAGTCGGGCAGCTTATCCTTGGGATTCCCCATCGGATTATCAAAAAACATTTTGAGATCGACGGTCAGGACGGTGTCCTTGTCGTTAATTCTGACATCGATATCCTTCGGATTGACCAGGTAATCATAATAATAATTCAGGGTGTCCTTAAATTGGGTTAAATCGGCGGCACCCCCGCTCGGGATTTCAATCAATTCATGAGTCTGGTTGGTCCCGATCTCCGCTATCAGATAATCGGCGGCATCAATCAGGGCGTCTTTTGCCGATATTATTCGCGCTTTCGCAGTCGACATGTGATTTGCCCCGACACCGGCCGGTTTCAGGTCCAGAAACGTGGAAGTTTGATTCAACGCATCTTCCACGCCGGCAATCGATATGGGGCTGAAATCGAGATCACGAGCGCAAAAGATATGCAGGGCAGCTTCGGCGGCGTAAGCGACCGCCAGAAAAACGCTGAAATCGGTTCGATCCAGTACAATTGAATCGGCCCCGCTGTTACCCTGCATTTCCGGGGTAATCGTGAAAGTATAGTCGGCGACACCTAAAATAGTCGCCAGGCGTCCACGGGCGGTGACGATTTTCGGCAGCAGTTGTGTTTCGAGATTATTCTGAATTTCCCCGATAGTCGGGTCGGTGGCCGCCTCCGAGACAATACCGTAATCAAGGGTAACCAGAGACGGTAAGGCATCGATGAATCCGCCGACATGCAGTGGAATCGCATCGGGTGCTAATGGGCCCCCGATATCGATCAGCGGCAGCATGCTCAGCGGCTTGGGTGGGCCCGAATTGGCTTCAATTGTGTCGACCATATATTTGATGCGGTCAATCAGGTCGTTCAACTCCGGATCGGCCAGATAGAGCAGCAGGCCGGTAAAGCCGGCGCCAAATTGGGCATCGAGATTCGTGGGGCAGAGAGCCACCGCTTCATTGTACAAATTATAGACGCCGGTAAAATCAATGTCGCGCGGTCTGAATGACGAATCGGCGTTTTCCAATGTCTGGTTAATGACCACATCCATTTGATTCGCCAGTGAATCATTGGCCTGAGCGACCAGGTTCGCCGCCCTGGTGCAGTCGGATTCCGTTCCGTTTGTCCCGTTGTTCTTTTCTCCACAACCCGATCCCAACCACAATAAAACCATAATCGTACATATGGCGGGAAGAAGAGATTTTCTGACGGTTCGCATTGTTTCCTCCGTGATAAATGTTTCGGTGTTTATTATTTCAATTTCGATTTTTCCATATCAAATATTATTGATAAAATTAATACGAAAGGATACAAAAAAAATCAGAAAAAGCCAGCTTATTCTGTCGACTTCTGTGTTGACAAGGTTTATTGAAAAACGGACATTTGTCTGAAATTTATTCGAGGGTCGATGAGTGCAGAAAATTAAACAGGAATAATAAAAATAAATTCAACAAGGGTAGTTATATATGTACAAGAAGCCGATTTTTTGGATTATATTTTTTCTGATTTGTGCCGGCGCTACGATTTTTTCAATAAAATATTTTTCAAGCGCCTTTCCTCTGGTCAGCCTGGACCTGAGGATGGATCGTCAAACCGCCCTCCAAAAGGCACGCGAATCCGCCTATGAACATAATTGGGGGCCGGACAATTTTCAGGAAGCAGCCTCGTTCGGCGTCGATGAAGAAGCGCAGGTTTTTGTCGAACTTGAGGGGGGCGGGACGGAAGTTTTCAGGAAAATGCTGACAGAGCGTCCCTACTCGCCATACTCATGGTCGGTCCGGCATTTCAGGGAAGGTGAAACCAACGAGACTCTTATTCGCTTTACTCCCGAAGGAACGCCTTACGGTTTTAAAGAAAAATTGCCCGAGGATGAACCGGGTGACAGCCTCACGGACGATTCGGCTTTGATTATCGCCGAATCGGTTGCCCATGAAAAGTGGGGCATCGATTTTACCGCCTATGAGTTGATCGAGCAGTCGCAGGAGGTCCGGCCCGGCGGACGAATCGATCACACGCTGGTGTATGAAATGATCCGCAAAAAATTAGGAGAAGGCCGCTATCGGATGCGATTGGTCGTTTCGGGTAATAAATTGACCGAATTGACTCATTTCATAAAGGTCCCGGAAGCCTTTACACGACGCTATGAAGAGATGCGTTCGGCTAATGATACGATTGCCGGAGTATCCGTCATGGCCATGATAATCGTGTATATCATCGGTGGATGCATCATTGGATTGTTTTTTCTGCTTAAACAGCATTTTGTCCTCTGGCGTAAACCGCTTTTCTGGGGATTCCTGGTTGCATTCATGCAGGTTCTGGCCAGTATCAACGAATGGCCGCTGGCCTGGATGACGTATGATACGGCCTTGTCGGCACAGGGATTTCTATTAAGACAGATAGCCACATTGGTTCTTATATTTCTGGGGATGGGCTCGCTTTTTTCTCTGAGTTTTATGGCCGCGGAAAGTCTGACGCGCAAGGCATTTCCCCATCATATCCGATTCTGGAATATATGGTCGACCGACGTTGCCGCGTCAACCCCGGTGCTGGGTCGAACGGTCGGCGGTTATCTGCTGGTGAGTCTGTTTCTGGCTTTCGATGTTGCCATCTACCTGATTGCTTCGAAAGTCCTGGGCTGGTGGTCACCATCAGAAGCGTTATTCGAACCGGACATTTTGGCCACGTACTTTCCCTGGCTTTCATCGATCGCCAATTCTTTTCAGGCCGGATTTTTCGAGGAATGTCTCTTTCGTGCCGTGCCCATTGCCGGTGCGGCGCTTATAGGAAATAAATTCGGACATCGAAAAGCATGGATAATCGGGGCTTTCGTTATTCAAGCGTTGATTTTCGGTTCCGGACACGCCAATTATCCGCAGCAGCCGTCATACGCCCGCCTCGTTGAACTGATTATCCCGTCCATCGGATTTGGCCTTGTCTATTTGACCTGGGGGCTTCTGCCGGCCATCATTATGCACTTTTCCGTCGATGTCGTCTGGTTCGCACTGCCGTTTTTCGTATCTTCGGCGCCCGGAATCTGGGTCGATCAGGTAATAGTCATAGTCTTGGCGCTTATTCCTCTCTGGATCGTTTTGGGGGCCAGATTGCGGCGAAAGGCCTGGAGTGTGCTTAGGAATGAGTCTTTCAATCGAAGCTGGCAACCCCCGGTCGTAACCGAAAAGGAGGAGGAAGTTGAAGAAACGCAGGAAATCCCGAAAATCGGATCCGGGACAATCAAGATTTTGCCAATCGTCGGCATCCTGGCGTTGATTGTCTGGATTTTGACCGCGAATTTTAAACAATACGCACCGGATATGCCGGTCGGCCGCGGTGATGCGATGGAACTGGCGGCAAAAACCATGTCCGAGCGCGGCATAGAACTAACCGATTCCTGGGATCAGCTATGCTGTATTGAGTCTCCTCTCGATGATGACGACCGCTTTATATGGCAAACAGCCGATGAAAAGAGTTATACCGCCCTGATGGGCACATATATATCGCCTCCATTTTGGCGAGTACGATATGTTCAATTCGAGGGCGATGTCGCAGAACGCGCCGAGGAATATCAGTTATACATTTCGCCTAATAACAAGGTCGTCAGATTTCGGCATCAACTGCCAGAGGCAAGAGCCGGGGCGAGTTTAACCGAAGAAGAGGCGCGGCCGATAGCGGATTCGGTTCTGAGAGAGAAATATAATTGGGAACCGCAACAACTTAAGGAAATCTCAGCGTCGCCCTCCAAATTGCCGAATCGTACCGATTGGATTTTTACGTTCGCCGACACGATTAATTACAAACTTGAGGAGGGTGAAGCGCGCCTTGCAGTCGAGATCGCCGGTGATACGGTCGTCGATTCATATCGATTTATTCATATCCCCGAGAATTGGACCCGAAACGAACGCAATAAAGAAAATATCAGCCAGATAATACAGATTTTCCGCAGTCTGACCATGGTGATGCTGTTTTTAGCCGGTATGGTTGGTGCCGTCTATAGCTGGAGTCGCCGACGATTTTCCGCCGGGACTTTTTTGACTTTTCTGCTTTTACTTTATGGCGTTTATATCGTAAGGGCCATAAACAGCTGGCCATGCACGCTGGCCGATTTCACCACCAGCGAACCGTATATGCATCAAATGTTATTACTGGTTGTTTTACCTTTGGTCGTGCTGCTTCTGATATCAGTCGGCCCGTCCCTGGTTTTGGGTTTCATTCAAAAGTGGAAAAATAAGGTTTTGCCATCCAGCAAATCCACGACCATCCTGATTGGCTTGTCGGTCGGCGCTATAATTGCCGGTCTGATGACACTGGTTTCCGCACTTTTTGAGCCGTCCTTGGAACCGGTCTGGGCCAAATACAGCACGCTCGGCAATTATCTGCCGATTGTGGCCGGTGGTTTCGGGCCGATTACCGCTTTCCTGATGCGAACCATTATGATTCTTTTCATGCTCACCGCGGTCGATCGCTTTACCAATCGATGGACAAAACGAAAAACACTTTTTACCTTTTTACTGATTCTGGCGGTTCTGGTAACGATCGGCTCGGATTTCGACAGCATTCTTTTCTGGTTGCTTTCCGGTTTGTTCGCGGGGATAATCTATCTTCTGGCCTATCGCTTCGTATTTCGTTATTTGCCCGCCGCAATTCCGATTACAATCGGCTTGATACTGATTCTCGAACAAGTAAAAACGTGCGTGTATAATGCCTATCCGACCGCCATAATCGGCGCGATATTCGCGATGATCTTAATCGGTCTGCTGGCTTATTTCTGGTTTATAAAACTGCGAAAAGAGGATTAAATATTAAGATAGAAGAGAATAGATTGACAAAAATTCCCGCAGCTTACCAGGCGGTCCGTTCCAGCGCCTTTACTATGGAATCATAAGTAATCGATTTGCCGGTGCTGTTACCGGGCTTGAGAAGCTGTGCCGTCAAGTCATAACCGTCGACGATTATTCTGGGCCGGCCGTTTTTGGCATCGCGTTCGGTTATTTTAGCCATAATCCCCAGATTCTGAACCGCTTTTCTGACAATTTCGGCAGTTTTCTGGTGGCTGGCATTCTCCCTCGAATAAAATATTCCTATTTCCATATTATCCCCGCTTTTTAAAGAATAGCCGCCTTATTATGACCTGTCAACAAAAACATTTTTAAGCCCCTGCTAAAATCCGGTAATTTCCGGAGTATTATCTGTGTGTTTACAGCCTAAAATCTTTACCTATTAAACATCGCTGCGGCAATAAATGTTTCGGATTTTATTATTTTTCTTTTAATCGAGAGTAAATTGTCGGATATTTACGTCATGGACCGGATTCGGCGATTTTTTTCGCCGTTTCATATATTTCATCGGCCTGATGCGGATTCATCTCAATAACCCTGTGATATGTCTCCTGGGCCAAATCCAGATATTGTTGTTTGCGTGTGAATGTATATCTGAGTTGATAATAAACGCCAAGCGCCAGGCAAACCGAAAAATCGTGCGGATATAGCGTGCACGCCCTCTTTAGCATCATTCCGGCTTTATCGACTTCACCGACAAAGCGGTAGACCTCACCCAGCCCCTGAAGCCCCAGTTTGCTGTCGGGATGCTTGGTCCAGAAACGTTCCAGATAGTACTGAGCGCTGTCGAACACCTTGTTGTCCAGAAAAGATCGCCCCATCTCAAAATCGGTCGGCTTATACGAAGCAGCCTCGCTGCTGCCGGTCTGCTCGCTGATTCGGACCAGGACATACTGAAAATCGCGAATCCAGAAATCCGTTACCGGCCGGGCATTATCAAGCGACGGAAATTTTTCGACGATGTCGGCTGACCTGTCGATTTCAACGATAAGATGAGTAATCGGATATTTACTGAAAAAACTGCTGTCCTGATCGGTGATGCCGGAGCCGTATATTAAGCCGCCGAGTTTGTTTTCCAGAAGCAGTGTCGGCGCCAGCGGGCCGCAGATAACGGCATCTTCTCCCAATACCTGGCCCAATTCACTGCCGGCCTCTTTTATATTAAATGACTTCTGCTTTTGCCATTTGACATAATCGGTCTCGAAATTCCAGAGCGCGAAGGCGACTATGAAAGCAATCAGAACGATTTTAAAATTTCTGCGGAAGATCAGGCTTATAAAATTGAACCGCATTTCGATTAGCGTAATGACAAAGGCCGCCGGAGCTGAAAACCAGACCAGCTTCTTATGAAGCGCTTTAAAATAATCGTCATAAAATATATTAAAAAGGAGTTGCTCGAATAGAATCCAGAACAAAAAGAACAGGACTATATAAAATAAATATTTTCTTTTTGAAGATTTTTCGTATGTAATCGAAGCGGTATCCGAAAAAACGAAAGCGGCCAATCCGGCCAGCGGAAAGAAAAACATATAGACATATCTTAACGGCCTGTAATTTTCCGGCATAAAAAGCAACTGACCGACCGCAAACCAGATCAACAAAAACAGAATCGGAATATTTTCCCGGAGTTTTTCTTTGGAAAAAGAATAAAGGATATAAATCAGGGCAAAAAATCCGGCCAGACCGGCCGCCGGTGCGTTAAAGTAAAAGCGCGTATCATTGCCGAAACTGATTAACTTCTCAAGGAATGTTATGGGCGATTTCAGCGCATCCGGCAGGCCGTACTGCCCGACTGTCTGGGCCGCATAATAGCCAAACAATGAATTCAACCGGCCGCCATAGGCAATCACTACCCAGACGATCGTGGTCACCACCGTCGAGCCGATTAAAATGATTATATCTTTATATCGCCCCGGTTTGTTTTCGTACCATATACAAAAGAAAATCGGCAAAATTATAAGAAATCCGAAAACTTTCCCGGCCATGGCCGAAATAGCAACCAGAAAACCCAGTAATATTGTGCCCCATAATCGATGGCGGTAATAAACGAACACAAAAAAGATTAAAGTGATTATCAATATCATTCCGTTTTCGGTGTACGGCAGTTTACCGTAAACGAGCAAGACTTTATTGAACATCAAAAGAAACAACGCCAGTAGAAGACCGCCGGGATTCGTGAATTTCCTTAATGTCCACAGAAAAAAGAAAATGGATAAAAGCGAAACAATCACACCGGCCAGATTGGCCGTATATCGGGAAATATCGAAAATAAGAAACAACATATAACATAAACCCGACATCAATGTCACTTCAAAAACGCGCCAGCGGCCGGCATCGTACGGCTCCCATTTATCGAAGAGAATCTTGCTGCGGGCGAAGTAGCAGTAATGATCCGGGTCGGTCGAAAGCGATTGCCCGTGCCCGGCGAAGTACAGCGGCGGGTCGGCATCGAGATCGGCAAAACGCAGATAAATCCCGGCTGCTGTGACCAGAATAATCGCCACCCAGACAATTATCCGCCAGTTGATGTTTTTTAATTTCGCCGTTGCCATCAAATTGAAGATAAATTCGAAAGTTTATAATGCAAGAATGAATTTGGCCGGGGCCAGATGAACATCGGTTCGCTCGGATATGTTATTCCACAAATTGTGCAAATGCAAATTCTCGTCATTGCGAGCCCTGAGGGGAATATGCAGCATTCCACGAAGGGCGTGGCAATCTCCTCGTAACGAATGGAGAGATCGCCACGTCGTCCTCATCTCCCCGTTTTTGACGGGGAGAATTCGGACTCCTCGTGATGACGATTTGACTTAATTATGCAGCACCACAATTACTTATGACAGCGCCGGTTCACACCCCTGATAAATCGGGGGCAGGAACCGGGGCAAAAGCAGAAGGCAGGTTTCGGGGAGACCCGCCTTATCGGAAAACATATCAATCGTTGACGATAATCGGGAAATCGGCTTTTTTTGTAACGCGGCCGATTTCACTGACAGTCAAACCGGCCGATCCGGCATCAATCAGGAATGCTTCAGCCGCACCGTCCGACAATGATATCAGCAGACCGCCGGAGGTTTGGGCGTCATAAAGGACATCCATCTGCGGTTTTGAAAGCGTTGCATTTATTTTGAGTTTATCTTCAAGATATTCTTTATTGGCATCGGCGCCGCCAGTCAGGGTACCGGCCTCGGCATATTTTAAAACATTCGGAATCAACGGCAGTTTATCGAACGAAATCTCAATCGTAACATCCGAGGCACTGGCGATTTCGTATGCATGTCCCAGAATCCCGTAGCCGGTAATATCGGTGGCGGCGTGCGCTTTATGTTTGACCATCAATTCCGAGCCGGTTTTATTTAATTGCGTCATTAATCGTACTAAAGCCTCGGCATCTTTCTCAGGCACCATATTTCTCTTGACGGCGGTGGAGATAATGCCGGTTCCCAATGGCTTGGTCAAAAACAGACGATCCCCCGGTTGTGCTTTATCGTTGCTGATAATTTTTTCGATTTCAATTATTCCGGTGCAGGCCAGACCGTACTTTAATTCATCATCTTTAATCGAGTGCCCGCCGACAGTGACCGCCCCCGCCTCATGAATTTTATCCGCCCCGCCCAGCAGAACCTGCCGGAAAACCTCGGGATTCATCTTCGGCGGGAATGCGATGATATTCAAGGCTGTCATGGGTGTCGCCCCCATGGCATAAATATCGGATAAAGCATTCGCAGCCGCCACCTGTCCGAATGAATACGGATCGTCAACAATCGGCGGGAAAAAGTCCACCGTCTGCACCAGCGCCTGATGATCGTTTATCCTGTATACACCGGCATCGTCAGCTTTATTGTATCCCACCAGCAGATTGATATCGGTTTCCGCCGGAATCGTTTTCAATGCTTCGGCCAAAAACTTCGGCCCCAGTTTGGAGGCTCAACCGGCGCAGGAAACTTCAGCCGTCAGCTTGATTTCAATTTCGTTCTTCTCGTGTTTCATAATGCCGAATTATAATGCTTCAATGTCGTAAATCAAGTCTTAAACAGTTGATTAACTTTATCGTTTCATCAGATAATTCAGTTTGCTCTCTTGTTTATTTCGCATACTCTGCGGAATTTTATCGTAAATCGAATTTATATAACCGGCAATTTCTTTTATTTTATCGAATCGTCCGATTTTATCCAGAGATTGGCATAACCAATATGAAGATTCTATGATATTAAAATAATTCCCCGGCGAGCTTAACAGTCGATTCAGGATTAATTCATATATCTTCGCGGCATCGTCATATCGCTCCTTTTTAAAATACGCTTCCGCCATCGGCCAGAGCATTGAATTCCCTTCCGGATATTTCCGCGACATCATTTGTGATAGTTTTATGGCCGAGTCGTAGTTTTCTTCGTTGAGCATAATCCATATTAAAGCCGAGCGGCCGGCCTCGCGTGAAAACAGCGACGAGTCAATCGCCAGATGGACTTCTTTTATGCCCTTTTCACGTTCATCTTTGAATAGCCCGAGACTTCTTAATATCCCCGATTTAGCCGATTTCCAGTAATGAAACGACCCCAGACCGAGGTAAAGATCGTACAAAGTCGAATCGACCTCCAATCCCATCCGGTACTGACTTCGCGATTTGAATCCATACCTTAACGCGGCGAATTTGGAGCCGAAGCGGGCTTCCCACAAAGCGCGGTAAGCATACTGATGACCGATGTACAGATAACACAAAGCCGAATCGGCAGAGGAACAGTCTTTTAATTTTGCTTCAGATAATTCTTTTGTACTATCGCAGAGCAATTTGAGTTTATTGCCGGAGAGGTCTTCTTCCGACTCGATCATTTCCGCCTGAAGCACTGCGGCCCGGAATATATATCCGGCCGGGTCGCCGACGTCGTTTCGACCAAGCCGAGCGACTATTTCGTAGGCGGCTCGATAATTTCCGTCGAGCATCGCGGCCTGCCCCTGTTTGATTATTTCTATTTTTTCAGGCGTCAATGAAAAAGCATTATCCGGTAAAGCGAAAATAAATAGACAGAGTATCAGGTAAACGGCCGAATTCATTTAAGACGCTTTGATAACCGCTTTGCTTTTTCGTAGGTTTCGTCAAAATAGGCGTTTTTTCGGCGCCACGATTGGTGCGACAAAATCCGCTCTACCATATTTTGCGCCAGCTTACTATCGCCCTGCCGGTAGGCGATTTCGGCCAGAAGATATTCCTCTGCATAGGTACCGATAGAGTCATAATAGATTGAATTTCTCCACGAATTTCTCAATCTGCTCAGCTTTGTCTCGGCCGGCCCCAGACTATCCAGCGCAATAAGACCTTCCACATAATACAACAACGTAAAGGCATCATTGGAATCGACGGCATAAAGTGAATCGGCCAGACTGACCAGTTCATCATAACGCCTTTCAATCAAGTATATTCTCAAAAAAGACTGTCGGGCGATATTGGGCGAGAGTCGACCGAAATCGATAGCTTTTTTAATTTGCGCCATTCCCTTTTCCCGATTATCCGAAATAAATGGCAACCATAGAAAATCCCTGGCCTTGATAGTCCTGTAATAATAATAGCTGCCCAGACCGAGATAGGCATCATAGTACGTACTATCCAGCTTCAATGCATCCTGCAGATTCGATTTGCATCGCAAGCCGTCGCGGAAAGCCCCCCACCAGCTTCCGTGAAAAGCCCGATCCAGACCGCGGTAACCATACGACGCCCCGGCGAGAAAAGACCAGTCGGGATTTTCGGGGTCATCGTCTTTTCTATCATCGCAGAGATCGATCGCCTGCCCGAGATTTTCGCTGATTTTTTTCTCAAAGCTGTCATTCCGGAATTTTTCCGAAATAATCTGATAAATAGCCCCGGTCAAAAAATATCCCAGGGGATTATCCGGCTCCCGCAATTTGATTTCTGCTGTTGCCGCCAGAGCAGTCTCGAAATTATTATCGAAGACATTTACGGAGATATCATACACGATGGAATCGTGCAAAACGGTCTCGGCATCAGCCGATAACGTAAATATTACCGGGTTCAGCAGAATTATAAATCCGGATATAATTTGCCGACCCTTCATTTTGATATTATACATTTTTAAATAAATATCAATCGGGGAATTAATTGGCAACTAATTTTTATTCAGGATATTTTAACGACCGGGATGAGCGGGGTCATGTCGATTCCCGGATTATCCGAAACGGCAATCACCATATGGGGACCGCACATCCAGTAGAGGACCTGACAATGGGCGCAAACGTGCATCCAGTAATCGATGCTATTCAAATATGATAATTTTTCGAAATCGGGCAATTTGATATCTTTATTACATATAAAAAGCGAGATATGATCGGGGCCTTTTATATATCTGATATGGGCAAATCTTTCGCCCCTGACTTCATCGAATCCGGCCCCGATAAGCCGGAACTGCCTCGGCTCCATGTCCAATGACAGATGCAAATCGTTATTCAAATACTTGCGAACCGCCATCAACTGACCGATTAAGGGTTGATTTTCCTTGATAAATCCGTTGTCATTCAGATGTGTCTTTTCGAACGGCACAACAAAAGTCTGATGGCGATAATAATCGGCAAGAGCGAGCGAGGCAAAAATACAAATAACCAGTGAGGCCGCCGCCGCCACCAAAACCGCTCCGAATCTCAGATTGTTTCCCGGCCGCCGGCTGGACACCTTTTCGACCTCTTCGCACCGCTTCAGAATATCTTCGCGCAATTTATCGGTTTTGGCCTTTATAGGGGCTTTTTCCGCTATAAAGGCCTTGAAAATTTTCTCAAATTCGAATCGGGACATGCAGTCTTTGCAATGTTCCAGATGTTCCCTGACTTCCTTTTCATCGATCTCAGACGCCTCTTTATCGGTGATTTCATATAGTTTAGCCAGCGCTTCTTTGCAATTCATTGGGCTGCTTCCTTAACAAAACCGTTCTTTACTGCATACTCCCATAGTGACTTCTGCAAAAGCTTGCGCCCCCGGTGAAGTCGTGATTTGACGGTTCCAATATTGATATTGAGAATATCCGCGATTTCCTGATAACTGAATCCTTCCAGGAATGAAAGGATAATAACCAGCCGGAAATCCTCCGGCATCTCGTCAATAGCCGCTTTGACGTCGTCATCAAAGACCTTTCTGAAAAAGAGCTTTTCCGGATCATCGGGCGGACCCAGGGCCGAAAGCTGTCCGAACAGGAAATCGTCATCGACATCCTCCAGATCGACCGTCTGAGGGCTGGAGGCTTTGGCTCGATACTGGTTGATAAAAATATTGGTCATTATTTTGTAAAGCCAGGCGCGACAATTGGAACCTTCCTCGAATTTATCCCAGAACCGGTAGGCCTTAAAAAAGGTTTCCTGAACCAGATCTGAGGCATCGTTTTCATTCCGGGTCATCCTGAGTGCCGTCCGATAAAGCGAATTCAGATGAACCAGAGCTTCTTTATCAAACCTCTCCTTTTTTATATCGTCCGAATGCCGATCGGTCAAAAGAATACCCCCAAACCCTTGACTTTGCGACAACCGGAAGTATCATTTATAGGATATAACATATTTAGCGCCGTGCTTGTTCCCCTGAACACCGGTATATTTAAGCATCCTTAATCTTTGTTTGCCAGCCGATTACACCCGATAATCGCACCGGAAACAAACCCTTTCAAAGCCATATAAAATATATAATAATGTGTCTTTGGCAAGCGAAAAGGTTGTCGTTATATTTCGGGCAAATCGACCTTGGAAGATTCGATAATGATGTTTATACTTAACTATAAGAAAAATATACCGATTTATATAGTAATATGAGATATTTTATTTATTCTGCTGTCGGCTTATTCATTTCGGCCGCCCTTATCATTAGCGGATGCGGCCGCGCAACTGATATAGGCGGAGCAAGCGAGCCCAAATACGACCTCCGGGGCGGTCTGTCCAAAAATCCGGAAAATGATTCGGTTGTCATTTCCGCCGGTCTGAAAAAAAATGATAATAATTACTCCACGGCCATGATAATATTTACCGGGGATACACTTGATTATATGGCCGGGACGGAAACATATTCAATTGCCTTTGATACGGTGACCAATTTTCCATCAGGTGTTTATTATTTGAAAGTCAGCGACTCACGGGATCTCGAAGATTCAATCGGTATTATCATACCGGATAATGTTTCGATTACCAATCTATCGGTTACAAATAATGATAATCCGTATGGTGATTCGGTCCAGATAACATGGACCCCATCATCGAACAGCGATGGCTACGTCATAGGTGCGGTTCTAAAAAATTCGGCCTACCAGTCGGCAGGGTACTCAAGACTTATAGATATCGGCGCCGGGACAACGGCATACATTCCGCGAGCTGCCTTTCGCCCGGCGGGCGAAATTGTTCTGGGTTGGTATTATATTTATGTCTATGGTTATTCCGGGTCGCCGACCGGACTGATGAATCTGCCGCTTGGATTTCCGACCGGGTTGGCCGATAGCATCTCTAATTCGGATTTTGGCGGCACTTTCGGCGCCGTCGTCGTCAGTATGCCCGATTCGGTGTTGGTGCATGACACGCTCTCCAGTCATAATTATGATTTACGGGGCGGAATTGCTAAAAATCTGGACACCGATTCGACCCTGGCGGCCGTAACGCTGAAAAGAGACAATTTCCTGTATTCTCTGGCAGATATTAATATCTATGATACTCCTTCGGGATATAATGATATTATGGGCAGCTTTGTTCTCGGTTATTCCGGAGCTTCCATGCCGGTGGCCGGGGAGGATACGCTGGCCGTAGCCGACGCTCCGTTTCTTAATAGAAAATTCTCGTTCGTTCTGCCCGATAATTTTGTATTGACGGCCATCTCGCTTCCCGATAATCGCATAAACGCCGGCGGCGCGCCGGTTCAGATACAGTGGGCTTCGTCGCTTCAGAATGATGGATACATTTTTGCGGTTGTTTTAAGAGATTCGGCTTATAATAACGACGGCTACGCCGAATTTGTCGATGGCGGTGTCACGTCGGCCACTATCCCGCCCGATGCCTTTCGTATATATGACGATAGTCTCACGATCGGTTGGTATTATGTCTATGTTTACAGCTATACCGGCTCACCGGCCAGTTCGTATAATCTGCCGACCTCGATCCCGGCCGGCCTGATTGACAATATTTCCGGGGTGAACCTGACCGGTCGGTTCGGGGCTATTGTCGTGACCCCGCGTGACTCGATATATGTCGATGCGAGTAAATAAAATCCGATTGCATCCCGATTTGTTTTTTCCGTAATTGCCGTTGATGGCGGATAAATCAAAAGAAGATTTAATAGGCATATTATCCAAACTTGCCACCGAGCAGGTAAATCCCGAGACGCTCGATATTGACGGTTTTTCACCGCTTGAGATTGTCAAAAAAATCAACGCCGAGGATAAAAAAGTCGCCGGAGTGGTCGAAAAGGCGCTACCCGAAATCGCCCGAGCGGCGGAAACAGCGGCAAATATACTGAAAGGCGGTGGCAGGATTATATATATCGGCGCCGGAACATCGGGTCGATTGGGCGTTCTTGATGCCGCCGAGTGCCCACCCACTTTCGGGATCGATCCTTCGCAGGTCGTGGGATTAATATCCGGCGGCTATGAGACTTTGGTTCTTTCTCGTGAGGGGGCGGAAGACCGCACCGATTGGGCTATTGAGGACTTGAAAAAGACGAAATTATCTGATAAGGATTTTTTAATCGGGATAGCGGCTTCGGTACGAACACCGTACACCGTCGCCGGTATAGAATACGGGCTTTCAGTCGGATGCAAAACCTGCCTGGTGATTTGCAACAAGGCCGATGTTCTACACGAGTGGCCTGATATCCTGATCGAACTTCCGGTCGGCCCGGAAGCCATTACCGGTTCGACCCGTATGAAATCGGGGACCGCCCAGAAAATGACATTGAATCTGATTACGACAACGGCCATGGTCTTACTGGGAAAAACGTACGGCAATCTGATGGTTGACCTGCAGGTACGTTCGGATAAATTGGCTGCCCGCTCGCGCAAAATGCTGATGGAATTTCTGGATATTGAATATGATGAGGCCGATGAGCTTTTGCAATCTTCCGGCGGCTCAGTCAAAACCGCGATAGTGATGAAAAAATTATCTCTGGACAAAGAGCAAGCCGAAGCAAGATTAAAGGAAGCGGATGGATTTTTAAGGAAAGTTTTGGACTAAAAATTCGTTATTAATATTTATAAATATTTGGAGGGTACAAATAGTAGCTCAAATCTCCCCGAGATTTGAGCTGTCAAGCCTCGGCGAGGCTTGACCTACGATGCTTATTCTTTATAATCAAAATATTATGTCTCCGCTAAGAAGGTATTATAATAAGGGAAATCTATACTTCGTAACGAATGTTACGTACAACAGAAAACCTATTCTGATTCAATATATAGACTTGCTCTGGCAATCATTCGGGAATATTCGAAAAAGGGTTCCTTTTAAGCTTCTGGCTTGGGCGATATTACCGGAACATATGCATATAATTATCGATCCCAATGATAATAATCTGTCGGATTTGATGAAGCGTATAAAATTAAGCTTTTCCAAAAAATATCGATTCGAGTCCGGCGAAATTGGGAGAGTTTGGCAATACAGATTTTGGGACCATGTTATTCGCGACAACAATGATTTAAATAACCATATTGATTATATCCATTATAATCCTGTAAAGCATTCTTTAACGGGCAATCCGTTTTTATATACTCATACCTCATTAAAAAATTTTTATAATAAAGGTTATTATGCTAAAGATTGGGGCATCCAAGACTCGATTAAATTCGAAGGAGACTATGGTGAATAGTAGCTCTAGCCTCTCCGAGACTTGAGCCGTCAAGCCTCAGAGAGTCGACCTATCATGTGAATCCGAGTATGAGGTAACTATGATTATTAACATACAGGCTATCATCAAAGGCGACCGCATCAATCTCCGGCGGTTGCGGAAATCTGACGCCGAAGATATCCAGGCGATCCTGCAAGATAAAGATTTTTATCGCCTGGTCGGAATTCCGCACCCGTATACTCTGCGTGATGCTCTGGCGTTTATTATCAGGGCGCATCGCGGCCGCCTTAGAGGATCCGACCTTATTTATGCGCTCACGGAAAAAAACAACGATAAAATTATCGGCCGGATCGGTTTACACGGGTTGAAAAACGTGCACAACCGCTCGGAAATCGGATATTGGCTGGCCAAAGAGTTTTGGGGACAGGGAATAATCGGCGAGGCGATACAAATGATGCTTAAAGTCGGATTTAAGGATTTAAAACTCAGACGGATACATGCCTATACCTTCGTCTATAATCAAGCCTCAATCAGAGTCCTTGAAAAACTCGGTTTCACCAATGAAGGCCTCCATCGAAAATTTTATAAATTAAAGAATAGATATTTGGATTGTTATGTTTTGAGCATTCTCAGAGAGGAGTTCAAGACAAATCGGCTTGCATGATATATATTATCACCGTATAATGTCTAAACATTGATGGAATGATCGTAAAGGAGGTCAAGCATGACCATTGAAAATTGTGTCGTTATTTTTCAGAGTTTAATCTTTGTCTTTTTCCTGTTCGTGTCCGCCGCCGGTGGTAATGACGATTCGGTCGGGGAAAAAACACTCAGGGATGTCACATCATTATTGGAGAACTCCGATTCATTTCAGGCCATAAGTTATATAAACAATATCGGCGAACCGGATACGGTGGCGGAAATCTATTCCAACCTTGTTCTCGACTTTTACTGGAAAGAAAAAGAACTGCCATATGTGGTTACTATCGCCCGTGCCGGTATCCAGTATTGCCTGGCCAAAGCCGATGAATTTAAATTGACGGATCCGACCCGGGCTGATGAGATGAAGAAAAAGGCTCGAATTATATCGTACAATCTGGCGTCATTCACCTGGCCGGGCTGGGATCAAAAGGGGATTGCAATCGGGCATTCGGATATCCTGATCGGCCTGGATGCCGCCCGGCTGAATCTTCGCCTCGTCAGAGAATTAAATGAAGATGATAAAAAATTATCGGTTGCTTACTGGGCGGTAGGCGCACAACTGCTCGCCGTTCAGAAATACGACGAGGCCATTGAAGCTTTTGATTCGTCGAAAGAACATGCCCGTCAGGCCGGTGATCGGATGGGTGAGCTGTTGGCCGACGGTTATATCGGTATTACGAAGACTGCCTCCGGTGATGAGGAAGGAAGAGAAATCCTCGCCCAAGCCACTAAAGAATTGGAAAAATTCGACAACGAAGACAGCAAATTCTATATCGAGCAGTTCAATACCGCCTTGAATGTGTTTATTAAATAGTGCCGGATTAGCTAAATCAGAAAAGAAATCGGCCGGCGTCTATTATGGCGGATAATTACATCGATGGCGGCAATAACCAGTAATGTCAATCCGACATATATTATTGTGCCCAAATCAACATTAAATAATCCGGCGATATCTCTCATCTCGTGAAAAAAAACGAGATTAAGATATTGCTGCACATCAGATAAATTGACCGCTTCGAGAAGTGGTTTGAAATTTATGAAATAGCCGATCGACACCAATCCGAGAATCGCCCCCAGGACGGAAAACACTATCGACCATATCGGACGCGGACTTGTTATAGTCGATTCCGCCTCTATTTTCGTCATAACTTTTGATACAAAATCAAATGATAGTGCATCCGGTTCGGCCTTTTTTAGTTGTAAAAACAGCGTTTCATAATCCTTAACGCGGTTCCGACATAGCTGACAACTATCGAGATGAGTAATCATTTCCTGTTTTCCGGTGGAAATAGTATTATCCAGATATTCCTGAATTTCATTTTCGGATAGATGCTTCATTGCCATAACTCCTCCTTGTCGTATTTCGACAGGAGCCTTTTTTTTAGAAGCCGGCGCGAACGAAAAAGGTGGCTTTTTACTGTCCCTTCGGGAAGATTCATGATCTTGCCGATTTCGTCATAACTGAGTTCATCGACATGAAAAAGTGTAATTATCGTTCTGGCCTGCAGCGGAAGATTATTAATTTCGTCTTTCAGACGAATCGAGATATCATTTTGCTCCATTTTTTGAGCCGGAGTTGAGTTTTTATCCGGAAAATCTTCAAGAGCACCCTCAAAAGTATCATCGGCCAGGGGAAGATTTTTGGCATTAAGATAGTCATAGCACCGGTTATAGGCGATTGTGGCGACCCAGGTGGAAAGCCTGGAATCACCGCGAAATCGGGATAAGTTCCTGTAAACCTTCATAAAGACTTCCTGACAAATATCCTCTCGGTCGCCGGGGTCGGAAATCATCCTGAAAACAATATGGCCGACCAGTCGCTGATGTTCCCTGACCAGTTCCTCAAAAGCCTTTGTCTCGCCGGCAAGTATTCTTTCAACAAGGCGTAATTTTCCGTCCACATTTTCTTCCTATATCAATCTGACCCAAAAGCCCCCGAAATGTTGCGCCTTTTTTTGTGATTTTGCAACATTTTTTCAAACCGGTGGTCTAATCGTTTAAAAGAAGAAAATAATAATAATTTTAGATTGGAGGTCCCGACATGAACAGCATTTATGAGGTTATCCCGCTGATTATCATCTTCCCCACCATTTTCTTTATCATCAAGCTGGCCCTGAATTATTCGACCAGAAAGCAGTTGATTCAAAAAGGTCTTGTCAACGAAGATATCAAACATCTTTTCTACCTCAACGGCACTAGTATTGACAGATATCTGCCCTCCTCCCTTAAGTGGGGTTTGGTTATGGTTTTTGCCGGTCTGGCCCTGGTTATTATAAAACTGCTGCCATATTATATCGAGGGCGAAGTCGTTTTTGGGGTTGTACTGATCGCCGCCGGGGTCGGATTGCTTGTTTACTATGTAATCGCGAACAAAAAGGCCAAAGAGGCCAAAAAGGAAAAACAGCTCCAATAAGCAAGACATATTTCGACCGTAAAATTTATCGATTCTATACCTCAGGAAATATATTTTATTTCCGGGTCTTTTTAATTGCGAAAAATCTTTTAAAAACACTTTGCGATTATTAATGGTTTCCTTGACGTTAAAGTTGTTTTCTCGTATTAATACGCCGATTTGGGAACCTGAAAATCATTGACCAGACAGCCGGGACAGAAAATTTTTGTTGCCGGCGGCGCCTCGGTGTCGAATAATAGCCTGGCTATTTATGGATTTGTGTAGTTTCGACATGATTTTGCAAGGATTATTTCTTGACTGAAATATAAACGATTGGTTACTTATAGCACCGGTTTGGGCGAACCATCATTTTGTGAGGGCCAAACGACCTGACAATGACTTAGATTTTTTAGATAGTAAACGCTTAAATAAGATATATAATCTCCGTGTGGAAAGGAGGTTGCGTAAGAATAAGGCAATTCGTTATCAGGCGAGTAACCATAGACGATATACAAACTTACAAGGAGGTTCGGAAATGAAATTTGCAGGTTTGGTTATTTCACTCGGAATGTTTGCAATTTTTATGGTCGGTTGCGGCGGCGGCGGCGCACCTCAGACGACGGAGGAGAAACAGCTCAGCACTCTTCCCGATTGGTACATAAATGTCCCGCAGGATCCGAATTATTTGTATGCGGCGGCGACCGCCACCTCGAAAGATATGCAGCTGGCGGTGGACAAGGCCAAACAACAGGCGCGGCTGGATGTCGGTTCCCAGCTGGATGTCAGGATTAAGGGATTGACAAAAAAATTCGATGAAGAGGTCGGTCTGAACGAGGACACCGAGCTGCTGGCGTCATTTACGCAGGCAAGCAAATCGGTCGTTTCGACCACCCTCCAGGGTTCACGGGTCGATAAGCAGGAAATCATGACCGAGGGCTCGCTGTTCCGGGCCTATGTTTTGATGCAGCTTCCCTGGGGCGATGCCCGCGCCGACATGCTGAAAAAGATTAAGGACAGCCAGAATCTATATACCCGCTTCCGGGCCAGTCAGGCCTTCCAGGAACTGGACAAGGAAGTTGAAGAGTACGAGAATTTTAAGAAAGAACAGGGCTATTGAGCCGATTTGTTTAAGCAGTTCCGGTAATATTCCTGCCGATGGCCCTGTTTTTCAGGGCCTGTCGGCTCAAAGCGATCGGAATCGGGCCGAATACTCGGCCTGGTTCCTTTATCCACCATTACATCAAAACGAAATTTACGCCACCGGACAGGGCGGTGGTTGTGCAGCTCAGTATTGACCAATTCAGCTTCACTCGACCAGATTCTTCCTAAACGTCACCGCTCCCAGGATTGAGAGAGAGTAGGTATAAATCCTCAAAAGCATTTCGACTTTTTCTACTTCACCATTATGATCTTTCTAGTCGTTGTGAAATCGGCGGCCTGGAATCTGGCGAAATAAATTCCGGATGCGATTTCATGATCATTATGGTCCTTTCCATCCCAGATTATTTCATGATTCCCTGCCGAGGTAAATTTATCAATTACTGTTGTGATTTTTCGCCCGAGGATATCATAAATATCCAAAGTAACATGAGCCCTCTTTGGCAGGCTGAATGAAAAAGTAGTAGACGGATTGAAGGGATTCGGGAAATTCTGAGAAAATGCATATTGATTCGGCAATAAAGCCGGGTCAAATTCACTTATATCGGTCGGATTGCCAATATAAAATGGCCCAAGAGACGAGAAATCACCTTGATTCCCGGCGCTATCTTCGGCCCGAATCATGAAATACCAGGTGCTATCATATAATTCGGGACTTGTAATACAAAACGTGGCATTATCAACGCTAATCAAGCTGTCAGGATCAATTTCCGGAGTATTTACCCAGACGTATGAATAACCACTGATTCCACTGGTCGAATCCATTGCACTTTCCCAGCAGATATCGATCGACCGATCTGTGGAATATTCATCTATATTATGAGAAGAACTATATAAGTTGGTCACATTTGATGGCGGTGTTTGGTCAAGAATGATTGAATCAGAAACAATAGTCAAGTTTTCAGAAATATCAAAACAATAAACCTCGACTATTTTTTCGCCATCACCATCGGCTAGAGACCAGGGGAGGAATGAGTCAACAGGGGCATAGAAACAATCTTCAAGTGCAAACTCTTCAGAGGAATTTCTAAAACTTATCGGCATTCTTCTGGCGTGATAATTATGCGGAAAATTATCAACAGCTTCGATATCAATTATAACCTCTTGAGAGTTGGTGTATGACGCGCCGGAATTAATACTAATAGAAGCCTCCGGTCCGATTGCGTCATCCAGGTAGTCATCATATATTTCCATAACACCAATATTAGCGTCCGAAAAATAATCATGCTGACAATTACCTTCAAATGGACTTCTCATTATGGTAAACATATACGGGCAGGTTGGAGATGATGTAGAATCTATTTCAGACAGGTTATGCCTTGCATCAAAACAATGACCTATTTCATGGGCACTAAGAATCATTTTATGATACGCAGTTGCGAAGTATCCGGCTTCACGCACTTGTTGTGCCATTGTATATCCACCGCATCTTCCTGCCGATGCATAACCCAGTGTCAGGCCGATTTTATGATCGTCCAAAATTTTGCCTGTAAATATATGCATTATATGCCTGCTTGGACTATTCACGCCATGAAATCCATCGGCGAAAGCATTGATGAGCCCATAGGCATCAGTAGTCGTGAAAGGTTCAAAAGATGAAGTGAATACAGATAGTCCTGTAATTTCGAATTCTACGTTTATAGCATTTTCATAGATTCCTTCGACATCATTAAAAACAGATATCATCCGTGTCGCCCAGTCGTCAGGATCAAGAGTGTAGAATTCATAATCGCCCTGGCCGTATATTTTTAATGTTGAATATGAACGTTCTATAATAATTTCGTTCGATTCCGAATAAGGTACATTATTATCGTCATCGGCGACGCCGCAGACTCCATACATTTCTCCCGCATTTTCGCGGGTGTATAGATAATGCTCGGTGGTCCCGTCGGGTAATTTTGTTTTTTGCCGCGGCTCAATTATAAACCAGTTGTCGTCAAATGCAACGTAGCCGCTCATCCAGGCGGTATCGGGGCTGATGGTCAACCGAACCTGACTCCCCGCGTAGCCATCTACGGTTCCCTTGAGAGTTATCGGCTCGGGAAGTTCTACCCGCGTCTCAATGATACCGTCATTGACAATAGTATTTAGCTTCCCACGCCAGAGATGATTCTTCTCGAGAGTAAGATTACGTGACTGGCCCCTCAACTCTATTGAAATGGGTCCCTTTTCATATGAAGATAACATATCCGATATATTAGGATAAATAAGATTGTAATTTTCTAAGGTCGAATCAAGAGGAAAGGCGACGGCATTTGGTTTATTAATATTATTATCGCTGGATTCAGCAGAGAATAGTATTTCCCGCCCGCCTACAATAATTACGAGAAGAAGCAGATAAGACAGGATTTGTCTTTTCATCATTTACTCAAATCCCATTATTACATTTTCTCGAGAGTAATATATTTTTTTATTATGGTATTCCAATAAAAACCGTGGTATTCCGAAAATTTTTTCGTGGCTGGTGTATAGCCTCATGCACTATCTCCTAAATCTGTGGTACGCTTTATCAATAATTAAACCTATAAAAAACCAATAAAAATTGCCAAAGACCACGATTAAAAAGAAATATATAGTCATGTATAAATATGGATTATTTACTCCGATTATTTCGCCAAGCTGTAATAATGGTCTGGCGATCGGGTAATCAATGATAGTAATGGAAACAAATATAAATCCTCCCCATGCCTCCGCCGAATAAGGGCCTAAGCTTTTACTAATTATAGAAAGTACCAAGATAGCAAAAAAAGCAATCAGCAAAATAAAGCTATGAAAGATGATTAAATAATAGCCGATGCGACTTTTTTGCTTAATTAAAGCGGCAATATTTCTTATTTTGGTTTTCAATTTCACTTAACAAAATTCGTGGCTGGTGTACGTCCTCGTGCACCAGCTTTAAGCAATTACTCAACCAGATTCTTCTCGAATGTCACGGCACCCAATACCGAATCGACCTGGAAGTAACTTTCCGGGTGGAACGGCACATAAAACAGAGACACCTCGTCGGGTTGAAACATCGTCTCGCGAAAAGAGCTTTTTATCCCTTTTCCGATACTGTCGCGATAAATAAGAACTTCCGCCAGGGTTAATGCTTCGGTCAAGCTGAGATTGACCGGTATAAAATGCCGTTCCAGTTTTTCGATAGGGGAAAGCTCAAGTTTCGCGGCGGCTGCCGACATTCGTTTGGACAGCCGGAACATCGCTTCGAAATTCGGCAGCTTAAAACCTGGCAGCACCAGACGATCCGAATTGTAAATACCGCCGAACATTCTGCGGATTTTAGTTTGATCTTCACCCGATAATTTCATCGACCAGAACGGAAACATCCGGTCCGCCGGATTGTCGCCCGATGACGCCGAATAAATCTGATTTTCAACAAACGGATATTTTTCTAAAAGGACAAGCTCCTGACAGTTGTCGCATATATAAACAAATGACTGCTCGCCCGGTAAATCGACACCGCAATTAGGACAACGATGAAATTCAATTCCCAGTTCACCGAACTCGATTCCGGGCGAATCACTTCTATCTGGCTCATCGTACATTGGAATTGTACCATACTTCAATACTCGACCGCTGACACCATCGACAATGAACTGTCTCATCTCATCGCCGTGCGGCGAATCGACAATGAAATAGGGGAAGTACACGACCGATCCGACCGGATGAAAAATCTCGGTTTTGTTAATACCGAAATCGGCCGTACTCAGTTCATTGACCGAGGAGACATTGTTATCCAGATCATCCATTACCTGCGACCATTCTTTTACTGCCGGCAAACAGGTAAATTCGCCATCGATATTTTCTTTGGAAAAAGGCACCATCTTGATATATTCAGTCCGCATCCCGAGCGAGTGCGGAAAGGGCAATAACGTATCCGATGCGAATTGTGTGATCATGAATGGTACAAGTCGTATATCGGTTATTTTCTGCTCGTACGTCGTTGTTTGCTCGTAGCCGCCGTAACCACCGTAATTATTGTAATCATCTCCGAATCGTGTCCGCTCAATAGTAGTATTGCGTACTTTCAAAACGACCGCATCGATTTTCCAGTATGGTGCATAAATCGATTTTATGTCAAACTGCGAAGAGGTCAGCGGCAGAGAATTCTTTTTCAGATGGCGATCGATTTGAAATCTTATCGCACGTTTGTCTTTATCGCTTTTTATAAGGTATGCCGGGGGTATTCCCGGCATAATGATTCTCAGCGATGAGCCGCAATGAGTACAACCGAGCACGAAGAAGTCAGATTGCACTTCCAGCTCCCCGCCGCATCCGGGGCAACTGACCCCGATATAAAAACCGCTCTTTTTATCTGGCGTTATCATCGCCGCTTATCGGCTTGCCGCATTCGCCGCAGTATTTCGAGCCCGGAATCAGCTCCGCCGAGCAGTGCGGACATTTCGGCTTCACATCGAGCTTATAACCGCAGTGAAGACAGAAATTCGCCTCCGAGGGAAGTTGCTCGTTGCACGACGGGCAATAATTCTGCCCGACCATCGGATTCCCGCAGCGGTAGCAATAGCGCGATTGCTCCGGCGTATCGGTGTGGCATTTCGGACAGGTTACGGTCGGTATCGATTCGCGTTTCAGTTCCGTCTGCTCGGGTGAAAAAACTCTTGACATCATACCCGGCATCATGATTCCGACCCCGGCCGCCATGCCCATACCGGCGCCGGTCCCGGCCGGACCACCGGGCGCTCCCAACCCTTTGGCCATCTCGAATTTCAAAAATTTATCCAGATCCCCGACCGCTTCCATCCCGGAGCGCTGGTCGATCATCTTCGAAACATCATCCGGCGGCGTTATCGACGAGATATAAAAATCAACCAGCTCCAGACCGTACTTATCGAATTCGGTCGTGACGATTTTCTTGAAATCTTCGGCCAGCTCGGTATAAATCGACGGCAGATCAAGAATCGTATCCAGTTTCTCGCCCAGCATATCGTTCATCCGCGCGATGATGACATCACGAAGATAATCCTGAATGTCCTTACTGGTGTACCGAGCCTGCCGGCCGACAATCGAATTTAGAAATAAAATCGGATTGGTTATCTTCATCGTAAACGCGCCGAATCCGCGCAGACGAATCAATCCCAGTTTGCTGTCTTTGAATGTCACCGGATGTTTGGTGCCCCATTTCAGGTCGGTGAAGACCTTCAGATTGACAAAGTACACTTCGGCTCTGAACGGCGAATTGAACCCGAACGGAAAAGCCAGAAGGCGCGTCAGAATCGGAATATTCAACGTCGATAAAGTATGCCGGCCCTCGGTAAATGTATCGGCCGCATGACCATTCTTAAAAAATATCGCAGTCTGACTGTCGCGCACGATTAGCTGTGCGCCCATCTTGAAATCGGCTGAACCCTGCTGCGGAATCCGATAAATCATTTCCTCGCCGCTGGGGTCCATCCACTCGATTACTTCAATTAATAAAGCCATAATAATCCCCGTAACTGATTGTTGGATTTCTTTATATGATTTTCGACAGAAAACGGGAAATACTTGAATTTCAGCATTATTTCGGGATTTGTCGCGATTCCTGCCCAATAATGTGCCGAGCGAGTCCTCAGACTCGCCGGCACCCGGTCGATCTGAGGATCGACCGGGCACAGAGCCTATAAGCAGCGTATATTTTTAATCATCATAAAATGAAAAATACTCGAGAAGTTCGATCTGAAAGGGTTGAATTATGATTTAATGGCTTTGGCGACCGTATGACCGCGCCCCTGTTTGATTTTTTTATAATTGCCGTAAATTTCTTTGAAATTCCGCTTGATATATTCTTTCAATCCGGCAATCGTCACAACCACCAGTTGCCCGCCCGGATTGAGATGCTCGAAGGCATCACTCATTATGATATAAAGCATCTCATTGCCGACATTAGCCGGCAAATTGGCAATGATATTGTCGAATTTTACATCATCAACAGCACTGAAGGCATTACTTAGATATGCCTTACAATTTTTTAGTCCGTTTAATTTTATGTTTTTCGATGCATATTCCACCGCCACGAAATCCTTATCGACCAGATGCACCGAGCCGCTGCTGTATGCTTTCGCTATCGCCAGTCCCATTGCGCCATATCCGCAGCCCAGATCAAGCGTCGATTGTCCGTCCTCGATATCAATATGCTTTATAAGTAAGTAAGTACCGTCATCGATACTTTTCGGAGAGAACAATCCCCATGTACTTAGAAATTTAAGATTATTCCCTCTTAATGTCGCCTCGAATGAAATATCTCCTTTAAGCTCTGCCGCCGTTTTCATATAACTTGTCCGATATTTTTACCTAACCGAATATCTTTTTGAATATCGATCTGATGGCGCCCTCGTGCATTTTCACTACCATTACGGCGGTGGGCGAATACCGGGCAACCTTCTCGGGGATTTCTCCGAAAAGAACTTTCTGATAGAACGGCTCTTTGGCCGCCCCGATAACGACCAAATCATATTCCAGGCTCGCCTTGGCGATACCTCCCGCAATCGACGACGCCTCGATTATTTTTTTATCTTTGACTATCTTCGGATCCAGAAGCGCCAGGCTTTCATCGATACTCGCGCGACCTTCGTCACGACGCTCACTCGATGCCCTTTTAGGCGCGACATGACTAACCGTAACTGATATATTACTGTCTGCCGCGTAAGCATTAAGTACTGTTGCCGTCAATCCGGCGTTCGGTCCCCCGGCCGTCGGCAACATACATGTTTTTACCTCTTCGGTCTTGCCGAGTTTGATAATTACCAGGTCGCACGGTGCCAGCCGTATAATCCGGTCGGCAATTTCGCCGAACAGACGGTCACGAGTGTTGGTATAACCCTTCCAGCCCATCACCAGTACCTGCGCTTTATGTACCCGTATCGCCGCGAGGACACCATCAGCCGCCTGATGCGCCACAATAATATCGGTATCCAACTCTTCTTTTAGTTCCGAGGCAATCTTGCGAGCGTCGTTTAAAAGTGCCTCTTTATGATGCGCGAATCTGACCCCGTCATGAATCGGTGTCTGGCGCGGCACTTCCACGACCGACATCGCCACTAATCCAATGCCTCTTTGATGCGCGATGGAATAGCCCAGTTTAAGCAATTGTTGCACATTGTCGGGATTATGCAATGCGACCAGGACCGACGGCAGCACCTCGACGCCGGGCGGGGCCGGTCGCGGATGAATAACCTGTGGCTCCAAAGCCGCCGCCTTTTTCTCGAACACGGCATAGTACAACAAAATACCGACCATTATCCAGCCCGCAGTTGCAAACCATGCTATCGGTTGGAATTTGAATTGATATAATGCCAGAAATATGTTTAGCGAAAAACCGGCCAGGGGAATCGCCGGATACAGCGGGACTTTGTATTTCCGGGGAATATCGGGATATTTGCGTCGTAAAACGATAACCGAAAGATTGACCAGGGCGAACGTCAGAAGAAATATCAAACTCGCGGCCGACCCGACTGCTTCAAGCGGTAAAGCCACCGCGGTAATCAATAAAATGACGCCGGTGGTTATTATGGCGACATGCGGTGTTCGGCGTCGAATATGAATTTGAGCGATTCGTTTTGGCAACCATAAGTCGCGTGCCATCGAGAATGCGACTCGCGAGGCCGCCATAACAGTGGCATTAAGCGCCGACATCGTTGACAGCAATCCCCCGGCAACGATAATAACGACGCCGAAAGCCGGCATAAATCCTTCGGCGGCCCTGACGATAGCGGTCTCCTTGAAATGACCCAGTATTTTCCATGACGGCTGATCGCCGGTATCGATCGCCGCCATCGAGACAAATAGTATCATTAAGTAGATAACAATCGTCACGCTCAGCGAAATAAAAGTCGCTCGCGGAATATTTTTCTTCGGATTTTTGATTTCCTCGGCGACCGTGGCTATCAAATCATAACCTTCAAAGGCGATAAATGTCAACCCCATCGCAATCAGCACCCCGCCCAGACCTTCAGGGAAAAATGGTGTGAAACTCTCGGCCACCCGTCCCGGTTCGTCGAAAATCCGCTTCAGTCCGAAAAAGATAAAGATACAAAGAATAAAAATTTTGGTCAGCGTCAGGACATTTTCCGTTTTGCCGGTGACTTCCGCCCCGCGAACATTCAACCAGACAAATCCGGTTCCCACGAAAATCGTTATTATGAGTACCGCCCGATGATGTCCGATAAGATGATAGATCGGTTCCGTCAGCCAGGGCAAATATTTAATAAAAAATTCCCAGAAATATCCGGCGAATCCGAGCGCGTATAAACTGCACGCGACAATGTAAGCGAACCAGAGAATCCATCCGGCCACGAATCCGGTCGCCCCGGGGAAAGCCATCCGGACGAATGAATAACCACCTCCGGCGCGCGGTATCGCCGATGACAGCTCTGCGTACGCAAAGGCGGTCAGAAGTGTCACCAGACCGTTCAGCGCGAACGCCAGAATCGAGGCCGGGCCGGCCTCTCCGGCGGCGATTCCGGTCAAAACGAATATTCCCGCGCCGATCATGGCGCCGATACCGATCATGGTGGCATCGAAAAGCCCCAGATCGCGCGCAAAAGTTACATGCTGTGTTGTCTCCGATGCGGAGTTGTTTACTTTATTCGGCAAGGTCGCCCTGCTTTTAATTATCTATCCGTAAATTTTCACCAAATATACGATGAGTTGAGTATATGTTCCACTTAAAAATAAAGAAAGGTACATGCCATATTATTGGTAGGGCAGGAGTCCCCGACTCCTGCCAATATGAAAAAGGCAGGTCTGATGGCAGACCTGCCCTACTTGTTATTCCTTTGGCGAAGCTATTAGAAAATGCTTTTTGTATGACTCCCATAATTTGTACGATGCTATAAAAGCCACGAGAAAACTGACAACGAAAAGGATAATCATTATAACGCCGGAATAGCTTTCCATCGTTTTATCAAATCCGGGAACCAAAAATTCTAATAAGAGAGATAATAGGTACAATAAAAGAAGCAGAGGATATCTAAAAATGACGGCGAATATTGGCATGACTAAAAATAATAAAAGTGTCCATACCAAAAACTTCTCCCACTTTCCTTCGAATATTTTTATTGTGTACATTATCACTTCTTCCAGAACGACGGGCGTAGTGCTAACAGTATCGTGAAGATTTCCAACCGGCCGAGGAGCATGCAGATAATCAATATCCATTTACCCGGAATCGGTATCCAGTTGTACGTCTGAGTCGAGCCGACCCCGCTCAGACCGGGGCCGATATTCCCCAGTGTCGCGGCCACCGAGGCCATGCCGGTAACCATATCCGGGACAAAGAGCATCATAAGGAGGGAGCAGAAAACAAAAATAATCACGTACAGGATAAAGAAGGCTGTTATATTTATGACCTGTTCCTCTTTCGTACTGCTGCCGCCGATTTTCAGCGGTGCAATCAGGTGCGGCCGGACCATTTTCGAAAGTTCCCGCCAGCCCGCTTTGAGTACGACCATAACTCTTATCATCTTCATACCGCCGCCGGTCGAACCGGCACACCCGCCCCAGAACATCAGAAGCAATAATCCGAACCGACAAAAATTGGGCCATAAATCGAAATCGGCAGTGCCGTAACCGGTGGTAGTTATGATCGACACCACCTGAAACGAGGCATGACGCACGGCACCGTACAGCGTCGACACTTTTTCGGCCTGAACATCATGATGGGCACCGAACTCTGTCGCATGACGCGGCTCGAACTGATAATGCACCACCGCCTG
This sequence comes from uncultured Ignavibacteriaceae bacterium, assembly GCA_964452645.1. Taxonomy (GTDB): domain Bacteria; phylum Zixibacteria; class MSB-5A5; order GN15; family PGXB01; genus CAYXTW01. The sequence continues at coordinate 97,423 of CAYVMO010000008.1, forward strand.
ATGTTCCGGTTTAATACCGGCCATATAAAGAATACCGGCAAAAAGAATAATTGTAATGGCAATCGTCCCGAGATAAAAATGTAATTCCTTATTGTTGAAGACATCCGAAAATCTCCCTCTCAGGACACGATAATGAATCAGAAAATTCATCCCGGCCAGCATCATAAAGACGGTCACGACCCAATCGATGAAATGACTGTTATAATATCCGATTGAGGCATTCCTGGTCGAAAAACCGCCGGTCGCCATCGTGCCGAACGTATGACAGAGCGCGTCAAACCAATCCATCCCGCCGAATAAAAGAAGTATCGTCTCCGCCAGCGACAGCAAAGCATACACGCCCCACAAAATCGCCGCTGTCTCGGCCAGCCGGGGCTGAATCCGTTCAGCCGTCGGACCCGGCACTTCACCGCGAAACATATGATAACCGGAAACACCCATCGCCGGGAAAATAGCAATGGCCAGCGTAATAATCCCCATGCCGCCCAGCCAATGAGTCAAACTGCGCCAGAACAAAAGTCCTCTGGGAATTATTTCCACGTCAGCCAGAATTGTTGCCCCGGTTGTCGTAAAACCGCTGCAGATTTCAAAATAAGCATCGGTAAAAGATAGAATGGTTCCTCCAAACGTATAATTCTGCGCCAGCGAAATAAAATAGACGAAAAATGGAATCGCCCCCCAAAAAGCCAGCGACACCCATCCCAGCGAGACAATCGCAAATCCTTCTTTGATGCCCTCCAGCTCTTTATCCGACCTGAAAATAATCGTTGTCAGAAATCCCAGTCCACCGGAGAGAACAATGGCAAGGATAAATCCCAGCTTTTCAGGATCGAGGAAAATGCCGGAAAAACTCTTCGGGAAATTGTAATAAAACGCGATCGCCAGGGGAATAAGCATTATCGCGGCCATAATCATCGTCAACCGGCCGGTAACGTAAAAAACGGTTTTCTTATTCATCGGTTGGTTCCGAAATTATCGGGACTTGAAAAGTTTGCGCACGCGGGCGACATTATCGGAATAGGTCGTGATTATCATCTGATCCCCGGGATGTATAATCGTATCACCATCCGGGATTATCATTTCTTCACCGCGCAGGACGGTACTTATGATCGAGCCCTTCTGAATTTTACTGCGCACGTGCTTGAGCGGCTTGCCGGTAATGGGGCTGTTTTCCTCGGCAGTGATTCTGAGGGCTTCGATATTGACATTTCGGATTTTGGCGATTCTTCCGATTTGTCCCCGATTGATGGCTTCAAGAATTTCGCGGGCGATAGTCAATCGGGGATGAATAATATGGTCAATACCGATGGAAGTGAACAGCTTGTCATAGCGAATATCCGATACAACTGCAATAACTTCCTGCGTCCCCTCCGCCTTGGCCAGCAGGGCGGACATGATATTGTATTCTGCTTCCTTCGCGGCGGCGATAAAGAAACGGGCGTTTTTGACATAAACTTCGCTGAGAATACTCGCTTCGGTACAATCACCATGAATTATTTCGACATTATTCAGAGTATCGGCCGCCTGGCGGGCATGCTCCTCATCCGGATCGACAAGCGTGACCTTATTGACAAACTTCTGTAATGTTTCGGCCAGAAGAACCGCCGTTAAACTATCACCGGTAATTATGACATCGTCGACGATGGTCTTGTTTTCATAAAAATATCCCATAAATCTGTCCAATGAGGATCGTGCGAAAATCCCGAATAAGTCGTCTTTCGGTCGTACGACATAATCGCCGTGGGGAATAATCCCTTTTCCATCCCTTACGGCCGCGACAAATAAGATTCGATTGTCTCTGGAGTTCTGCATGACTTCGCCAAGGGCCCGATTGCTGATCGGCATATTCTCCGTGACTCGATAACCGCGCATCAGGACGTTGCCATAATGAAAATTGACAGCATCGCTCGCGCCCGGTGTTTCGACGTACTGTGTTATAGCATCGACCACGACACTTTCCGGATCGATAGATAATGTTACGCCCATTTTTGAAATGTCTATAATGGCATCCCCGCCGCGAAATTCGTTACTTCTGATTCTGGCTAATCTGGTTGACACATTGTATTGTTGCGCGATGGCGCAGACCAGAATATTCAACTCATCATTCGGGCTCACGGCGATGACCATATCGGCGTTCTCAATACCGGCTTTCTCCAGGAGCCGCGGCGAACTGCCGCTCCCGCACAGAATTAAAATATCGAGTTTTTCACCGATGGTCTGGCAGACCGAAGGATCTTTTTCAATTAAAGATATATTGTGACGTTCTTTGACAAGATGTTCAGCCAGGCTGTAACCGACCACCCCACCGCCGACGATAATAATTCTCATTTAATTTTCAGACCCTCTCATTATTGTCACAATTTCAAACAGACCATTTATATTGTGCGCCCGATAAAATGTCAACAAGTAACCGAATATTCGACCACAACCGTTGGATTTTCAAAAAATTGGTTGCCAAATTCTGTTCACCGGCAATACCTTATGGCCTATGGCCGCAATAAATAAATTCAAATGGCTTCTAACACCGCTTCTTATCTATATATGTTTTATCGGGATATATATCGGCATCTCTTATTTTAACCATAATAACTACCTTTTTCTGCCGATTTGGGATGTCAAACATTATCTCGATATTTCCGAAATCGGTTACCAGGTTTACCCTTGCACGCCCGGCGTTGACGGCCGCTTAGGCGACATCTGCGGAAATCCGGGCTGGTTCCCGATGTGGCCGCTGGTTGTCAAATTATTTCGGCCGATTCTGGGAGGTTCATCCCAGGTTAGCTTTATAGCTCTGACTTTCCTGTTTACCTTGCTTGGATTCTTTTTACTTTTCCGCCTTATGAAGAAATTTTACGGATATAAGGCCGCCCTGTTAACTTCAATAGCATTAATATTTTCACCGGCCGGATTTTACATGCTGACCGGTTTCCCCTATGCGCTCTTTTTACTGCTTTTTATGCTGTATCTCTTCCGGCTGTATTCTTCTCCCGGCTTTGGCAGGGACGCGGGATTATTTATTCTCGCGATGGCCCTTTCTTTGACTTATCCGACCGGAATTTTGATCGCTGCCGTCCCCCTGGCGTGGATGATATTTAATGGCGAAAATAAATTCATTCCAAAATCGCCAAATAGCTGGCTAAATGCAGCCTTTTATATTTTTCCGTTTTTCCTCGGTATTTTACTTTTGTGGATTTATTTTTATATCAAATTCGATGATTTCTTTCTGCAGCTTCATTTTCAGGAAAAATACAATCGAATCTGGGCCTTCCCGATATATATCATGCTGAAAAGCCTTTTTAAACAACCATTGCTAAGCCCCGAAAATATAGCGATTCTCTGGTATGGGTTAATATTTTTTATTTTCTATCCGTTTAAAATCAGGCAAGAATTATGGATTCTGGCGATAGTGCTCTATCTGTTTTCCTTGACTACCGGAACGACGATGTCGATTTATCGTCATTATCTAATTATATTTCCGGCCTATATGCTTATCGGCGTCTCGACCCGGCCGCTCTGGTTGAAATCAATCTATTGCCTGATTGGGCTAATCCTGTCATTGACTATTCTGTTCCCTCTATTTATGAACTACCGCTTAATTTAAAATGCAGAATTATCTTATGAATTCACGAGAATCTTTATATTAGTTGAAAAATCGCGGACAATGATTTATTATTGTCAGGTTTGAGAAATGAATAATTTGTTTATGGTATCGGGCAACGGTTTGATGCGATCCAAGAATGTCTTTTTTCTGCTATTGGCAATTCTGACACTATCCGCTTCCGCATTTGCACAGCATCCGGATAAAACCTATCGCGTCGCCTACTTCGAAGGCGGCCCGTATTTTATCCACAAGTTGATGCTGGCGGAGGTGAAGGGTTTTTTCGATGAAATGAATAAAGACAGTGTCGAACTTATCTTCGAACCGTACGGCTATTTTTCGGCCGAGTGGGATCGGGATAAATGCCGGGCGATGGCGAATGATCTGGCCCGGATGAAAAATATCGACATGGTTATTGCCGCCGGGCCCTGGGTAATTCAAGATTTAATCGCGGCCGGATTTAAAAAAACCATTATAGGTATATATCAGTTCGATCCTGAAGTCACCGGGCTGCTCGACAGTAACCTTATCCCGGTTGTGCCGAATCTTACTGTAAATTATCAGCCGGACAAACTGTATAACGACATTGCCACTCTCGAAAAGTTATTCCCCTCACGGGATATCGGGGTCCTCTATTTTCCCTCCGGTGATGAATCGCCAGAATTCAGAGATAAAGTCTATAAGGTGGCGGGTGAATTCGGGGCGGTGGTTCATCTGGAAAGCAAGTTTAGCCCGAAAGGTTTGTACAGTTTTTTCCTGTCTTTGGGAGCCATAGTAAAAAATATCGATGTGCTGTATATAACCCCTCTGTGGGGTATGGAATTAGAGCAAATGGTACAGCTATATCGGGATGCCAGTCAGGCCCGGTTGCCGGTATTTACTTCCGAAGGTTTTCTGCAGGTAGGGAAAGGTGCGACGGCGTCAAATAATGTTTATTCCTATCGCTCGCTGGCCAAATTCACCGCCTATAAGATCTTGAAAATTGCCGAAGGCGCCATCCCGGCGTCGCTGCCGGTAGCGTTTAATGACATCGAAGAACTTTGCTTGAATCTGGAAGCCGGAAATAAGCTGGGTATCAGCTTCAGTCGGAATTATGTAAACAATGCCAAAACGCTTGACGCTTTGCGCGGAGATACTATCCTGACATATACATATACTCAGGCGGTGGACCAGGCCTTTCGGGAGAATTCGGGGCTACTCCTCAAAGGGGATTTGTATGATAGGGCATTAATCGAGATTAAAAAGGCCTACTCGGCATTTTTCCCCAGCCTGGGCGCCGGCGTGGCGGTGGCCGGTTCCGACAATGTTGAAGATGCATCGCTTTTCAATAGAACTCTCAACCGGAGATTTTATGTCGACGTTGTCCTCGATCAGCGTCTTTTTTCATATCCCGCCATAAAGGCTATTCAAATTGCAAAAAAAAGACGTGAAATAGAAAAAATTAATCTCCAGCAGGCCCGCCTTGATCTTAAACAAACCGTCACCGTTGCCTTCCTCTCCGTGCTGGAAAACTCCGACCGGGTTGCCGCATATCGGCGAATCGTGGACCGTCTGCGGGATTATTGGGAAATGGCTGTTACCGATTACCGGTTGGGTATAAAAGACAGTATCGATGTTTCCCTTATTGAAGAACAACTGGTTGCCTCCAAAATAAATTTGTACAACGCCCGGGATGAACTGAGAATTTCCAAAATAATACTGAATGTCATTCTGAATCGTCCCGGCGACGACAATCTTGACCTGGAGATGGACGAGTTTTCTCCCGAGACGATGGTTTCATTGGCGAGACGGTTTGAAGAATACGTGTCGGATGCAAAAAAGCAGGGGAGATTCGAACAGTTCCTGGTTGAAACCGGAATCGAAAACTCGTTCGATATGCAGCGCCAGGAAACTTCGATACGCATCAAGAAAGATTTTATTTCCATCGCTCGAAAAAGATTCGTACCCGAATTGAGTTTAAGAGCGAAATATTCGTACAGTAATGAATTCGGCCATGATCCCGGTGACAATGATGACGCCTGGACGATCGGAGGCATCCTGAGTATCCCGATATTTGCCGGTAATAAAAAATTATATGATGCCAAGATCCTTTCGAGGGAACTTGATGGTATGATGTACAGCAAGGACTCTCTTCGTTTTGCCGGCTGGCGGGATATAATATCCAGAGCCGATTATTTCGCCACGCGAACTTCGACCCTGCCCATGAATTACTATATTAAAAATCTGTCGTCGAATAATCTGGATTCCGCCTATGCAAAATACAATCGGGGTGAATATTCCGGTATCGAGCTAATCAGTCTGGCAAAAGATGCCGCCGAAAAGGAGATCACTCTTATTACCGATAAATACCGATTCTTTAACTCGTATGCCGACCTGATGTATGCTATCGGAGTCGGTTATCTCCCGCAAAAATCCCCCGAGGCCGAAGATTTTTATAATAATCTTGATGCTTATATGAATAAAAAATAAGCGGTGAGTCGGTCCTGATTTCCATACTCCGTTTTATTCCCAAAATTTGGTGATTGGACACGAAGATGGTCGGCTAATGCATAACTTCTTGACAGATTTCAGGTTTTGGTTATATTTAATTGGTTGCTATTCATTGGAGCATTTATCCGGCAGCGTTACCGCCAGGATTGCCGATGTGAAGATTCATCTTTGATAGGGGAGGTATGAAGTGAAGAAAGCGATAACTCCGGTCTGTTTTCTTATCAGCTTATTTTTGAATGTGACCGCCTCAGCCCAGGTGCCGTTAGGAACCTCGGTTTTCTGGCAGACTTCCGAGTCGGATGTATATTCCACCGGCATGGTCTGGGATGACTGCAATAAGGACGGTTATATTGATGTTTATTATTCCAACGGCAATGACATCGTCCGCGCTCAGAATTTCGTCTATCTCTCCCGATATAGCGCCCTTCCATACGGCGCCGCCTGGTATTCCTCGGATAATAATTATTCCGGCCATTGTGCCGTCGGTGATATCGATGATAATGGCTATCCCGATTTTATCGTCTCGAATTATATCGGTCCCGGAGGTTTTAATACGAAAACGCGCTCGAATATGTATCTGAATATTAACGGTTATCTTCATTATACACCCGATTGGTACACCGCCGACAGTATCTACACTTTTTCGTGTGCGCTGGGTGATGTTGACGGTGACGGCGACCTCGATTTAGCTTTTGCCACCGGCGAGGGATACTACAATCGCCCCGAACGCGATCGCATTCATTACAATATCGATGGTGTTCTTCAAAGCCTTCCGGGCTGGGAATCGGATGACAGCACCATGGCGATGGATATCACTTGGGGCGATGTGGACAATGATGGCGACCTCGATCTGGCGCTTTGCTATAACGAACTGGGCGCCGCCATTTACTACAATTATTCAGGGACGCTCGAGACAGCACCTTCGTGGACGACGGCTTCGACCGATCCGGCCAATACCATCGTTCTCGGCGATGTAGATAATGACGGCTGGCTGGATGTTATTGTGGCTTTCAATAATCAAACCGGCGGCACCGGCCACTATGAAGTATTTTACAATGACGGCACTGGAAATTTTGAAACTGTTTCCTCGTGGCAATCGGCCACCGGCGGTTATGGTTCGGCTCTGGCGTTGTATGATTATGATAATGACGGCGATGATGATCTCGCGGCCGGGCGATGGTGGAGCGGGCCGTACGTCTATGAAAATATAGGTGGCACTTTCACCCCGAATCCTGTCTGGCAAGCCGGTGTAGCTACGGTCGTCGAAGAGCTGGCCTGGGTCGATGTCGACGGTGACGGCGTCGAATCGATGGCCGATACGTTCTACACGAGCGGCAATCTCAAATTGTTTTATACGAAACATCATCCTCTGTTTTCTCTCGATTCGGTACTCGTCGATGGTTCCTTACTGAATGATAGCGAGTATTGCTATGATTTAATCGCCGGTTGGGTATCGCTGGGACAGGCCCCTGATGACAGCGCCGTTATATATTATAAATATTCATTTATGAATGACCTGGCTTCTTCCAACTGGGATGTATCGAACCGGGTTTACAAGAACACTAATAAACCGTATGTCGATATCTACGCCGACACGACTTTAGGCTGGGCGCCGCTGACGGTGCAGTTCAGCGACAGCTCTATCGGCGCCTCCGATTGGATGTGGAACTTCGGCGGCGGTGACACTTCCATTCTTCAAAATCCGATACATACTTATGCTACCGGTGGTGCTTTCGATGTTACTCTTCAAAATTTACTGCCCGACGGCCCGCACAACCGAACGGCCCTGAATATGATAATAATTCTGGCCGATACGCTCTATTTTCCAAAAATCGAGTATGCCCCCGGCGACACGGTTAAAGTACCGATTTACCTGAAAAACTGCCATCCGATGCAGACTTTTAAACTGCCCATTATATATGACGGTCCTCTGCAACTGGGTTATCTTGGTTTTGATACCGACTCCTGCCGCACCGACTATTTCGAACGGGTCGATTTGATCGGTATCAGTCCGTTGGAACGAAAACTTGTTTTTCAGTTTACGCCCAGCATTTCGGAATATCATCTGCCCCTGGAGCCGGGTTATGGTCGTATCCTCAATATTTACTTTATCCACCAATCGGGCAGCGGTTTAAATATTCTCGATACGACGACGATCTCGACTCATCATTATAACTATAATGCCGGCTATCTGGAGTACCAGCCGTACGTCGTTACCGGTTATATTTCCGATACGCTTGTTACTCGCGGCGAAGTTAATGGTGACGGAGTGATAAATATTTTCGATATTACTTTTTTAATTGACTATCTCTATCTTGGCGGCCCGACGCCGAATTTTTATGCCGCTGATGTCAATGCTGACGGTGATATAAATCTATTCGATATTGTGTACTTAATAAAGTTCTTATATTTGGAGGGACCGCCGCCCCCGCCGAAATTTTAATTCTGAAACGGGAAGAAAAGCGCGGAAAAATCCTGAAAAAAGTGGGCGATGATGCAGGGCCAGATTGAGCCGGTTTTGACATAAAGAATACCGAACATTATTCCATAGATGGAAATCAATATAAACCCGCCGGCTCCCTGATACGTATGCCCCATACCGAATGCCAGCGAGGAAATTAAAATGGGGAATACCCAGCCTTTTATCCTGCTGAATAATTTCAATCGTGTGATCAGATAACCCCTGAAAGCAGTCTCTTCACAAATACCGGCCGTTAACGATAAAAAGACCCAGATAATTCGCTCCGTTCCGCTCTTCGGTAAAATCAATTCGATTTCGCCGGGAATCGCCAGATTGACTTTCCCGAGCAACAGCGAAATTAAACTCAATATCAGATTGGAAACCAGAAGAAAAGCAAACGCCCAGAAAATATCAAGCAGCCGAATCCTTTTAAAGCCCAGACCGCGCAGTCCCGTGTTTTCGTACCGAGTGGTTAGAAAGACCAGCAGAAAAATAAGCCAGTGGGTGACCATTGTCGGAAGATAAATAAATGCAATCGGTGAATCGGCCAGAAGCTCCAGCGCTTTTTTGGGATCACCGACTAAAGACATCGATAGTAACGGGAAAACCAGCAGCAGAAAAGCCAGGGTAAAATAAGAGAGCTTTTTTTTACTGAATTTTTCGTTGGGGAATCTGGATCCACCGTCCGGAGGTTCGATGCCCGGGGTCGAAATCGGATATCTTTCGAAATTATTTTCGTCGAAACTCAATTTATATTTGTCTCGTCACTCTTTTTTTTCTTGCCGAAACCGCCGATCATAAGCGCAATACCGACCACAATTATAATTATCGGCCAGCTTTTGCCCATATGAGGTAAAATGTCGAGATTTATCAGCAAAAATAAAAGCCCGATACCGATCATGATACTCCCGCCAATCTTCAGGCCGGAGCGATCATCCTGTTTTTTCTTCTCTTCGTTCATATATCCTCCACGTTTATATTTACTATATATTTTTGCTTGATCACCTTTTTCCAAACGCCATATCCTCGGTTCAAATTGACTTTATACCTATTTATGATAAATTAGACAAAAAGTTGTGTTTATAAAAGAAAAATATAGAGAACGGCCATGACCAGACATCTGTTACAGCTTCAGGAAGGCATTATTTACGGTCCAATCAATTCGCGAAGACTGGGCTCGTCGCTCGGACTCAATATTCTCCCGACTGCATACAAAGCCTGCCCGTTCAATTGCGCCTATTGCCAGTACGGCTTCACGCCTTCACATGGCTTTATTACCGAATCGGATGGCCGCGATTTGCCCACCATTCCTGAAATCGAGAAAGCCTTATGGGATGCTCTCGATGAGTACCCCTCGGTATCATACATAACATTCTCCGGCAACGGTGAACCGACTCTGCATCCCGATTTCGGCAAAATAATCGATTCCGTTAAAGAGATACGCGATGGCGCCGCGCCGCAAGCTAAGGTGGCGATTCTTTCCAATTCCGCTTTAATTCATAAATCCGATATTCGCGACGCTTTAGGTAAACTCGATACTCGCTTTATGAAACTCGATGCCGGTGATGAAAAGACATTCCGGCGTTTCAACCGTCCTCATAAATCGCTGGATTTTAATTCCATCATCGACGGCTTGAAAAAATTGGATAATATCTACATCCAGGCCCTTTTTGCCGGCGGCGAACATGGCAACTATAATGAAAAAGCCATCGATAGCTGGATAGATAAAATCGGCGAGATAAAACCGATAGCATGTCATATCTATTCTCTCGACCGCCCCACCGCCGACGGCCGCTTGACTCTTATTAGCCGCGCCGACCTGATAAAGATTAAAGAACTAACTGAAAAGCAAGTCAATAGCCCGGTTCAGGTCTTTTAAATCAGGATTTTACGGTCGTTTTTAACCATTTACGCTTGACAAACACTCCGATTCGCTTAAATTATTATTGTAAGCCGTTATTTTGGTCTATGATTTTATTATGCGTCCCATAGTGTCAAATTGCAGGGAATGGTCGTCAAAGATCATTATCCTTCTGATTGCTATTGGTAACATTACCCTGTATACCTGTGATAAAGATAAAGTCACAAATAATATTTATAACGGGCCGCCGCAGGTTATTTTTTATGATACCATCAATGCTTCTCCCGGCTGGACAATTGGCGATACCATTGATTACGCGGATTCTATTGCGGATATTCAATATCCACTTTATAAGATTATTAGCTTCGATGGGCCGACCGATTTCGGCAATGGCTTGAAGCTTGACACTTCGACCGGAGAGTGGTCCTGGGATATCGGATCGGATAAGGATTATTCGGGCAGTTACAATCTTCTTATTTCCATTTATGATTGGGCCGATTTATGCGATACCCGTGGTTCTTCGAGCGCCGGCACCTTTTACACCGCATATTATAATATCATTGTATCAGGAACAGGAGTAAGTATTAATTTAATACATGACCAACTTCAAGGTCATCAGGCCGAAATATCGATCTCTTTGAATTCATCTTTCAATCCGAATTCGCAAAGTAATTGTTATTTGGATTATTTTAGATTCATGATCGGATATGATGGTTCGGCCTTAACAGACCTGTCCGTTAAACCAAGTGATCTTATCGATAAACATGTTTTTGAGTACTTCATTTATGATGTTGGTCATTTTGCTGGCTGCGGCAATAATTGTCCGCCAATGATGGCCCTGATTGAAGGCGTGAGAGATATTGAAAACGGAGCTACCAATCCGCACCATGTTAATGGTCCGGGTGAGTTGGTAAAGATTACATTTTTGGTTAGTAATGATTATAATTTTGCCGGAGATTTTGTACCTATTCAATTTTTTTGGCTGGGCTGTGGCGATAATGTAATCTGCTGTGAGTCAGATGATTACGTATATGGGGCCAAAGACGTTTGTGATCATAATGGTGCAATTCTATCCGACCCTTCCGAAATATACGGCTACAGTGGCCCGGTGGATTCCTGTTATGACACTACGTTAGAAAGCAATCAGTTGCCTTATCCTACGAAAATCCCGGCCCTGAATTTCCGTAATGGCGGCATCGCCATCATTCCTATTCCGTCTATTGATGACGGCTGTGACATTAATTTGAATGGCATAATAAATGATATAGCCGATGCGGTGATATTTGCCAATTATTTCATTTATGGGCCTTCGGTTTTTACCATCGACTATGATCGCCAGGTAGCATGTACGGACGTTAATCACGATGGTGTCCCTTTAACCGTAACCGACTTCGTTTATCTGGTTCGAATCCTTGTCGGTGATGCTCTACCAATGCCGCGTCCGAATCCGTGTGCCTTAGCGAGTTTTTCGATTCAAGGCAGTACAGTCAAAGTTGCAACCAATGTCGATCTTGGCGCCGTCTTTTTGATTTTCGATGGCAGAATCACACCGGAATTGGCTGAGGACGTTGGACATATGGATATGGGTTATTATCAAACCGGTAATACGACGAGAGTTTTCATTTATTCTCTGGAGCAAAACGATTTTATTTCATCCGGGGAATTATTATATTTTGTCGGTGATGCTTCGCTCGATTCGGTCGAGACTGCCGAATACCGCGGCACCGTGATGAATACAATTATCGGTAACTGATTCAATCTATTGCGGTGTAATCTCATGTAGCGTTATCGTTTTTTCGGTAAACTTACTCGGAAGAATTTCGATAACATTCATGGCATTTATCGGGACATCGAACTTCATCGATCCACTTGCAGTCCCTATTAATTCAACCGTCACAAGACTCGTTTTTGAAATTGCAAGAAAATAAGTTCCCGGAGCATAATTAATTTCAAAACAGCCCAAAGAATCGGTTATAGCCGAATCCAGTATATCGTTTCTGCCTAAATCGCCCTTATGATAATTCAATAAATAAATTTTGGCTCCGGGTAATGGGGATGGAGGCGGGTCCGGCTCGTGCGGCAATAGGCTGGCATCGTTATGCCTTTGAAACAGAACCGTACCATGGATACCTTGTTTTTGTCCGGATTCGCTATTTTTGCCTGGCATAATACAATCGGTGATGAACGCCGCCGTAGCTATTATTAATGTGAGAATAATTTTCACATTCACTATTGTAAAGCTCCTTACCAATATTTTAGTTTATTTATTGCCAATACAACCAAAAATCGCTTTTCTTCCAACCTTTAAGAATAAATTTTGATTTCCTTAAACTGCAATCCGAAACCAACTTATTAATTGCTATTTTATTTAATGTGACTCATGTGATACTGTGTCACGATGTATCACATAAAATTACATGACCCCCATGTGGTAGACATTTATCCATCCCGATCCTTTTTTAATATCAAAAACAAAAGGAGCGAGATGTCGAATGCCAGAATTATTTTCCAGAACTGGATTGTCGATCTCGGTTATGATCCGGGACATAAGAGGATAATCCTCGATACCGATAATATTATTTTCCCCAATAAGCGCATCACGACAGCCGTCAGGTCGGCGCTCCAGAAAATGTCCGATATCGAACGGGAGTTTATCGAAAGATATTATTTTAAGGGCGAGTCATACATAAAAATCGGCCAGATGCTGCGATGGATGCCGTATCGTGTCGAGGCGCTTCATCGCCGCGCTGTCAAAAAGCTGAGAAAACATCTGGCGCCTTTTGTCAAAAAAGAATTCGGTGTCGAGATCGACATCAAATATGAATGTCCGCTTTGCAAATCACCCTACAAAGATGAGATAAACAAAATGATAAAAGATAAAAAACCGCAGGAAACCTGGAAAAAAATAATTGGAACCTTAAAGGAGAGATATAATATCATAATCAAAACCCCGCAGATTTTGATCGGTCACCAAAAATATCATATTGATTAAGGAGAAAAACTATGAAAACCACCGTCCCCAAAAAAGTGCGCGGTGAACATTGTGTAAACATCTATGTCGCTTACGAATTCAAGGAGCGACTTAAAAAATTGTCGGAAAAGTATGACCGGACTATGGCCGATATGGTTCGCGCTATCCTGAAAATCGGAATCCCGATGATGGAAGGCATATCAAAGGCCGAGGAGGAGATGGTTTCCGAGTATATCAAGCTTTTCCGTAAGTTCCGCAGGATAAAAAACTTAAAAGAGATATAGGTCATTATTCAGACTTGAATTTTTCGCTTGAATTGATAATGTGTAATTCGTATAATGATTTTTTAGATAAAAAGCCATGTTTGAAAAACAGAGGACTATAAAAAAGGAAATATCGCTCGAGGGCATCGGGCTGCATACCGGTAATCCGACCAGAATTACCTTTCGGCCCGCTCCGCCCGACAGCGGCGTTAAATTTATTCGGTCCGACCTGCCTAATAAACCGGCTGTCAAAGCCGATATCGACCACGTTGTCGATATATCCCGCGGGACCACATTGGCCAACGGCAATGCCAGAGTCTGCACGGTCGAGCATGTCCTGGCGGCGATTTCCGGCCTGCAGATCGATAATCTGAATATCGAGTTGACATCCAACGAGCCCCCGGTCGCCGACGGTTCGGCGAGACCTTTCGTTGACAAAATCCTGGAGGCCGGCATCATGACCCAAAACGCCGACCGCCAATATCTCGAAATCGATACGACCCTGTCATATTCCGAGCCGGATCGGTCGGTCGATATTATCGTCACGCCGGCCGATACTTTTCGCATTACCTTTATGATTGATTACAAAAATCCGGCGCTGGGGACACAGTACACAACTTTGATTGATCTGGAAAAAGAATTCGTCGATGAATATGCTCCCGCCCGGACTTTTTGTTTTCTTTCCGAGGTCGAAATGCTGCGTAATTTGAATCTGATAAAGGGGGGAGGTATTCATAATGCGGTGGTGATATATGACTCCGATAAAGGTCAGGTTGAAGTTGACAGGATTCGCAAAGCATTAAATCTGAAAGACGAGGCTTTTGTCGGAAAAACCGGAATTATCAACGATATTCCGCTGCGCTTTTACAATGAACCGGTTCGTCATAAGGCGCTCGATCTGATTGGCGACCTTTTTCTGATAGGTGTGCCCATCAAGGGTCACATTCTGGCGGCTCGCTCGGGACACAAGGCCAATGTCGAGCTCGTTAAAAAACTTCAGGCCTTGTACCGCAAGAAAAAGCTGGCCAGCCGCTTCCAGAAATCGCTCTCCGAACCGTTCCTGGATATCAACGGTATAATGAATATCATGCCGCATCGTTACCCGTTTCTGCTTATTGACCGCATTCTGGAACTCGAACCGCTTAAACGTGTCACGGCCATAAAAAACGTCAGTATCAATGAACCGTTTTTCCAGGGGCATTTTCCCGGTTATCCGGTTATGCCCGGTGTATTGATTATCGAAGCCATGGCGCAGGCTGGCGGCGTGCTGTTGCTTGAAGCTGTAAAAGAGCCGAAAAACAAACTGGTTTTCTTTTTATCCATCGATAAGGTAAAATTTCGCAAGCAGGTGATTCCTGGCGATACACTCCGTTTCGAATTGGAAATGTTGATGTACCGCCGCAACACCTGCAAGATGAGAGGCAAAACGTACTGCGACGATACTCTCGTGGCCGAAGCCGATCTCATGGCGGTCGTAAAAGATAAATGAAAGATATCCATCCCACAGCTATTGTCGACAAAAAAGCCGAAATAGGTGAAAACGTAAAAATCGGCCCGCATACTATCATTGAATCCAATGTCATAATCGATAACGACGTAACTATCGGCGCCAATTGTCTCGTTGCCGAATATACTGAACTGAAAAAGAACGTTAGTCTTTTTCATGGTGCGGTTGTCGGTACTATTCCCCAGGATCTAAAATTCAAGGGTGAAAAAACGCGATTGGTCATTGGCGAAGGCACGACCATTCGTGAATATGCCATGCTTAACCGCGGCACGGCCGAAAGCGGCGAGACGGTTATCGGCAAAAATTGTTTTTTAATGGCTTACACTCATGTCGCGCACGACTGTTACCTCGGCGATAACGTAATTATGGCCAACAGCGTCAACCTTGCCGGTCACATCGAGATCGGCGATTATGCCATCATCGGCGGCGTTGTCCCGGTACATCAGTTTGTCAAAATCGGCGCGCATTCCATGATCGGCGGCGGTTTTCGTGTTCAACAGGATATATGCCCGTACGCGCTCGTCGGGGGCTATCCGTTAAAAGTCGCCGGGCTTAATGCCGTTGGCTTGAAGCGGCGCGGTTTTTCGAAAGAAAATATTTTACTTCTGGAAGAAACGTTTAAAATCCTGTTTTTCTCGAAGCTGAATACATCACAGGCCGTTGAAAAAATTAAAAATGAAATCGAGATTTCCGATGAAGTCAAAGTTATTCTCGAATTCATAGCACGCTCTACCCGGGGGATGGTGAAATAATCGCTCTGGCGCATAATACATAATTGGCTTGAAATTAATCATCTATGCATAAATTGAAAACAGCTGTCGTTGGCGTTGGACATCTCGGCCGGCATCATGCCCGATGGTACAATAATATCAATGAGTCGGAACTTGTAGGTGTTTTTGATACTGACTCCGAAAAATGTCATAACGTAGCCGAACAGCATAAGGTGACCGCCTTTGAAAGTATTTCCGATCTCTTCGGTAAAATCGATGTCGCCTCTGTTGCCGTTCCGACGACTTCGCATTTTACGGTCGCTGAGCAACTAATAAAAAATAATATCCACTGCCTGATAGAAAAACCGATAGCGGTAACCTGTCAGGAGGCTGAAGAGTTAATTAATCTCGCTCAGGAGCGAAATGTCATTCTCTCGGTCGGTTATATCGAGCGATTCAATCCGGCGGTCCAGGCCCTGAAAAACTATGACACCAATCCGCGTTTTATCGAGGCGCACCGTCTTGCAGTATTCGAGCCGGAGCGTGGGACTGATGTCGCGGTGATATTGGATCTTATGTCGCACGATATCGACCTGGCGCTTCATCTAATCAAATCGCCGGTGAAAAATATAGAAGCTTCGGCGGTAGCGGTCGTCTCCGACACGGCCGATATCGCCAATGCCCGATTGACTTTCGAAAACGGCGCTGTCGCCAACCTTACGGCCAGCCGGATATCGCTTCGTCCGATGAGGAAATTACGGATTTTCCAAAAATCGGGATACTTCTCTCTTGACCTTGCCGAAAAACAAGCCGATATCTATCGACTGGCGACCGATGCCGGGGCAGATGATTCCGGATTCAGAATTCCGCTCGGAAAATCTGAGCATGAAATCATTTATAAGAAAGTCGTCGGTCGGGAAGAAGATATGCTCTGCAATGAACTGACCGCTTTTCTTAAGGCGGTGCAATTAAATTCGCAACCCGAGGTGACTGCCGTCGACGCGGCCGAGGCGCTGCGTGTGGCCATCGAAATCGATCGTATTGGAACGAATGGAGCTGCGGCGCGAGATGGTTGAGGAGAAAACCGTCATATTTCTCTCGGCCGGTGATCCTTCCGGCGATATCGCCGGTTCCCTTCTGATAAAACAATTACAAACCGATAACAACAAGCTTGAGTTTATCGGTCTTGGCGGACGCCGGATGCAGGCATCGGGACAACTGCAGATTGTCGATAGTACGAAACTGGCCGTTCTCGGATTCTGGGAAGTAGCTAAGAAGTTTATGTTTTTTAGAAGATTGATGTCCGATACGATTGCGCTGATAAAAGAAAATAAACCGAAAGTCATTGTTCTTATCGATTATCCCGGATTCAACCTGCGTCTGGCGAAAAAAATAAAGTCACTGGGAATTCCCGTCGTGTACTATATCTCACCCCAAATCTGGGCTTGGGGAAAAAGAAGAATCACGGAAATCAAGCGTAATGTAAACATGATGCTTTTGATCCTGCCGTTCGAAAAGAAAATCTATGATGAGGCCGGTATCGACTATAAATTTATCGGACATTACCTTCTGGATGATATGGATAATAAATATATCAAGATGCCGTACGATGTCGATTCGGATCTGATTGTCCTTATGCCGGGCTCCCGTCCGCAGGAAGTTCAGCGGATGCTGCCGCCATTGCTTGATGCGGCCAGACTGCTATCGTCCGGCCGAAATTTACGCTTTGTCGTTGCCGGAGTGAAAGGTGATATAAACTATGATTCATATATAAAGGGAAGCGGCCTGCCGCTTCAAGTCGTCTTCGGAAAGACACGCGACCTTATTCGAGATAGTCGTCTGGTTATCACTTCCTCCGGAACAGCCACCCTGGAAACCGCTATCATCGGCCGGCCGATGATAGTTATCTATAAAACCGGTCTTCTGACGTACCTGATCGCCCGTCGTTTGGTCAAATTAAAAAAAATTGCCCTGGTGAATATCACGGCCGGTGAAAATATCGTTCCGGAACTGATTCAAAATCAGGCGACCCCGGATTCGATCGCGCGCGAGGCAGCTCGTATCCTGAATGACCGAAACCTGTCTCTGGATGTGGTAAACAGATTAAATCGTTTAACCGACAGTCTCGGTTCCGGCGGCGTTTCGATTCGTGCTGCCGAAGTCATCGGGGAATTTATAAAGTGCTGACACTATACGAAATATTTGCTTTTCTTGTGTACTATATCGCTTTTCCGGTCTTGTACATTTTGTATAGGACCGGTTCACACAAATGGGGCGATCGTCTCGGATTTTATGACAATCAGCATATTGAAAAAGATTGCGATATCTGGCTTCATGCATCATCCATGGGTGAGGTCAAAGTCCTCGGTACTATTATCCATGAATTAAAAAAGCTGGAGGAATCGTTAAGAATACATGTATCGGTGATGACCGAGGCCGGGTACGGCCGGGCGCGTGAATTATTTTCAGGTGATGCTGCCATCGGTTTTCTACCCCTGGATTATGCATCACCTATAAAAAGATTTCTGAATGCAGCTAATCCCGCCGCAGCGGTGTTTATCGAAACTGAAATATGGCCCAATATTATCCATGAATTGGGGCGGAGAAAGATTCCCGTTTTTCTTGCCAACGGCCGACTCTCCGAATCAGCCTGCCGACATTATCGATGGTTCAAATCGGGATTGAAGAATATTTTCGGCTATTATAAAATACTTTTGGTGCAAAGTGATGCGGATAGGGAACGTTATCTGAAAATCGGCGTCGAAAGCAGTCATATAAAAGTCATGGGCAGTCTGAAGTTCGACGCCCCGGTCAATATTCTGTCTCCTGTAAAACGTGAATTGATAAGAGACGAGCTGCGATTTGATAAAAAAACCAGGCTTTTTACTGCCGGTTCCACCCGTAATGGCGAGGAAGAATTGATTCTTGATGCATTTAAAAGATTACTCTCCGATTTTGAGGACATACGATTGATCCTCGCTCCCCGGCATCTGAATCGGCTCGATGAAGTATGTAGATTAATAGAAAAACAGGGGCTATCGTACAGCCGCTATTCTTTGCCGGTAAATCTCCCCGATGATATAAAAATCCTTCTGGTGGACAAATTCGGCGTTTTGAATGAACTGTATGCTATCTCCGATATTGCCTTTGTCGGCGGAACATTGGTCGATATCGGCGGCCAGAATATACTCGAACCGGTCTGGGTCGGTGTACCGGTGTTATATGGACCGTCGATTTATAATGTAAAGGATAGTTCCGAGTATATAATAAAGGGCGGCTATGGCGAGATGGTCCGGGACGGCGAGGGGCTCTGCCAAAAGCTAAGACTTTTCTTGGGCGGCCAAAAAGATTACAAAAGAAAAAGTCCCGACGACATCGAACCGACGCGCGTCTCTCAAACCGCGCGAATAATATTTGACGGCATTGGCAAAGATGGGAAATATCTGGCTGAAAATAATAACCGATAAAAGCAATCCGGTTTTCTGGCCATTGTTGTTCGTACTATGGATAAGTTCTATTTTCTATCGGATCGCATTGTACATTCATAATGTTTTTTCGACGGAGAAAGTAAAACTGCAAACACCCGTTGTTTCTGTCGGTAATCTGACCGTCGGCGGTTCAGGCAAGACACCGGCGACTATCGAACTGGCCGGATATTGCCTGTCAAAAAATAAAAAAGTCGGCATTGTCGCTTCCGGTTACGGTCGAAAAAACAAACGCAGCGTTCTGTCGCCGGGCAGTGAATTGTCACAGTTGAGTATCAATGACGCCGGCGATGAAGTCAAAATGATGGCTGAACCGCTTCCGCGTGTTTACTTCGCTGTTGATCGTACAAAATACGATGCCGCTTCCAATCTCGAAAAAAAATATAAGCCTGATGTCATAATCATCGACGACGGCTACCAGCACCGAAAGCTATTTAGAAATTTGAATATTCTGCTTATCGAGGCCGGTCTCAATCTTCGAAAAGAATCATTATTCCCGTTGGGGCGGCGGCGTGAACCGCTGCGCGCGGTTAGCCGCGCCGATGCGGTTATTATAACAAAAACAAACATGTTTCCGATCGATTCTGATTTTCATCAGTGGATTTCCACTAAATTTAAATCAAAACCTGTCGCCGAGGTCGAATTTATCAACGAATATCTGGTTTGCGGAGATGAGCGCCGGAGAATCGATAATATCACCGAAAAAATCTATTTTTTCGCCGCTATCGGTTCTTTCGATATCCTCCTGAATCATCTCGAAAAGCAAATTCCGAATATAATCGGCTTTCGGCAGTTTCCCGATCATTGTCGCTATGAACATCATGACATTGCGAAAATCAAGAACGATATTGACAGATTGAAACCTGATTATATTATTACCACTCAAAAGGATTTTGTGAAGATAGGGAAAATTGATTTTGGTTTGAGAGTCTATACGCTTGATCTGAGACTGCAATTCGTATCAGGCGAAAAATCGTTGTTCGAGACGCTGGATAGAGTCGTAGAAAGTTAAAGATGGAACGCAGGTATGATTTTCTCATAATTGGTTCCGGTATTGCGGGCCTGTTTTTCGCCCAGAAGACAGCCTCACTTCTGCCCGGGTGCAGAGTCGCTGTTATAACGAAAAAGACCGAAACAGCTTCCAACACCAACTATGCCCAGGGCGGTATCGCCACCGTCGTCGCCCCGACTGATACTTTTGATTCCCATATAGCCGATACGTTGACCTGCGGAGCCGGATTATGTAATGAAAAGGTCGTCCGCAAAGTAGTCCAATTCGGTCCCGAGGCTATCGCCAAACTGGTCGATGTCGGTGTTCGCTTTACTCGAAGGCGTGGAAAATATGATCTCGGGCGCGAGGGCGGCCATTCGACCAATCGCGTCGTGCATGCCGCCGATCTGACCGGACGTGAAATAGAACATGCTTTGCTCAATGCCTGTCGCAAATGGAAAAATGTCGATATCTTCAAAAATACCATCGCCCTCGAATTGATGACCTATAAAAACGGTAATCGACGACGAATCTGCGGTGTTTATACTTTTACGGAAGAAGGCCGCGAGTTTAACAGCTTTTATGCGCCGGTGCTGATGCTGGCCACCGGCGGTGTCGGACAGGTTTATTTTAATACGACCAATCCCGATATTGCCAGCGGCGACGGTATCGCCATGGCCTATCGCGCCGGGGCGCGGGTCGCCAATCTGGAATTCGTGCAGTTCCATCCCACGACATTGTATGATCCGGGACGAAAGCCGTTTTTGATTTCCGAAGCGGTTCGGGGTGAGGGCGGTTTTCTGCTTAATTCCGCCGGTAAGAGGTTTATGAGAAAGTACCATCCTCAAAAAGAACTGGCCCCGCGCGATGTCGTTGCTCGTGCTATCGATACCGAACTCAAGGAGTCCGGCGATGATTACGTTTATATCGATATCAGCGGCCTGAGCGCTAAGTTCATAAAGGCCCGTTTTCCCAATATCTACCGGCGGTGTCTCCGTCGGGGTTTTGATATCACGCGGGAACCGATACCGGTCGTTCCGGCGGCGCATTATGAATGCGGCGGCGTTATGGCCGACATTTACGGCCGTACTGATATCGAAGGCATGTACGTCTGTGGCGAGTCGGCCTGCACCGGGATGCACGGTGCCAACCGGCTGGCATCGAATTCGCTCCTGGAGGCGGTTGTGATGGCCGATTTTGCCGCGGAAGACGCCGTTAAATTTTTTCAGAGCCATAAGTTTCCGGATTCGCCGGCCGCCGAACAATGGCTGCATTCCTCATTGTTAAGAAAGAAGGAAAAAATCGTTTTATCGCATGATAAACAGGAGGTGCGGAAAATTATGTCCGACTTCGTCGGCATTGTCCGCTCCACCGACCGTCTGGAGATGGCTCACGATCGGGTGAATGTAATTTTAAAAGCGATCAATTCCTATTATCTCGGTCACCCCGTGTCGTACGCAATAGTCGAGCTTCGCAATATCGCACTGGTAGCCGGCCTGATTATCCGCTCGGCGTCACGAAGAAAAGAATCGCGCGGTTTGCATTATAATCTCAATTATCCCGAAACCGACGACAAAAAATGGAAACGCAACACCATTATAAAGCCGCCGAATTATGTCGCCGCCAATCAAAAGCGTTAATCTTGAGTCAGGAACCGTGTCGAAGATTCTGAGCTTTGCGAAGTACGCTCCTGACTTATTAATATTAAATCCGGAGTATATATGGCACTGAAAACATACGATGAATATCTTGAGTCGCTTAAAAATATGCGGCCGAACATCTATAAATTCGACGAACTAATCGAAGATGTCACGGCGCATCCGGCCACCAAGTACACCGTCGAAGGTCATGCCAAGACATTCAAAGCTGTCAACGACCCGATCGAAAGGGAAATCCTGACGACAAAGTCGCACCTTACCGGAGAACCGATCAGTCGCTACCTTTCGATTATTCGGAGTCCGGAAGATATGTACGCCAACAGCCGCATGAAACGGCACATGTTTCATATCACCGGAACCTGCACCGGCGGGCGCTGCGCCGGATGGAATGCTTTGAACTCCATGTTTATCACCACTTATGAAATGGATGAAAAATTCGGCACCGGTTACCATGAAAAATTTCTATCCTGGCTCAAGGATGCCCAGTCGCGGGATATAACTATCGCCGGGGCGCTGACCGACCCTAAAGGCGATCGTACAAAACCGCCTTCGCTGCAGGATGATCCCGATATGTTTCTGCGGATTGTCGAAAGGCGCGATGACGGTATCGTGGTGCGCGGCGCCAAAGTGATGATATGCGGTGTCGCCGCCGCCAACGAAATTTTTGTCCTCCCGGGCTCGGCCTATAAAGAGGCCGACCAAGATTATTGTATCTCGTTTGTCATCCCCCGCGATATCGAAAACCTCACTATTGTCGAAACGCGCCACCCCAGCGATTTGCGCGAATATGAAGATGGTTTTGATTCGCCGGTGAAAGAGGGTGGTATCACGCAGGCATACCTGTTTTTCGAGGATGTCTTTATCCCCAGTGAAAGAGTTTTTATGGCCGGCGAGTATGAATTCTCGGGTAAGGCGGTGACATATTTTATCGGCCCGTACCGGGCGGCCATCGGCGGATGTGTCGCCGGGCAGGGTGACATAAAAATCGGTTCGGCCATTCTTACCGCCCGCGCCAACGGATTATCCTCGAAAGTTTTCAGCGATAAAATCGTCCAGATGCACATCAACAATGAAACCACCTTCGGGATGGGCATCGCGGCCGCCGCCATGGGGAAAAAGCATCCTTCCAGCGCCTGGTTGTGCGATACGCTTTTATCCAACGTCAACAAAGTGCACGTGGCCACGCTGCCGTACGAGACCTCGCGTCTGGCGCAGGATATCGCCGGCGGTATCGGCGAAACCGGCTGCATGCCGTCGTACAAAGATTTCAACTCCTCCAAATACGGTAAACTGATTCAGAAATATATGAAAGCCAAAGTATCGGCTGAATCGCGTACCCGCGCCGCGCGATTGGTCGAATGGTGTACTATCGGCGCCGGTGTGCCCGGCTGCATGCACGGGGGCGGTTCACCCGACGGCGCCAAATTATTCATCCGCGCCACCGGGAAACTGGAAGAGAAAGTCGCGATTGCTAAATACTTAGCCGGTATCACCGAAGACATTCCCGAACCGGAGAAGAAGAAATAAACGTTTAAATTCTTCGTAGGGCAGGATCCAAGGAGCGAAGCGACGCCGTGATCCTGCCTCTTATCATCCGGCTATTTCAAATTATCGACTATTTTTTTCAACGTTTCGTCTGAAACGTTTCTGAGAGTCCCGTATGAAATGGAGACATTGGCCTGGCCTTTCAGACCTCTCTTGAGCGCATTAATAAATTCCGGCATTTTCCTGTTTCTTTTGCACCATTCAATCCTGTATTTCAGGAATTCCTCTGCAATCTGTTTGCCCCTTGCGCCTGCTTTGGACATCCTTGACATTCTTGCTATGCCAAACCTTTCCTGCCCGGACATTTTTCTGTAGGCTGCCGCAGGAGATTTTTCTTTGACTTTGATTTTAATTACACTCATGATTCAACTCCATAAAAAAATGTTATGGTCATTAATCAAATTGTCTTTTTCTCTGCGTCGCCAGGCTCACCAGCCAAACCGCCAGAAAAGCCATCACGAATCCGGGCGCAAGCTCATACACCAGACCGCTCAACTGCGGCGTAAAATGCCATATCAAAACCGTAATCGTCCCGACTACCATCCCGGCCAATACACCCTCACGCGTTGTCCCCCGCCACCATAATGTCAGAAACAGCGCCGGCCCGAATGCCGAACCGAGCCCCGACCAGGCAAATCCCACCATTTTGAAGACCAGCTCTTTGGAAAAAATGGCGATTATAAAAGCCGCGACGCCGACACAGAAGGTAGTCAGCCGCGATGCCGAGACAAGAGTCTTCTCGGTTGCTTTTTTATTGATATAATTATGATAGATATCCTCGGCCACGGCCGAAGTTGTCACCAGTAGCTGACTATCCGCCGTCGACATCATCGCCGCGATTGCGCCGGAAATCAATATTCCCGCCAGCCAGCCCGGGAAAAGCTGTGTTGCCATTAACGGCATCACTTTTTCCGGATCGGCGATCTGTCCCGAAGCAAAAAAAGCAATCCCGAAGAGGCCGATAAACATCGCCCCCCAGAAAGCCAGCACCGCCCAGCTGATTCCGATAACCGCTCCTTCACGTAATTTATCCGGTTCTCTGATGGCCATAAAACGGGCCAGAAGGTGCGGCTGACCCATATATCCCAATCCCCATGCCAGTCCGGAAATAATTGAGAGCACCGCAATAATCCCGGTATGACCGCCCAATATCGAAAGATGATTTGACTTGGTTACGGCGATAAAATCGACGATTTTATCCCAGCCACCGAATTCAACCAGAGCGATAATAGGCAGCAGCACCAATGTAAAAAGCATCAGCAACGACTGCACGAAATCGGTCCAGGCGACAGCCATAAATCCGCCCATGACAGTATAAAATAGAATTATTAAAGCTCCGAGAACCATCCCCCATTCTTGCCGAATACCGAAGGTTACATTCAGCACTTTACCGGCGCCGATAAACTGCGCGCAGACATAAAAAGTGAAAAAGAAGACAATTATCAATGTCCCGAAAGTTCTAATGATTTTGGAAGTATCGTTGTACTTGTTCTCGAAATACTCCGGAATCGTCAAAGCATAATTGGCTTCCGATTCGATCCGCAATTTACGCGCGATAAACATCCATGAAAAAAGTATTCCAGAAGTACATCCGATTGCCACCCATAATTCCGACAAACCGGACGCAAACACCACCCCCGGCAAACCCAGCAGCAGCCAGGCCGATTCGCCTGACGCCCGTTCCGAAAAGGTTATTACCCAAATTCCGAGTTTTCGTCCGCCCAGAATATAATCAGCAAGAGTCTTATTGAAACGGAATGTGAAAAATCCCACCGCCAGCAGGATTAACAGATAAATAATAAAACCGATCAGGATAGCGCTCAAT
>CAYVMO010000009.1:0-110876 GCA_964452645.1 uncultured Ignavibacteriaceae bacterium
TCAGCCACAAGATACTCTCTTAACAAACCCTGTCAACTAATGGGGAGCAGTATATATTAATGAAATATTATTTTTGATTAAATTATGCGAAAAAAAAGGATTATATTTTCCGTCGGGATATATCTTGAATGAAATATTCAATCAAGCAGGAGATATATTGAAAAAAGATTATGCAAATGAAGTAAATGAATATATTCGTCTATTAAAAATTCAGAAAGATGAGTATTTTAAAATTAAGAAAAATGTGATAAAGGGTTTTTATTCGATAAAAAGGACGCGTGAATTGAGCAGGAATAATAAATTCATTATTATAAAATATCTGTTGGCGCATTATGATATTGCTAATAATAGGCTTTCTGATACGAGTTTATTAGGTGATATAAAATCAATCGAAAAAGAAATAGAATTGGAACAATTTGAAAGCTCTTTGTCTAATACTAATATTTCCAAAAAGCCCAAAATAGGTGATTATACAAAGTTGGATGGTTATGAATTTGAGTTATGGCTTAGTGATCTATTTCATCGATTAAAATATGATGTAAATGTCACACCCAAATCTGGAGACCAAGGCGCGGATTTGATCTTGAAAAAAGACAGCATTAGGTACGTCGTACAAGCAAAAAAGTATTCCGGGGCTGTTTCTAATTCGGCAATTCAAGAGGTTGTAGCTTCAAAGGGATATTATCAAGCTGATAGGGCAATTGTTGTTACAACAGGTACATTTACCGAAAGCGCAAAACAACTTGCAGCCGCCAATCAAGTCGATTTATGGGATTCAGAGAAATTGGATACTATAATTCGCGGTATTAATGGGTGATTTGCGGTTGGTGTACGTCCCCATGCACCAACGCAGCGCGAATTACTAAAATCGCAAGGGTCACCACCGCAGCGTTAATTTTGTTTAAAATCGCCGAATCGAATTCTATATGTTTGAAACTTGACCATACGGAGAGTATCGCGTCTAGAAAAATATGCTCCCACAATAAGGATCAGAAGTATTATTCCAATTACAAAGCACCATTCTAATGTAAGACATATGTTTAAAAAATATATTGCTATATATGATAGCAGAATGGCAATTGCTGAGCTCGAAGATATAATAAATGCCGTATACGACCTCATTATAAACTCATGAAGCCCCTTACTATAATTATATAGAATGCCGTGGTCTAGTGTATTGTTTACATCCCTCTTTACGTCATTTGGCGTTGTAACCTCGCCTGTCCAAGAGGTCTTTGACCGATAATCTCGTTTTAGCTTCGTGCCTAAGATTGGCCAAACTCTGTCTAAATCTTTCTCGTCCATGTCGGTCTCCATGCACTTGCCGAACAACGGGAAAAGGACTCGTAACGTCAATATTGTTAGGCTTGAGATTAAAAAGCCTAAAGGAAGCGCGGATAGAGCCAGAAAGGCTGCAATTCCTGCAATCTCTCCCATTTTTTGATCACTAATCCATTCTATTCTTCCCGTAGAAAAAATCTTGGCAAGTATAATGGATGCATAGAAGAAGAATGGTGGTATTAGGAGGCGTATTTGACGCATAGGATCCATGAGATGCTCCTTTAACCTATAATTTTACTGTTCGAAAATTAATCTTATTTGTAATGTTATATCTTATTTCCTTAACTTTTCCCCGCAATCCGGGCAGAATTTATAGCCGTTGGTTTTTCTTAATGTGTGGTGTTTGAAACACTCTTTATCAGGTCTCGCCTTGGGATTAACAACCGCGCCGCATTCCTGACAATGTTTAAACGGCGCCGGCTGCATGCTTTCTTTATGGTAAATTCCCGGGCATTTGGAATCATTCATTTTATTTTCCTTCCGATTACGGTTTGGCCATCTATTATATTCTAACTGACATTTTTATCATGGTCAATTTAAAAAACCACTTAGGAAGCGAATAAAAAACCGGCCTCCGCGGCCAAACAAATTATTGACTTGTGTTTAATCCGCGTATTATATTCTATAATTAATATAAAAATAAGGATTATGGCAAAATTATGGGTCAACCGGCAGCCAGAGTCGGCGATCAAACAGCGCATGGTGGAGTAATTACCGGGCCCGGTGTGCCTTTGGTTCTTATTGGGGGTATGCCCGCCTGTGTTATGGGCGATATGCATGTTTGCCCGGCAGTAAATCCGGGGACCCCGCCCCCGCCCCATGTCGGCGGCAATATCGTGGCCACCTGTGCTTCGGTTTTAATCGGCGGCAAACCGGCTGCCCGTATGGGCGATACGGCCGTTTGTTCCGGGCCGCCCTCCAGCATCGTGGCCGGCTGTCCGACCGTTCTGATAGGTGACGGCGGAGCGGGCGGCGGTGGCGGCTCCGGCGGCGGGGCCAAAGAATCAGCCAGCGCCGCGGCGGCGGAGTTAGCCGAAAATCATTATCTCGATGTCAAATTCGTCGATAAGGCCGGCAAACCGATTACCGGCGTTCAATATAACGTCAAGGCGCCGGATGGCGAGAAATCTCAGGCCCCGCTTACCGGCAAAATCAAAAAGACCGGGGTCAAAGAAGGCAATCACGAGATTACTCTCAAAGCGATTGTGAATTCTCAATGGTCAACCGACAAAGCGGCTGTCGGCGATAAAGTCAAACTAAAATGTGAGACCACCGGAATCGAATCGGGCAAGGAAGCTAAGCTGGAGATTTTTATTAAGGACAACAACTTTGCCGATCATCTGCTGCATACGATAATTTCGAAAGTGGATGGCGGAAAAGTCGAAGAAGAATGGGAGCTGGAAATAAATGAGGAACTGATTGATGATCAGGATTCCAAAGAACAGAAAGGCGGGTATTCGTCGCCGTCGTTCTTCTTTAAAGTAACCTCCGATGGTGTGAATTCCCGCTCCGGAATTTTGACCTATAAAGATTATATCGAGCTTGAATATAAAGATGAAGATGGAAATCCGATAGGTGGCGTCGATTACAAATTAATTTTGCCGAACGGTGTGATAAAGAAAGGAACCCTGGATAATAATGGCTATGCCAAAGTGGAGAATATTCCGCCAGGGAATGTGGAAGTTATTTATGGCAAAGGTGAGAGCCTGTCTTAATGCTGTAGGACCTGATTGGAAATATGACTAAAGCAGTTACTAATGCAAAGTTCGAAGCCGCATCCAAGCGAGCCAAAATAGATGTCCTGGTTTTTCACAAGGATCTTTTCTGCCCCGAAAGCCCGATTCTGATGCCGGCCCGCCATGCGGGTGAAGACGGTTCGGTTAATGTCGGTGCGGTTAAATGGTATTACCTGCGGCTGATGGAGGGAATACTGACTTTGGCGGCTGCTTTTAAGCAGTATGAATTCGACGACCGCAAGCGAATGATACTTGTCGGGCGGGCGAGCAGCGGAGGAGATGCGGGCAAAAAGACGAAGCTATCCGAAGAACGTGTTAAAAGCGTTTTATATCTGCTCATTTCGGGCAAAAGAAAAGAGTGGGCCAAAATTTCCGAAAAGTACCAGAAGACCCGTGAAATAAAGCGTCTGCTAAAGTATTACCATATTACCCGAGGCTGGGATTGTAATCCGGGTGATAATATCGATGACAATTGGAATGATAATACTTATGCCGTCTCCGAAAAATTTTTCAAGAAATACAATGAAAAGCATGTGCCTAAAATATCAAACGACGATTTCAAGAAAACGAAGAAGGAGAAAAAATGGCTTCGGAACGTCTGGGAAGCGGTTTACAATTTATACATTGAGGATTTGCGCAAAACGCTTAAGCTAAAACCGGCCGTTAATCTCGATTTATATCGCATGAATCGTCTCCAGTTCATAAATGATAAGAAAAAATATGTTGCCTGCGGGGGTTCCTTCCCGTTATCGGATGATGAGAAGAATAAAAGCAAATATAATTTAAAGGATGAGCGCCGCGTTGAAATCCTCTTTTTCTATAATAAAGATCTGCGCTATACGAAGCGCCGCGGCAAATCACCTCTGCCTCCCAAAATAACGTGCCCCGCCGGAAATAAATTTCATACCGAAAACGAATGCCCGATCTGGCATAAAAATCATTTTATTGCCACGCTATTGAATCCGGGCGAGGAATGCGAGACGGTAGCATATCATCTTGTTTTTGGTTATCGCGATCGAGTACGAACCGGCGATAGATATCAAAAGCGCGTGCCGGATGGATTGGGTATTAAAGCATACCATTATCAAGATCCCGGTCATGTTCGCATAGAGATTATTACTCGCGTGCAATACCATGACGGCGTTTATACCGTCAAAGTAAAAGACGACACTGCCCGCTGGAATATTTATTTCGAATTTGAGGCCAAAGATCCCGCTGATGCCACCAAAAGACTATGGATTTACACCAAAGACAAAAGATCTGAACCGAAAATGGTCAAAAAAACCGATGCCCAGGTTGCCGCCGAAACCTTAACGGAGCAACTTAAATATTATGACTTACCTCTGAAATGGTCGTCTCAGAATTATTGGACAAGATACAAAAATGACGCCGGGCAATGGAAGGGCGATCGTTTCCAGGTCGTTTTGAAGGAAAAGAAAAAACTAAAACCGTGGGGCGACAAACTGTCGAAAGTCAATAAATATCTTCTATTTTCGCTCGACGATATTGTTCTGGTCGATTCTGATATGAATCAGAATATAAATAATGCCGCCGGCAATAAGCCCCAGGATTTGGACGACTCCGGTAATAAAGTGGACCTGGATGCAAAATCGCGCCTGACTCTGTTTTATCTTGACAGAGCCAAGAAATATCAACTCGTGATTTACAAACCGCGCACAGCCGATAATCCTTATTTCAGCAAAATTAATTTTACGCAGAATAAGAACCTGATAATCGATACTTATCGCGATGAAAGACTTATCATATTTTGCAACGGATTTTACAACATTACCAATAAACGAACAGTTAATACCCCGGCTTCCAGATTTAAATTCAGTCAGGATCATATTCTCGGCGCTCGTGCGGCCGTTCTCAATGATGCCGATGTATATAAATCGAAGGAGATACATGTGACGCTTGGCACGGGTGCCGTCCCGGCAGCCATGAGCGGTTATGTACATCAAAACTGTGGCAATTATGAACTGCATTATCTGCATAAATGCGGTCAGCATGGAGGCAAACCGATTTCGTATTTGATTGTCTACTGGAATTGCCGTTTTAAAAAACATGCTACCATCACGAATCCGCAATTTACAGCCGCCCGTCCTCAATGGGAAAAGGTCGGTATGACTAATTCCATGACTCGAACCAATCGCCCTTACGAGTTGGAGAAGAAAAGCGGCCCCGAGGATATTGTTATACGGCTTTATCATTTCTATGAAGCCAAGCTGGACGGATTCGGGGGAAAGGAAAAGTGCAAAGTTAATCTCTGGAGCAGCGACGCCGACCAGATGGGACCGACCAGCGCCGAATTTTATCACATCTTGTCCCATTCAGATCGTGGTGGTTATTACGGCTCCGATGCGTATAAAGATGTCGATGGCAAAACGTATAAGCCGTTAATGGATCATCACGAAATGGGTCATGCCACCGGATTGTTCGATGATTATATGTATAGTCTCACTCATGGGGGTCACACATACAGCGTACCTGCTTTCTCGAACCCATACACCGCTCCCGGAGGTCCCTACTCTACCGATTGGATTGCCTGCATGTATAATTGCCGGGTACCACGAATGCGCGATCACTGGCATTTCGTAAAATGGATCAATGATGAGTCTAACGGCCTTTTACAACCATTCTTGAGAAATTCGAAGTATAAAATGGTTTATCGGTATAAAAGTGCCGGTGCGAATAAGAAGGTCGAACTCGATCTGTATAGCAACGCCGGGTATCAGGACACCTGTGTCGCTTTTAAAAGCGAGGATGATTTTAATATCGGCGGCGGGACGGGCAAATCCGACGTATATCTGTATCAATTGGGCGGCGGCGAAACATCAATAACCTTGGATCCTTTTCCCAATCCGAATCATGTTCTGAATCCCCGAGTGGTTTTCAACGGTATCTTGGCTGTGCGTACAAAAGTGGCTCTGAAATTTAAGGACACCGCCGGGCATGTCTGGGATAATCCACGCCGGAATAGCTGGATGCAGACTAACATCGAAACGCCGATTAAAGATTTGAGGTTTTACGTCGATGGCCCGGCCGGAAATGATTTCAGGCGAACAATTATTGTCTTCGTTCCGCATTTTGACATATATACCGGGGCCCATGGCCCGGCTGATTCGCATTTTGATATCGAAGTAACTTATAAATGGAAACCGGCCGACGGCGCCGGGGCGCACGGGCATCGGTTCCATAAAACCGCTCCCGCTTCGAAAAAACTTGAAGTAGATAACGACGTCGATAATACAAAAATTATTAGATATATGTTCGGGAAAACTGCCGCCACCGCCATGGTCGCGGCCGACTTTAACACGCTGGCGCGATGGATTGAAGGGCAGCTTGGTGCCGCCGCCAATTCATTCGGCGTCAGGACCTTAACATAATGACTGATCTTTCGGGATAACAGGGAATGCGCCGTATATGTTTACTTCTTTCGCTCGTCGTATCACTGGCCGTAAGTTGCGGCGGGGGAGAGACGAACAAAAGCGAAGGGTCAGGCCCCGGAAAGGAAAATAAAATCATGGAAACCAGCCTTTATCCGGTTATATATGCCGACCGTCGGAGGTCTTCGTATCTTGACGTTTCGTCTCACGCCAGAGGCGTCATCGGCTGGAATAAGCAACTTAACGATGACACAACCTCTCATTTTAATCCTAAAGCCATACTCATGACCGACAAACATATGGTAATCTATTCCAATGATAAAATTCTGACCTTGAGTATCGACGGAAAAAAACTTTGGGAAAAGGAATTCTGGCCGGGCTCGCCGATATCGATTTTTGGCGACCGGGTGTATTTTCGGAAACCGGATCAAATTAATGAATTGGGCGCTATGTTTCTGGTTGGCGGCTCGATAGAAAAAAAGATGATTATCCTTAACTCGACGGAATCCTCGTACCCCTTTTATATTGAACCGCTCGCCGATGATTTTTTGGCGGTAGCATTTGACAGGATCGGTCGGAGCCAGGGACCTTCGCGTATGGTCGTATATGGAAAACCGTATGAAGAGTCTGAATATGCCTGGGTTAGTGAAATAGAAGGTCCTCCGGCGTTATTGCCGATTCATATTCCGGAGCTTGAGAAATTGGTGATTTTTTCCAGAACTGAAATAATTGTCTTTAATTCTCGGGTCGACAGCGATGATGGCGAAATTTACAATCGTTTTGACAATCCGGTCGACGAAATCAACGCCTGTTCGGCCGATAGCGAAGGTATCCTGTACTTATTATCTCCAGATGATGATAAACTGACTCTACAGGCTGTTTCTATCGACGGAGAAGCTAAATGGACATGGTCGGTACCGATGCCCGGAGCGAATTTGCCGGAATCGCGACCGCCCATTTTGGGGCTTGAAAACAGAATCCATGTTCTGACCGATGACACCGTTTATACTGTTAAAGACGGTAAGCTGTTATGGAAACTGGGCGGCTACGGGCAGGCTGTGGACTGCGGGACGGCGCTATCAGACGGTACTCTGTTGATTGCCGCCGGGAATCAGCTTTATCGTCTGGCGGACAATGGAGAGGTAATGTTCCGTGTTACATTAGATAAACAGATTACGGCGCCGCCGGTGGTTGATACCGATGGCAATATTTATGTGGTTTCGCCAAATGCTGTAACTCAGATAAAATGATATGTGATTTGTTTTATAAATGAGATTGCGGAATGTAAGGTTTGGCTGAAAGGCGGCAATTTATGAATAAAGCCGGAAAACAAATTTATCTCGACCTTCCCGATGGCTGGGAAGATAAAACGATTTATACCTACATGGGACCCGATGACAGCGGCGTTCAGCATATCCTGACTCTGGTCGTCGATGAAAACGTCGATAGTATGAATGTATCCGAATTCGCCGCTCAGCGCATCGATGTTATCAAAGACTCGATGGCTTCGATCACCGTTCTCAAAGACGAACTGAAAGAACTCCCGAGCGGCCGCACGGTCCATGAGTTTGTTTATAAGTGGGTCCCGGCGGATAAAGTCATTTTTCAAAAATTCGTTTATTTATTGATAAATGACGTCGGTTATACGTTCTCCTGTAATTTTTCCAAGAAAACAATCAAAACCATCGGTCTTCAGGTGGATGGGATAATCGATTCATTCAATCCCGAGAGAATCGAGGAAGAAACCGAGTAACAATGGATCAGAAGTTTTCCAAAGGGACCGACACCGAGCACGAAATTAAGCTCGATTCCAAGCTTATCTATGCCGCCTGGCGTGCCGGTACCGCTTATGGCGGCCAGGCGACGCCATTAGAAGTACTGACTTCGTTTGTTGGCAACGGCGCCAAGATAAAAATCGAGGGTAAAAGCGAAAATGGTAAAAAGCTGGGAAAGGTAAGCAGTACCATCAAGAATAATAAATTTATCGGCGAGCTTGATATCCCCGAGGATATCGAAAACGGCGATTATGTCTTCTTTAAGGTTAGTCTGCCTGACAACAGTCTTGATGGAGAATCGAATCATATCCCGGCCAAACCGCCGATCAAAGTGACCAATATGAAATGGAGCGCCGATGAAGCTCGCCGCGGCGACACTCTGACCCTATCCGCTGATATTGAGGGAGTCGATGAAGGGACCGAGGCCAAAATAATTATTTATGAGTACGATAGTGATAATATTCATGATGTCATCACCGAATTTCCGGCAGTCGTTGAACAAAAGAAAATCGAAGTCCAATGGGAATATGAATATCACGAAGATACCGACGAAATCCCGACCGACGAAGAGTTAAAAAAATACGGCGGCAGCTACAACCCTCCCGAGTACTTTTTTACTATCATCATTGGCGCCGAAGAATTCGGCACGGAACAGGAATCCGGAATTCTGGGATTCAAGGATTGGATCGAGATTAATCTTAAAGATGAAAACGGAGAAATCATTCCTAATGAGGAATATATTCTTATCTTGTCGGATGGAAAGGAAAAACGCGGTAGCTTGGATGAAATCGGATATGCAAAGGAAACTGGCATTCCACCGGGCAGGATAAAGATAGAATTTCCAAATCTGAAGGATCAACAGGAATCAAACAACCAGTCGCAGAGTCAGGAAAACCAAGTATGAAAGCGCGTTTAATTCAGGTATTGTTGCGGAGATAAATTTCATGAGTAATGATTCTCAGGCAAATGTTTCTTTCAAAACTGATGAAGCCGGAATATTATCATCCGGCAAAAGCAATCACATAAGACTTGTCAAGCCGAAGATCAGCTGGTTCGATGTGTTATTCGTTGATGATGACGGGCAGCCGCTTCCAGATATAGAATTCGAAATCAGATATGCCAACGGGAAGAAAAAAACGGCCAAGGCCGATAATAACGGCTACTACAAAGAAGAAAATACCCCCGAAGGAAAAATCTGGATAAAGACTACCGACGGTGCTGTAATAGAATCGTTTGGCAGTACCGGGATAAATGATAAAGAGGATGTCGATCCCGATAATAAAAAGGCCGAAGCGGTTGAAGTTATTATCCGCCGGGGGGACACGCTATCCAAGATTGCGCGAAAATTCGGCACGAAATGGCGCAAATTATATAAATTCAAAGGGCCAGACGGGATCAAAAACTCGGAACGTCTTAGAAGCGGCAATCCTAATCTTATATATCCCGGCGAAATAATCTGGGTCCCGACCAAACGCCGGGTGGTTCATCTGCATACCAAATATTCTCCTAAGGGTATTGCCCGGGTGCGGGTGCGGAAAAAAAGGCGTGGTACTATCCAGCAGAAGACAGCCCAAAGGCATGAGATATATCAAAAACGATGGGAACATTACGCAATTGATAACCTGGCCCTTTCTGCCGGCTGGGATAAAGATAACAATACGCCCGATATCGAAAATCTTTGCGAAGAGCTGACGCCGGTATTTAAAAGGATTCATCCCAAAGTCGGCAAGAACTGGAATCTGTATTTGATACAGGATAACACAATGTCATATTACGATTCCGATGGGAAATTCAAATACAAATTTCAGTTAAATATGAAACCCAAAGGTTTGGTCGGGGCTTATACGCTTTTCCAGATCGATGGCAATTTATATACGGCCGGAATCTATGATATGACCAATGGAATAGGTGGTCCTGCTTCCGAGAAGAGTAATGTTTACATAGAGGAAATCATTATCGGGGAAGAAGGCAAAAAAGTCTACGGTGACAGCTTGTATGTATATAACAAAGCCGGAGAAATAGTCGATCTAAAAAAAGTCCCGATTATATACCTGGCGCCTGCTAATTGGGCGCAATGGACCGCGGTTGCCTTTCACGCCGGGAACGGTCTCCTCGATGAGTACATCGGTGACGATGACTACAACGAAAATGCTCATGAAAGAAATCTGAGAGTTATTGAAACCTGTAATTCATTTTATCGCGGAGAAATAAATAAGTATATAAAAAATGTGAAGGCAATTGATCCGAAACAGGGCGAAAATGCGATTCGCAAACTGGGATCACCGCCCGAACCTTATCGTTTTCCGATCCCATTGACCGCCCGGGAGGCCCCGATAGCGCAGAAAAACTGGGATTTAAAACTGGCTTCAAAGATGGGTGAATGTTCGACATATTCAGCCTGGCTGGCAATCACCCAAAAGCTGTGGGATATTAATCTCGTACGATGGAAATCAACCGAGGCCAGACACAGTGAAGGCAATATTTTTCTTCGCATAAAACTTACGGTGGAGCCGAACGCCGGTGAACTTATCGATAAGGCCAGTGACTGGCTGCTTTTCGGGCATCTTTCGACTTATGAGAAGGCCGGGTATGAGTACACGTTTGATGCCGGTACCGACGGTGTCACAACCGGCTCTAAGAAAACACTATCGGTTGTTGAAAACGGCGGTATAAAAGTCCCCGGTAAGGTCGACCTCGGCCTTGGCCGTACTATAGAGATTGACACCTCGGGCGCCGGCGATAACAAGATGATTTATAACGTCGATGCCGGCGGTTATGGTGTGTCCTTTACTCCGAACGGCCCCTTTTCGATGAAAGGCCCGGCGGGGCCGCTGCCGATTAATACGACTTCGCATTGGGATCCCGACAAGGCATCCGGCGGATATGGTGTGGCTTTTTCCATCCCCGGGGTCGGCGGTATCTATATCGGTCTTGAACATACCAACGTAAGGATGGATACCCTTCTGGCCTACACATCGGGGGCACCCGGCTTTTTCGAAAAGAAATCATGTGATGATTTGGTAAAAACCTACTGGAACGACCTAACTCTCCAGGAAACGGCCAAACTGCAGGTTCTGGGATGGAACCAGGATCTTTGGGATTTTATGGAATTCCTGGATTATACAAATGATTTTCCCGCATCGGCGAAATCATCATTGGAGTCACTCAAAATAGAGGAAAGGATTGCCGCAATTCATCTCGGTTTTACCGGTGAATACGGTACGAATTGGAAGCAATTCTGGCTGGAATTGTCCTCAAAAGAGGGACAGGAAAAAGTTAAAAAGAAAAATAAGAAGATAGTCGAACAACTGAGGGCAAAAACGAAAACACAAATAGCCCCGCCACAGGGAATTAAAACGTAATGGATTTGATACGACGGCAAAATCGCAAGGCGATGAATTACCCGGATGGTTCACTGTCGGTTTTCAAATACCGGCGTCTTTGCTCGGGGGAACAAAAGGCTTGACTTTTTGGGGAAAAGAATTTTAATTTTAAGGTTATTATTTAAATGATGATTATTTTTAAGGAGAGAAGAAGTCAATATTTATCATATAGTTATGGAGTGAAATCGAATTTATGGATATAGCCAATTACTCGTCTGATTCCCGATCGGCCATAAAAAATGCCAGGGAGGTCGCCGCCGATTTTAAACACCCCGAAATAGAGGTGGAGCATCTTCTGATGGCCCTCGTACGGCAAGAAGCGACCGAGGTGGAATCGATTCTTAATCAAATCGGCAAAAGCCCCTCATTTGTTGAATCGATTTTGGAAATTCATCTCAAAGAACGGTCAAGCCGGGCGACCGCTCGTGAAAATTTGACTATTTCACCATCGGTTCAGAATGTTCTGGCTCAGGCGCTCGAAGAAAAAAACAAACTTTATGATACTCTGGTCGAACCGGAGCACATTCTTCTGGCCGTTTTTGACCCAAGATCCGGTTTATCGCCTTATGTGAATGAAAAAATCGGCATTACCCGTGAGGACATTTACAAAGCTATTGCTGAAAGTAAGGCGGTCGAGGAAATTGCTACGACAACCACCGCGACGGAAGCTGGAAAACAGGGCGAGGGTAAAAAGGAAATCGCCGGGACACTTCGTTATTGCGTGGACATGACCAACCAGGCGGCCGCTGGCGAATTCGATCCTATGATTGGCCGTGAAAAAGAGGTCCAGCTTGTTATCCAGATTCTGCTTCGTCGTCGGAAAAACAGCCCTGTTCTGGTCGGCGGCGCCGGGGTCGGTAAGTCGGCCATTGTTGAAGGCTTCGCGCAGGCGGTTATCGATAAAAAAGTCCCCGAGGCACTCCAGGGTGTCAAAGTTATGGAAGTTGATATGGGCGGTCTCGTTGCCGGAGCCAAATATAAAGGCGAATTCGAGGAAAGGTTTAAGGCTCTGGTAAGCGAAGTGGTCAAGTCGGGGGGCAAAATAATCCTGTTTATCGACGAGATTCATACTATTGCCGGAGCGGGCAGCGGCGGGGCTGGAATGGATGCCGCCAATCTGATAAAACCCGCGCTGGCGAGAGGCCATATTCGCCTCATTGGGGCTACCACCGAGGAAGAATACATTAAATATTTGGAAAAAGATAAGGCTTTGGACCGCCGATTTGAAAGAATAAAAGTCGAAGAACCGACGTTCGACGAGACGGTTCGAATATTAAAAGGCATCGTAAATAAATATCAGGATCATCATAAAGTCGAGTACACTCCCGAGGCTGTAACCGCCTCGGTCAAATTCGCCCAGAGATATTTATCCGAGCGAAATCTTCCTGATGTGGCCATTGATATTATTGACGAGGCTGCCTCGGAGTTCGGAGTCAAAAAAGAGCTTGCCAAAGACAGGATTTCCGTCGTATCTTCTCAGGTTCAGGAAATTAAGGAACTGATAAAAACCTGCGAGGGGAAAGACCCCAAAAAAGATGTGGCCGAGTTTGGAAAACTCCGTGATGCTTATGAACGATTTTCGAGAGATTTCGACATTCTCCATGGATACTGGGGACACCGTCTGGAAGTCGGACAGGAGGCGCAGTCATGAGAGATAAAATCAATCTCGACCTGATAAAAAGCGATTTCGAGGATAAACTCATAAAAATTGAGGCCCTTTCGAAAATCGTCGATAATCTCGAACCGAAGATCGAAGATGCCGATATCGCCGCCGTTGTGGCGCGACGTACCGGTATTCCGCTATCGAAGATGATGACGGCGGAAAAAGACAGGCTGGTTAATATGGAATCTTTTCTGTCCGGCAAAATTATCGGGCAGGGAAATGCCATAAAAGCGATCGCCAATGCCATCCGCAAGTCGCGGGCCGGATTGAAAATGCCGAATCGGCCGGTCGGGTCGTTTTTGTTCCTGGGTCCCACCGGAACCGGCAAGACTTATCTACCCAAACTTCTGGCCGAATTTCTTTTTGATGACAAGAACGCTATGGTTCGGCTCGATATGTCGGAGTTTATGGAATCGCACTCGGTTGCAAAAATGATCGGCGCTCCGCCGGGCTATGTCGGTTATGAAGAAGGTGGTCTTTTGACCGAAGCCGTACGGCGCAAGCCGTTTTCAATTGTGCTTTTCGATGAAGTGGAAAAAGCTCACCCGGATGTGTTCAATGTCTTGTTGCAGCTTCTCGATGACGGTCGTCTTACTGACGGCCAGGGCCGGACCGTTGATTTTTCGAACACGCTGGTGGTTTTGACCTCAAATTACGCCGCCGACAAAATTCTGGATGCCGATCGCGAAGGCCGCGAAGTTGATATGGAAGAAGTTCGTTCGTTTCTGTTTGCCAAGTTTCGGCCCGAATTTTTAAATCGGCTCAATGATATCATTATTTATCATACGTTCACCCCGGAACAGGTTGAAAAAATCGCCGGGTTGGAATTCAATCAATTGAACATTCTGCTGAAAGATCAGGATATCGATGCCATCCTCAGCGCGGCGGCGCAGAAAAAACTGGCGATGGATGGTTATACGATCGAATTGGGCGCCCGGCCTATTCAGCGCACTATAGAAAAGGACATCATAAATCGATTGTCGGTCGATATTATCACCGGTAAAGTATCTCCGGGCGATAATATTTCGATTGATGTTAAAAATAATGAATATGTGTTTACCGTAATTGAAGAATCTAAATCATAAATATGATGGAGGTATAAATGGCAAAATTTATGTTAGGTGCAACCGAGCGGATTAAAAAAGATGATTCCATCCCGGTTGAACTTTTGCCGTCCAACAAATTGCTTTATCTGGCAAAATTGAACAACGATGAAGATGCCGATGTCACTCCGACTAAGTGCACCAATCTTAAGGATGTGTTTGAAAAATTCCGCCCTTCTTTTTCGGCCGAACTGGAATCCGCCGATGGTGAACCGGTCAATGCCGATTTTACTATCAAGGGGATGAAGGATTTTACGTCCAAAGAACTGATTGAACAGAACGAGTTTCTCCAGAAGACTTATTACAGCAAGGAAATGATGGACGATTTGGACAAACAGCTAAAGAAAAACAACGCCTTAAAAAAGACCTTGACCGACAAGGAAAAGAAAGAGGCACTTATGAAGGCGGCCATGTATTACATTGACCTCCTTACGGAATAGAAAAGAGGTGATTTAAATGGGTGAAGAAGAAAAAACTCCGCAACCGCAGGCAGCCGAAGCCAAACCGGCGGCAGCCGCAGAAGAGGTTGTTTTAGAAAAGGTAACTGATGATGAATTCGCCTCGATCCTGGCCGATTCTTTCGGCGATTTTGGTAAACTGGCCAAATTATTGCCGTCTTTTAAGACTAAGGATGGTGATTTGGTCCGGGGCGTTGAGTGGCTGGATCCGAAAAAAGATTTTCAGCGTAAAGAATTCCTGACCAAAAAGGAATTCGCGACGCAGCGCAAGCTTTTGGCGGAGAGGCTGAAAATTTGGGTGAATTCGCTTACTTCGAGTGATAACCTGGATGAGGTCCGCAAAAACATTAATGAGAGAGCGACCAAACTGGAAGAAAACCTCTCCAAGAACATGAAAAAGGTCCACAAAGCCAGCCGCGATCTCGAAACCACCTACCGTGCCATTGCCAATTTCTTTGCCAATGCTCAGGCGGAGCCGGACGAGAAGGTTAATGCTTATTTCGGCAATGTCAGTATCGACGAATTGACTGATCCTAATGATCGCGAGAAATTCGAACAGATTTCCAAAGCCGTGGCTGACCTGTACCGAGAATGGTCGATTAAAGAATGTTTTTCGATGTGTGCTATTCCGGGTTATGCCGGCAGCGTTGAGAACATCGATACGATCGCCCGGCAATTGGGTTTACCCAACAAAGTACATGTCATGACCGATCTGCCCAATTTCGAGAAATTCGAGGAAATCATGGATATGCTCGAAGACCCCAATTACGCTAATCTCCCCGGTATTGATAACTACAAGCAGTATGTCTCGGTCTTTGCCAACTATATCATGGCCCGTAAAGCCAATGAATATGAAGACGATGATATGTGGATACCGCCTTCGGCGGCGGTGGCCGGTAAGATGTATCAGGGCGACCTGACGGTGGGTATGCAGCAGCCGTCGGCCGGATTTAAATACGGCAAGATCAACGAAGCCAAGTATCTTCGATTCCGCGCCAATCAGCCCGACGCCAGTAAGATTAACGAGAAAGGTGTCAATTCGATGGTCAGCTTTGAAGGTACTGCCGTAGCGATGGGCGCTTCGACGCTTTTCCAGAAGGATACTTTCAACGTTTATTCCATCCGCCGCACCTATGACTATGTTTATAAGACGCTGCGGAATTATCTCAACAAGCAGACCTTCTCGGTGATTGACCAGAAATTTATCGACACCCTGCGGGGTGATATCGGTAAATTTATGAAAGCCATTTCCGGCGGCGATAATATTCTTCAGGATTACAAGGTCGAGATTTTCGCCGATGAGGAAATGCGCAAGCGGCAGGAAGTTGATATTAAGGTCGCGCTGAATCCCAAGTATCCGGCGCGGACTTTCAATATCGAATTTTCGGCCTGGAATGAAAATGATCAGACCAATGTCAAGGATAAATAGATCGGAAAATCATGAACTATGGAGGTGAATGCATTTTATTTGAGATTTTTCGCTTGTAGAAACGAATATTTAAATAATTAATTCTTTGAAGCAATTGAAGGAGAAATGTCATGGCAAGAAGACCATCACTTGAGGTTGACGGTGTAACCTACAAGAACGTTCAGGAGGTTTCGTACGAAACCAATTGCGCCAGCGATGAAACCGGCCGTCCGTCGGATTGTGCCCGCGGCGGGCTGATCCGAGTTATGAGAGAATCGGACGATAACACCGAACTCGCCAACTGGGCTTTCAATTCCGACAAGGAGCATCTCCGAGGCGGCAAGGTCCATTTCAAGAACAGCGACGACAGCGAGATGAAAGTCCTGGAATGGAAAGACGGCTTTATTACACATTATGAGGAACACGTTCCGCATATCAAACATAATGCCGACGATCAATCTTACGAGTATATGGAAATATCCTGCAAATCGATGGCCGTCGGTTCGGTCGAGATTGATAATCGCTGGGAAGAATAATGCTTCGGCACCTACCGGGCGGATATAATTCCGCCCGGTCAAATTTTAAATGGGGATATGTATAATATCTTATGAATATTTTGGAAACTCCATCGGAATGCACGATCAAAATTGATAACAAAAAGATCAAGCATAATGTATCCGGTCTGGAGCTATACCAGTATATCGATGATCATCACGAACTCCGGGTAAGTATCCGTCAGGCCAGTGAGGCCTCGGGGCAGGATTTCGAAAATCCTGAAACATATACGTCCTTTTTGGGGAAGTCCATTTCGGTAAATATTAAACCGACCGGCGGATATGTCGACGCCTCCCGGGAACTGGAATTTATCGGGGTCGTAACCGAAGTACGTATTGATAACAGTGTGGATCGTCTCAATGATGCCATTATAACTGCCCACAGTCCGACTATTTCATTTGACGGCGCCAAACACAACGCCCAGTACACCGATCAATCGGCCAGCGATATTATCGGTTCGTTGCTCCGGAAATATCCTATCACTTTGGGGAATATCGAATCGACGTCCGGTACGTATAAATTTGATACCCAGTACCGCGAAACCGATTATGAATACATTTTGCGGGTTGCCAAATCTCAGGACCTGTTCGCCTACTACAACGGTAAGGAATTCAAGGTGGAGAAGGCCCAATGCGGTGATGTTGACGAACTTGTCTGGCGCGAGACGCTTGGTTCGTTTCGGATGGGATTGGGGACGGTTGCTCACGAATTTACCGCCAAGGTTTATAACTACGAACAAAAGAAAACGTTTTCTCAGGATACCAAATCATTGACGGCGCAGGCATCTCTGTCGAATTTGTCGAAAGTCTCGCCCGATGCCTCGAAGGAAGTATATAAGGATTCCGGATATTCGGAAGTATCGAAAACCGCTGCCGATGCTCAATCGCTTGATTCGGAGTTACAGACGGAAAGGAATCGGGCGATGGGCGGAATGGTAAAGTGCTACGGCCAGTCGAATGTCCCCAAAGTATCTATTGGCCACTGTGTTAAAATTAAAGGTATGGATAAACTGGATGGCTCGTACTGGGTGAAAGCCATCAAACATGTTTTTGAAGAGAGCGGAAAATATCATAACGATTTCGTTTGCAGCCCGATTGATATATCGTACCCCGAAAAACGTTCGATGGCGGAAATTCTGGAGGAGGCCGAAAAGCCGTTGACCGTCGCGCAGCATCGGGCGTTGGTGCAGGAGCCGGAAATACAAAAAAAAGCACGATTCAGTGGTCTGCATTCGGCGCTGGTTATCGATAACAAAGATCCCGACGGCTTGGGCCGGATCAAAGTCCAGTATCCCTGGGCGGAATCCGAAACGGTCTGGATACGGTTTGTCGTTCCTTATGCCGGAGCGGACAGGGGCTGGTTCAGTCTTCCGGAAATCGGCGATGAAGTAATCGTCGGATATGAGTTCGGAGATCCCGATTATCCGATTGCTTTGGGTGCCGTTTATAATAATGAATCCCAACCGCCGGGCGATACCGAAGGAAACAACTGTGATATCAAAATGTTGCAGACCAGAAGCGGCAATCAGATATATTTCAATGATGCCGATGGCAGTGAGGAACTCCGAATCTCGATGAAGGATGGGAAAAACGGAATCGTTATGAAGTTGTCCGGCCCGACAGTCAGCATCAAAAGCGACGGCGGCGATATCAGCATCGAGTCCAACAATATTACGATTGAAAGTCAGGCGGATATCAAGTTGAAGGCCGGCGCCAATATTAATATTGAAGCCGGTGCCAATCTGACGCTCAAGGGATCCGCGCAATTGAACGCCGAAGGTGGCGTGACCGCTGTCAAAGGTAACCCCATCCAGCTTAATTAAGTTATGGAATATTTGTCACTGCCGTTTTCTCTGGACAAAGGATATTTGAAAAAGGTCGACCTTTATGATTCTATTGCCAATTCGGTCGGCTTGATTTTAAGCACGCGTATCGGCTCTATTCCTTTTGAGCCCGGCTATGGATGTGAAATCTGGGAGAAGGAATTCTCGGATATGCAATCCACCAATCGGGGGGATATCAGAGCCGGCGTCCGTAATGCCATCGGCAAATATGAAAAACGTCTGCATCATGTTTCCGTATCCATGGAGAATGTGGAGGTCAGATCGGGGCGCCCCTTGGGAATTGTGATTAAAGTCAGCGGTAAGTTCGACGAAGACGGCAAAGAAAAAAGATTTGAGGAAACATTTACGACCGGTTAGAAATTGATATTGACGGAGATATATGAAAACCGATAGATCCAGAACCAGGGAAGAGACTTTTGCTGAGATGCACAGGGAATTGCGGGCATGGAATCCGGAGATTCCGGAATCGCCGGATCGCCTTGACCCGATTTTAAAACTTCTTTTGCAGCTCTACGCCAGCCAGCTTTCGAAGATTGATGGCCGAGTCGATCAGGTATGGGATATTGCCCGGAATTCATTGATAAAATCATTATGTCCCGAGAGTAAAAGATGGCCGGTTCCGGCCTATACCGTTATGCATTGCCAGCCGACCGATTCGGCC
The DNA here is from genome assembly GCA_964452645.1 of uncultured Ignavibacteriaceae bacterium. Taxonomy (GTDB): domain Bacteria; phylum Zixibacteria; class MSB-5A5; order GN15; family PGXB01; genus CAYXTW01. Next base: position 19,316 of record CAYVMO010000009.1, read on the forward strand.
GTGGAAATCGATCAGCATTTAAGGTTTTTTCATAAGGAAAAAAGGGAGGGTGGCCACACATTTTTCTTCTCCCCATACCGGAATGAAAAACTGATTGCAGCCGAAATAAAGCGAATTTTTCTCCGAAGCGGCAGAACACTAATAGATTTTTCTCCTATATCGGAGGGGGACATTTCATCGATTACCAGAACCAAGGTTCCGGTCGGGTCGACGACAGCGACCCATATTTATATAGCCATAGATTATACCGGCTCATCCACTGATTTTGAAAATGTTTCACTGTTTTTAAAGGGCAAATCCGACACCCTGAAGCAGTTGCGGTGGGGCTACTGGTACCCGGGCGGCAATGACGGCCGGTATAATGAAGATTCAGGTTTTTGCCCCGGTTTGTCATGTAGTATTGAGCAGCTATTTTCCACCGGTAATAAGATTGTTGATTGGGGCGGTCTGCGAACCAGCAGAAATCTCTTTCGAACGCTTGAAGATTCATTTGTCGTATTTCCGCGAGAATTCGTTACCGCCTGGGAGATGGGTCCCCCGGGTGAGGAACTCGATCGGCTGATTGAAAGTAATGATGTTATTCCGCCGGAAGAAGGCGAGAATTTTTACTGGCTCAAGATTGTTCTCCCCGAAGGCGGCGATAAAACCGGCCTGCATTCCGGCTTTGAAATGTATTTCAATTGTTTCGTGGCGGTCAACAAAAATGAACTGGTTCTTTTCAAGCATACCGGCGGCAATCGCCTGGTTGAAATTGAACTGCCCGAGAATATTTCCAATATCCTGGAAATCACTAATGTGGTTGACTCCAACGGCCGTTCTTACGTGGCTCAGCATGAGGCCAGCGGCGATCCGGCGCAGCGCTTTTATTCTCTTGAGGAACGCGGTAACAAACTGGTCTTATGGTTCGATCTTTCCCCGGGCATCGAATTCCCCCCGGATTCGATTACTCTTAATTATTCCGTCACGGCCGGGACCGATGCCAACGGTATCGAGGCCGGGGATATAAATGAATTATATGAGAGTCATCCGGGCATCCAATCCGCGAAGAATATTATCCCCACCACCGGTGCAATTCCGGCCAAAACCGAGCAGCAGGTTATGGCTGAGGTCTCGGCCAGGTTGCGCAACCGCGACCGGGCTTTGACGTTTTATGAGATTTCAAGCTGGGCGATGACATTCGATCCCCGTATCAAAAATGCCGAATGCTCCAATGGCGTGGAGCGCTCGGAACGCGGGGTCAGGCGCTGTATAATTGTGAAAATATCCATAAAGGCCCAGGATTTTTATTCGGATGACGAAATTTCGCTGCTGAGGACGCGGCTCAATAGCTTTTTAAAATCCCGTTCCCCGGTCAATACCTTTTTCCGGATTGAAATTAAGAAAGTGTGATGGACACGCAAACCCACATTATGCCCGATTTCTGCAGTCGGCGGTATCCTTTTCATTATACGACCGCTCTAAATATCCTGCGGAAAATGGATATCGATGTGCATCGGATTAATATCCTCGCCGATGGCGAATATGAAAACTATAAGGGTGAAATAAGGGAACAAGATCCGCCGCCCGGGACGGAAATTACCTCACGGACAACTGTAACTCTGAAAGTAGGTTTTCCCAGTCCGGTCGATTATTTACCATACCAATTTTTCTATGGTTTGTCGGGGACGCGGCAGTCGGATAGAAGTTGGGAAGAGCGTGCCCGCCAACTTATGGCGCCCTTTGACGCCGCCATTATTCGACACGATGCTGATGCCCGCTATCAGATATTGAAGTATGACGGCGGTATAGTCGAGAGGGAATTCCTCCTGCGCGTTTTGGCTTTGTATGGCTTTGATTTTCAAAATAATATCAGGAAAATCAGCGAGATTATTTTTCTGTTTGCGATTTTGCCGTCATTTTACCATTGGTCGGGGAACCCAATTTTGGTCGAAAAAATTCTGCAGTTCTTTTTTAAGTACCAGTTTAATATTGTCGAAAGCAGCAGTTCCAGGTACGAAATACCGGAATCGATACAATATCGACTCGGTTCGAAATCAGGTCGGCTCGGACTAGAGACCATTATCGGCCGTTCATTCACCGAGCAGGATTCGTGCTACGACGTTGTCGTAAGCGGGGTCGAGCCCGGCGAGGTGGCTGATCTTCTGCCCGATAAGGCTTTTCGAAGAAAACTGGACTGGCTGCTGGGCTTTTGTATGCCCGGAAATATGGAATTCAAGATAAAAATAAAAGTAAAACCGAAAAGAACGCGGGTCGGACGCGACAATAAAAGATGTTATCTGGGGTATTCATCATTTATCTGAGAAAGGTTGTCATCGCCATGAGCGGTGATGAAATTTTTATAAACTTGACTTTAATGTTTCGAAATTGTAAATTTTCAGATTGTATTTGAGGCCAGGATATGAGTGAGTTGGATTTATATTCCGTTAACTGGCAGGATGGGATGCTGATTACGCAATCTCATCTTAAAGACCAGGAAAAATATTTCGTAGAATTGGCGCGCTGGTACGCTCTTAGTGCCGGTGACAATTACGGCTTAATAAGAAAGTCGTTTTCGGGCAAGCCGGCCCTGACTCTGAATAATAGTGTCAGCGGAAATCGCCTGAGAGTTGAAGTTGTCCGATGCCAGGCGATTACTCCTGATGGAAGCTATATTGAGATTAATGAAGCGACCGGAGATGTTGTCCGCGCCGAATCCGAAATAAGCGAAACAACCATACCGGTATACATTGGCGCCGATAATTCCGCAAAAAAATTGGTCGGCGATCCCGATCCGGCCGAAGATGTCCCTCGCGTGCCCTACCGTATCAGCAATTATTCGGTCCATCTCGGCCAGCCGCCCAATCTGCCCGAGGGTCAATTTGTCCAGGTTGCCAGACTGAGTATAAGCGGCAACGAAGTCGGCTATGCCGATGATTATTACCCGCCCTGCCTATCCTTAAACGCCGATGAACGACTGGCGTTGAAATCGACCGATTTCCGCGATCGGATGGAAAGTCTCTTAAAGCTTTCGTCGCGGGCCTATATGGCCGTGACTGCTTCCGGCGCCCTGTCCGGAGCTTCAACCAAACTTCAAGTTGCATTTCAGGATACGGTTCATCTGATGATGTATAATATCGCTTCCAACCTCGATGAATTCGTCGTCGGGCGTAACTCGATGCATCCCCTGAAAATGATCGTCCAGTTCAAAAAACTGTTCCGAACCGTATCAAGTCTGCTGAATTTGCAGCCCGGTTTAAAAGATTACATGAATGAAAAATATTTCAGCCGAGACCTGGGGACCGAGATTGACCAGTTTTTATCATCGATTGACGCTTTTCTGCTGACGGAATATGATCATCGCGATCTCGGCGGGCAAATTCGTTCGATCGAAGAAATTTTTAATAATCTCCGCGGCATGCTTGGTTTCCTGGCGCAGACCAAACCGGATGAATTGGGCGAACAGGCGGTTGCCACCGAAACCCTTACCTATGCCGGCAAGACATATCGTAATGTCGTGTACGGTGCCACTAAGCTGGAGCAGGTGGGCGAGTTAAGTTATCTGTCGATAAATGTCACGGAACCGCGGCCGATTGCCGATATTGTGTCGCTTATCTCGAAAGACCTGTTTTCCGATTCCGAGTGGCGGAATATGCAGGTGCGATTGGGCATTAATGATGCTCGCGGTCTTGGTGAGACCGATCCGGTCGATGTTGACGTTGTCACCTTCGGTAACAAGGTTGCATTGCATCCCCGGGATATGTTAAAATCGTCTTCGGTAAGGCAACTGACGATGATTTTCCGCGGGGCCGGCGATGCCCGTAAATTCGCCGAATTGGGTAAAATGGACTTAATAATATATGTTGTCTAATTTCCGGGTTCCATAAAATGGGCGTAAGCATTGAATCATATATAGATGATCTCTTTAATTATTTCGGCCAATACGAAGCGAGATATTCCGAATTCCAGTCGCAGGCCTTTTTTCAGACTTATAACGGGATATATGCCGTTTTTCAGGCATTGCAGAAGCAGCGCGATAAGGCTGTCGAAATCGACCAGTACTTTCTTGAGAAAATAAAACAAACGCCGCTGACCAGCTCCGACCTGCGCCAGTTGACGATCCAGGTTCTGATAACTTTTTTTGAATCGGAAGCTGATATCGACGGACAATCGAATCATGCTTATCTGTACTGCCGTGAAATGCGGCCGGCAAAACGGGATACCACTTTTTTTGAAGAGAGCTTAATCCCGCTTTTGATGGCTGAGGGAAGCCTGAATGAAAACCCGGATCTCCGTTCGTTCTTTTTAAAAGAAATTAGTCGCTATATAAATGCCTTTGGCAAGAGGGTGCAGGCCGATCTTTCTCCTGAAGCGTTTGCGGCTATGTCTGATCCGCTGAAAATTCTGGAGCTGTCCCGGCGCCGGGTTGCTCTCGGTAAGGAGCTTTTAAGTGATCGAAATTCGCTCGAATTTCATCTTCAGCGCGTGGGCGCTCTGGAAAGACTCAGCCATAAAAGCAACACTTTCGATTATTTCCTTAACCAGTGGAATTACCTGATAAAAACCAACTTTTGGGCCAATGTAAAACGAACTTCAAGTACTGTCTGGGAAAAATTCAAAGGACTGTTTTCCAGTTTCAGATTTTTCCGTCTGGCCCTGACACAGCGCAATCCCGCCTATCTGTTTTATAGCCTGATTATCATTTTGTTTATACTGCTGGCGATATACGTGCCCCTGAAATGGCAAAGCTATGCGAATAATAAACTGGATAGTTTTAACGAGCGGGCGATAAAAACGCAAAATGAAATCAGTAAATAGGCGGCATTGTTGAAATAAGGCTCTTATGGGAATAGGAAAAATATTCAAAGTTTTTAAGAAGGCCTCCAAAGCGGTCCCCAAGAAAAAGGGGGGCAAGGGCGAAGAGGGTAAACCGGCCTGGCCGCCGGGAATTAAAGTCGGTCTGTTCGGACATGATAATTCGGGGAAAACGGTTTATTATACAGTTCTCAATGAAGAATGTAAAATCTCTAAAGAACTTCAGATATCGGTTACCGATAATGCCACCGCTAATGAGTTTCTCATGAACTACCGAGCCCTTTGGGGTCTCGGTATGGCGCAGAGCTCGGGGACTATGGTCGATCTGAAAGGTGAAAAGAAGTTCCCCAAACCGACCGACAGCGGCAAGATTCTCCAGTTCACCGCTATTCTGGATCAAAGTAAAAAGTTACCCATTGTTGCCTATGATTATGACGGCAAGGCCGTCTCTATTTCGGAAGCCAGTGAGTTGAGCGCCAAAGTTTTTGAATATATGAGTGCCTGCGACGGCATCCTCTTTTTCTTTGATCCCAAGGTCCTGGCCGCCGAGCTTCAAACCCAGGCACATGTCGCTTCGTATGTGAATATGCTGGAACGTTTGGCGCCGCTTAGTTCCCGATTGCCGATTCCGATCGGGCTTGTCATAACCAAGGCCGATGTTCTACCTGGATTTACCGGCGAAAATCAAACGGTTCTTATCAGCGCAAACGAAGAACAATTTGTTTCCCAAGAATACGATCAGTTTCTGGAGAAAATATTAAGCGCCAATAGAATTCTATCCAATTCCACCTGGGCCGGAACGATCAGGAATATTATGGTCAGGCTCCGTGAGTTTTTGCGGATTGTTATCGGCCGGACTCTTGATTTTCAGGTCTTTTTTGTCTCCAACACGGGGGATAAACCGGAGAAGATCGGAACCGATGTAGGACGATCTATCTATGCTCCGCCGCAAAAAATGAGGCCGTCCGGCGTCAGAGAACCTTTTTATTGGCTGCTGAAGTCAATTGTCAGGAGCCGGCGAATATCGAAATTCAGAAAACTGGCCAAATATGTTGCTGTCCTCAGTCTCATCTGGATCGTCTTATTTTCTTTACCGTTTTTGCTGCATTTTAAGTACTTCTTGCCGAGGGCTGCCTCGGTAGAGGAAAATATCCTTAAAAATTATAATGGCAATGCTCTGAACACGAGCAGTGCTGAACGCGATAGAATAAAAAGAGCTTATGCCGGATATGAAGGCAAATGGCTTATAAGAAATTTCTTCCCGAATTTCCTCATCCCGGCCGGGAAGATAAAAAGCGCTTATATGCACTTCGATGAGGGCAAGGCGGTCACAAAACTCGATGGACTGATAATGGAATTCGCCGGGATGCTGAGTGATTCGGCCAGATGGCCGGGTGTAAATCCAAGTAATGACAGTCTGGTTTTAAGTGAATCACACAAGGAGTTGATTGCCGAACTGAATAGATTAAAAGGTCAGGATGAAAGCTCGATTCTTTATGTCCGCGCCGGACGCGTTCTGAATTATTGGAATTTGTTAACCAAATATATTGTAAGTCGTAAGGATACAGTCGTGTCTGCGCAAATCGCGGAGCAGGTGAATTTCGATCAATCAGGCGGAAGAGAAATAGATAATGCGGAGAAGCAGCTCGGGGCAGCCCTTATAAAGGTCGCTAAGGCACGAGAAAAAGTAGTCGCGGTACGGGCCGATTCCAAAGCAGCTTTGGAAGAATTCGAGACGCTTAAGGACAGAATAAATGAAAATGATGATCCTGCTTTCCGATTCAAGACCGCCGTCCGCGAGCTGGAAAAAATCAAAGGGAAACTTAATCCGGCCACCGACGGATCACAGATAGCCATGATTAATCGCTACCTTGATGAAGTAAAAGAGTGGTCTAAAAGGCAAAAGTTTACTTACAAAATCGAGTCGGTTCCGGATAACGGTCATTTGCATATCGAAGTAACGAAGGACGGCGCCAATCCGACCTGGTCGGTGGAAACGCAGTTGTTTGAAGGTGATGAGGTCCAATTGGAATGGAAGCTCGGGGACGATATTTATATTGCCTTTGATGATTTGAAATTCGAATGCCAGTGGGGTAAAGTCTCCAGCGATAGGATTGCCCTGAACAAGGGCCAGTACACGCTTTTTGAGATGGAGGGCAACCTCACCTTTGAAAATATAGGCAAAACGATAACTATAAGTTTTAAGCCAAGTTTAAAAGAAAAACTGCCGAAAATGGAATAAAAGATTATATTCTCTAAGGAATGGAGAAAAAAGTGGACTATAAAAAATCATTGCTGGGAATATTAATAACCACGTTTATTTTCGTCCTTTTGTGCGTTCCCGTTTCTAAAGCCGGGAAGGTGCAGATTCCCGAAGGTACCGAAGTCAAGGTGAAATTCGATCCCTCCATGAATATCAGTTCCAAGAACTTACAGCCGGGAATACCGCTATTGATTTATCTCGCCGAACCGCTTGAAGTGGGGGGCAAGGTGATAGTCGAAGAAGGCGCTATGGGAAAAGCCCAGGTTCTGGAAGTCAAACGAGCCTCCAAGCCGGGCAAACCCGGCTACCTGAAAGTGGGTTTTGTCAACATAAAACCAAAGGGAGAATACACAACCACTGATGGATCTGACATCAAGATGAAAGGCGAGGTCGAAGTCAAAGGTAAGGGTAAAAAACTCTTATCATGGATTTTCATTTTCGGGCTATTTATCAAGGGCGGCGAAGCAAAGCTGCCGTCCGATGCCATATATACCATCTACACCGCCGAAACTGTTCGTCTGTCAAATGACTAGTATGCCATTGGCGGAATAGCACAAATTCAAATCGGGTTTCTTTTACGAAACCCGATTTTTTTAGACTTCAAAAATAATTATCGGCCGATCGGTCGGGTAAAAAACGACGGATCCATCGCTTTATCATATATTTTTATCTCATCCAGTCCGCCGTAATAATAATGCGGATCGAACAATACTTCCCGCCCGATTTGAAGATCGCCGTCATTTGCTTCCGGGATCATTCTTCCGTCACCGGAAACCCATTTGCCGTCGACTATCTGGTCATCGATAAGCCAGTAAATCGACGACGGATTGCCGAAGGCGAACGATAAAACAATATGATGCCACTTATCATCTCTCAGGAATTTTTTGACCTGATATGCATTTAATGTATTCGAGCCGAACTCGAATGATAACGTTTCCTCGGCGAGGAGATTACTCACAATGCATCTGATCTGATAATTTATCTGTCCATCCGAGCCCATCTTGCTGATAATTATGCCCTCGCCTTCAAGGATGTTTATCTGAAGCCACATATCAATTGATATTTCCGTACTTATATCCAGAAGATCGGTATCCGGAACCTCGATATAAGCATTATTCCCGTTGAAAAACCGGGCGGTTCCGCTGTAGCCGCTGAAGATACTCGTCCCGTGCGCCAGACCGAACAAATTGTTTTGCGACTCGTCGTACATCGTATCGATAACGTCATAATTCATTGCCCAGTACGCAATAAGAAAAGAGTAAGGATCATAATATTCAATCGTGCAGTCCTCATAGTAAATGTTGGGCATAATTGAAGCATCAGCCGTGTTGCTCATGGCGGTGGCTTCGACGGTCAGAGATACCGTATCATACGTATTCCCGGTACTATAGTTGCTTGCATATATGAAAGCAAGCAGCGCGTATCCGCTGCTGTCGACAATCCCCAAAATGTTAGTATGCACGCTTTCATATATCGTGAATGCAAACTCATTCTGCTGGAGGGTATCCGGCGGCAGAGTGTCTAATTTTATAAAGCTGTTAACGTTGATATTGGGTACGATGCTATCGATATAAAAATACGGATCGGTCGCGCTGCTGTACCGTAGTACGAAATCAACACTCTTCAGATCACGAATATTGTAAACTCTGAGCTCAAGGACCACCTGCGAATTCTGATGGATCGATTTAAAACGCGGAGATAGCTTTATAAGCGGGACATACGGTTTAAGGGCGATATCCAGCTCCAATTCGACATTACGCGCCACATCCGCCCTTGCCGTCCCCACATAAATAAGTCTCCCCGTATCATCATAAGCCTTGATTTTAAACGTCCGGTTTTTCCCGGCCGGAACTTCTACCCGGGCAATCAGAAGATGGTTTTCTACGACCATCGTGTCTATTATCGGTTCATTGATATCGGGCCCGGTAATGGTCAGTAAAAAGAGAGTCAGGGCACTGGTCTCCATGCCCGATGTAAGTTTTGTACTGATTGTAACCCTGACGTCATCACCCGAATTCGTATTGATTATTTTCTCCGAACAGCCCGGAATCACAAATATGAACGCCGATATCAAAATTATCGCGATGCTTAATCTTCTATTTAGTATATCATACATTTCCTGCTCCCCCCTCAAAACGATGCCAGCAGTGAAACAATTATCTGTAATCCGCTCAAATCGAGACGACCGCCATCAGCCGTGCCCGTATAATATTTGATACCGAAGGCAGTATTAAATGATCGACTTACGCGGCTGCCGATTTCTCCGCCAAAACCATAAATCGACCCGCTGCCCAGATAAGCCGGATCGATTTCCTCATTAGCCGCAATCTGTTTTGTCTCCACCAGCGGTGATACATACCATGTTTTCGTCAGGTAATAATCAAACCTCATTAAAACAAAGAACTCATTGCCGTACATCTTCAGTTGTTCAACGATGTCGCCGACTTTTAAAGCGTATCTGGTATGCCGCCCTCTGAGAAGATAATCGGCGCTAATCCTGAAGGTGTACTTATCAAATGAATATGCCCCGCCGATATTAAATTCGACCTGCGGACTCTGTTTAAAAGCCTTAATACCGTTCTGCTTGTCGACTCCATATCCGGTATAGGCAATATTCGAAATCAATGATATGTTATCTCCGTTTATTTCGCCGCTGACATTAATACCGTAGGAGTCACCCGGATCGTATTTGGCCTGCCCGTCGTACGGTTCGTATTTGCCGCTATATAAATACATCAGGCCGGCGCCCAGTTTGGCCGGGCCGGCGACCGTCGCCCCGCCGATTAGAATATTAAATCCGAAACCGCCTCCCAGTCGCCTGACCGGGAAGTCCAGATAATTTTCGGATAGGACCTCGATTACCCGCCGTTCGTTAGAGTAGTCCAGCTTTTTCTTACCCGTCGGGAAATTCAATCCGACACTGGCCAGAAGTCGATCATCATAAAACGAATGATTGAACATCACGCGCAAATCATTAGTACCATTAAGACTTAAATTACTCCCGGTCGTATCATAATTGTTCGAGCATCCGGCCATCTGCAGCCGCGCCTCGAAATTATCCCGTATTGGCATAAAAACACTGACCGGTATCATCCATTGGTCAATAATGATATCAATGCTGTCGTTCGATATTTCCCAACTGCTATAATGTAACTCCAGATTACCTGACGCGGGACTTCCGAAAATTATTTGACCGTGCAACGGCGCGGCTGATAAAATCAAAGCGATTAATATCGCTATAAAACATTTTCTCCTAATTGGCATCGAGATCCCCCTTTATGATTATTACTCCGGTCCCGGGATCGATGACCGGCGGGACAACGGCCGTGTTGTCCGGTCGTTGGTAATGCTGCGGTTGATATAAGAAACCGGAGTTATTCAGCGTGGTCGTTTGCATTTGATCCAGGCCGCGATTATGCCGTATCTCATTTTCACTTTCATTCGTAACCGACGACTCAAATTGCCCGAATGATTCTCCGCCGGATGTTTCGCTGCCGCCCTCAATTGCGGAAGATAGCTTTTGGCTTTCCATCGCCGCCTGATGAAAATTGCGATCCTCCGAAAGCGCGCTTTGAAATTCCTTTTGCGCCTCCTGATTCATCCCCTGACTCTGATATTTTAATCCCCGACTGAAAGCCATAAAGGCCAGAAATGATTCCGTCGGCACTTCGCGGATAGCGTCGCGTTCCTCACGGGTTAAATCAATACCGAGGCTGTCGATGATTTTAAAGACAAAATCCTTTTGTATTCTGAAAAAGCTGGTCAGATCACCCTCGGACGGATCGGTTCTTTCCGTCGAACCGTCGACCGTATTAACAATGGCCCCATCCAGCCTGATATTATTTTCTCCGCCGCTTAGAACGGAACCGGTAATAATTCGACGGCTGCCCAGCAGCCGTCCCATGCGGGGGGCATAGGTCGGATCGGCGTATTTCGATGATCCGAGCTTAAGCTCATTTATAATGACATCGATCTTGAGTCGATCGACGACGTTGAGCGATAAAATCTTGGATAGATCGATAGAGGTAAACTCGGCCAGTCCCATTCCGATCGGGGCCAGATCCGGCGGCAATTGTGAGGCGTCAAAACTCACTATGGCAATCGTGTTTTCCGGGATCGTGTCCACGTCAATACTCTTTTCATTCGTGATAGCCAGCTCGGCCTCATGTTTGATCTTTTTTGATACAAGTTGATCCAGATGCGACTTTATCATTTTTTCGGTTTTGCGGTTGGGCCGCATATTTAGCGAAGCGATATAGGCGTTCACGGCCCTGCCGTAATCCTCCTGCTTCTCATAAATCAATCCGATGTACAAATTAGCGCGGGCATCCGGTTTGATATTGCTGGCCTGCCTGAGGGCATCGTCGGCCTTTATCAAATCACCTTTTTCATAAAAGGCGATTCCCAGCTCACGCCAGGCCTCAGCGCTTTTCGGATTTGCTTTCAATTCCGCGTAAAACTCATCAATAGCATCATCATACCGACCTTCGTCAAGAAATTTCCGACCCTGGACATAAAGACTCTGTGAGCACCCGATGACCAGAAATAAAAGCGATACGATTACTACGATTTTTTGCATGCTATCCTCCAGGCCGGATGGTTAACCGACCAGAGGTCGGTAAATATCCATCTTCCTCTTCGCTTCGACAAAATTATTGTCCGCCTCATAAGCCAGCTTGAAGAATTCATACGCTTTCTTATAATCGTATTTATCCATATAGTCCAGACCCTTGGAGTACAGCGTCGCCGCATCCATCGACCCCGTGCCGCCTTCCTGCAATAAATTCTTGGTTTTTTCCGGAAGAATAATTTTAAGCTGATCGGCTATCTCTCCGACCAATTCCTTTTCCATTTTGCCATAATCGGGTTTACCCTCTTTATCCACCGATGCGATTATTTCCGATGTTTCCACATTGACAACCCGAACTATCATTCTCGCCTGACGACTATCGAGCTGCGTAATACTTCCGAAAACCATCAGCTGGGCGCCGAGGATTTTTCCGACTCGTGCGGCCGTCGCTTCATCGACCTTCCCGGAATTCTGGAGTTCAAGCTCTTTTAGAATAAAATCGATTTTGTCCCGCTCGACGACTTTCAATGAACTGATTTTGGCGAAATCATGTTCAAAAAAGTCGGCCAGACCCTTACTTAAAAATCCCAACTGCTCCTGATATTTACCGACCGAGAAATTATCGAATTGCATGATGGCGATCGTCTTAATCTCTTTTTCCGTATCCTCCGGGCACACGAGAATATCCTTGGCTTTCGTGATTTTATACCATTGGTCGCGCAGTTCCGAAGGCCAGATATCCCGTGGTAGCGTTATCAGGCAGGGGCCGATCCCCGATATTCGGTTAAGATAATCAAAAGACTGTCTTCGATACTGCTCGCCTTTGGCATAGGTGATAATACTTAAGGCCTCATAGATAGCGATGCTGTCTTTGTCGGTCAGGTCGTTGCGATTAAGCAGATCTTTGGCGATTGAAATACCCTTGTCAAAGTCAAGATTGCTGTAGGCATCGAGGGCCTCGGCAAGTTTATCGACGACATTGGTTTTACTCTGGGCGAAAGACCATGTCGCCGACAGCGCCGACAGCAATACTACCAGCACACCAATGCCGAATAATTTTTTGCAATTTTTGTTTGTCCTCATTTTCACTCCCCTGTTAAATATTTCCGCCTGCGTTGCTTCCAATATATACATAAATTAAATTATTGTCTGGCATTAAAATTGACTTTAACGGTATCATTTTTGGTTATTTCTACCGGGTAGGTCTTCTGCATCGCCTCGCCCTCCACGTCTACTTCAATTCTTACAACATGCCTGCCCTCCGGCAATTCAAAAGTATATGGTGTTTTCTCTTCGCGCAATTTATCGTCAATATATATATCACCGCCCCGTGGTTGGGAACCGACTATTATTATCCCCGGTTCCTTTGTCGGTGGTGTTATTACGTGCGTATCGACCGGCATATGAAAAACATATTTACGATTCACAACCTGGTCAGCCGCCAGAGCCAGTGTGTCGGTAATCACTTTTTCCACTGTTTTATCGTTTTGTACGCGGACAATAATTAAGCCGGTGTCCAGAATTTCTGAATAGCTGCCGGTCTGATTCATGACAAGATTGTTGTTGATAAAAACGTCTCCGGGGGGCGTGATATTCAAATTTATTGTACCTTTTGTCGGCGGCACGGGCGTACTTATCGTATCATTGGTAAGCGCCGCGAATTCGGTCGTATCCCGCGTATTCACAACAGCCTTTAGAGAATCTGAGGTTCCCCCGATGTTTTTCTTTTCATTCGACGGCAGGAATTTAATAATTAATATGGCAGCGATAATTAACGCACCCAGAACGCCGAGCAGAGGGATGATTCTTGAGCGTTTTCTTTCTTCTTTTGCTGTTTTAATAGAAACCGTCTTCTGTGTTTCCTTTCTGCCCTGCTCTGTCATAAAGGGAAGAATCGCCTTTTTCATATCCAGTGCCGTCTGAAATCTCTGACCAGGTTCCTTTTCCAGCGATTTTAAAATTATCGTTTCGAGTTCCTTCGGAATTTCGCTGTTAATGGCGGATGGTTTGATTGGCTTGGAGAACATTTTAGCATCTCTGATGGCAAATTCATTTTGCCCCTTAAAGGGAAGCTCTCCGGTTATTAATCGATACAATGTCACTCCGGCGGCGTAAATATCGGCCAGCGCATAATTAATATCGGCGGTCGGCGAAAATTGTTCGGGCGCCATAAATGCGGGCGTTCCGCAGGCCATGCCGGCGACGGTCAGATTGGGGTCACTTTTTCCCTTGGCAATTCCGAAATCGATAATCTTAACATTGCCAGTTTTGTCGATCATGACATTGCTCGGCTTGATATCGCGATGAAATATGTCTTTCCGGTGCGCCGTATCGAGAATATCGAGCACCTCCGAGATTATTCTGACCGCTTCGCCCACCGGAATTTTTCGACCCTCCTTTATCATATCGTCCAGAGTGACACCGTCGATATATTCCATGGCAATTACGAAATCATCACCGTGATTGAAAAAGTGCTTGATACGGCAGATATTGGGATGACCATCCAGAAGCGCCAGCTTGTCCGCCTCCTGCCGGAAACGTTCCACTAGACTTGGGTTAGTTAAAATTTTCAGAACGACTTTCAAATTGGGGACATCTTCATGGACCGCAAGATAGACACGCGCCATTCCGCCGGCGCCGATTTTTTTCAGAATTTTATAATTGCCAATATGTTGTTCTTCCATCTCAGAAAATTATACACGTTTGGAATTATCCGGGCAATAAAAAAACATCGGCTTATAAGGAATCAACATAAATTACGGATGTCAGTATTAAACAGAAAGGTCGGCAATTACCGACCTTTCAACCGGTGGGGAGCCCGGAGAAATTCAATTTCCATAGGTTTGACGTCCCTCTTTCCAGAGCGTTCAAAATATTTTTTAATTGCCGACTATATTTATCAAAGCGGTTTTCATTCCCACTTTTTTGTTGCCATCGGCATTGGTTGGCCGTATCTTTTAGACAAGTTAGTAAGTGTAGGTCAGGATCCCTGCCTGAGACACCGAGCGTAGCGAGATGTCGAAGGGCCCGGAGGGCGATCCTGACAAAAAGCTTATGCCCCCGTAGCTCATTAGGATAGAGCATCTGCCTTCTAAGCAGAGGGTAGCAGGTTCGAATCCTGCCGGGGGTATAAACTTATGAAACTCGTTGAATTATAATATTTTATGATACACAAGAGACATGCAATTATTATCCTTTAGCGTAAACCTCATGGTTTTGCCGTTATAGATTTCGATCATTTTCTGCGTCTTTTTTCTATATCGTCTTTCTAATCTGAACTGCTCCCTGTAGGAGAGCCGACCGCCCCTTATCAATGACGAGATGGAGCTTTTTATTTTAGTAACAACATTTTCTTCGACTTAACAAAATCGCCGGTCTTGATTTGATAAAAATATACACCGCCTGCAACCGGATTATTATTGGCATCGGTACCATTCCAATGGGCGGTATGTGTCCCGACCGGCACAGCCTGATCTAATATATTCCTGACCTTCCGACCGAGAATATCAAAAACGGTTATGGTCACATCCGCTCGGGCATTTAGCGTATACTCAATCGTCGTCGAAGGATTAAAAGGATTAGGGTAGTTCTGGTATAATGTGAATTTTTCCGGACGGACGTCATTATTGTCATCGCCGACATCGGTTGGGCTGGCCGACACGTAAAAGGCAAACGGTTCGGTAAAATCGGTGATCCCGCCATCGTCAGCCGTTATCCGCCAATAATATACCCGGTCCTTTTCCAATGCACCCGATGGTGTAAAATTGGTTTCATTTACCGATACATCGATATTGGGCGAGCCGAACGAATAGTCATCATCAAGTTGAAACAAATAATCTTCAGTGGCGGGTATTTCACCGATCAAACCGGACCAGTCAAAGGTTGGTCGGATGGTTTCCACCGTCTGCCCTGAGAAGGGTGAAACGGAATGCATCGCTTCATAGGAAAACACGAATATTATACTGTCGGAAGTGTTCTTGCCGCCTATATCTGCGGATAAGTCGGGGACTGGATAATCTTTGAACAGCACGAACGTCTCGCCCCCGATTTGAATATCGGCGGAAAAATCAGCCTGATCATCTACGCCCGGTTTGGGCCTAAATATTATTTCATACTTTCCGTATTGAAGGTTATAATCTACTGTTTTAACATCCAGTTCATTATCATTATTAATATCCAACCGATCATAATCGGAACCGGCCACGGTTCGATAGTCTTTTGAAATCTCAAATCCATTAGGATTCAGAACGGCGAGATCGACGTTGGAATAGCCGGCGGTGGTCATGACGTCAGTCAGGACAGGCTGGCCGGCCAGATCATTTACAAGAATGTTGATACTGTCATAAGTAATTTCAAGGCCTATATCAGGAAAGGCCCCGCTGACAAAATCCGGATTACCGTCCCGATCAATATCGGCGGTAGCCATCCCATGGGTAATAAATGTCGTTTCAAACGAAACCGGCGTGCCGGTCGAGAAATTTCCCGACCCGTCATTATACAACGGTATCAGGTCGGCGTGGGTCGCATCGGATACGGCCAAATCCAGGAAATTGTCGCGATTGATGTCGGTAATTGTCAGACTGTAAGATGTTCCCAGGATCCTTATCGTATCAATGGCTGCAATACCTCCCGATCCGTCGCCGTAGCCAATAGTAACCATGCTGTTGGTGGTGGGGCCGATATGCGGCGTAACAAAGGCGAAATCGGTATTGCCGTCATGGTCAAAATCGGCCAGAGGAGTATTTCCCGATTTTTGGAGGGTTGCTAATCCGAGATCATATTGGTCGGTTTCGGTGAAATTGGAGGAGCCGTCATTAATATAGAAACGTAATAAACCGTTGACGCTTATTGTAATGACGTCGTCGATGTTATCCCGGTTCAGATCTGCGGTGTGGACCGTTTGAAAATTACTCGGGAAAGACCCGCTCTTGGGAAACTGACCGGTGCCGTCGCCATAGAAAATATGATTGGGGGCAATTATAAGGTCGGCATAGCTGTCGTCGTTGAAATATCCCACGGTGACCCCTCCGAGACTGGTATAGGTCAATGGTAAGACCGTCGTATTGTAACTGCGGCCACCCTGATTGATGAATACGTGTGCGGCATTATCATAAGCAACAATAATATCGAGCAAGGTGTCATTGTTTATGAATCCGGTCGTTATAATGCCTGATATCGAATTATCGAGCGTATCCGGCGCTTCGAATTCCAATCTGGGTAAACCGTAACATATACAGGTCCCGCCGAGATAAAACAGGCCGGTGTAGATGATATCGGTAAATCCATCGTGATCGAAATCATCGGCCAAAATACACTCGACGTCGGCCGGATGGGATTTGATAAGATCAAATCCGGGTTCCTGGGCGGAAGCCGATGAATAACCGGCAAGCAGCAGTCCGGCCATGACAAGAGTTAAACCGGTTAGCTTTGTACTCATAGTGTCCTCCATTTTGGATTGTTTTATTGTTTTCCTCTTTAACATATTTGGGACGAATTTCTTGTCTATACTGTTTAATGTTTGTATAAAAAAATATTTCTACCTTGGTTCAGCCTACGTCAAAGATTATATTATTTGAAAGATAATAAGTTGTATCACCGAAGGAAGCCGAATTGACTGTAATCAAACCGGCAATAAGAGCAAAAATGGAATAAATCTGCTTCATTTTGAAAATCCTCCCCAAATACTTGTGATATACTATCTGAACATAACCAAAATAGGTTAAATAGTCCAATCTGTCAAGGCAATGAAGTATTTACCATTTCTTGATTATCGAGATGCCACATTATTTTCACTGTGGGATATGCCTATTGGATGAGTTTATTATGCGTAGCTTATTACCCCGCTTGCCTTATAATGCACTCCACCACCGGCATAAAGGTTCTATAATAGTCTTGCCGGGGGTATTTTATAATAAGCTCTTACATTACAATATAATACAAAACGACACACCGGTTTGACCAATTGGTAATAAATCTTAGATAAATTTTCTGCTTGACAAAACGGGACTTAATGTTATATTATACTGATAATTCTAAGATTGTGGCATATGAATTTCTAAAAATCTAAAGGGAGGTTTGCATGAAGACATCAAAAATCATTGGGCAACGCGCGAAAGTAATAATCTTTATTTTCTTGATTCTGGTTCTTTTTGCCGGTTTTGGCTATTCCCAGAATTCGGGAACCAACAATAAAGGCACTCCTGTCAGTGAATTCCTTAATCCTGACGGCTCGCTCGACCTGGAGGCTCTTCTTCAGTCGGGCCATCAGGGCGGTCTCGATCTGGACGGTTTCGACGTCCGCCTCGACCCGACCACAGGTGCACCGCTTCTTTCGCCGGTATCCGGGGAACGTGATCCCGACGACCAGTACTGGCACGACCTGGCCGTGCCCGACCTCGGGATGAATGAACGCATCTTTGCCCTCACCGTCTATGACAACAAATTAATCGCGGGGGGATACTTTATTACCGCCGGCGGGACAGTCGTCAATCATATCGCCGCCTGGAACGGCTCCTGGTCGCCGCTGGGATCGGGGATGGATTCAACTGTCAATGCCCTCACCGTCTATGACAATAAATTAATCGCCGGGGGAGACTTTACCGTCGCCGGCGGGACGGCCGCCCTTCGAAT
The DNA here is from genome assembly GCA_964452645.1 of uncultured Ignavibacteriaceae bacterium. Classification (GTDB taxonomy): domain Bacteria; phylum Zixibacteria; class MSB-5A5; order GN15; family PGXB01; genus CAYXTW01. Next base: position 37,570 of record CAYVMO010000009.1, read on the forward strand.
CGCCGCCTGGAATGGCTCGACATGGTCGGCGCTGGGATCGGGGATCGGTGGTGTTGATAATATTTCTATCAATGCCCTTATCGTATATGACAACAAATTAATCGCGGGGGGAAACTTTACCACCGCCGGCGGGACGGCCGCCAATTCTATCGCCGCCTGGAACGGCTCTTCCTGGTCGCCGCTGGGTTCGGGGATGAATAGCAATGTCGAGGCCTTCTCCGTCTATGACGACCAATTAATTGCCGGAGGATGGTTCACCACCGCCGGCGGGACGGCCGCCAATTCTATCGCCGCCTGGGACGGCGTTTCTTGGTCGCCGCTGGGATCGGGGATCGGTGGTGTTATGGCGGGGGTCCTCGCCCTCACCGTCTATGACAACCAATTAATCGCTGGGGGATGGTTTTACACCGCCGGCGGGACAGCCGCGAATTATATCGCCGCCTGGAACGGCTCGGCCTGGTCGCCGCTGGGTTCGGGGATGAATGGCAGGGTCAGAGGCCTCATCGTCTATGATAATAAATTAATCGCGGGGGGATACTTCACCACCGCCGGCGGGACAGCCGCGAATTATGTCGCCGCCTGGAACGGCTCGACCTGGTCGCCGCTGGGTTCGGGGTTGAATTATGTGGTCGAATGTCTCACCGTCTATAACAATGGATTTATCGCGGGGGGTGTCTTTACCGCCGCGGGCGGGACGGACGCCAAATATATCGCCGCCTGGGATGGCTCTTCCTGGTCATCATTAAGATCAGGTATGGGTGGTGATGACCCCTTAGTCTTCATTCTTACTGTGTATAACAATAAACTAATTGCGGGGGGCGGATTTACCATGGCCGGCGGTGTTAGCGTCAATCGCATCGCCTGGTGGGATGGATCAGTCTGGCATCCGCTGGGATCGGGAATGAATGACAGAGTTTATTCCCTGACGGTTTACGACGGTGATCTGGTCGCCGGGGGATTGTTTAACACCGCCGGCGGGATGGCCGCCAATTATATCGCGGTCTGGGACGGCGCTTCCTGGTCGCCGCCTGGTTCGGGGATGAATAATAATGTCACTGCCCTCACCGTCTATGACAATAAATTAATCGCCGGGGGAGACTTTACCGTCGCGGGCGGAGCGGCCGCCAATCGTATCGCCGCCTGGAACGGGTTGACATGGTCGCCGCTGGGTTCGGGGATGAATTCGTCTGTCAAAGGCCTTACCGTCTATGACAATAAATTAATCGCCGGGGGATTGTTTACCACCGCCGGCGGGACAGCCGCCAATTATATCGCCGCCTGGAACGGCTCGGCATGGTCGTCACTGGGTTCGGGGATGAATAACCATGTCTATGACCTCACTGTCTATGACAATAAATTAATTGCCGGGGGCTCCTTTACCACCGCGGGCGGGACAGCCGCCAATTATATCGCCGCCTGGAACGGCTCGACATGGTCGCCGCTGGGTTCGGGGATGAATTTGGGGATCAAAGGTCTCACCGTCTATGGCAACCGATTAATCGCCGGGGGATGGTTTAACACCGCCGGCGGGACGGCCGCCAATTATGTTGCCGCCTGGAACGGCTCGACCTGGTCGCCGCTGGGTTCGGGGACGAATTCGGGTGTCGAAGGCCTCACCGTTTATAGCAATGAATTAATCGCCGGGGGCCAGTTCACCATGGCCGGAGGCAAGAGCGCTTACTATGTGGCGGGGTGGAACAAGGCGATGAATTATATTTGCGGTGATGTTAACGGTGACGGAGCAGTAAATATATTCGACATAACTTTTATAATCAGCTATCTCTACCTGTCAGGCCCACCTCCCGACCCTCTTGAATCTGCTGATGTCAATAGCGATATTGCCGTGAATATATTTGATATAACATACTTAATATCATATCTGTATTTGGAAGGGCCGGAGCCAGATTGTCCATAAATAAATTCAAAGGGCAAAAGTCAGAAGGCCGATTGAGATTGAAAAACCTCATCGGCCTTTTCATATAGTAAAAAGTTGTGAAATTAGTCCAATCGGAAAGCCCTTATGATTATCCTCCCGGGGGTATTTTAATTTTTCGTTCTCACAATCAAATATTCGCGCTTTCCCTCAAAACGTACGGAAATGGCTCGTTAAAGCTTACTTATCGTCAGACATATATATATCGTATGACCAAAGGCCGGTGGTCGGCAGGTTTTTATCATTATCGTCGAATTTTGTCCGAGATACAGTTCTTTAGTCAATTCCGCGTCTTCCGCAGGCTTCCATCGGTAAAAATGACCGTCAATATATAAATACAAAGTCTGTACCGGGCACTTGCCGTCCTGCGAGGCCGTGAATTCAAGCTTGTATTTCCCTTCCTGATTGCGCAGCATCCAGACGATTTTCTTCCGGCACGAGCTAATCCTGGAGCATATAGTCTGACTCTGTGTCGTATCGGTTATATAGATAAACACGGTGTCAATATTATTAACCGTATCAACAACATAAACTGTGTCCGAATAATCCAGCGTATCGATTATCAGAACGGTATCAACGATAAAGAGCGTATCCGAATAATTCAGGGTGTCGATTATCATAAATGTATCAATGACAAAAAGCGTATCGGAGTAATTAAGCGTATCGACTATTTTGATCGTATCTATTCTGGTTTCCGGCCCCAGGCTTTCCAGCGGATCGGAGCAGTTTCCGACAAACAGGATGGCGATAAATATAGTCGCAAATATGCCAAGTAATAATCGCTCTTTCATTTCGTACCTCCCAGCGCCTTATGAACCGTGACACTGATCAGAAACTGGCCGTAATCGGTCTCCGAATTGAAATCATCCACGGCACGCTTTTTGGACGGATTATAGACGCCGGTAATCGAAAGATACTCAAGCGGCGACCATCTTAAACCCAACATTAAACCTTCGGACATTCTCACATACTCATAGTACCTCTGAGCGATCTCTTCGATTCGAATCCACCCGCCAAGAATTCCGACCGGAATATCTTCCCATGGGTAGACAATTACCTGACCGCCGATCAGACGCAGACGGGTATCCAGGTCGGTATTCTCGAAACGATAAGTCCCGTTCCAGAAGTTATATCCGAAGATGCCTTCGATATGCACCAGATCCTCCCAGGTGACTGCCCCGGTCACCAGCGGAATCCCCCCGTACGGCGAGGAGGAAATCCCGACACCAAAGCGCAAGCCGAGAAATTCCCCATGATTATTGGTGACTTCTCTTATTTCCGTGAAGTGTTTTTCAACGGGGGCGCGTTTCTCGATTGCTTCCAGGCGCGCCACAAGGTCCGAATATTTTCGGTCGAGGCGGATTTTTACATAACGGTAATTTCCGCCTCTGGCATTAACATCTTCCGATTGGATTACCAGTCGGGATGAGTCGACTCCGAATTGGTCGATCAGGTACCGGCGAAGGAAATGGGCCCGGCCCAGCGCCAGGGCCGGATTTATGGCGTCATTGTTTTTCGCAAATCTGGAGCCATCGGCTCCGCCGGTGATTATGGCTCGAGCCATTGGGTCAGCCTTTAGTGAATCGGCAATGACCTTCAGTTGATCATAATATGGTCTGAGAAAATCCTCATTGACACCGCCGGCAACGCCGACCGGAAAATCGGGAATGACCACTTCCTGGGCCGAAGTGGAGCCTGAAATCAGGAGCAGACATCCAAGCAGCAGGACTAATTTTTTCATAGTTAACACCTTTGTTTTCTTAAGGTCATCAAGACCTCCAATTCGATTTTAAGTCGTTGCAGTCGTGTTCAAATAAGACTGCAATCTGTTGCATTCAATATTCCTTTTGATAAAATTTAGTCCCTTAAACTGATTCTCCGACACCAAGATAGCAGTGACGAGAACGATTTTAATTTTTTCTGTATTCTATTTAGAGCAATAACCATTCCCAATATTACTATGAATAACAATAACATAAAATAACATATAATCAAGTCCCGAAGATGGCTTTGTTCGTACAAAAAAAGGGGGCAATAGCCCCTTCTTTCATGTTTGAAACTTCCGTGTAATACGATGCAAGGCATATTGATAGCCATAAACGGTATTAAGCCAAAAAGGCCGTTTAAGTGGCTTGGATTGGAGTTTGTGGTACCGGTTTGATGGTGATTTTGTGTCAGGCTTTTTTCATCTGTCGTTCTTTCAATCATCTACTAATCGGGGGATGATCCGAAATACCATTGATTTTGTAGGGGAAATGGAGGATTAAGATTCTAATCAGTCTAAATAAAAACAGCTAATATGATGTATTTTGTGATTGACTGAATGTTTTGAATCTTACAGTTTAGATATTGAAGATTAAGGATCAACTATAAAACAATGAGTCCATTATGAATAAATCGGACTGGACATTGCTGGCGATTGCGTTAGCCGAAAACGCGGCTTTGACACCAGTCCAATTACAAAAGGCCCTGTTTCTTATCGGAAAGACATTGCCTGCAGTCGATCAATCTGGCTTCTATACATTCAAGCCATATAATTATGGACCATTCTGTCAAAGCATATACGCTGATGCAGAGAAGCTCTCCGTTGAAGGCTTAGTAGAAATAGTCGCTGTTCCAGATCAATCTTGGTCAAACTATAGGATTACAGAAATAGGTGTGGCGAAGGCGAAAGCACTTCTAGATAATCTTGATGATGCACAATCTCAATACTTGACTGGTCTTGTACAATGGATTACGGAACTCAGTTTTGAACAACTATTGAGCTTCATCTATGAGAAGTATCCTGAATATGCCGTCAATAGTATGTTCCGGGTGCGAAAATGACTCTCATTATCGGGATCAAATGCACTGAAGGTGTTATTCTTGCATCTGATGGTGCGGTGACTGGTACAATCACACAGCAGACAAAAAAGCTCAGTATCATTGAAAATTGTATTATAATTGGGTCGAGTGGACCTGTTGGACTTTCCCAGCGTCTTGCCGGAACACTTGGGTATTACTGCAAAGACGGCAGCTATGCAAGTAAGGATGCTTTCGTTCTCATGACCGAACTAGCTCAGCAATTCAGAGGCCACGTTCAGCTTGAAAGTGCGATGGCTCAAAGTATTCAAAACTTGGCCCCCTGGGCGGATTCCATTTGGCAATCTTATACACTGGTTGCTTTACCGTTACTTGGATCAGTTCGACTGTTTTCATTCGACATGGCATGTGCGCCAACAGAGGCGACAGATTCTCTGCCCTATTTCTCGGTGGGAAGCGGAAACTACTTGGCCGAACCTTTCCTAGCTTTTGTTAAACGTCTATTGTGGGGTGGGACTCTTCCAGACTTGGGATCGGGCATATTCTCCGCGGTTTGGGCAATGGATCATGCTATCCGCACTAGTCCTGGTGGAGTTTCTAATCCAATCCAAGTCATTATACTAAGGGAGGTGAACAGGTCGTTTCATGCTCGGGAGCTTTCAGAATTGGAATTAGGCGAACATCTACAGGCAGTGAAATCAGCCGAAAAGAGTATTAGCTCCGAAATTACGAATATAGATGTGCATGTACCTCCCCCTCCAATTCCGCCCTCATAGAATTGGGCATCAACATACCAAATGCCATTTAGCTTGTTATTGTTACCCTTTCAATCCAAAAAGGGGAATACCAAAGGCAAAAGGGTGTGGTCCCTAAATCATATTCCACCAATCTGTTAGCCCATCGCCATCCCGACGGTGGGTCTTTTACTGCACAAATCGAGCTAAAAGCGTCAGGAAAGATTCCTGACGCAACGTGAAAAATAGCAAAGTAGTTTTCCACCTAATCCGGTTGATTGGTTTTTTATTGAAGTGTCGTATCAAATCGGTTAAAATTAATGATATGAAAATCGAATTGGTTAATCCGATTTGGTTCCAGGTTTTTCGGATACCGCAAGGGTCCAGAGTGGTCAAAGGCAGACATGGTGTCTATGGTGATCTCCGCAGCGCTTGCCGTCAAATCATTGATCGGTTTGGCTGTTACTCATGGCAATCAAATAACGAAGTACATTACTGCGGCTCATTCGCCAAAGACTATGCGCGAAAGGAATTCAAGACGAATCTTGAAGGACGTATGCATAATTATTGGCAGAATCACAGGATCGGTAAGAACGGTCAAATGAATACAAACAAATACGTATTTGACCAAATTGTGACAACCATTCAAAAATGTACTGTTGATCTAAATATTGTTAAGTTTGGCTCGGTTATGCTGGAAAACATGGAAGTCTGCTATAGCGACTATATAAACAATCCCGTTCTCGTTCAAGCAGTCGAGGCCCTTCTTATTTGCCATTATAGATTTGCAGAGCAATGTACGTGGAATCGAACTTAGAGGACCGTTGGCAATTTTCCATCAAGTTTTTTGTTGAAACGTACCAACCGTAGGGCATGATCCCTGTTCTTTTGACGTTACATTTTGCGCTCCGCATTCCTGTATTTTCCCCACCAACTCAATGCTAAATCATGGAATTACCATTATTAAATACGCGTATAAATATGACTGCATCCAAAGAACATATTATGACCTACAACCATCATAATGCCCAAATATTCGCCCAACCTCTGGCATTGTGCGGCAAAGCCATTTCCTGCTATCTCTTTTCCCCGCAACCGAATACACCGGTTTTCACCAAGGAAACCGAAAAAAAGGATTCCTTAAATATGCGAAACGAAGCCATTTTTGTTGGCGCACAAGGACATATACCAACTGTGGCGAATGACGTGCATTTGAATTCATCAGTGGGGGCGGGGCTTGGCTGTACGGTATTCCTTTCATTGAAAAAAAATCTAAAATTCGATTCGAAGCCATTTTTATCATCCGCTTTCCGGATTGACATGACTGAAGCGATTGCATTTCTTACGGAAACATACTACCAACAAATCCGTAAAGAATAATTATGGAAAAACATGTTAATCTTTTAGGGATTCTTTTTATCGCATCGGGGATTATGGGCATTATCGGTTCGTCGGTCGTCTTCGTCATTTTTGTCGGCAGCGGGATTTTTGTCGGCTCGCAAGGAGCCGATTCGCAAGTCATATACCTGCTCGGTATTTTTGGAATCGTCCTGACAATTATAATTCTCATCACTTCAATACCGGAAATAATTGCCGGAGTCGGCTTGATGAAATTCCGACCCTGGTCACGTATTCTGGGCATAATCGCTGCCGTCCTGAATCTTCCCGCTTTTCCGCTCGGGACCGCGCTCGGGATTTATGCAATCTGGGTGCTGTTTCAGGACGATGCGATAAAGTTGTTTAAGCCCAAAGCCGAGGGGATGCAGTAGCCGCGATGTAATGATCGCAAAAAGCGATCGCGTTAGTCTTGTTTCAGGGCGGATGGTTTCGTTATGGAGGGCGGCGATTCAGTCAGATAATTTTTGTAACAGATAAACTGATAAATCGTCTTTATACTAGAGTTTATTTATGTGTTCGAAGGCCTATTTAACCGAAAACCAGGTTATATCATGGTCATAAAGGTGCAGTCATGAGTATAGCCAAAGAATCAATAAAAATCGAGCGCTGGTGGTATGTATTCATCGGTCCGGCGGCATTATTGTGGATTATTTTTCGAAGCGGGCTCAATCCGAAGCGACTAAGCTACCCCTGCCAGCGGGCGGCGATGCCGGTCGCGGTTAGCTGGGTTCTGGCCATCGGCGCAATTTTAACCGGAAATATTTTATTGAAAAGATTCGCCCGGTTTTCAGCAGTGACATTGTCGGTGATAGGAACTCTTTGGCTTATAGCGGCCATTCCCGATTACAGTCAATCGGGAACCAGAGATTTCGGGCCGTATCCGAACTGGGAGGTGGATAATCCGGTCTCGACCATCTTTGTCCTGGATTCGATTCCGCCGACAACCGGTTCGCTGGCGGCCGGTGATGCTTCGGTCCCGGATGAATATCTTCCCGATCCGGCCATTGATTCGTTGATGATGCTCCTCGAAGCCGATGGTGTCTATTTGCATAAAACGATGGCGCATCCAGATGGCATCGTCGGCTCGGACAATATAGTTATAATTAAGGGCAACTTTCAGTGGACCAGTCGTAACGGAACCAATACCGATCGCATTAAAGGAGTTATCTGGCAGATTTTGAATCATCCCGACGGTTTCACCGGCGAAATTATAGTTGCCGATAATATCCAGGATTACGGATACCAGATCGGCGCCGACGATAATAATTCCGAAGATCCGGATCAGGATATTCTTGATGTCATCAATACCTTTTTTGCGAAAGGCTATCCAGTATATCTCGAGGATTGGAGCCTTATCCGAAGCGTTGTGGTAAATGAATATTCCGCTGGCGACTATTTCGACGGCTATCCCTATGAAGATAGCACCAAGATTTCCTATCCTAAATTCAGGACACCCTCGGGCAATTATTATGTTTCATTAAGATATGGTATCTGGGATTCATTGACGGCCTCGTATGATTCATCACGATTATGTATTATAGATTTTCCCGTACTTAAGGGGCATTCGTTGGCCGGTGCGACTGTTGCAGTGAAAAACTGGGTCGGGGTAATGACGACCGCTTATGCCGCCGAGCGTTATGGCGGAATCAATCCGCTGCATGATGATTTTCTGTGGAGTCCGTACGCACTGGTGGCACGGATTATGGCAGTGACATTTCCGAAATTAGTGATTGTCGATGCCACCTGGACCTCCGGGCGAGGCCCGAATTATCTGGATTATCTTTATAACACGAATACTCTTGTGGCCTCGACCGATCCTGTGGCGGCTTCATGGTATGCAACTAAATATGTCCTGACGCCGGTGGCGGTGTACCCGTATAATACCGATCCCGATTTGGTCAGTTCGGTTTACCATTACGCTCTGACCAATTGGTCGAGTTATCTTGCCGATTCTGCGGGGCTTCCGTGCACGATGGATTCATCGGAGATTTCGGTTCTGAATCGCTCGGTTTTGTACCCTCAGTTTACGCGTGTTACAGATGGCATGCTTGTTAACGATGGCGGGTGGACATTCGGGGTAAGCTGGATCGATTATGATGACGACTCCTATCCCGATCTACATATAAACAATTGGGTTTATAATAGTGATGAGGCTTTAAATTATCTGTACCACAATAATGGTGACGGAACGTACTCGCGGGTAAGTGATGCGGAAATTATCGGCGATGGAGGTTCTATCTCCTCGACCTGGGCGGATTACGATAATGATTGTGATCTAGATGCATATGTATCCTGTCCGCAAAAACTTAATTATCTCTATACCAACAATGGCGACGGCACTTTCACCAAGGCGGCGACAGGTCCCCTGGGGAATATGCAGGAAATTACACAAGAGGCAAGCTGGGTCGACTACGATAATGATAATGACCTGGATCTTTTTGTTGCCAATCACCTCTTTCCGGGAGACCCGTATACTATTATTTGTGCACTGTATCGCAACGACAGCGGAAATTTTACCATGCTCGATAATAGCAGCATTGGCTTAATTGAAGACGAAGGCGGTTCGATCGCCTGGTGTGACTATGATAACGATGGCGATATGGACGTGATGTGGTCTCGAAACGAGAAAACCGCCGTATTTTTTAACAACGACGGTGACGGAACATTCACGCAAATCACGAATAATGAAATAGTCCGGTTGCCCCGCAAATATCACTTTAATCCCGCCGATTATGATAATGACGGCGACCTGGATATTTATACGGATGCCGTATATCCCGGACCGCCGTACTTATGCGAAAATACCGGTGATGGTGATTTCGCGCTGGTCACCGGTCAGGATATTGCGATTGATACCGGATATTGGACGGGTGGCTATTGGGGTGACTATGATAACGACGGTCTTCAGGATCTTATCATTACCGGGCATTACTACTACGAGGCGTATCCGAATAGACTCTACCACAACGAGGGTAATGGGATTTTTTCAAGAGTGCTGACCGGGGCAGTTGCTACCGATAACGAGCCCACTTCGGCAGCCGCTTGGGCTGATCATGACCGCGACGGCGATCTGGATTTATTCCTTGCAAATGTTAATAATGTCAATAATGCGCTGTATATAAATAACGGTAACGGCAACGCCTGGATCCAGATCAGACTGATAGGTACAAATTCCAATCGTTCTGCCATAGGCGCGAAGATCAGATTGAAGGCCATGATTAAGGGCGTGCCGGTTTGGCAACTTAGGGAGATTTCGGCCCGGGGCGGTTTCTTTGTACAAAACAGCCTGACAGCTCATTTTGGATTGGGTGATGCGGCGGTTATTGACTCAATAAAGATTGAATGGCCGAGCGGTTTGATACAAAACCTGACTGAAGTAAGTGTCAACCAGTTTTTAACCATAACCGAACCGGAATGCGGCGATGTTAATGGTGATAAGGTCATTAATATCTTTGATGTGACACATCTTATTTCCTTTTTGTATCTAAGCGGTCCACCGCCGGTGATGGAGGAAACGGCCGATGTTAACGATGATGGAACGGTCAATATTTTTGATATTACGGGGCTGATTTCATTTCTTTATATGGGCGGTGCGCCACCGGATTGTTTTTGATTCGTTCTTAAGTACCGAATTGAATAATTATTTGTTATAAGTAGTATAAATTAATAAGAATAAATGAAAAAAATAATAATGCAATATATGAGATTACACCGGGAAGGTCCATATGCCGTTTTGTCCGAAGTGCCGTTATGAGTACAATATCGGAGTCATGGTCTGTCCCGACTGCGATGAACCATTGGTCGCCGAACTGCCGCCCGAAATCGATGATGAGTCGATTTTTGATTCCGCTAATTATAACGACTGGGTACAGTTGGCCCGGATTGCCTCGCATGAATACGCCAATATGATTGTGGAAGTCCTGCATTCCAAAGAAATCCCGGCCGTCGTTTTATCGGGTGCCGGCCATTTCGGTCAGCTCGGCCAGTTGGGACCGTCCTCATCCCGCCCGGTCGGCGGCGCCTATTCCATTATGGTGCCGAGCCAATATGTTATCGATGCCGACCGCGAGGGGGAGATGATTATGGGTGACGACTGGAAAAAGTGCCGCATGGTCAACATCGAATTCGAATGATCAATCACAGTGATACTCTAGCGTAATTATTGATAATTTGATTATTCGTCGAATTCCTGATTCACAATTGCCCAATTAAATGCGTAGCCAAAATGTGAATTTACTCGTTGACTTATGATTGAAGTTGGTCTATAATCCGACGATGTCGGCGAAATCGATTGTTATTATTGCGGCCTTGTTTTGCCTGCTGCCGTTAATTTCAACAGGAGAGACGTTTGAACTGCTGAGCGTCGATTTTCCGTCAATTCGCCCCGGAACTTGGCAGGTAAATGAATCTGAATTGCCATATGCCAGATATCCTGTAAAACTGCGGATTCACTTTTACCTTTCCGATAAGGGCGCGATCGATTCAATCGATTATTTCCCGAAAAGTAAAAAAAATTATTTTGACCGTATCGGGCAAGCAATAAATAAAATAAAATTTTACCCGGCTCTGTACAATCGGCGGCCAATTCCTTTTGTTTTTCCTGTCGATATTGAATTTTATTCGGAGAAGGGAAGTCCCAAAATCGCCCTTTATCTGCCATACGATGATTATACATGTATCAAGCGGAAAAATATGCTCGATGAGGCTCTGGAACTGAACGGCTTCACAATTCCGGGATTAGAGAAATTTCCGTCATATTTTTGCTATTTTCCCGATCCATCTCTGACAAGTGATTATCCATACGCTATTTTTGAAATCGAACTTGGCAAATCAGGCGAACTCATTGATTTTGACGAGACTTTCAGTAACTTCGAGGTCTTCTCGCGGCTGATTATGAATGCAATTATGTATGCCGATTTCAGGCCGGCGGGACTTAATGGCGCGAATTTTCGGTCGAAATTTTACCTGATTGTCAGATTTTTCGAAAATCTTAATTATCCCACCACGTTATGGCCTCCGGAAAAAAACAATCCCGAAGTAAAAATGCCCTTTGATTATCTACGGATGGAATCCAGCCTCTATCTGGACTCGATTATTCATCCGCCGATTCCTGTTAACGCCCCATTCGGAGTTTTCCGTGTTTCGAAACTAACGCAGGTCAGCGATACAGCCTATGTCAGGTTGATTATCGATACGGTGGGAAATGTTAAAGATTTCGAGTTCGAAGATTATATTGCCGCGCCACTGGATAAAATAGTCAACGACGTTGTCCCCAAGCTTAAATTCATACCGGCGCGGGATCTGGCTGGTTGGAAAGTCCAGTTTAATGGCGGCCTTTCATTAATTTTCGATTCCAGCAAAAAGATACGAATTGTAGCCGACTGGCTTCCGATGGAAGCTCAGGTCGAATGGAAGTAACTTCGTGGATAACAATAACATACTGAGAATCAAAAATTATACGGGCAAATCGGTCGCAGATTCTGCGCATCGGTTATATCTCTGGAAGGCTGTAAGTTAGCCCGTTTACAGGCTTTAGGTGAAAGGAACAATTACGGCATAATTGTTGTTTCGATATAGTCTTAGACTGCCGGACGTACATGAAATTCGGAAGGAATGACTAACCGAATTGTATAAATGAATGAGGTGATAATACATTATGTCAGGTCCGCGTCCTGAAAAGATAATTAATTTGGCTTCGGCGATCCTTGTCTTGATAGCTGGATTTTATGTTATTTTCTTTATGCCGATAAATCTTTCGCCGGCGACAAAAGGAATAATCGGACTGCTTTTGGTTATATACTTCCTGTTCAGATTAAAGTATTTTAAAAGGAGATATGGCGAGAATAAAAAGCGCTCCAATCCTGATACAATCGGAAATAAAGGGCTTGACAAAAATATGAATTAAGCTATCATACTAAATTAAATTTTTGGTATATTAATGAGGTGAGACATTGAAGAATCGCAGCGGAAATAACAGGCGCTTACGGGCCGTCTTGCTGATACTCATTTTCGTACTTCCCCTCGCTCTTTTCTCTCAGGAAATAAAACAGGAGATTACGGATGCTTTGCAGAGCGGAGATACGGCCAGCGCCATCGAGCTTCTGGATCAGGAGATAAAACTCGATCCCAGTTATGAATATAATTACTACACTTTGGGGAAGATATATTTCGCGCGCAAAAAATATTCAAAGGCGGAAGAACAATTTCAGATGGCGGTGGATAAGAATAATAAATTCTGGCCCGGTCTCTATTCACTCGGAATCGTTCAGTTGAAATTAGGGAAAATAAAGGAGGCGGAAGCGAATTTGCAGAGGGGCTTGAAAAAATCTAAAGATATGAAAGCCGATTTTCATAATGGTATGGGATTGGTACTTATGGCCAAAGGTGATTATCGTGATGCTGATGCGGAAATCCGTAAAGCGATTGTCATTGATTCTTTGAACGCCGAATATCATTTGAACCTCGGCGACGTTAATTTTTATTCGAAAATTTATCCGCTGGCCATTTCCGAATATGAGAAGGCGTTGCAGTTGGATACCGCGTCCGAGGAAGTCTATTTTCATTGGGCCGAGGCTTGCCTTGAACTGAAAGATTATACCTGTGCCCTTGAAAAACTGAATATCGTTTTGCAGAAAGATTCCACTCATGCCGAGGCCTGGATGAAAGCCGGCGGCATCTATTATAAAGCAGCACGTTCTTCACGGGATCCGGAAGAAGCTAAAAAGCATTATCGAGCGGCGATTGGCTCTTACAAAAAATACTTCGAACTCACGAACGAGAAACCGGACAGCACCAACGGTCGCGCCTATTATGAAATCGGGATGTCTTATCTGATCTTAAACGGCTTTTCCGAAGCCAAGGAAAATTTCGCAACCGTTCTTTCTATACCGGTGGAACCGAAAGATATTTATTTCTATTACGCACGCGCCTTTCAGGGCAATCAGGAGTACGATTCGGCTATTGTCTTTTATAATAAACATCTTGAGTGGGTGAGCGCCCAGGGTCCGGATTTCGTCTCGGGAATTTCGAACGAAGAAGTCTTTAAGCGAATCGGTGAATGCTATAGGGACCTTAAAGATCACTATAACACTATAAAATATTTTAAAAAATCGCTGCAGTATGATTCTACTCAGGAACGTTTGATTTTTGACGTGGCTGTAGCCTATAATTACATCGGCGATTACAGGAATGCACTTATTTATTACATGAAAAGGATCGACCTCGGAGCCGATGAAAGATTCTGGTCTCTTTATTATAACGCCGCAATGTCGGCTCTTTATCTGGCAGAGAAGGGTGGCTCGGCAATGTCAGAAGAGGAAGATCTCGGCCTCGACGAAAATGAGCCGGAAGAGCCGGAATCCGATCCTCTGGCCGGTGTCGATCTGAACCGATTGGCGGTTAAATACCTGGAAAAAGTCACCAATGATTACTGGGACTATGTAATCTCCAACGAGAAGAATATCAATACGGCGATTAAGGCGTTGAATACACTCGGTTCGACTTATCTTTACCAGTTGGGTGAATGCCAGAAAGGAGTCGCCGATCTGGAGCGTGTTCTGAAGATGGATCCGGGCCAGTGCGAAGCCTTAAAATCGATGGGCTATGCCTATTTTGGCGGCTTGTGCCCTTCCGATTATGACAAGGCTTTGGATTTTCTGAATAGAGCCCTGGAGTGTTCGAAAAAACAAGAGGGGTGGGAGAAGTGCAAGGACGTCGACATTTCGTTGTGGATCGCTCAGACATATCAATTCCGCGCCATTGATAAGCGTGAAGCCAAACAAAAAGAGGAATCGAAAAAGGATTATAAATCTGCATATGATTGGTATCTTAAAGTGCTCGATTGCGAACCGGGTAACAAAGCTGCTATTGAAGGTCGAGATCAGGTTAAATTTGAATTTTAGGATAGATTATTTGCACTTTTGATTTATATCAGGAGATAATATATGGCCGAAAAGAAGGATAAGGAGGAGACGAGCGGGAAACAGCTTGATCCTGATGCACGATTCAAATACGTCGGTTTCGAAGTTCACCCGGGAAAGATCGGCGACCTGTTTAAATCCGAGGCCGAAAAGGAAAAATGGGTGGAACGTGTTCGGGAAAAGAGAAAGGGAGGCTCCCGACTTCGAGAAAAAAGTTCCTTTGATGAGCCGCGTGTGGCGGGATACGAAAGAATTGTTCTGGCCATTACGTCGCTATTGCTTATAGTTTCGTTATTTCTGCCATGGTTTTCCGGCTATAGTGAATATGAGGTGGAAGCGAAGACTGCGACTAAGACCGAAGGAGCTGTTGGCCTGACAGATTCCTCGATGGTCGATTCCTTAATGGACTCTACGGCCGCCGGCGCTGCCGAAATGACGGGTCAAAAAAGCCAGCTCAGTGACGTGGCCACGGCAGCTAAAGACGAAGCTGCTCCGTCCGGTGAACTTGCCAATGAATCGATACCCGAAGGAACTGCCGGGGCCGAAGGAGTCGGTCGGACGGAACTTGAGAAAGACGAACATGGATTTTCAGCTATTACCGGAGTCAAAAAAAGAAAAGAGATCAGGAAAGAGTACCACAGCGCTTCCGCAATCGGTTCGCTTAGTATGATTGGCGATGTATTTTCTTCGGGGATTGTTCTGAAAATCACCGGCTTGCTATTTCTTGTTTATATGTTACTATGTGTTTTTTCGGCATTTTATACTTTATATATATTATTAGGCTTTAAGGCTGATGCCGATACGGTTGCATTGAAATTAAAACGGATCTTGCGATTCAACTGGATTCCGGTGGGAATCTGGTTTTTCTGTTTGATTATATCATTCTTCGGGGCCGCGTATTCATTCAATCTCGGTGGAGGGGGATTGAATCAGCTTGGCAACAGCTATGGTATAAGTGTATATTTAGGTTTGTTAGGTTATGGTTTTTATATTTCGCTGGCGTGCTTTATTATGAATGCCGTGAAGGCCATAGAGATATAAAGATGAAAAAAATAAATAATAACTTTATTATAACGGAGGATTTAAAAAGGTGAAACAGACATTATTTGTGACGCTCAACTTCCTGATTTCATTCACGATCGGTTACGTTGTCTGGGGAATTATTTTGAAGGCCCAGCCGGCCGGCACCGTCGCTCACTCGGTACATCAGGGTGGCCCCCTGGTCGTCGTCCTGATGACCATATTTTTAATGCTTGTCGCTTTTACGGTCGAAAGGTTTTTCTCGCTATACCGGGTTGCCAAAGGCAGAAGTTCCATCCAGGTCTTCTTCAAGAAGCTGATTACGCTGCTTAATGTCGACGATTATGATGGCGCTCTGGCGGCGTGCGATAAACAGCGTGGAACAACTGCCAACGTTTTACGTTCCGGAATTGAACGTTTTCGCAGTATAAAGGATGATAACTCCATCGATCCCGAAAAGAAAATAAATCTGACGCAGGCGGCCATTGATGAGGCTAATGCGCTGGAAGGGCCGCTTCTGGAGCGAAACCTGATTGCTCTTTCGACAATCGCTTCGATTGCAACTATGGTCGGACTTCTGGGAACGACGATCGGTATGATTCGCGCCTTCGCCGCGACCGGTAATGTTGAGGGCGGAGTCATTGACGCCCAGCAGTTGGCGGTCGGTATTTCCGAGGCGCTTGTCAACACGGCCGGAGGTTTGCTTTCCGGTATTTGCGGTATCTTCTTTTATAATTTCTTTGTTAACAAAGTGGATGCTTTTAATTACACGACCGACGAAGCCAGCTTTGAAGTGATTCAATTGCTTAAAAACAAAGTGGGTGGTGAGTAATTTATGGGTATGAAGAAGAAAAGACGCGTTGGTGTCCGTATCGATATGACGCCGATGGTGGATATTGTTATCCTCCTTCTAATCTTCTATATGACCACGACCAGTTTTAAACCTCCCGAGGCGAAGGCAGTGACGCTGCCGGAGTCGCATTCGATGATTGAGTTGCCGGATAAGGATATTATCAATATTACGGTGACAAAACAGGATTCGATTTTTGTCGATTTTCTTCAGAAAGAGGAAGTTGTTATGGACGGTCGACCGGTACTGACGACTGTTCGGAAGTACGCCGAGGCCGATGTCTATAATGTGGCGTCTCTTATTAACCGTGCCCGAGCGGTAAATCTTAAGGCGCTGATTGTCATCAAGGCCGATCGGGATGCCAGCTATGGCGTCATGGACGAAATTATGAAGTCGATGAGGGAAAACGAGTTGAACCGTTTTCTCATTATCACCGATAATGAGGCTGAAGAAGAATTCAGAAAAAAGGAGGGCACATGATTGATCCTACGAAAGGGGTGATTTAAATGGCTGGCGGAGACGTCGCAGAACGCAGCAAATCTACTGATGGTAAGGGTGGTCGCCGTCCAAAGCGAAGAATACATATCAGAATCGATATGACCCCTATGGTTGATATTGTCATGTTGCTTTTGATTTTCTATATGGTAACGACTGTATTTTCGATGCCGCAGGCAATGGAGATTAATCTTCCCAAGGAAGAAGAAACCGAGGAAATTGAGGTAGCGGAATCGAAATTGCTTACGATATATGTCGATGGTGAAAACCGGTTTTTCTGGAATATCGGCGACCCGGCCAAATCGCTGCCCAAGCTTATTCCCTCCTCAACGCCGCCGGGTGATACGACCGGATATAGTGTGGATTCCGACTCTCTGCGTATGCTTCTTAAAAATTTGAACTATGATATACCTAAATTAAATACGCTTATTCTTATTCGTAAAGATGCCAGGTATCGCGATATGGTTGACGTTTTGGATGAAATCGATCTTCTGGAACGATCCTGGAATGCGGCCACGGCGGAAAAACTCGGCAAAAAGGTCGACGATTTGACGAAAGATGAGAAATTCTCCTATCGTTATGCCATGGGTGAGTGGGAAGATCGCGATGACAGAATCATCGACGCTGCGCTTGCTGCAATTTCGCCCGGAGGAGGTGAGTGATATGGCTAAATCGATTAGTGCTCTTTATACCGGATATGGAGCCTATGAACTCAAGTCGAAGTATCAGCGTAATATGCTGATCGGGACTTTATCGGCGCTGGCGCTGGTGATTTTGATAGTCGGCGGGGCTTATCTTTATAAAGTCCTGACTGCCGAAGACACGATTTATATGCAGCCGACGGTCATTAAGACAATTGCCGATCTCGGACCTCCCCCGACTGTTTCGAAGCCGAAACCAAGAGTGGAAATCGCACAGCCGAATAAAGTGGCCCCCAAGGTCGGTATTCCCAAGCCGGTGGCCGATGATGAAGTTGTCGATGAGGATATCGTCATCGCCTCGAAGGATGAATTGGCAGAAATCGTTGCCCCCGACGTCTCGGCGACGGTTGATGAAGGCGGTGATATCGTGGTCGACATCCCCGATGAAGAATATCTTCCGGCACCCGATGAATTCGTTCCGGTTGAAATCCCGGCCGAAATGATTTACGAAGAAACACCCGAGTACCCGCGTTTGGCGAGGCAGGCTGGTATGGAGGCGGTCGTGTGGGTGAAAGCACTGGTGGATAAGGACGGGAACGTCAAAAAGGCGATGGTTTTGAAATCGTCCGGGTCCAAAGCCGGTTTTGATGAAGCGGCCGTAAGGGCGGCTTACAAGTGCAAATTCAAACCGGCGATTCAGAATGGCCGACCGGTGGCGGTATGGGTTTCCTATAAGGTGGAATTCACGATTACCGGTTCCGAATAATCTTTGATTGAACAGATAGAACGCCGCGGCGTCTCTCTAATACGGGAGACGCCGTTTTAATTTGCAGGACAATATGTCCTGTGAATAATCTTCGAAATTCCGGAAGAAAAACGGCTCTATATGGTAAATAAATCAGGGAATTATGAATTCAAGACCTGGCATCGTGATGTAAGGAGGTTTGAATCATGAAAAACTTGATAAAAACAAGATTCAGCCGTATTGGCGCCTATGAATTAAAGGCAACATATCAGCGCAATATGCTGGTCAGTACGCTCCTGACAGCTATAATTGCTTTAACAGCAACCTTTTGTTTCACGTCAGATAATCCGGAGGCGACGCCGGTTGAATCGACCGGGCACGCGGATTCTATAATAGTCACTATACCCATTCCGACGTCTATAGTCATCATAAGAAAAACCGTTCCAAAAGTCCGATCAAGGAAGGATTTTTCCGTCGGCATTCCTGTTCCGATCCCGGATGACGAGTTGTCCGATGATTTCATAGACAGGCCTATTGCGACCAAAAATGATTTGATTGAATTTATCAATTCTCGTTTTGATTCATTGGAAGTTGGTGATGGCGATATAGTCGTTTATGAACCGCCAGATGATGATCCCTACCCGAAAATGAATGAATTTCAGCGTGTCGAAATCTATCCCAAAATGATATATAAGGAAATGCCGGTATATCCGCGTCTGGCGCAAACGGCACGAATGGAAGCCGATGTCTGTATAAATGCCCTGGTCGATGTTGACGGAACTGTTGTCCGGGCAGTTGTATATAAATCTTCCGGGTCGAATATCGGATTTGACAGCGCGGCGGTCGAGGCGGCATTACAGTGTAAGTACAGTCCTGGCATCCAGAACGGTATTCCGGTCCCGGTGTGGGTCTGCTATAAAGTCGAATTCAGGCTTAGAGATTGATTTTGAAAGCATTCGAATTAATGAATCGGCATAAAAGATTCCACTAAAATAGCAGATTTATATTTGCTTGCCGCATCACTTCGCACTGCCGTCGACTTGACAATCAGTTAACAACCTGTGGACCGCCATTACGAAATTAAAGACAAAAATTGTAGTGGATTGATTGAAGGTCGGTATTACAACCGACCTTTTTTAGTTCAGGTGGTTAGATGCCGGTTAATTCAGTAGGGCCCAGTAGTAATGTAAACTGCTCCAACAGATGCCGGTCAAAGGAATCCCCTTCCGAATACATTGTCATTAACGCCGGAAATGTATCCACGGCTGCTCGATAGACTCGCATCGTGGTCATGGCATCGAAAACATCGGCAATGGCCGCGATTTTGCCGAATATATGGATATCTTTACTATAAAGTCCATAGGGATAACCGGAGCCATCTTCGCGTTCATGATGCTGAATAATAGGATAATATGCTTCTTTTGGTATCAGATCGGTGCTTTGCGCCAATTCCGCACCCCATTCCGGATGCCTTTTGATCAAAGCCATTTCCTGTTCAGTCAAAGCTGTTCGTTTCAGGAGAATTGATTCCGGAATCTTGGTTTTGCCAATGTCATGAAGAAGAGCACCGGTGCCGAGCGTGTTGAGAGTATGTTCATCGTTTATACCAATGTACTGGGCCAGAGCCAGAGAAAAAGTGCAAACGTTTACAGAATGAGAATATGTGGTATAATCAAAAGACATCAAGCGGAGCAAATTGTGAAATGAGCTTTCTTCACTGAGGATATAGAAAACAGTTGATTCCACGATTTGCTGACTTCGCTTTATATTTTCGCCCAGAGTGGGTTTGTCCAGGATATCTTTGACCAATTGAGTTGCGCAATCGTAAATGATCCTGCTTTTGGTTGGTTCATCGATGGAACCATCGCGAATGATTTCTTTAATATTTGTTTCGACGTACTTCTGATAACTATGCCGATTAACCGTCGAGATATATAGTTCGCTGACGCCGTTTTCGAGAAGGTTGGCTTTGGTTTTGTCGGTAAAAGGCATATCGGCCGCCCGATATAAAATAACCTTTCCATCATTTTTAAGATATAGATCGAAGTTTAAATAGCTGTCGATCCGTAGCGATTCCAGGTGAATCGGAAAATACTCAGCCGTTTTTGTTTCTGCGATATAATTAGGGTCCATCGGAAATCCTCTAATCTTTTATCGACAAATGGGCAATATTATCAATAGTATAGTGCTGTTAATATTCGATTTTGGTGAAGATCGCACATCGTACGATAATGGTACAATATAGAAAACGTAAAATGGGCGGGGCGGTCTAATTATGGTCAAAATTGGCGTCAATTGTGTCAGCAATTGTCGCCATCGTGTTAGATTTCATATCTGAATGTATACCTTACCTGAGCATTGACATTCGTGGTTGCCGCCGGAGGGTGCTGATTTAAATTTGCCTCAAATAGGGTATATTTGATTATCTTCTGATTAATCGGCCTTCATATTTCGCTATATGTTGCACTTCGAATGTTTTTAATGTCTATATATAGCTCTAACGGAAAAAATTAAAAAAAATTAAAAAAATCGCTTGACAACTGCACAAATGTGCAGTATATTCGATTCGGGTCGATAAGATATTCAGGGAAGAAGAAAGGGAGAAGAAAGTGAAAGAACAAAATAATCATTTCGGAGCCACCGTCATATTGGAGGTAAACACAATGAGTCGCCGCGAAGATTTTATTTCGCGGCAGACGCCGGCGGAAACAAATAATGTCTGCCCCGATTGTCGAATTCGGTTGGTTCGCCTCGGGACCTGTTTTTCATGTCCGGCCTGCGGTTATGGCAGTTGCGGGTGAAGCGAGAAAACTCCGAAATGTCGAAATTGACGGAGGGTGTAAATGAGACTTAAGGATTTAGCAAAATTCGGGATACCGGAATTGATTATTGAAGCCTGGACAAAACGTCAGGGGGATTATCTTCTGCCGTTGCAGGAAAAGGCCATCCGGGCCGGATTGTTCGATGAAGCTATCGATAATGAACGGTCTAATCTATTGATTTTGGCGCCGACTTCGTCGGGGAAATCTTTCTGCGGCGAAATGGCGGCGATGACGGCGCTTCTGCGACGACGCAAGGCGGTGATGCTTCTGCCGCTGAAATCGATCGCCGAAGAGAAGTACAATTATTTCCGGAGTTGTTATCGTGACATTGGTATTAAAACCATTATTATCTCGCATGATCACCCGGAAAACGATATCGATTTTGAACTCGGCAATTTTGATCTGGCGCTGGCCATCTATGAAAAATTCAATCGTCTGTTAACTGCTAATCTGGATATCCTTCAGCAAATCGGTCTGGTGGTAATCGACGAACTTCAGATGGTCGGCGATATATCACGCGGCCGTGAATTGGAGGTGGCCCTGACAAAAATCCTCGGCTCAGGGTATTCGCCGCGAATGGTGGCGCTCTCGGCCGTTTTGGAAAACGACACCGAACCGGCTGATTGGCTGAGTTGCCGGATTGTATCCGAGACGGTTCGCCCGGTGGATCTTCTGCAGGGGGTGGCAGCGTCCGGCTCCTTTCGTTTTCGCTCATTTAACAGTGGCTTCGAAGGCAGCGAAAAAATTGAATTGGATGGCGACGGCGATAATCCGGGCGAGAAATTGATTGAGTTTCTGAAAAGCGATAAAAGCCAAAAGCTCGTTTTCCTTAAATCGCGGCGCGATACGATCGAGGCGGCGCTGGCGATGGCGGCAGCGGTCAGCTGGGATGAGGCGAAGACGACTCTGGCACGGCTGGCGGGTGAGGAAAACAGTTTTCTGATTCGGTCATTAAGACAAACGCTTTCGCGCGGGATTGCCTTTCATAATGCCGACCTGACGGCCGACCAGCGGCAGGCCATCGAGGATGGATATCGGCAGGGACAGATTCGGATCATTTTTTCGACGACAACGCTGGCCATGGGTGTTAATCTCCCCGCGGAAACAGTCCTTCTTGAAACGATGAAATACACCGCCGGTGCTTTCGGCGGAAAAGCGACATTGGTTCCGATTACGAAAGCCGAATTTCAGAATATCACCGGCCGGGCCGGTCGGTTCGGTTTCGACCCCGATGGTCGGCCCGGAAAAGCGATTGTCCTGGCCGCGTCCGAGTTTGAACATGAAGTCCTCTGGTCGGAATATATCGATTCTCAAAAGGATGAAAGACATGTTTCGACGTTGAGCTCGGGTAATTTGAAGGACATAATTCTGGATTTGATTGTCAGCGGTTTTAATTCAGATATTGATGAACTTAAAAACTGCCTGCAAAATCTATTTTATTCCCGGCAGAGGAAATCATTTGCTGATGACGACCTGCATCCGATTTTAGAGGAATTATCCTCAGCGAATTTTCTGGATAAGAATTTTAATCCGACACCGCTCGGTGCCGCCGTCGCCGAAAGCGGAATAACGATTAACAGTTGTCTTCAATATTTGAAACTGTTGGCTAAAAAATATCCGGAGAGAAAAATCGGTTGGTTGTTTATAGCGCTCAACGGGGGCGAGTTTGATATCTCGCGGTGCGGTCTGACATCTCTTGAGTATCGCCGCCGGACTTATGAAAAATTGCTCTATCAGCATTTCAATGAATACTTAAGCGACATTGATGTTTATACGGTATCGAAAATCAATCGCGAGCCGCTTGATTTTCATTCGTCGGCGATTTTAAAATCGCTTTTTGTTCTGGCCGAATGGGCCGAGGGGAAACCTGTCGAACAGCTGGAACAACGTTATCAGCTTCATCATGGCCAGATAATCAATCTGGCGGAAACGGCTGCCTGGTTGCTGGCTTCAATCGGCCGAATTATTTATGCCCTTGACGGTCGTTCGAACCTGCCTGCTTTGATCGACGATTATGCTTTTAATGTACAGTTCGGGATTAATCCGAAAATGCGGGAATTATTTACCGTCATCGGATCCGTTTTAAATCGTTCCGATTATAAGGCGCTCGAACGCGAAAATATAGAATCGCCGAACGAATTCAGGGCGGTTGGACAGGATAAGTTATCCGAAATCATAAAACCGGAGGGAAAACTTAAAAAGGCGCAGCATAAATTGGAAAATTCAGAAAAGGAGGATAAAATGCGTAAAAAAACCCGCAGTAACGCAGTCAGCATTTATCGGCAGGGATTATCAGGCGGCAGCCTTTATACTGCCCATCCCACGCTGATCGAACTCGACGGCAGCTATGAAAAAGAGCGCTATCTTGTACGGATCGACGGCTTCCCTGTCCGGCTAACCGGGAAATCGTTTTTGTATTTATCCAGACTGGTATTTGCCCGGCTAATGGGCGGTGACGGTTGGATTTACAAAGATGATATCGAGATTGGTTTTAATCAGGCCCGTTATCTTTATCGATTGCGGCAGGAGATGAAAAGCGGCGGTTTTTCCTGGCTGATATTCGAAAACAATCGGCTCGGATATTACCGGCTGGATCTGGATCCTGACAAAATAAGACTTAACCTCGATAATCTTCGAAATCATCCTGATTACCAGTTGCGGAAGGTCGTCGGCGAACTCGCCCCGCGACTGGCCGGATAAAAGAGCGGAACGTCGCGACCGGGATAGCGGTTTAAAGAGTACAGCATTGAACTATATCGGCAACGGGCTATTTAGTAATTTCGCCTTAAGCCGATACGATAAACAAGGATTGCCATGATTAGAAAAAGTAAATCGCATATCCCGATTGCGGCCTCTGAAGGCTCGCCGATTATTCCCATAATTGCAACGGAGACATCGGTTTTATTCCCGGGGGAAACAGTCTCATTGCAGCTCTGGCAGGCCGAGGATTTGGCCCTTATTAAGAAATTTTCGGGCAAAAAACAACTTGTCGGTGTGGTTTATTGTATCGGCTGGGATTCGGCCGGTCGAGATTATGATCTTTGCCAAATAGGTACTGTCGCCGAAATCTTATCCGTTACCGACGCTTCCGGAGATTCGCAACTGGTTACATTGCAGGGAATTAGAAGAATCATCTTGAACGCCGTAAAAAAGAAAAAGCCATACTTAACAGCCAGAGTAAATTTCGTCGACCAACCTTCCTCGACAACGGATAGAACCCGGGCAATGGCCGAAGAAATTATCCAGACGCTTGAAAAAAAATCCGGGCTTAATCCGCATTTTTTAGAAGCCGTTATCAATACCGCTCGCCTGAACCTTGATGATCTCGGGCGATTTGCCGACAGAATTGCAAATCTGATATATTTCCCGATTGAGTCGCGCCAGCAGATTCTTGAAACAATAAGAATTGACGCTCGTTTGCGCCGACTCCTTGTACTTATTAAGCGGGAATCGCATTTAGGCGGAAGAGCCGGTTCCCGGACCAGAGAGAAAATCTCGGAAAATAATAACGAAGCTGTCTATCACGAGGGCCGTTCGATAATGGGAGATAAATCCATTCACCCGATAAATAATTTCACAAAAGAGTCGGTTTTCCAACTATTGAAGAATAAAGTAAAGCGGAATAGGAATATTCCTCTGGAAGTCTACGACCGCTGCCTGATTGAAATCGACCGGCTCGGTCATCTTTCGACCGCTTCGGCTGAGTATGGAACCACTCGCCAGTATATTGATTGGCTTTTGGGAATACCGTGGAACGTCTGTGGGCGCAAAAATTATGACCTGAAACGAGTCGAGAAAGATATTAACAGGGAATTTTACGGCTCGCATAGTATAAAAAAGCGGATTCTTGAGAGAATTGCCGTCCGGAGACTCCTGGGTGATATGTCTGATGGTCCGATTCTGTGTCTGGCCGGGGCAGCCGGGACCGGGAAAGCTTCGCTGGCAAAAGCAATCGCATTGGCGATGGGTAAAAAGTTCGCTCGAATTTCGGTCGGGGGCATTGATGATGTAGCTGATATTAAGGGAACATCCCGTACATACATTGGAGCGTCCCCAGGGATTATCATTCGCACTCTCAAAGAAACCGGCCGTACCGATTCGGTCATTCTTATCGAGGATATTGAATATTTCGCTGAAGACACTAATTCGTCATTGCCGATGTCGCTGCTGGAAGCGATCGATCCCAGATATAATTCGCGTTTCCTGGACAATTATATCGGTGTGCCGATCGATCTCAGTCGCACCTTTTTTATCTGTTCCACAAAATCTTCTGAACAAATCTCGGAAATATTCAGCCACCGTTTTGAAACAATTGAATTGTCGGGATATATCGAAAAAGAAAAAATCCATATTGCCAAAAAATATTTGATTCCGGTTCTGCTTAAAAAGCACGGGCTGCGTAAAGGCGATATCGTTTTCAGCGAAAATGGTCTTCAAATAATAATCAGAAACTACACACTTGAAGCTGGCCTTCTTAAGTTTAAACGCCGGCTTGAAAGAATTTGCCGTCAGGTGGCAAGGGAGAAAGCGACCAAGTCAAAGAAGGTTTGGATGGTTAACGAGAAAACGGTCGAAAGCTTCCTGGGAACTCCCCAATATATCCCGGAAAAACCGGAAAAATCTCCGGAGATCGGCGTTGCCATCGGATTGGCCTGGACCGGTCTGGGTGGTGACCTGATGACCATTGAGGGGCTTAAGATGAAGGGGAGTGGCGAAGTCATATCGACCGGTTCTCTCGGCGATGTCATGAAGGAGTCGATTCAGGCCGCACACAGTTATGTCCGCTCGAAAGCAGATATTCTTGGTATCGATCATAGTGATTTCGATAATTTCGATATTCACATTCATTTCCCGTCGGGAGCGATCCCCAAGGACGGCCCCTCGGCGGGAGTGGCCGTTTGCCTGGCCATGGCTTCGGTCATGGCGGAGCGGCCGATCCGCAACGATGTCGCCATGACCGGCGAAGTAACCCTTCGGGGTAAGGTCCTTCAAGTAGGCGGGCTCGTGGAGAAAATCTCGGCCGCTTATCGGGCCGGCATCCGAAAAGTCTTTATTCCCAAAGAAAATAAGAAGGATTTAAAAGATTTGCCGGATGATATTCTAAAAAAGACCAAGTTCATTTTTATTGAAACCGTTGATGAAATATTCGCCAAAGGTTTGCTGGATTTTGTGCCGTCCAATTATACGCTCGAAAAAATCTTTACCGAGGAAATGGAAAAGGCCAAAAATCGCAAAAAGATAAGAAGTCCAAGAAAAATATCGGCTAAAAGCCGCAAAAAAAAATAATCTCTCGAAAGCTAATCAAATTTTAGCTTGACGTTTCCCTCCCGTCGAAGTATATTGAGCACAGGAATTTATAATTCCTGAAGAGAATGCCTGGTAGACTAATATTAGGTCTTGCATTTGCGTTCTTCTGTATTTGGTTAAGTAATATAAAATATTGCTCGGGAGCACGAAAAAGTCTGAATATACCGGTAGTCAAGGATAGCGATCCACATATTAATTTTATGCAAGTTGATTCCGGAATCAGACCATTTTAATGTTTTACGAATCGGTTAAAGCCTGAGACCGAGTAAGAAATATGGCAATTCTTATTTTCAACTATATTGGTTCATTGTTCAGGAGTATCGAGGAATTAATAATTTAACCCATGGAGGGTGAGAAATGAAACGTGTTTTCTTATGTTTAATGGTGTTTTCGCTTGCAATTATATCCGGATCGGCTAATGCAATGACGGTTCGGGCCGAGGCATCTCCAGAATTACTTCCCGGTTTGCTCGAGATCGGACAGCCGTTCGTGATAGAAATTTATATGAACAACAATGATACTGTATGGGGCGAAAATCCGGTCACCGGATACCGTCTATCATACAGTATGCCTTTTGCTTTCTATAGTCCCGATGCCAGTATCGCCAATATCACCCATATCGATGTCGGTGGCTCCGGACCAACCGGTAATATTGAGGTTTTAAATGGCTTTGAGGCCTTTTGGGGTATGTTCTGGTTGGTTACGCCTTGGAGTTATGATGGCAGCTTGCCTGATTCCATTAATTTCACCGGAATCGGCAGTGCCGCCACCGGCTGGCCCTATAATCTTGGCGAGTTGCCGTATTACCGTTTCCATTTTCAGGGCGATGAAGAAGGGACATTCTGTATTGATTCCATCGGTGGCCGAACAGCATCCTATGATTGGCTACTTTACCCGCCATCACCGGATTTCAACGGACCTTATTGCTGGGAAATAGGGACCCTGCCGACTAATCCCGAAATCGGCGTCGAACCGGATTCCATGATTTTTGAGGGCGTCACCGGACAATCTTCACCCCCCGCCCAAACATTAACCATAACCAATACTGGCGTGGGGACCCTCAATTGGACGGCCAGTTGGAATTCAGCCTGGCTGAGTGTCTCACCGGCATTCGGTACTGCCCCGTCCAACGTCTCGGTCTTTGCCAATTCAACCGGATTATCCACGGGCACGTATTATGATACGATTACCGTCTCTGATCCCAATGCCACCAATAACCCGGTATTAGTCCCGATAACATTGACATTGCAGGAGCCGCCTCCGACCATCGACCTGTCTGATGATTTCTTTAATTTCTTTGCCATCGCCGATTCATCAAATCCCGATGATCAATTTCTGACCGTATACAATACCGGCGGAAGTACTCTCGATTGGACAGCAAGTAATTCGCAAACTTGGCTGACGATTCTGCCGACATCAGGTTCCGATGGTACTACCATTACTTTGTCGGTTGATATAACCGGATTATCTTATGGTGTTTACTGGGACACCATTGTCGTTACCGATCCGGCGGCGACGAACGATCCGCAAATCGCCGTAGCAAGATTGGAAATTTCTTCAAGTCTGCCTCTTCTGGGCGTTGATCCCGACTTTTTATATGTGGTTGTTGATGTCGATGATCCTTTCCCGGATAACCGGCAGTTTCTGGTCTATAACCAGGGTGCCGGTTCGATGAATTACTACGTGGAGGAAACCTCGAATAAGATTATCAGCCTTACGCCCGATTCAGGGAGTGTTCCCCAGGCAGTAACAATACAGTTTGATTCCATTCCCGGTTTAGAAGGCATGAATTTGTTTGATACGATTCGGGTGTATTCTGATGAGGCCAGCAATTCGCCTTTAACAGTTGTCATACAATATCATCTGCTCAGCAATCCGGCGATAATCATTGCCAATCGCGATACGCTTTTCGAAGAATTGTACGAATGCGGTCAGGGAATCGATCCGCCCGTGCTTAAGAAGTTGACAATTTATAACGGTGGCGGAGAATCATTCGATTTCAACATAGAACATTTTGCCGACTGGCTGTCCCTTAATCCATCGTCCGGAACGGCGCCTAAGACCATCACTCTGAAATACGATTATCGGTCATTGTCGCCGGGAATATATTATGATTCCCTTATCATATCGGCTATAAATGCCATTAACAATCCTCTGGTCGTGTACGTTGTCCTGACTATTTTGCCAACTGATATGACGCCGGAAGTTTATATTGATTATGAAGAGGATACGCTTATTTTTGCGGCGCAGGAGGAAAGAGAAGGTAAGGAGTATTTTGTTCAGGTAAACAACGTGAATCCCGGTTGCATGGATTGGCTTCTCGAAGAAAGTATCCCGTGGATTAATCTTTATATCGACTCATCGAATAACAAGACCTATCCCTGGGAAATAAAGTTCATTCCCAATGGCTTCGGATATACTATAGATGAGTATAATGACTCCGGTTTTATTACATCATCGACCGCGTCGAATACACCCCTGAAATTGAATTTCAGAAATTACGTATGGAAATTCCATGGTGACCTTAACTGGGACGGTATGGTAAATATCTTAGACGTAGCCTACTTCATAAAGTATCTTTATAAATTTGGCCCGCAGCCGTTTCCGGAACGAGTTGTAGGCGATTGCAATTGCGATCGAAAAGTGGATATTCTCGATATTGCCGCCATTATTGATTACCTGTATTATGGCGCCGGACCGCTCTGCGGCAATCCGTATTAGCCATATAGGTACATTCAATGATTTAAATCGCCGCCGTTCAAACGGCGGCGATTTTTTCTATGAAATTTGTTGGATTTATCAGGTAATTTGATAAAAAGTGGCTCTTATAATCCGACAAAATAAGATATAAGTTCTTGACATAATTGGAAATAGAAGTATTTTTCGGTGGTACTGCAACAAAACAAAGAATAAATTGTTTTGTTAATTAAGCCTTAACCGCCGCAAATGATGAGGATTAAAATGTCTTTTAAACGCAAGTTACTTACTGCTGTTTTAATCTTGATTTTTAGTTACCTGCCAATATCAGCCATTGACAAATATAATGATGACACCGATTACAGCCAATTGCCGGCATCGGAAATCCATAAGATAATGGGTGAAGCCAAAGCCCGCCAGTTGGAAAAGTCACGGCAATTCGCTGCCTCGGCACCAAAATCGACGCCTGCTTACGATCAAACTGAATTTGATGTGAATTACTATCGAATTGAATTACGGGTTGATATCCCGGATGAAATCATCTATGGGGTGGTTACGATGGAGGCAAAATCGAATGTCGACGGGCTCGATTCGGTGGCGATTGATTTATATCCCACTATGGTTGTCGATTCCGTATACAATTCGGCCGGGTTGCTGGGGTATTATCACCTGCAAACGGTCAATGTCGAGCTTGATCGGCTTTATAATACCGGCGAGACATTTTCGGTAACGATAAGCTATAGCGGTCATCCGACCGGTTCGGGTCTGGACGGTTTTTCCTTTGATGTTTATAATGGAAATCCGGTGGTGGCGTCGTTATCGGAGCCCTATGCGGCGCGAAGCTGGTGGCCATGTAAAGATCGCCCGGATGACAAAGCCGATTCGCTGGATATTTTTGTCACCTGTGACACCGCTTATTATTGTGCCTCCAATGGCAACCTGATTGACACGACTCAAAATGGTGACGGGACGTGGACATTTAATTATGAAGTTCGATATCCGATTACGACTTATCTTTTTTCGGTGGCCATTTCGAAATATACTGTCTGGTATGACTGGTATCATTATGGTGATAATGATTCCATGATAATAGTAAATCATGTATATCCGGATAAGTATGTAACATCTTTAGGTTCATACGGGATTGCACCCGAGGCAATCGGCATTTACGCCGGTTTGTTCGGTGAGTATCCGTTTGTTAACGAAAAATATGGCCACGCTAATTTCGAATGGTCGGGAGCGATGGAACATCAAACGGTGTCATCGATGGGCGGCGGCAATTTCGCTTTTACGATCCCGGTAATTGTCCATGAATTATCGCACCAGTGGTGGGGCGACATGATTACCTGTAATAACTGGCATGAAATCTGGCTCAATGAAGGTTTTGCGTCTTACTGTGAGGCGTTGTATTATGAGGTTCTCAACGGGGCCAGCGCCTATCACACTTACATGGCCTCGATGGCTTATACGGCCGGAGGCACGATTTATATCTATGACACGACCAATGCCTATAATATTTTCAGTTCGCGCGTGTATGACAAGGGGGCCTGGGTTTTGCATATGTTGAGACACGTTGTAGGCGATTCGACATTTTTTGAATGTCTTCGGGCCTATTATAATAGTGCTCATCAGTACGGCGACGCTACGACCGAGGATTTTAAAAATATCTGCGAGTCGGTCTCGGGGACGGATTTGGATTATTTCTTTGACGAATGGATTTATGGTGAATATTACCCGCGTTATTATTGGTCATATTACAGCCAGCTTGATCCGACCGATAGCAGTTATTGGAATTATATCAGGATAATGCAGACTCAGGGAACAAGTCCTCTGGTTTTCACGATGCCGATTGATCTCGTTTTTACATCAGACAGCGGCGTCGATACGAGCGTTATATTCAACGATGTGGGCGATGGCATTTATATCGTCAAAACCGGTGACCATCCGGTCGATATCGAATTTGACCCCGATTCCTGGATCCTACGATATCGTCAGCACACTTCATGGATTTATAGTTTGATTCCTTTTCCACTGGATAGCGGTATACAATTAATTTCATATCTCGATTCAATCGTAGCCAGAGGCGGATCAAATCAGCATTATTTCGGTCTGGTTTCCGGATCATTGCCGACCGGACTGGAACTGGATACGTTGACCGGGCATATATCCGGCATTCCGTTTGATACCGGATTGTTTGAATTCGAAGTCTACGCTACCGACCGATATAGCTCTTCGGCCGATACGGCCAATTATACGATTTATATCGAAGAGGGCGATGCTCTGGCGGGCGATGCCAATGATGATGGCGATGTGAATATTTTTGATATAACCGGTTTGATAAGTTATCTATATCTGGAAGGAGCGCCGCCGCCGATTCCGGCGCAGGCCGATCCTAATCATGACTGTATCATAAATATTTTCGATATTACCTATCTTATTGACTTTTTGTATCTGGAGGGTCCGCCGCCCCAGCTTGGCTGCGCCACTCTCTGACAGGGATACGTCCGGATAAATCGCATTCGCGGATTCAATATTTGACTTTGCATTAACAAATATAATCTTTATCTTTATACCCGTGAAACATTTATACCGGCCGTTAAACCGGGGAATCCGGGCACATGGGAAGTAGTTATAAAATATTGACGTTCGGGTGTCAGATGAATCTGGCCGATTCAGGCACGCTCACGACGGTGTTGAATGCCCGGGGTTACGAGCCGGCTGAATATGAGAATCAGGCCGACGTCATCATTCTGAATACCTGTTCGGTCAGGCAAAAGGCGGAAGAGCGGGTTTTTGGGCGGCTGGCCGAGTTAAGTGCCTTAAAAAAGAAGGATTCTTCGAAAAAAATAGTTGTCGTCGGGTGCATGGCGCAACGTCTGGCCGGAGAAATCCTTAAACGAGCGCCGTATGTTGATATAATTTTGGGCACCGACCGGCTGCTTGACCTCCCCCGATATCTCGAAAACGGCAGGATGCATGGAAGTTCGATCATTCATACCGAATTCGGCCATGAAAATTATGATGAAATTATCCCCGCTCAGGACAGCCAATTTAGCGCTTTCGTGACTATCTCGCGCGGATGCGATAATTATTGTACTTATTGCATAGTGCCATACGTCAGGGGGCGGGAACGCTCTTACCCGATGGCCGGCATATTAAATCGGATAAATAATCTGGTTGAGCATGGGGCTTTTGAGATAATGCTCCTGGGTCAGAACGTCAATTCATATAACGACAGCGACGCCGATTTCCCGGAATTGCTTAAAAAAGCGGCGACGGAGACTGATATAAAGAGAATTCGCTTTATGACCTCGCATCCGAAAGATATGTCGCCGAAACTGATTGAGACGATTGCCTCACAACCGAAAATGATGGCACATGTTCATCTTCCACTGCAATCGGCATCGGACCGGATATTAAAAAAGATGGGACGCGGGTATACATTCGAACATTATTTATCATTAACGGAGCAAATAAATAAAGTGGTTCCGGATATAGCGTTAACGACCGACCTTATAGTCGGCTTTCCGACCGAAACCGAAGCGGAATTTCAGGAAACGCTCGACGCCGTGAAAACGATAAAATTTGATTCGGCCTTTATGTTTCGCTATTCGCCGAGGGAAGGGACGGCCGCGGCGAAGCTTGCAGACGATATCCCTGAACCGGAAAAAATCCGCCGGCTGACAAAATTAATCGCGCTGCAAAAGGATGTCGCTTTTGAAAAAAATCAATCCGAAGTGGGAAAAATCAGATCAGTCCTGGTCGATGGCTTATCCCGCCGAAACAAAAAAATGTTGAAGGGCAAAACCGAAGGAAATAAAACTATTCTTTTTAAAGCCCCACTTGAATATATTGGATCTATAAGAAATATTAAAGTGGAAAGCGCCGATAGCTGGACGCTGCACGGCCGCGTGGTTGCTTGATATGTCGATGGCACAGATTATCTCGATTTTATATCCGATAATTACAATTGCGCTATCGATTTTTACCGTCTATCGATTAAAAGTCGGACGGACACAAAATGCTGCGGGAAGTGGATTCATCTACACCGGTCTGGTGTTGATTTTCGCCTCGTCGCTTATTAATCTGTTAACTCAGCACCCGGACTATTCCATTTGGTTTCTGGCCGGTGTTTATCCAATTATCGATCTCTCGATTTTTCTATTCCTGATCGCCGGGGCTGTACTTTTTCTAACCGGCCTGGCTTTGTTTTTCAGTTTTTGGGGGGATCGCGACATTGAGGTTGCCAATCATCTGGAGAAACTCAAACTTCTTGATAATATTCAGCTGGAAAGCCGCTATCCTCAGCCGTTGCCGGAATTGCTCGACAGGGCTTTGAAGAGCATTCTGGGCGGAATGGGTGAAGAGGCCGGCGCTGTCTTTCTGTTAAACCGAATGCAAAGAAAATTTGTCTTGGTCACCGGCGTCGGTTTGACGAAAGAAGAAACGACATTGCTTGAGTACTACCCGTACGGCAGAAATATTATCACACAAGCCATCGAAGATGAATCGCCGATGGTGTCATCCGATTTCAGATCTCTGGGCGGCAGAGCCCAGCTGGCGGTATCGAAGTTCCGGTCGATACTGGTTATGCCAATGATATCGGGCCGCAATCGCCTGGGAGCATTGATATTCTTTTCCACCGAAGAGCGGCATTATTCACGGGAATATATTTCAATTATCTCACCGATTTGCGAGTGGTTATCGGAAAAAATCGAAGTTAGCCGTCTCGGACGGGATATGAAAAAAAGCTCGGCCGAGATTGAAGCCAGACGTCGACAGTTTGATGACTTTTTCAGGAAACTGGGGAATATTCTGAAATTCGAGGGCGAAATGCCGTTACCTTCTGAATTCGCCGGGCGATGTGTCGGTTTCATAGACTGCGAAGAGGTCTGGCTGCTCGGTCTTGTTAACGGCAAACTCAGCTTCTATGGCGGATCGGAGAGCGTTGCCGATTTTTCCGAGAATTTTAAAACAGCGATAATAAACTCGTTGGCGCAAAACAAGGCGGTTATTCTTAATCAGGAAAGCATTGATGAGGCCGGCAATTCGTTTATTTCCAGATCCACTCTCCTGTTGCCGGCCGACAATAAGGGCAATGCCATTATGTTACGGAAAAGCGGTGGCGCCATCTCTGTCGATGACGAGGAATTGCATGCGTTGGAAATGATTGCCGACGTGGCCGGCATGGTGATTTACCACTCGACAACTCGGACAGTTAGTTTATCGCGCAGCCGGGGATTGGAAACATTAGCCGGAGTACTTCACTCGACGATTTCAAAATCACATCCGGAAAAAGATATTCGGAGTTTTACCGAAAAAATCAGGGAAATAATATCCGATAATACGGTGCTGCTGCTATTTCGGCGAAATGGAAAGCGTTACGAGGTGTTCAGCTCCAATGTGGACTCTGAAGTTATGAATGAATTGTCTGTTGCTATCGGTGAGGGGAGCACCGGCCGGACGGCGGTCTTGCGTTCTGAAGCGGCCTTTTTTGATGTGCGCACTGTGGCGGATAATCTGGCCCAATATGATGAGGAAAATCGAAATTGTTTGTTTAAAATATTTGAAGAAAAAAGGCAACCCGTATTCCAGGCCGATTACCCTATTCTAATGAATAACAACGTCGAATTTATTGTAACGCTTTTTGATTTTAAAGAGTCACCGTCGGAAAACATGGAATTGCACAGGCTGATTTCGCTGCTGGTGGCGCTTCTCAATCTAAGAATAGAAATTACTTTTACACCGGGATTAGTAAAAGGAGCGACGCCGGTCGCTTCGGAGAATAATCTTTTCGGAGAGAAAATAAATGAGATAAATAACAGCCTTTCAGCCATCTCCGGTTATTGTCAGTTGGGTGCACGCGATCCCAATATTTCGGGCAAGGCGGCGGCCGCTTTTGATTCGATCCTGGCACAAACCGAGGAGTTGGCCGAAAGTCTTAACCAGTTTGTATCCGAAAAGCAGATACGGCAGGCCGATTCCGAGCAGCGGGCCGACCCGAGCGGGACAATCCGGGATGTATTCGAAAAGAACAGTATTTCCGGAAATCTTCATATGATCGAAGGTAAACCGTATCCGGTTAACCTGGATTTGCATGACGTTCCGGTGATCGACGCTCGACAGCGTGATTTCGCGAATTTCGTCAATAATGCCGCCGGGGCATTTGCGGAAAACGTCGACGAGGACGAGATTATCAGTGTCAGTACATATTCGCGTGACGGTTTTACTTACTTGGATATCTCGAAACATCGGGATAATTTTCCTCCGGTTGAAGCGGTCGCCGGATTTGGCAATTATCTTCAGCCGCGGACGGCAGAGAATCATATTAAGAATCCCGGGCTCCTCCGCATGCTCGCGAGTTTTTCAGGGGAATTCGCCTTTGACAGGCACAGCCGCAAATCGTCATATTTTTCGTTTCGTTTTCCGCAGACATTTAAATCAGCGCCGACTAAATCGGTCACCAGAATAGACGCGCCGAATATTCTTGCAGTTGATGATCAGGCCGTTATTCTCGATCTTCTGGCGGGCATGTGCCAGTCTTTGGGTTATGGAATATTAACCGCCCGCGACGGGGACGAGGGATTGAAGGTCTTCGAAGGTCATCGACCCGATATAGTCATCACCGATCTGGCCATGCCCCGGATGTCCGGCTGGGAATTGGCCTCCCGGATAAAGGCAATTTCGCCCGAAACGCCGATTATACTGATAACCGGCTGGGGGGTATCTGTGGACGAAGAAAATATGAAGCGAGCCGGTGTCGACTTTATTCTTCGCAAGCCGTTTCGCCTGGAACAGCTTTCGGAAATGATAACAAAAATCAGATTTTCCCGCATCGATTAGCTTATTTCCGCTTGATATTTATCTCCGTTTTCCGATGAATATAATGTATGAGTGTTTCTGGAATACATTACCCTCACTGTAACGACATCCGTCGGGAAATAACAGAAAAAAGTGACTTGCTTGCTCTTCCGGAGGCGGTTGTAAAGGTTCTGGAGTTGACATCTCAGGATGAGATAGGAATCGATAAATTATCATCGGTTCTCGGGACGGATCCGGCCCTGACCGGGCGGTTATTAAAAATCGCTAATTCACCCTTTTATCATCTGAGCCAGCAGGTTGTTTCTATTCAGCAAGCGGTCATGGTTCTGGGCATTACGACCGTTAAATGTCTGGTCCTTTCGGCGGCGTTGTTTGATCCAAAGAAAATACAGGATGACATCGGTTTCGACATTAAAGCTCTATACGGAAACATTGTTTCGGTTGCGTCGACCTGTCGCAAACTCGCCGTTGCCTGCAATTATCCTTCACCGGAAGATGCTTTTACATGCGGACTGCTTCATGAGATCGGTCTTCTGTTCTTTTTGCAGCACTATCCATCTGAGTATCTTAATGTTATCGGCCGGGCGGAAAACTCGGGAAGTCTGATTCCCGAGGAAAGGATGGCTTTTGGAATTTCACACCCGGAAGTAGGGCAATTGATTGCCGAAAAATGGAAACTGCCGGAAAATATTTCGGCCGCAATCGGCAGCCATCATTCATTCGGCTTTGCCGGTTCGAAACAACTCGACGATATCCTGCGCTTATCGGTCGCATTGAATAGAGAGTATTTTATTCAAAAGGATGAAGATCTCGAAGAAAAAGTCATGAGAATCAGCACGTTTTCGGAGAGACTGAATGTGAAAACGCAGCAGCTTGATGATATCACGGCCAGCATAGTCAAAGACACGATTACTTTTGCCCGTGCAGTTGACATAGAAATTTATGATATCGAATCGATCCTCTCGCGGGCAAATCATGAGATTTTCAGAACATATATCTCGATGCAAAAACTCTTCAAAGAAAGACAAGAACTGACCAAAAGTATTCTCGACGAAGAGAGAGCGAAAGGTATTCAGGAGGCCAAGCAGATTGCCATCTCGACGCTGTCACATTATATAAATAATGCGGCCATGATTATTTCCGGCCAATCCCAGGTGGCGAGAATGCTGATCGGCAAGAAGGATGCAAAGAGGCTTTTCGATTCTCTGCCAAAGTCATTGGATATTATCGATGATTCGATTCATAAGATAACGGCTGTCCTTGATGAGATTTCCGAGCTAAGTTCATTAAGTGACGTAGAATATTTCGACAAATCGAAAGTCCTGAATATGGATGAAAGAATTAAAGAACGGATAATCCGAATGAAAGAAAAATTATCATTGGACGATCCTGCTGCAACCGAATCCACTGTGAAATTAGAAAAATTCCTAAACGCATAAATTATAATAAATTTCTTGGCATGAGCATATCTTCATGCTATTTTTAATCATGTGCACTATTCTCCCGGAACCTTACGATAATTTATAAGATAGGGGAACCGCTATGAAAATCCAATCGGAATATTCCGGCTTAATGGACATAAAGGCCTCATCGCTGGTTAAATTCTGTATTGAGTCGGGTTATGGCGATGATTCCCGGTTAAAAAAACTTGATGAAAAATTCGGCGGTGTTATCACGAAAGCTTATAAAAACGGTGAATTCGAAGGCAAGCCGAATCAAATCATGGTTATATATAGCCTGTCACGCCTGCCGTCCCATCATATTGTTCTTGCCGGTGTGGGTGATAAAAAGAGATTAAATCCTGATAGTTATCGGCAGGCGGCCGGGACTTTATCGAGAATTTCGGCGATTAAAACTTCCGAATCGATCGCTTTCTTTCTTGATACCGGAGATGTCGAGAAAATTTCGGCCGCGGTCGTCGAGGGTTTTATGCTGGGCCGGTTCGAAATGCTTGACCATAAAAGCGACAGAGACAAAAATAAGGAAAAAACAAAGAGCATCCGCATAATTGGCAGTAATCCCTCGCATATACCGCGAATCGACCGGGGGATGTCATACGGTAACATATCATCCGACAGTGTCGTTTTGGCCCGGCGCTTAGCTTTTCAGCCGGGGAATTATCTACCGCCGCGGAAATTCGCCGCCCAGGCCCGGGCTCTTGCTAAAAAACACAAGATCAGGTGCAAAGTGCTGAATGAAAGGCAGATAAAATCGGAAAAGATGGGGGCCCTTATCGGTGTTGCTCAGGGTTCGGCCGAGCCGCCGCGCTTCGTAATACTGGAATATAATGCAGGTAAGGCAAATATGAAACCGATAGTTCTGGTGGGTAAGGGGATCACTTTCGACTCCGGCGGTCTCTCGCTGAAGGTTCCCGAAAAAATGCCGGAAATGAAAGGTGACATGCAGGGGGGAGCGATTGTATTGTCAGCGGTGGTTGCTGCGGCTCGATTGCAGTTACCTTTAAATATCGTGGGATTGATTCCGCTGGCGGAAAATATGCCATCATCCAGAGCATACAAACCCGGAGACATTGTTGTTTCGAGGAAAGGCAAGTCTATCGAGATTATCAGCACCGATGCCGAGGGACGTTTAATCCTGGCCGATGCGCTTGATTATGCCGACAAATTCAAACCGCAGGCGGTTATTGATATTGCCACACTGACAGGGGCGGCACTTTATGTCCTGGGTTATTCCGGAGCGCCGATTTTGGGAAATAATAAAAAACTCATGGATGCTATTCGATCTTCGTCCGAAGCTACCGCTGAGAAAGTCTGGGAAATGCCGATATGGGACGAGTATCGCGACCTGATGAAATCTCCCATCGCCGACCTTAAAAATTCCGGCGGCAAACCGGCCGGTACTTGCACGGCCGCGGCCTTTCTGGAGAATTTTATCGGTGATTGGCCCTGGGCACATATAGACATCGCTTACACCGATCTGGAAAAAACGGGGCAGCCTTATACACCCAAAGGGGCCTCCGGATTCGGATTGCGATTATTGATTCACTTACTTTCCAACTGGGGAAATTAATAAATAAAAAAATCCCCCCGCCATCTGCGGGAGGATCTTATTCAAGGAAAATCCGATCTATTCTGTCTTTGACCAGGCCGGTGCTGAATTCAGTCCCGGGCCGGTTATTTGTTTTAACTGGTTACCGGTAATATCGATAATCCATAATGAACCGTCTGATGTCCCGAAGGTCAGCCATTTTGAATCGGGTGACCATGAGAGAGGGAATGTCTGAAGGTTCAAGCCAGCCGTCGGCTTATAGACCACAAAACTCTGGGATAGGTCGGGCGTGACAATATGAATCGCCTGATCCGTTATACGATAGTCTACATAGGCAATCCACTTTCCGTCGGGCGACCAGGCCGGGCCGGTAGCCCCCTCGATCAGTTTTAACTTCCCTCCGGAAAAATCCGCGTCGTTAAAGTTCTTCTTGTCAAGCGACGAAATCACGACCCCAACCGGATTTATGCTCTTGTAAAGAACATAAGCAACCTGTTGATCCGGACCGTACGTCGGCATCAAAGAAAAATATTCGGTGCCTTCATAGTCTCTTCTTTGGATCCGGTAGGAACCGCCGGTTGTATCCATAAGACATGTCTGATAATTGGGATAAACCGGATTGGCCAGACGCGCATTGAGATCATTCGTAAACATGATTTGCCTGCCGTCAGCCGACCATTCCGGATAGCGCCCGCCCAAACCGTCGGTCAATTGAAACCAATAGTTGGTGTTTGATTGGGCCGAATCAAGGTAACCGATAAAAATATCATAGACCCGGTGCGATCCGCCAAGTAAATCAGGTGA
This sequence comes from uncultured Ignavibacteriaceae bacterium, assembly GCA_964452645.1. GTDB lineage: Bacteria > Zixibacteria > MSB-5A5 > GN15 > PGXB01 > CAYXTW01. The sequence goes on from CAYVMO010000009.1 coordinate 77,568, forward strand.
TTCGGTCGTTACCGTACCTCTTCGTGAAAAAACGATTCGCTTACCATCGGGGGCCCACGATATTTTTCCTGCGGCATTCGTGGCAGCAACAACCTTAAATTGGCTTTTACCGTCCCAGTCCATAACCCACACGTCTTTGTCGTGGATATAGGCAATTTTCCCTGAGGGTACGGCGATTTCACCGGCCATACTTGCCGTCAGGCCGGCTGCCCGGGCCGAAAACGCAACCATCGTAATCAGGCAGGTCGATAAAAAGAACTTCGCGGCTTTCTTCAATGCAACTCCTCTCAATTTTTGGTGTTGACTTTCGAGTCAGACCAAAATAAGGGAAATCAACCGAGTGTCAACTGCTAAATCACCAGGTGAAATATCTTTTAATAACGATCTTTCCCCGAAAGCCGGAAAAATCCAGTTTTACTCGGTCTGCAGGATCATCTGAATATGTAACGTACAGCTCTTCACCCAGACCGTTATACGAGTGAAGCTTGTCGAAGTTCAAATATTGGTAATCGGCTTCCGCCCCTATCATCAAATTAAAAAACCGTATCGGGTAATCGGCGCCGAGACAGGCCGAAAAGGACGGGGTCGAGCAGGTAAGAGGATCTGAATTCGGTTCAGGCTGACCCAGCGAGAGATTAAATGCATCGGCCCCTTCCCAAATATTCCAACTGGCCATATATAAGCCGCCGCTGACCCCCAGCCTGACACTCAATGAATTGACCAGACCGTCCTTGCCGGGCGGATTGAGGGGGAAATATTCGATTCCGGCGGAAAAACCGTAGACCTGAACTTCCGATTTTATTGTAAAATCGGTTTGAGCCCCCAAAGGTTCGATAGCGAAGGAATAGTCGCCAGTGACTTTATTACCCATCTTTAGCCAGTATTCGAATCCGGCTTTGGCGGCGAACTGCTTGGCGAACATCATACCAAATTCGATACCGAACTGCTTCGAGCGCCAGATTCCATCAATTGGATTGCCCGGTGAAATACGGTTATTGGAATAGTTCCGGAACTTGAGATAATCGGTTTCATTCGGCAATTTGCCGTAAGCTCCTGTCAGAGCAAAAAAGCCGACTTTGACTTTTTGTTTCTTCTCCGCCTTTTTTAAATACTTGGCGATAATTTCATCCTCGGTCTGCGAGAACGCTAATCCAGCCAGGGCAATAACGAGTATTGCCACCAAAAACGGCAGAAGTTTCCTGATCATAGATCCTCCTTGAGTTGAAAGTAGTTATTCCCTGTATATATCGGTAAAACGAGAGTAATCTTTAAAATAATTATTCTCATATTTGCTTTGCAATTGTATGAATTACAGTAGATTACGACGATTTGAGGGGAAGAAAAAAGGCAGGATGTCTCTCCTGCCTTTTTTGTAAAAATTGGATTGTATTATTCGGGCTTCTCGTATATTTTGCTGAAGTCAATGGCCGCTAATTGCTTGTAGAAATTATATCTTTTGATGGCATCCTTCTGAGCCAGCTCCAATAGATGTGCCGCTCTTTCAGGCATTTTGCCCTTAAGTGTTCTGAATCTGGTCTCGTTGTAAGCATATTCGGCATAGTCGATAGTCGGTGGCTTGCTGTCCAGTTGAAGGGGATTTTTGCCTTCTGATATCAACTCCGGATTATATCTATAAAGAATCCAGTGGCCTGAATTAACCGCTCGTTTATGATTTTCCAGTCCACGCCCCATGTCGATTCCGTGCGCAATACAATGAGAATAGGCAATAATTATCGAGGGTCCGCGGTATTTTTCCGCTTCTACAAAAGCCCTTACAGTTTGGCCGTGACTTGCCCCCAGAGCGACTTGAGTCACGTAGACATTTCCGTAAGACATCAACATCATGCCCAAATCTTTTTTCGGAAGAGGCCTACCTGCGGCAGCGAACTTTGCCACGGCGCCCATAGGCGAAGCTTTTGACATTTGGCCGCCTGTGTTGGAATACACTTCCGTATCCAGCACCAGAACATTAACGTCACGGCCCGACGCCATCACGTGATCCAAACCGCCATAACCGATATCATATGCCCAGCCATCACCACCGAAGGCCCAGACCGATTTTTTGACCAGATAATCGGCCATATCAATTAGCTTGGGGGCTTTATCGCTGTCTATCTTTTTAAGCTTGTCTTTGAGTTTTCTAATCCGGGCGCGCTGCTCTTCTATTTCTATTTGCGTCACCTGAGATGCATTTTTAATCTCTTCGAAATCTTCGGGAACCAGTTCGTGTAACAATTCCAATGCCAGCGCCTTCATGTTATCGATCGCCAGACGCATACCGAGGGCGAATTCGGCATTATCTTCGAATAGCGAATTCGACCAGGCCGGGCCACGACCGTCGTCCCGTCTCGTGAAAGGTGTCGTCGGCAAATTACCGCCATAAATAGATGAACACCCGGTAGCATTGCCGATAATCGCACGATCGCCAAAAAGTTGGCTGACCAGCTTGACATACGGCGTCTCGCCGCATCCGGCGCAGGCGCCGGAATATTCAAAGAGCGGACGAATGAGCTGGCTGCCCTTGGTGCTCTCCACCCTGAAGAGCGATATTTCGGTTTCCGGAATCGACAGGAAAAACTCGTAATTGCGCGCTTCCGATTCCCGAAGCGGAATCTGAGGTTTCATATATATAGCCTTTTGCTCGGTCTTATTCCCTTCCTCATCTTTGCCATAGGCCGGGCAGGCGTTAACGCACATTTCACATCCGGTGCAGTCTTCGGGCGCGGTTTGAAGAGTATATTTCATTCCCTTAAAATATTTTGTCATAGCGTCAATCGACTTGAACGTTGGCGGAGCATTATCCAGATATTCGGGATCATATATTTTCATTCGTATGGCCGCATGCGGACAGACAATCGAACATATGCCGCATTGAATACAGGCGACTTCGTCCCAAACCGGAATCTCGACGGCGATATTTCGTTTTTCGTACTGGGTCGTACCGGTCGGGAAAGTTCCGTCATCAGGCATTAATGACACCGGAACAGTATCACCCTTATTGGCTATTATTTTAGCCGTCACATTCTGAACGAATTCCGGTGCATTCGGCGGAACCGTCGGCGGCATAGTAATCTTGCTGGTTGCTTTGTCGGGATATCTGACTTCATGAATATTTTCCAGAGCGCCGTCGACGGCGGAGAAGTTCATATTAACGATCTTCTCGCCTTTGTGCCCGTACGTTTTTACGATAGCATCCTTGATGGCCTTAACCGCCTTTTCTTTCGGAAGAATTCCGCTGATAACGAAAAATGCCGTCTGCATGATCATATTGATGCGTGCGCCCAATCCCAGTTTCTTAGCCAGATCGATACCATCGATAACGTAAAACGAGAGTTTTTTGTCAATTATTTGTCGCTGGACCTCGATCGGCATCTTATCCCATACTTCATTTGGTCCGTACGGACTATTCAGAAGAAATGTACCACCTTCAATAATGCCTTCGAGCATATCGTATTTTTCCAGGAAAGTAAAATTATGGCAGGCCACAAAATTGGCCGAGGTAATGAGATAAGGTCGGCGTAAGGGGCGCGGTCCGAAGCGAACGTGGGAAGTGGTTACGGCGCCGGCCTTTTTGGAGTCATAGACAAAATAACCCTGAGCGTAGTAGTCTGTATTCTCGCCGATGATTTTGATCGAATTTTTATTGGCACCGACGGTACCATCGGCACCGAGGCCGTAAAATAATCCCCGAAAAGTATCTTCACCTTCAATATCAAAAGCGTAATCGACATCCAGGCTGGTGAAAGTCACATCGTCGGTGATACCTACCGTAAAGTGGTTTTTGGGTTCATCATTTTTCAGATTGTCGAGAACCGCTTTGGCCATGGCCGGATTGAATTCTTTGGAACTGAGGCCATAACGTCCGCCGACCAGGACCGGGTGTTTCTTAAAGGGGGCCGTTCCCGTCGCCATCGCCTCACCGATTGCATTTCCGATATCGGAGTAAAGTGGTTCGCCGATTGCGCCCGGCTCTTTGGTTCGATCCAGAACGGCAATTTTCTTAACCGTGCCGGGGATAGCTTTCATCAAACCCTCAATTGAAAACGGACGGAATAATCTTACTTTAATTAGCCCGACTTTTTCGCCGTGTTCCGTCAAGTACTCGACCGTTTCATGCATCGTTTCCGAACCGGAGCCCATCATTATAGCAATCCGTTCGGCATCAGGTGCGCCAACGTAATCGAAAAGATTGTACCTGCGACCGGTCACTTCGAAGAATTTATCCATATATTTTTGAACTATCTCCGGAGCTTTCACATAATATTTATTAACCGTTTCTCTGGCCTGGAAAAAGACATCCGGATTCTGGGACGAGCCCTTGAGTGTAGGATGATCCGGACTTAAAGCCCTTCGGCGATGCTCGGCAATATGTTCCTCGCTGATCATCCGGCGAAAATCATCGGCGCTGAGCTTAGAAACTTTGGATTCTTCGTGCGAAGTTCTAAAACCGTCAAAGAAGTGAACGAACGGTACCCGGCATTCGTAAGTCGCCGAATGCGTAATTGTTGCCAGATCCATAACCTCCTGAACCGAGCCGGAAGCAATCAGGCCGAAACCGGTCGTGCGCACAGCCATAACGTCCGAATGATCGCCGAAGATCGAGAGCGCGTGCGTCGCTACTGTCCGGGCGGACACATGAAAAACGGTCGGAGTCAACTCGCCGGCGATTTTAAACATGTTCGGAATCATCAGCAGTAAGCCCTGCGAAGCGGTGAAGGTGGTCGTTAATGCTCCGGCCGTGGCGGCTCCATGTATTGCACCGGAGGCACCGCCCTCCGATTGCATTTCGACAACATCAGGAATCGTACCCCAGATATTGGTTTTACCGGCCGCCGAGCGGGCATCGGCAATCTCGCCCATATCGGATGAGGGCGTGATAGGATAAATGGCGACGACTTCACTTAAGGAGTGAGCGACGTACGAGGCAGCAGTATTTCCATTAATGGTTACCATTTTTCCATGACCTTCCCGCGTATTTATTTTCTCTTTGGCTGTCGATATTTCTGTTTCACTTGACATTTTATCTTATCTCCAAAAATCGTTATTTCTTAAAAACAGATTTATTTTATGTTTATATAGTTTTCGGTAATGTTATACTCTTTTGCCCCTGATATTTTCCCTTTTTATCCTTATATGATACCCGGCAGATTTCATCAGCCCCCAAAAATATTATCTGAGCGATACCTTCGTTGGCGTATATCTTTGCCGGCAAAGGTGTTGTGTTGGATATCTCGAGAGTAGCGTAACCTTCCCACTCCGGCTCGAAAGGTGTAACATTGACGATTATCCCGCATCTGGCGTAGGTCGATTTGCCCAAACAGATGGTGATGACATCGCGAGGAATTTTAAAATACTCAACCGTCCGCGCCAGGGCGAATGAGCCCGGTGGAATTAAAATCGATTTGGCCTTAATATCGATAAATGAGTCGCGAGCGAAATTTTTGGGATCTATGACCGCCGAATTGATATTGGTGAAAATCTTAAATTCATCGGCGACTCTGATGTCATATCCGTATGACGACAAACCGTAGCTGACACCTTTCTTTACTTGTTTGGCGGCAAATGGACGAATCATATTATATTCAGTCGCCATTCTTTTTATCCAGTTATCAGATTTTACCGACATTAATCCTCCGATGTATCAGTCATTTTTCGTTAATAAAAATCAGGATATGGGCAATTACACAAATGAGCCGCTGTCGGCGGCTATTTCGCCTTATTATCTTCTTTCCACTTAATCAGATCGGTTATGGAGTAACTGCCGAAAACTTCCAAAAGTTTGACTTCCGCTTTTCCCAGGACGACACGTACCGGGCAGAAATCATATTTCTCGCAACAGTCGCGGTCGTAAAGACATCTTATGAGATGATATGGCCCCTGAATAGCCTCAACCACTTCCCGGATTGTAATCGTGGCCGGTTTTTTATTCAGAGAGAAACCGCCCTTGGCTCCACGATGGGATGTAACGATACCTTTTTTGGTCAAATTCTGGAATATTTTTGCCAGGAATTTTTCAGGAACATCCTGGGATTCAGCGATTTCCGATAATGGTATGATTCTCTTGGGGCCTTGTTCGGCAAGATAAAGAATCCCGAAAATACCATATTCTTCAGCTTTGGTAAATTGCATATCCTTTACCTCGCTTCAATTGACTTTTTCGACTTGCGGACTCTATAACTCATTTATATGCTATTCCGGCTTTATAATAGACTCGATGGGTAAAATTGTCAATAGAATGTTGTTAATCTTTTCACAAATTATTTTCTTTTTTTATTGCCACGCATAATGTTTTGACGGCGTAGAAAATTCGGATATATTGTAATTTTGATTTGGTACCGCAAAGGGTCGGATTTAATGGGGCCGGAGAAAAAGGATTTATGGGTTATTTAACGAATAAAGCGACGCTGACCGCTTATGCCTCCGATGGCTCTATCTACGCCGACAGACCGTCTGCCGTCAGGCAGGTGCTGGCAATTGATGATATCGTTGAAACCATAAAATACGCTCGGGACAAGAATCTGTCGATTACACCTCGTGGCGGAGGGACCGGCCTGGTTGGAGGGGCGCTTGGTTCAGGAATCATCCTGGATTACAGCCGGTTTAGAAATATCCGGAATATCGATCACGATCGCCGGATGGTTCGGACGGAGGTGGGTATCATTTACGACGAACTCAATCTGGCTGTGCGACGACATGGTCTCTTCTTTCCTCCAGATCCGTCGTCGGGCGATAGTTGCCAGATAGGGGGGATGCTGGCCAATAATGCATCCGGGCCGAGATCGGTCAAATACGGATTGACCTGCCATTTTGTCGAGGAACTGACAATTGTTGATTCGGTCGGTAAATTAATAGATCTTAAAAGACTGCGGCTTGATTCCCGGGAATTGGAATCATTTTTTATTGAAAATGAGAATTTCCGGGAAATTTATAAAGTCTTAAGGGATAATAGCCGGCTTATTAAGGAAAAGTGGCCGAAACTAAAAAAGAACTCGGCCGGATATAATCTGCTCCAGGTAATCAGCGATTTTGATGCTGGTTTTTTTAATCTTCCGGCGCTTATGATCGGCTCGGAGGGTACACTGTGCCTGTTTGTTTCGGCGGGATTGCGTTTATTGCCGATTCCGCTCGAGAAGCTGACCGTCGCATTATATTTTCAATCACTCATTGAAGCCGGTCGTGCGGTGGCGCCGATAATTGAGCTTGGTCCGTCCGGCCTCGAAATCATTGACGGTTCGACTTTGAATTTAATCGGTCGGCGGGAATTTAATATCCCGGAGAACGCCGCGGCTCTTTTGCTGATTGAGTTCGATGATAATGTTATCACACGAAAAGAGAAATTTGAGAGACTCTTAAAAAATACATTATTGGCCGCTCCGCCGGATTACGCCGCTGACCCCGAACGAATCGCCGCGCTCTGGAGGGCACGTAAGGCAATTGTACCGACTTTGTACCGTCATCATGCAACTCGACGACCGATTTCGCTGATAGAAGATGTCTCCATCCCGCCCGAAAAGATTCCGGAATTTATTGAATATATAGCCTCTCTGTTTAAAACGCATAATTTGACTTTCGGGATTTTCGGGCATATCGGCGACGGGAATCTTCATATCCGGCCGTTATTCGATTTGAATAACCACGAGGAATTCGAATTGGCGAAACGGATATATGATACGGTTTATGATAAAATTATCTCAATCGGTGGTTCGACAACCGCGGAGCATGCTGTTGGGCGATTGAGAGCGTCTCTTTTAAGAAAGCTATACGGTGGCAAGATTTTTGCGATTTTCAAAGAGATAAAGCACATGCTCGATCCGGATAATATTCTCTCGCCCGATTCGGTATTGAGCGAGGTGCCGTTCACGCATAACATTGATTTTGAAAAACTAAAATCGTACTGCGCCGCCTGCGGTAAGTGCAACGGCTATTGTCCGGCGTATGATATCTTCCGCCGGGAGGATTATTCGCCGCGTGGCTGGTTGAGAATCCTGAATCAATCCGGTGAATCCCGCAAAAATCTTGATGGATTTTTATCATTCTGCCTTAATTGCAAAAACTGTGCGACCGTTTGCCCGGCCGGGGTTGATATCGCCTCGGAGATTATAAACTACCGTTCCCAAAAAACGTCGGCTTTATCCGGTCTGGCTGTCAAACTGACCGATAATAATGCATTCCTGAATTTTTCGCTTCGTGTCGGAAAACTCTTTGAACCGATAATGAAAACCAACACCGGGAAATCGTTTGTATCGATCGCCGCCGGCGGCGTTTTTGGATTCGATAAAGACATTGAGTTTCCGGTTATTGCGGCAAAATCGCTTCGTTCCAGATTCCCCGATAGAATCGCTCCCACCGGCGAGGTTGCATTGTTCCACGGCTGTGCCGATAATTTTCTCCGATCTAATGTAGGTGATGCCGTTTTTAAGCTGTTTGATTATCTGGGAATAAAGGTGTCCATGCCGGAGCAAAAATGCTGCGGTCTGCCGCAGGAGGTGTACGGTCATCGGGATAATTTAATCGACAAGGCGAAATTTAATATCGATAGCCTGAATCGATTCGACAGTGTTATTACCGGATGTGCCTCATGTCTTCTGAAACTGCTCGAATATAAAGAGCTTTTTGATGAATCCAGTCCATACAAACAGGCGGCTGAAAAACTGGCGGCCAGATGTTTCGATATCAGTCAGTATTTGAATCAGCTCGGATTCGATTTTTCCACGCTCGATGGAGACCACCGATTGAATGTTACTTATCACAATCCGTGTCATTTACGGCGAGCCGGTTTACATAAGGAACCGTTAAAACTCATAAGTAAATTAGGTAACGTACAAATACATCATCCGGTCTTTGCCGACCGCTGCTGCGCTCAGGCCGGTTCGTACGGTTACGTGCATTATCGGGAATCGAAAAAAATGTTCGAAAAGAAAAAAGAAGATTATTTAAATATAAATTCTGATATAATCATGACGTCATGCCCGGCCTGCCGGATGAAAATTGACGCCGAGTTAGGAAGTAAATTCAGAGTGGTGCATCCGGTTGAAATCCTGGCCGAGCGAATAAATAATAAATTATAATAGAGGATAAATGTATATTATGGGAGCGAATAATAATCAGGAAAAAACAAAGGGATTGTTGATTGTCTATACCGGTCCCGGCAAAGGTAAAACGACCGCAGCGCTGGGAATGACAATCAGGGCGCTGGGATATGGCTGGAAAATTTGTGTCATTCAATTTATCAAGGGAAGCTGGAAGTACGGTGAGATGGACGGTATCAAAAGGCTGGCGCCGGATGTGGAATTTAATATTATGGGCGAGGGATTTGTCGGAATTGTCGATGACGACAAGCCGATTGAGACACATCAGAAGGCTGCCCGCAAAGCTTATGACACGGCAATTGAAAAAATGCTGTCGGGGAAGTACAATCTGGTTATACTCGATGAATTGAATGTTGCCGTTAAGCTGGGCTTGGTTTCTCTGGAGCAATTGCAGAAATTGGTGGCGAAAAAACCGGAGGAATTAAGTCTGGTGATAACCGGAAGAGATGCGAATGACTGGCTGATTGAACAGGCGGATCTGGTCACCGAAATGAAAGAAATCAAACATCCCTTCCAGAAGGGCATCCTGGCGCAGAAGGGTATCGATTATTGAACATCGCGATTACAGGTGCCTCCGGATTCGTCGGTCGACATCTGGTCGCTTCTCTGGCCGAAACCGAACATAACATAAGACTTCTGGTTCACAAAAAACATATTGACAATATATCAGGCAATAAAATCGAGACGGTTTTCGGTGATGTTCATAATCCTGATTCTTTAAATAAGGCCTTTGGGGGCATCGATGCTATTTATCATCTGGTCGGGATTATCGCCGAGACCGGACAACTGACTTTTGAGAAGACGGTCGCGGCCGGGACAAAAAATGTTGTCGCGGCCTGTATAAGAAATAATGTCCGTCATATAGTTTATCTGTCTGCCTTGGGAACGTCGGAAACGGCCATCTCGAAATATCATCAATCGAAATGGCAGGCTGAAGAAGCAATTCGCAATTCGGGAATCGATTATACTATTTTCAGACCGTCAGTAATTTTCGGTGTGGGTGACGGTTTTGTCAGTATGCTGGTCAGGTTGATAAAAAAATCCCCGTTAACGCCGGTCGTAGGGCGTGGCGATTTTTTACTTCAGCCGGTTTATATTAAAGACCTGGTCCATTTATTGATAGAAACTCTGGGAAATAAAAAGGCCCGAAACAAAACAATCGAAATCGGCGGTCCCGATAAATTTTCCTATAAAGAAATTCTGAGAATTATTAAAAGGGTCTTGAATAAAAAACGCGGGAACCTATATTTGCCGATGTGGTTTATGAAGCTAAATGCTTTTTTGCTGGAAAGGATACTGAAGCCGTCGCCGATAACAACCGACCAGTTGAAAATGCTCGAAGTCGGTAATACGTGCGACAATAAAAATCTGTATGAAACATTTGAAATTGAATTAACCGCTTTCGAGCAAGGTTTGCGCAACTATATGGGGTAAGTGATGGCTGAGAAAAATTATGATATTGTTGTTGTCGGTGGGGGACCGGGTGGTCTGACGGCTGGAATGTACTGCGCTCGTGCCAGACGGAAAACGATATTAATAGAGAAGTATATGCCCGGAGGTCAGATTGCCAATACCGAGGATGTCGAGGATTATCCCGGTTTTGAGAAAATCTCCGGTCCCGAGTTGGCTATGAAGATGGCCGATCATGCCAAAAAATTCGGTCTGGAAATAATCTCGGATGAAGTGAAGGAAATCTACTCCGAGGGTGACGATCGACTGGTCCGCGTCGCTTCGGGAGATGTTTATCGAGCCAAAGCGGTAATTGTATCGACGGGTGGCTCGCCCAATAAGCTTAATGTTCCGGGCGAAGGGGAATTCGCCGGCAAAGGTGTATCATACTGCGCCATATGCGACGGAGCCTTCTTTAAGGACGAAATCATTGCCGTCGCCGGCGGTGGCGATGCTGCCGTTGAAGAGGGTAATTTCCTGACAAAATACGGCAAGAAAGTCTACATCATTCATCGCCGTGATCAACTTCGGGCGCAGAAAATCATTCAGGATCGCGCTTTCAAGAATGACAAAATTGAATTTATATGGGATACGGTAATTGAGTCCATCAATGGCGATGACAGAGTCCGCTCGCTGTCATTAAAAAATGTCAAAACCGGTGAGACGTCCACGCTGGACGTCGGCGCGATATTTGTTTTTATCGGTTTCGTTCCGAATTCCGATCTGTTTCGGGAACCGGTAAATAAAAACGAGGGCGGGTACATTATCACTGATACAAGAATGGAAACCTCTCTCAAAGGTGTTTTTGCCTGCGGTGACGTCCGTGAGCAACTGGTAAAACAGATAACCAATGCGGTCGGTGACGGTACCACCGCCGCTGTCGCCGCTGAAAAACACATAGAGGAATTAGAGGATTAACGAACGATAGCGATAAAGCGGCGCGATTTTTAAAATCATTTGTTTTTCGAAATTATTTCGTGACATACAAATAGACTAATATAACGACGACTATAAATGCGATAAAGATAAGCATGAGGGGAAGATTACTCGATTTTGATTTTACGGTTCCGGCGATACTTTCCGTTTGAGAATCGTTTTCGTCTTTTATTTCCGTTTTTTTTAGCGTTCGAAGCTTATTCACAACTTCATTCTCTTTTTTAATCATGGCATCTTCTTCATTGGAAACAGTGACCGGAGCGATTTCCGGGAGATTCGATTGCCCCTCGACTTTATCGATTCGCAATGCAATAACCGTAACATTATCCTGCCCGCCGTGATCGTTGGCTAACCTGACAAGATTGTCGACAATAAGATTTACATCGTCGCCGCACTCCCTGGCCACTGACGAAATTTCATCATCTTCAGCATACCCGCACAATCCGTCGGAACAGAAAATATAAATTTCACCGGCGTGAACTTTGTCGGATCGGAAATCGATTTCAACATTTTCGCGCACGCCAAGGGCACGTGTGATGACATTACGGTTGGTAAATTCGGCCGCTTCCTCCTCCGTAAATGCTCCCGTTTGTCTGAGTTCCGATACCCAGGAATGATCGGTCGTCATGCGCACCATCTGGTTCCCTTTCACGCGATAGATGCGGCTGTCGCCGACGTGAGCGATATTAAGTAAATCATCCTGCAGCGCGGCGGCCACAATGGTCGTACCCATACCGTTGTAATCGTCGTTGGAAATCGCCATCATATATATGCTTCGATTGGCGATACGGATGGCCTTGATGAGCAGATCGCCGCGTGCGGGAAATTCCGCCGGCAGTTTAAGTGTCTCATCTGCGGAAATCGAATCACCCAGGTCCGTGAAACATTGCTCAATGATCAAACAGGCTTCATTCGAAGCCACCTCTCCGGCCTGGTGCCCGCCCATACCGTCACAGACCAAAAACAAATTTTGTCGCCGGACAATCTTAAAACAGTCTTCGTTGCCGGCTCGAACCAATCCCTTGTCGGTTTTCCCGGCAACTGTGATGCTTACATTCAATGCGTCTCCGATCCAAACGACTATTTTCGCCTATATCCTAAAAAAGACAAATTATAATGACAAGCAAGTAAATTTTTTAAAAAATAAAATGAGAAAACCCCGATTTGCGGGGTTTTCCAAAATTCCTGACCATAACAATATTATTTCATCAGCAACATTTTCTTAACGGCACTTAGCTCACCGGCTCTAATGCGATATAAATATACGCCGCTGGCCAATCCTCCGGCATCGTACTCAATAGTATGAAAGCCGGCTTCGAGACCACCCAGATTGACCTTATTAACCGTTCGACCCAGAATGTCAAAAATCTCCAGTTCCGCGCTGGCTTTGCCAGGCAAATTAAAAGCGATGACTGTAGTCGGATTAAACGGATTGGGATAATTCTGGTATAATTTGAAAACACCGGGAAGTAGCCGACTGTCTTCTTCGGGCGTGCTGGTCGGAATCATGACATGGGTGATGACTGTATCATCGACAAAAACAGCCGTGTCGGCGCCGGATATGACTTTAAAGAAAACGGATTCGTCGGTATCAACATAAATCGCATAAGGTATTCGCAGGTCGAAATAGATAATAGCATCTTCACCGGGAAGGGCATAAGCGAAATCGCTCATAGGTTTGATAAGCCAGCCGTGTTCCGAAACGGCAGATACGGTATAAAAGTCGGTTCCCTGCCCGGTATTGCGAACGGTGGCATAATAGCGAACGGTCCCACCTGGGACAGCCTGTCCATCATCGGGACTATCGACCAACATCATCGAGACGTCGGCGGTCGCAGATAGATTAACTTCGATTCTATCGCCAAGCGCACTCCAAACCGGATCATCGGGGCCCTGCGGAGTGGCCAGTCGACCATTAATGTAAAAGGTTATGTTTTCACCGGATTCCGCCCCATCGCCATAGTTATCCTTGCCGTAGACCGACATACAGCCATATTGGCCTTCATTATGAACGGTAACTGTGCCGCAATGTACTCCGGAAGTATCATAAGCATCAATTATTGATCCGACAGGAATCGGATTGCCGTTATAACTTGAAGCCGATCCATAAAAACAGGTCCAGACGGAAGTCGGGATTACTTCAGCGGAGACTCCTGATACAATCAGTGCCGCCAGTCCGCCGGCGATCAGGAATTTAAAAAATATTTTCAACATTTATTTCACCACCCTCAACCGGCCGTCGTATTATGACGGCCGGTTTTAAGTTAATATATTTTTTCTATTTCATCAAGATCATCTTTCGACTTTGCTGAAAATCACCGGCTTTCAGGCGATAGAAATACACACCTGATGCAGCCGCCTGACCGCGGTCATTATCGCCATTCCAGACAACACTATTTTCTCCGGCCTGACCCAGACCGTTGAAGACCGTCTTAACTCTCTCACCGAGAATATTAAACACTTCAACCGTGGCGTTCATCGGCTCGGGCAGCGAGAACAAGATTGTCGTCGCAGGATTGAACGGATTGGGATAATTCTGAGCCAGTTTGAACTCCTTGGGCAGCAATCCGGCGCCGGTTCTGGCTGTTAGCGGGCCGACTTCGAGTCTGTCGCCGTTGGCCGTCCAGGTGAAACTCTCGGCCGATTCGACGCCGTTAACCACGAGAATAAACTCGTCACCGATTGCCACGCCTTCTTTAACATCGGTGGCCGGATCGTCGGCATAGACCGGCATGAATCCGAACATGCCGTCTTTTCCGACTTCCGCGGCACCGATTACGCGCCCATCAGCGTCGACCGCCTGAATTTCAGCTCCGGCCGGGACAACGTTACCGTCAAGCGTTAATTCGTACGAATAGAGATTCATCCATTGACGCGAAACATTGATCTCGGCTCCCGGAATCGCCTTGGCGGCGAACGTCGGTGTCTGTCTGAATACGACTGAAGGACCGGTACCCGGATAAATAAGGTCGCCGTCGTTTAAAACATTGACCCAGTAACCGTAGCCGGGACCCATGTAGTTAAGATTGGAATAACCCGGCAGGCTGGGATCGTAGGTCAAACCGACACCGTTGACAAATCCGAGCGCAACCACCAGCTGATCATGGATTGACGATAATGCATGGGGAATGGTGTCGACAATTTGCGGCAAATAAGAGACAAGGTTCCACCCTGCCTCAAGCTGAATCGGCGTCGTGGCGGCAACCGGAACACCGGTTATTACCAAGTCGGCAGCGCAGTTCGTCCTGACCCAGTAACCATGGAAATGGTCAAGATTCCAGAGCGTTGAAAATTCCGGCAACTCGGGATCATAAGTATATCCACCCTGCTCGAAACCGAGGACTATCTCAATGCAGTTCGATATCGAGGACAGTATCTGCAAGATGTTATCGCTGGGAGTATCGACATTCCAGGATATCAGGTTCCAGCCTTGCGCCAGATGGATGGTTCGATCCTCGACGGTAAAGACGTCGAGACATGTTTCGAAATTATCACCCATCGCCGTCCAGATCGTTTCGCCGTCCGTTGTGGCCGGGACGCCGTTGATAAAGAAAGCGATACTATCGCCCGGCTCGGCGCCTTCATCTTCGGCGGAGAATATATCATCGCGGTAAACCGGCATAATGCCGTACTTACCGGCTTCATCGACATAGAAAGTTCCACAGTGCACACCGTCCGGATCATAAGCGTCAACGACCGATCCGACTGGGAGCGGCACTCCGGAATAGAAATTGTCCTGGCAATAGAATCCGACCCACTCGTTGGTTGGTGTCACCGGTGAGACCGGCGTGAGAACAACTTCAATGCCCAGTTCACCGAGTTGAACATCTTCCACCAGGCCCGGGTAATATCCTTCCTTGTAGGCATAGACGTCGAACGGCGAAATGCCGACCGAGTGACAGGCAAATTGCCCGGCGATATCGGTCGTATCACCCAGTACCCAGTAACCGTTGGGGAAATCATTCCAGATTTCAACAAAAGCGCCTTCGATTTCATTTCCGGCGGTATCGATTACGCGGCCGCACAGATATGCGGTATCCGGTCCGACGATCACGCCGCCGGTATCGAAGTGCGGCGCAATCATATTCATGGATTCATCGAAAAATGATAAGCCGCCGGACGGGGGAATAATCGTATCATAGACAGCTACAAAAGCCGGGTCGGCAGTTGGCGAAACGCTGAAATGCAGTTTGGCCAGCAGTCCGCGACCGGCGTAAATCGGGTCGGAAAATATCGGCATAATGTCAATCTGAACCCGGCGCGTGGCATTATCGATAACGACCGGTTTATTATCGACCGAGTCGACGCGCGTACCGTCAAAGGTAACTTCATTTAACTGCAAGTCGTCCGAATTCCACGCTAACGGCAAATTAATCGCCGCAAGGGGCTCGAAATTTCGGAAATAAACGGGGACAATGACATCGGTACCGACCCGCCCGGGAACAGTGGATACCCAAACCGAGTCTTCGGTTTCCGGGCCGACGCTGACCACTTCCAGTGTCACCGGGACGGCGACATTCGGGAAGACGTTCGAATCGACATCAGGCGTAATTAAGATCGTATCATAATACATTCCGGAGTCGAGCCCGATGGTCGAGACACCCAACGGTAGCGACATGGGCGTGTTATAAGGCGGCATCCCCAGCGGATTAACCGCCAGCCAGCTACTGTTATTATAGTATAAGAATCCGATCTCGCGGCCGAAGATTTCAAAGACGTTCAGTGACGAGCTGGTGACCTCACCCTCATTGAGTACGAAGTTGAATTCCTCCGGGGTCGTGTTGACAACATAATCGGTATCAACGGTCAATGTGACCGGGATCCTGACACTTACCATCGGATCATCCCAAATGTACCCCGCGTCATCTGCACTAATCGTGTCATAATATACGCCCGGTATCAGGCCGGTAGTGTTTATGTCAAAAAAGACCGATTCCGGCGTCATATAATTATCGGGATGATCGTGGAAATTTAGCCAACTGCTGCCGGCCACTGTACCAGCACTAAATTCAAGATTATAACCGTGTTCTTCATAAATATAAAAGCTTTGATCGAGTAAGGAATCGCCGAGTTCCAAATTAAATTCGAAGGCATCAGGACTATAGAGGACAACCAAATCGGCCATCAATATTGTAACCTGAACCGGAATATAAAGGGGCGTATTTGACGGGTCACTCAATGACGTGACAACAATCGTATCATAAAGATAACCGGGCATTATGTTATCATGCGAAACATAAAATGGAATCGAGATGAGGGTCGTCGGAGGTTCGGTATAGTCCGGAAGATGCAGCCACGAACTACTGTTTGTGTACGTGAACTGGACTTCCTGACCGTACATTTCACTTATTGTCAGCGTATCCCAGGCCGTGTCACCGGCTGCAGTGGAAAAAGTAAATGAAGTCGGATCGGCAACCAGGAAATATCCGTTCGGCTCGCAGACTAACATAAGTTCGACCGCGATTGTCTGAGGCGAATTGTCGGCCCCCGGCGCAGAAATAGTCAGCGTGTCATATAAGTAGGCAGTATCGCCGACGGCAACCGATATTTCAGGGACATTGGCCCAGACAATCCAGACCTCAATCGTCCCGGCATCAACGCCATTGGCCGGTTCAAAACCAAGCCAGCTTTCATTGGCCGTGACGGTCCAGTTCAGAGTCCCCTCACCCGTGTTGGAGATGTCAAATGAGAGAGAATCCAGTTCAGCCGGCGTCAGACCGTCGTCGCAGATGTTGCCTTCAAATCTGAGAATATTCGGTTGAACCGATAGTTCAGGAACATAGTTACCTGTTTCATTAACGGTAACAACTACAATCTCAGTATCCGCAAACATACCGTCCCACGCGTAAAAGAGAATATTGTATGTCCCTGATTGATCGAGGTCGGGATTAAATGTAAACGTCCCGACACCGGTTCCGCTATCAAAAAATGCGGCATTGGGAGGGAGTGAATCGGCGCCAATAGACGGGATTGTGCCGTCCGGATCCCATGCCGTAATATTTCTAACGTAATGATCGCCCTCGTTGAGGAATATCGGCCCGATACTGTCAAGGACGGGGAATTGATTACCTACGTCATCAACCGTTATCGTAACCACTTCGGAATCGATATCGTGGCTGTCATCAGCATAAAACGTCACAGTATAAACGCCGGCATCAGTATAATACGGTGTCCAATCAAATAGCCCGACACCATTGCCACTATCGACGAATGTGGCCGTACCAGGTAAGGCCGAGGTCGAAAGCGTTATTGGATCTCCATCGTCATCGATCGCATTCACCAAGAAACTCAGAGCGTTTGACTCAAAAACCTCCTGATCGCCAATGGGTGTTAATTCCGGGGGCCGGTTAACATCGTTAACCGTAATGGTTATTTCTTCAAAAACGGTATCTATCCCGTCAGTGGCATAAAATGTTACCGGATAGCTGCCCGCCTGATCAAAGGTCGGGGTCCAGCTGAATGTCCCGGTGGTATCAGGATTATCAACGAAATCGGCTCCAGTTGGAAGGGTGGACGTAAACAATGTCGGCGTCGTGGCGTCAGGATCGCCGGAATAAACAATAAAAGTTAGAAGAGAATTTTCATCGGCTTCTTTGTTGCCTATGTTATAAAGCACCGGTGGCTGATTAGGCGGGGGAGCTGAAGTGTCGACCACTGACCAGCAGTACGGTCCATTAAAGTCAGGCGATGGGGGATCCAGGAGCCAGTCAAAGGTAGGAGTCCGACCACCTATTGAGTCGATACAAAATGTTCCGGCTTCGTCGCTCTGGAAATTAAATTGGAGATACAATTGCTCACCCAGATTAAACGGCCAGCCGGCAGTGGCGATGCCCGTAAAGTTTATCGAGTCAGGCAAATTGCCTTCGTAACTCCATGGATTATTCTGAAAAAACATATTCCAGAATCCGTCAAAACCATTTAATATCTCGATGTTTCCGGTTGGGCCGATTCCACCAACATTAATATGCGTGACATTCTGAATACTTGCATCCGGGCTATAAAACGAAAAAGGCATGCTATATGTCAAACGATAACCTGTAGCCGGATTGGCTGCGACAGAATCATTATTGTTCATGTAAATTCCGACCGTAAACGGTTCTCCCATTATGAGCGTGTCGGGCGCCAATAAAGGGGCGGCCTCGGCACGGACGGTCATGGCCTTGACCTGCCCGGCCATTATAAATAAAAGGCATACCATGGCTATGGCAAAAAGGATTTGTCTCATCGCAAAACTCCCATTCTGTTTCGATTGTTTGTATTGTTATTTTGCATACTCACTCGATATAACGTACCTTTCGTATCAAGCGAAGACCGGAGCCGGGTAATTTGGCGCGGGTCTATCACCTCGTAAGACACAGGTTACATTAATATGGCGGTTCAAAAACCGGGCACCAGTTGCCTTATCATTACGCTTCAGCAAAGCCAGTACCAAGATTTCTTTAATGTGTCGCTGAGCGAGTAAATATTTATTATTTCGCAAGTATTATAAATAATTGCGGCGATTTGTCAAGCCAATTACTTGATGTCCGCCGGCCGAATACGCAATAAAGTGCATATATTTACGCTTTGTGAGGATTAGCCGGAAAGGCGTTTTTTATGTCTTAGATGGAGGATTATAATCAACAGAAATCCACCCAGGATATCCGCAATGGCGTCAAAGACATCGGAATCGCGGCCGGGAATATGGGACTGAAAATATTCGTCAAAAAAGGCAAATAAGGCCAGAAATATCGTCGAGAAGTAGACGATAAATTTGAATTTCCGGGACGGAATGAGATGTCGAAATGATCGATATATTAAAAAGGCAAAAACGGCATACTCAAGAAAATGAATCAGCTTGTCGTATTTGAACAGGCTGATATCCGGCGGTCTTAAATTGGGGATAGATGAGACATAGATTATCAATCCCGCATAAAGAATGGCCGGCAGATGGTAAATCAAAAACTTCTTCATTTTATCAATTTCTTATGCCATAAACCATTACATAAGCGCATCGTTGTCGAAACGTAAGCTAAAAAGTCTACGGGTCAAGTCATTATTTCTATTTCGACGGAATATAGGGAATATTTGACTTGACATCATCGCGAAAAATCCACTTAAATGAGGGAAAAATCGTGGGTATTTATGACGAAAAAGAATATTGATTTGGAACTGTTTCGGACAATACCGAGTTTTGTCGGGAAAAACGTCTACTTGCGGCCGACGGCGCCCGAAGATGCGGAACATACATATCGCTGGTTCCTGGCCTCGGAGCCGCAGTCGCAAACCTGCCATGAGGTAATATTGACGTCGCCGGCCGAGTATGTCGAGCGGATGAAAAAACGCGAGTTGAAAAAAGACGAGGGGGATTTTGTTATAGTTGCAATCGAGGATAATCGGTTGGTCGGCAAACTTCGTTATTTCCATCTGAATACGCTTAACCGTTCGGCCGAACTGGGATATATTATTGCGCCCGACGCCCGGAAACAGGGATACGCCAAAGAAGGAATGACGCTTTTAATTAAATATCTTTTCACGGACCTGAACCTGAATAAAGTGTATGCGCAGACGGCATCGTTCAATAAGGCCTCCAATATACTTCTGGAATCGCTCGGTTTCAAACTTGACGGGACATTGCGGCAGCATCATTATTATAAAGGTGATTTGTACGACGATATGTTGTATTCGCTTCTGAAATTCGAGTGCAGTTTTCTGAGATAGAGTCGCCGATAAAGCGGAAAAATAAATTAATCCATAAAAGCCAATATTATCACCGTAATATTTTAGTGTTAATGGATAATAATTCGAGCAAAGGAAGACGGTATGAAGATAAGTGATGTCCTTAAGGCAAAAGGCAAAAGTATAGAAAGCATCAGCCCCGACAGCAGTATCCGGGAAGCGATGGATAAAATATCGGCCAAGCGGATCGGCTCGTTGATAGTGATGAAGGACGGTATCGCGGTCGGTATCATCAGTGAGCGGGATATTTTCAGGCTGATGGCGACGCATGGCGAAGCGGCTTTTTCCAGACCGGTCAAGGACTATATGACCGAGAATCTGGTGGTGTGCGTCCCGGATGACGATATCGATACGGCGATGGCGTGCATGACCAATAATCGTTTCCGGCATCTGCCGATTGTCGAGAATAAGCGGGTGGTCGGGATTATTTCGATCGGCGATGTTGTCAAGGCGCAGGTACATAATCTGAAAGTCGAGAATCATTATTTGATAGATTATATCACGGGCAAATACCCGGGATAATGCAGTCATCGCGGTTCCCGATAGACTACATCTGAAAATGGGTTCGTTTCCGATTTTGGTAGAAAAAACCGTCATTGCCGCGCAGGCGGAAATCTATAAAACTTAAATTGTATATCATTAAGCTTACTTTTATGGATCCCGGCCTTTGCAAGGATGGCAGGGCCGGATGCGGCGGATCTTTTTGCAAGTCGCCAGTCACGTTTTAAGGCGCAGCAACAATGCGTACGGATTACATATAAAAACATCATTTTTTCGCCTCTTTTGAGATGGAAAAGTCGTGTAACGGGTTGTGGGGGTTGATAGTACAATGAATTGGGTTCGTTTGGCATATTTTAACATCTTTTTTTTCGATCTTTCGCCCCTGGAAAAAAGGACCAGTTTTGGGTTGGCGGTAATGATGTGTAGTGTTTTTGTAAAATATCGCATTTCCAAATCCGTCCTTTTTCATGTTTCTATATAACGGCCGGGAGCCAGGATTAACATTGATTGAGTGGCGATTTTGTATTTTAACGTACATTTGATAGCTAAGTCCATATTTAACTTGACATTATATTTGTATTTTGATATATTGTTAATGTTTGGTGCTGGCATATATTTAAGGCAAGTGATTTAAAATTCGTTTCTCAGGAGGGGAGAATGAAAAAAATCAAGGTTCTTTTCCTTTTGTTAGCAATTCTGTTCGGCTCGATCGGTACTGCATCCGCTCAATATTTCGAGGACTGCGGAGTGGTCGAAGCGGGTGTTGAGGCCGGTTGCTATATGTTTAATTCGGATCATTTCGGCCGGTACGAACTTATGTATTTCCCGGAGCCGCCGGAAGTCGGGGCATATCTAAGAATTTTCGGGACTCTTGACACCTCGGGATATTATACATGGTGCATGGAGGGTGATGGTCAACTGTATGAGGATTCCAGCAGGGACTGTGATTTCGAATGCGATTGCCTGCCGGCGGACGCCGACGGGGATGGGTATGTGAGGATCTTCGATGCCACCTATATAATAAATTATTTATATTTAAACGGCCCAGAGCCGACACCGTACGCCTTGTGTAGCGCTGACGGAAATGCTGATTGTGTAGTTAATCTTTTTGATGTACTCTGGGTTATTTATTGGCTTTACCTTGGTGGAAGTTATATATACACGTGCGATGAATGGTTGGTGCACTGCGGCCCGCCGTTGAGATAGTCATGTATTAATAGTTGGCGCACCCTTCCTTTGTCAGGATTTCACGAGGACGTACGCCAACCACGAATAATGAACCCACCGCAGAGTGGTGGGCGACCCCAGCCTACGCTGGCTGGAGAGAACATGACTAATCATAATAATCATGATTCTCAGCTCCCTATTCGCCTTCGATATCTATCCAATAAGTCGGAGGATATATTTCTTTTGCAAAGTATCTTGGAGCGTGCTGCTGATCACCGAATTTTAACAACAGGTTTACCCCTAGAAGCGCACGCGGCGGAAGATATGATATCTTTTAACGATTATCCGGTCAAACCAAAGGAACGATATCTGATCGGATTGGAAATCGGTTTATCGCCAATAGGATATGCCTGGATTCTTCGGGGTTTTCCCAAGATGGGTACTACGGTTATCGTCGATTTGATTTTAGTCCCTGATTATCGGGGAAAGGGATTCGGGCGGCGTTGCTACGATGCGATTGAACGATTAATTTTGCAGTGGGAAGAATGTACACGGATTCGAATTGGTGTTCTTGGTGTCAATTCCCGGGTAGTACCGTTTTGGCGGAAAATGGGATTCATCGCGACAGGCGAACGTTTTAATGAGGCGCATGGAAGTATTAAAACCGAAACGATAGTCTTCGAGAAAATTATTTCACGCATTTGATTGTTTAGGATGTATTCCAACCGGGTAGCCCACCCGCCCTGCGGTGGATTTCTTCCTGTCACAATTCAACACCATAATGTCTAATTTGGACATAATTTAATATAATTGGTCTTATTTGATTTATCAACCTTATTTGATTGTTCGAAGAGGTCAGGAGCGCAGGGCTCACAGACCAACTACGCCCCGCCCCGTCAGGAGCGCAGGGCTCCTGACCTACGACGCCCCGCCCCGTCAGGAGCGCAGGGCTCGCTGACCTACGCCACCCCGCCCCATCAATTCGGGCCAAATATGCGAAAACAAAGCCTTAATATCGCTGTTAAATTTTTGAACAATCTGCCGATAACTTCCCATAGCAATTGAAATTTAAAAGGTAGGCGAAAATTTCTAATAGGATTGAGCCGGTAAAAATGGGATTTCATTTAAATTATTTTTGGAATGCTTCCACATCTGGTTTATATAATGCCGGTATAGCAATAACGTGCTCGGCGGGTTCTCAAACCCGCCGCGGTGGGTCCGAGGACCCACCGATCACGCTCCCGGGACGCCGAATCTTTCCGTCAGACTTTCGAGAAATCCGGTTTCTCCGAATAGAGTCGCACAATCAAAATCGGGAAAATCGAAATAATGAGAAATAGTACGACGGATTTGATATTTCGGAGGAGTCATGGCTAAAAAGCTCGTCGTTTTCGTGGGTCGGGCCGACTGGGCCGGGTCATGCAATTCGGTCGTGCAGGCGATAAACAGTGTCGGGCGCGTCGAGTGCCGCCATGTCTGTCTGAATCAGCATATATACGGTTACCCGTCGGATGTGGTTATTCCGATTTGCTATGTGGAGAACCCGAAAAGAGCCGAAGACTACCCGAATGAACTCAAGCAGGCTTATGAGTTATTCGAAAAGGCGGACTTGATTCATCTCTGGAACGACCCGCTGCCGAATTTCCACGGTCTTCTGAATATTCCCGCCGAAAAATTGAAGTCATACACTTTTACCGGTTCGCTTTATCGTGAATATCATACGCAGATAAACGAACATGCCAACCAGGCCGGGATTAAGATGGTCGTTCAGGATCCGACTTTTCGGTTCCCCGATGAAATCGAAGCGGAGTTCATTCCTCACGCGGTCGATACCGATTTGCTGAAGCCGAGACCGATAAATCAGCGGGAGGCCGGGACTATCGGCTGTTATACGCCGCTGCATCGAAGTACGACGGCACGTCAGGATATAGCCCTTCTGAAATCGGTCCTGCAGGAAGAGTTTCCCGACTGGCGGACGACGATGGGTGAGGTGACGCTGTGGCAGCCGCGGATGGAAGCGTTGTCGAAATGCATGTTTTTCTTCCAGAATATGGATGAGGTGGTCGGCATATTCGGCCGCTCGGCCCTGGAGGCGGCGGCACTGGGGGTGCCGACGTTCAGTTTTATTTCGCGCAAGGCGATGGCGATGTCGGACGGTCGGATCGGCGATCCGGCGATTATTCATACCAGTCGAGAGACTGTCCGGGAAGTGTTAAGAGAGACGCTTAATCAGGACTATGAAGTGCTGTCAAACAAAATCCGCGAATGGGTGGTTCAATATTATAGTTTCCCCGTTATCGGTGAGTACTACACCAAATTTTTCGAAGAATTACCGAAGGCAGCGACCGACGGGAAATTCAGGATCAAAGCGCCGCAGTCAAAAAAGGCCGGTGAACGCTCACCTCAAGAAAGTGCGGAGGCTCGCAATAAAGGAGTATCTATGCCGACGAGCAGTCCCGATCAAATAAACGAAATACTGCAATTGGTTTTAAGATTAAATCCGGAATCGGTTCTGGATATCGGGATCGGTTTCGGGAAGTACGGTTTCTTATGTCGGGAATATCTCGAAGCCTGCTTCGGAAGCAATCGGTGCGGCGACCGTCAGAAACGAATCGACGGAATCGAAATAGATCAAAAATATATCACGACGCTTCAAAAGCAAATTTATGATAACATACATATCGGCCATGCCCGCGATATTATACCGAAACTCGACAAATATTACGATGTCATCTTGCTGATTAACATCCTCGAGTATCTCAGCCATGAAGAGGGTTTGGAATTAATAAACATGTGCCAGAAGCGCGGTCGCAACGTGATTATATCGACTCTCCGCAAGCCCGGCGATGAATTCACCGGACGATACGGCGGTGAGTTCGCGGGTATCAAATCGGTCTGGAAAGAAAAAGATTTCAGTCATTATTCTCAGAAGCAGATAATATATAATCCCCTTAATCTAATAATGCACATCGACAATTCCACTCCGGCCAGCGATTCCGGCATTCAGTTGAAATTGATTCAAAGGGAAGAGGATTGGGAGAGAGGTTCCGATCCGGATATCCCCAAAACAAAAATCTTTATCACCGGGTGCGCCAAGAGCGGGACGACCTTACTTCTGAGATTATTCCTGGCATTCGACCAGACGGCGATTATAGTCGGCCCGATTCCGACCATGGTCGTAGATAAAATAATTTTCCAGAAAGGGCCGATTGTTTTCAAGCGGTTGGGTGCATCGATTTTTTCCGACAATATCACGTTGCCGGAGCTGGATCGTCAGGCCAAAAAATTAAAAGAGAGCGATGTTAAGGTCATAAATATCATACGTGACGGGCGCGATGTCGTAATCTCGGATAAAAACTTCACCAAACCTGACAGGTGGATTGCCAGTATCAAACACCGGTCGCTTTTTCCCGACCTGATTGACCTTGAAGTTCGTTATGAAGATATGGTCAGCGATCCGGATAAAGTCCAGAGGCAGATAATGGATAAATTCGGATTGAAGAAAAAATTCAATTTCTCGGATTATCCCGATTTTATTCCGGATGATGTTTATGACCCGACGCATCCGAAAATCTACGGCGGGCGGAGAATCAGCCCCAAATCGGTCAGTAAGGATCCGCTGGCGTATAAAGAGCTCTGCGCCGAGCAAACACTGGCGGAATTCGACAGGCTTCTGCGGCAACTGGATTATCTAAAGCGGGAGGTGGTGCCGGTTGCGGTGGAAAATTCGTAAAATGGATTAATATAACCAATATAGACGGCAATATAAGAAAATAAGGTGTGTATCAATAATGCGACTCGATAAGATTTTAATAAATGAGGGGCTGGCTAACGGCAATCAAATAGACGAAGCGCTGGCGTACCAGAAGCAGTACGGCGGACGGCTGGAGACGCATCTGTTCCGTTTCGGCTATGTCGACGAGGAGCGTCTTTTAAGGGCATTATCAATTCAGTTCCATTGCCCGAGTATAAAACTTTCCGGAATCGAAATTCCCGATGTCATTATTAAATCCATACCGGCGGAACTGGCCCGGTCGTGGCTGGTTTTGCCGTTCGCTTATGAGCCGAATGGTAATATCCTCAGAGTTGCCTGCGAGAATCCGAATGATGAAAGCATGAAAGCTGAACTGGCGACGGCCTCCGGTAAAACAATCGAACTTTATATCGCCCTGGGTGCTATTTTAAAATGCTCTATAATAAAATATTATCGCAATGAATTGGTCTATATTTCCGACGAGGAACTATACGAGCCGGTATTTCACATTTCACCGAGAGCGTACTTCAAAAGCGATAAGCAACAGGTTTTGATATATAATGAAGACCATGCCGATATCGGTGAACTTACGGCAAATTTGCGTGATCAAAACTATGAGATTATTTTGACCGAATCGATTGATCAACTTACAAATGAATTAATGCGAAATCTGCCGGATATTCTGCTTCTGATTAAATCCGGCGATGCCGAAGTGGTATCGGCGTTTATCGATAATCTGACGGCGCGGATGGTAATCGACGGCAGTCTGCCGGTCTTCCTGATACCTGATCCGAACGTTGTCGGTGAGCTGTCGACGCTTTTGAAAACCGGGATTGAAGATATTATTCCGATCGAAAATGAGTATGAACCGCTGGTTATAAAGATGAACAGAATTCGCGACCGGCGTCAGGCGGTATCGAATCAGCGATTGCAGGTGCTCAGCGATCTGGGGACTCATGGTTCATTGGAAGATATGAACATCATTGACCTGTTACAAACAATGGGGCCAAGCAAAAAGACGGCTCGAGTGAGTATTTCGGCGTGCGGCAAACAGTTAACGATTTATCTTGATAAGGGCAATATTATTTATGCCGAATGCGATGATAAAGTCGGCCCCGAAGCGGTCTTTGAAGGATTACCCTGGGATCGCGGGGTGTGGAGTATCGATCCGATAAGTCGGGATAATTTACCCGAGCCGAATAATTTCCAGCCCAATGAATCAATCCTGCTGGAGGGCTGCCGTCGTCTCGACGAGCAGCAGGTCAACGGTTAAAAATACGCGGATAATCCAAATTTGACAGGCGCATTGTCAATACTAAATCCTGAACTTTTATAATTCGTTTCTTCCTCAATTGCAGTATCGATGTATTGATGTATCGATTTGGTATTTCCCCAATAATAAATGAATAAAAGGCCATATTCGGCGGTCAATGATATATTCTTAGAAAGAAACCACTCAACGCCGAGAACATTTAAAATTCCGGCATTGAAAAAAGCTCTGTGGCTTATATAACGATCGGTTCTGACTACATGACCGGAATCATCATAGTCTCTGGATGTGGTTTTCACATCCTCCAACATCCATGCAAGATTTGGTCCAATACCATAATAAGCACTGACCTTTGAACGTGGATTTAAATGACGAATGTACAGAAGGGCAGTATTTAGACGAATACTGTTGCCGTCTCTATTATTATCACCGTCAATTCGGTTTTGATTATTTTCAAAAATTGTATTTTCGCCGTCGTTATGAAAATCACTGGATACAGACCCGAATCCCAATCTTAATGCAGAGCGATCCGATAGCTGTCGCTGGCAGGATATAAGTGCGCCCTGAAAGGCGCTTAGGGTGAAATTTTCATCGATCTTGAATTGTAAAGACCATTTCTTTCTTTGAAAATCCTCCGACTTTTTTATGGTGGTTTGATTGGTTTCCTGTCCCGCCGTTAATTGCGCGAAAACAGGGAATAATAGTATCCCGATAAATACTCCGATAGAACCGCGGATTTTTCCATGACCGCCCATGCCTGCTCTCCTTCTTCTTAATTTGTTTATCTCTTATCGATAGCGATTCCTAACAAATGACGTGCCATAAAAATCAATCCATTATTAACCAACGAATTAGGAAGGCACAAAATTATTCCCGATAGGAATAATGCACAAGATATGTTCGCCCAAAAAGGCGGTCGCATATAATTGGGGCATGTTTTAAATTCTTTGATATCGAAAAACTTAATCGCTTGACAAAGCGGGCGATTATTTATAAAATATTGTGAAATTTTTAACAAACTTGTCAAAAAGCGACAGGTTGAAAGTGAAATATATTTGTTTTATTCGCCCCTTCTTTGAGGGGTATAGGAGTTGAAGGAGAAATATATGGCTGAATTCGATCCTGTCGAAGACAGGATAACGGCCGATACGCTTGTGGTCGGCGGGGGCGTTGCCGGTATAACGACCGCCATCGAGACTGCTGAAATCGGTAAACATGCTATCCTGCTGGAGAAGTCACCCTCGCTCGGCGGAAGAGTGGCGGCGATGCATCAATATTTCCCGAAATTATGTCCGCCCATTTGCGGAATCGAAATCAATCTGAAAAGAATCAGGATGAATCCGTTTATCAGAGTTCTGACGCTGGCCGAGGTGGAATCGGTTTCCGGTTCGCCCGGCGATTATGAAATCCGGATAAAGTTGAATCCTCGTTATGTAAATGAAAAGTGCACCGCGTGCGGGGAATGCGAGAAAGTGTGTGAGATAGAATGCGAGAATGATTTCAATTATGGCATGAACAGACGCAAAGCGGCGTATATTCCGCACCTGATGGCCTATCCGGCGCGGTACGTTATCGATCCGGCTTATGTCGGCGACGAAAGGATGAAAAAATGTGTCGACGCCTGTGATTATGGCGCCATCGAACTGGATATGCAGCCTAAGACGGTGACGGCCAAAGTGAAGTCAATAGTCTGGGCGACCGGATGGCGACCGTACGATGCCGGCAAAATCGACAATCTCGGATTCGGTCAGTTCAAAAATGTCATAACGAATGTGATGATGGAGAGACTGGCGTCGGAGAACGGACCCACCGAGGGTAAAATAATTCGCCCGTCGGATCAGAATGAAATCAAGAGCATCGGTTTTGTTCAATGCGCCGGGTCACGTGATGATAATCATTTACCGTACTGCTCGGCCATTTGCTGTATGGCGTCGATGAAGCAGGCGACGTACATCAGGTCGCAGTATCCCGAGGCGGACGTTTACATCTTATATATTGATATACGCTCGCCGGGACGGTTGGAAGATTTTTATGTCAAAATGCAGGAGGATGAAAAACTGCATTTTCATCGCGGCAAGGTCGCGAAAATAGAGGAGAATCCGGCCAATCAGAATTTAATTTTACATGCGGAAAATACGCTCACCGGTCAAATAAATAAAACCGAGGTGGAGATGGCGGTGCTGGCGGTGGGGATGGTTCCGAATACGGCCGATGAGGCGCCGCCGCTGGAGACGACGCGGGACGAATTCGGATTCATTGTGCCGGATCCGAATAAAGGTGTGGTTCCGGCCGGGACGACAGTGCGACCGCTGGATGTTTCGTCTTCAATTCAGGATGCGACCGGAGCGGCACTCAGGGCAAACAACATCGGGGTGAGGAGGTAGAACAATGGCTGATCCGAAAATCGGATTGTATATCTGCAAGGGTTGCGAGATCGGCAAAAGCCTCGATATCGATCAACTGATAAAAGAAGCCGAAGGTAATAAGCTGCCAATCTGTAAAACCCATGATTGTCTGTGCAATGAAGAAGGTGTTAATCTAATAAAGAATGATATCTCCGGTGAAGGCATAAATCGGGTGGTGGTGGCTGCCTGTTCGGGACGGATGTTCCCGGAATTGTTTGATTTCGGCAATGATGTCTTCACCGATCGGGTCAATATTCGCGAGTATGTGGTCTGGTCGCATAAACCGAATGACGAAGATACGCAGATGCTGGCCGAAGATTATGTCCGGATGGGTATTGCCAAAGTGAAAGTGGGTGAACAACCGGTACCATACACCGAGGAGACCAGCAAAGATATTTTAGTCGTCGGCGGCGGCATGACCGGGATGACGGCGGCCAAAGCGGCGGCTGATGCCGGCTACAAAGTTACGCTGGTGGAAAAAGAGGCGCAGCTTGGCGGCTGGGCGACGAAATTCAAAAAGGTTTTCCCGAAAAGACCACCGTATAAAGAGCTCGAAGATTCCGGATGTCAGGAACTGATCGACGCCATCGATAAGCATGAAAATATCGCGGTTCATAAATCGACGGTGGTCGCAAAAACCAAGGGGCAGCCGGGGAAACTTCAGGTGACATTAAAATCGAACGGCAGTACGACCGAATTGACGGCCGGTTCCATTGTTCTTGCCACCGGCTGGAAACCGTATGACCCGACAAAATTGAGTCATCTCGGGTACGGTATTTCTCCCGATGTTATAACCAACGTACAGATGGAAGAGATGGCGGTCAAAGATGAGATAAAGAGGCCGTCCGACGGCAAGCCGATCGAAAGTATCGCTTTTATTCAATGTGCCGGATCGCGCGATCAGGAGCATTTGCCGTACTGTTCGGCGGTCTGCTGCCGGGTTTCGTTGAAGCAGGCGATGTATGTCCGGGAGAAATATCCGGATGCCAAGATATATATTATCTACAAAGACGTCCGTTCGCCGGCCCAGTTCGAGATGTTTTATGCCAATGTGCAGGATGATGACGGGATTTTCATGACCAAGGGCGAGATTGCCGGAGTCACGAAAAACAACGGCAAGCTGGAAATCAATGTCGAGGAGACGCTTCTCGGCGAAGATATAAGGGTGCAGGCCGATATGGTCGTACTGGCGACCGGGATGGTTCCGACGACAAAAGTTCCCGACAAAGTCTTAGAAGAATTCGAAAAGGCGCTTGAAGAAGGAACGGAAAAGAAAGAAGAGGCGGCATCCGACGGTAAAATGGAGGACGGTAAAAAAGCGGCGGAATCGGCCGAGCCGGGTGCGAAGATTCTTAATCTGGCCTACCGCCAGGGCACCGATCTTCCGACACTGAAATACGGTTTTCCGGATTCGCATTTTATCTGTTTCCCGTACGAAACAAGACGGACGGGAATGTACGCCGCCGGAGCGGTGCGGGCGCCGATGGATTTCGATACCGGACTGAAAGACGCCTACGGGGCGGCGCTGAAATCGATCCAGGCGGTGGAAGCTGTCGCCAACGGCAAAGCGGTGCATCCGCGCGCCGGCGATCTGAGTTTCCCGGATTTCTTTTTCCAGCGCTGCACACAGTGCAAGCGATGCACCGAGGAATGTCCGTTCGGCGCGTTAGATGAAGATGAAAAGGGGACACCTCTGCCGAATCCGTTCCGTTGCCGGCGCTGCGGTATCTGTCTGGGCGCCTGTCCGGAAAGAATCGTATCGTTCAAGAATTACAGTATCAACATGATATCGCAGATGATTAAATCGATTCATGTCCCCGACGAGTTCGAAGAAAAGCCGCGCATTCTGGCTTTTATCTGCGAGAATGATGCCTTGCCGTCGGTCGATATGGCCGGGTTGATGCATCTGCAGTACAACGCCATGATTCGGATTATTCCGCTGCGGTGTCTTGGCTCGATGAATGTTATCTGGATTGCCGATGCGCTGTCGTCCGGTTTTGACGGCGTGATTCTTATCGGGTGCAAGAAAGGCGATGACTATCAATGCCATTTCGTACGCGGCAGTGAGCTGGCCATCACCCGTATGGATAATGTCCGGGAGAAACTGAAACAACTGGTACTCGAAGAGGAACGGGTCGAGATACATGAGTTGGCCATCAGCGATTATAAGAAGATTCCGAAAATTTTCGACGATTTCTTAGAGGTAATCGACAGGGTCGGCCCGAACCCGTACAAGGGGATGTAGGTTTAAGTTAATTCATAGCCAAAAAAGAAACCCAGACTATTTTATGGTCTGGGTTTTTATATAAGACTTTCGGCATCGGCCGAAAAGCTTATCCGGTTTACTTCGTTTTGACAGTCTCCCTTGTCGAGGTTTCGCTGTAGTCGAGAAAGTGCTGATTCTCGGGCATCGGCTTCGATAAATCCATGCCGTGGGCATCAATTAATACCTTCTCCCGGAACCACTTGTCGAACGGATCATTGGATTTTATAAGCGATTCGAAAGACTTCTGCGGATTTTTGCCACTCTGCTTGACGACACACATATCGCCTTGCGGGGTGTGCTGCAAATATACTTGCTCCGCCTCGATACCCGCTCTCTTTCGTGACTGCTTATATTCGTCGAATCGAGGACCGGTAATTTCCTTCATATAGTTCTTCCAGGTTTCCGTTTTGCCGGCCGCAAGCGGCGCAGCGAATAAATACGTTTTCATGTTAGCTCCTTGCTGCGTGTTAAGGTTATTTGTTTTAATAGTCTGTTGTCGTTAAACAAATGCAAGCGTTTTATTGTTCCTTGAAAAACGTTTTTTTAATAATAATAATTTTGTGAGATCGACATATGTAAAAGTACTACACCGACATGGGAGAAATTGAGTATAGAACACGTATGGCAATTATGGATAAGATTAGTCCACGTATGCGTCATTGCTGTGAATCCTCACAATTCTTTTTCAAGTGCTGTCAGGAATCTTTCCTGACCGCTTGGTCGCTTTTATAAGCTGTAGCTGTAGGGCAGGTGTCCCCGACACCAGCCAAATTTTATAAAGGCAGGTCTGAGGGCAGACCTACCCTACGGTCTGCTGACTGTGAACGGCGAATCCTCAGATTCGCCGCGGCGGGTTTGAGAACCCCCCGCCCACAATTACATTATAGTCCGCATAATTCTTTTTGATTGACAAGCCGCTTTATTTTTATAATATATTATCCGCTTGTTAGAATGCGCCCATAGCTCAATTGGATAGAGCGTCTGGCTACGGACCAGAAGGTTGGGGGTTCGACTCCTCCTGGGCGTATTTTTTAGTGGTCAGTAATCAGTTATAAGTATTCAATATTGGGTTGTTAGTTTTTCAGTCTTATCCCAACTCTTTCGTGAAAGCTTCGAGCTTGTTGGTGGCGCCGACGAGGAGTAAAATATCGCCGGTCTCGATTATGGCGGTTGGGGGCGGGCTGATGACAATTTCTTTATTTTGCTTCTTTATCCCGACTATAGTGACATCATAATCGGCCTTGACTTTCGAATCGATCAATGATTGGCCGCTAAAACGGCAGCCCTGGGGAACGGTGACCTCTTCGATACCAAGGCCGGCGGCGCCGAGCGCCGTCATCTGCATAAAGTCAACGACGTTGGGTCGCAGCGAGGCCATCGCCATCCGCATCCCGCCCAGAACGTGCGGGCTGACAACATGATTGGCGCCGGCCCGTTTCAGTTTCTTTTCGCCGTCGGGATGATCGGCGCGGCAGATTATGTATAGATTTGGATTCATGTGGCGGGCGGTCAGGGCCAGATAGACGTTGTCGGCTTCGTTGGGAAGAGTCGAGACAAGAACTCTGGCGCTGTCGGTATGAGCTTCCAGAAGAACGCTGTCTTCGATGGCATGCCCTTCGACATAAAGATACCCCTCGGCATCAAGCTGATTAATGATTTGATTGTCGCTTTCAATGACAATGAAGGGGACCTTGCGCCGAACATAAGCCTGAGCCACCTCTTTTCCGACACGACCGTATCCGGCGATGATATAA
>CAYVMO010000010.1:0-103428 GCA_964452645.1 uncultured Ignavibacteriaceae bacterium
GTATGGAGGAATTAACCCGGATTCTGGAGCGTGAAATTTCACAGCGCTTCGAACAGATACCAGGCGTCGGCTCGGTAGATGTCTTCGGCGGTATTTATCGCGAAATCCAGGTCCGGCTTAAACGGGATCGTCTGGCCTCCTGCAGGCTTTCGGCGACCGATGTCCAGCAGGCTCTTCTGCGGGAGAATGTTACGCTTCCCGGCGGAGATATGCGCGAAGGAGTCAGCGATATGTATGTCCGGACTCAGGGAGAGTTCAAATCTCTGGATCAGATTGCCGCCACTATAATAACCGTCATCGATGGCAAGCCGATCCGGGTCGGCGATGTGGCCGAGGTGGTCGACGGTTATCAGGACATCAATCGGGTCGTGCAAATCGATGGCCGCCCGATGGTCAGGATGGGAATCCGTAAACAAACCGGGGCAAACACCGTGGCTGTGGCGGAAGCGGCTCGGGCCGTCATGGATCAGATTAATCGTGAGCGTGATGATATCAATCTGATGGTCGTAATCGACCAGAGTGATTTCATTCAAAGCGCCATCAATAATGTCAAGCAATCAGCCGTCTGGGGTGGCTTACTGGCGATATTAGTACTTTACCTGGTTTTAAGGAACGGTTCTACGACATTTATTATCGCCCTGTCGATTCCGATTTCCATCATTGCCGCCTTCGGCTTACTCTATTTCGATGGTATTTCTCTTAATCAGATGAGTTTCGGCGGTTTGGCATTGGGGATAGGGCTCATTGTCGATAATTCCATCGTTGTTTTGGAAAATATTGTCAGAATGCGAGAGCAGGGCAAATCACTCAAGGAAAGCTCGCTTATCGGGACCAGTCAGGTTACCGGCGCCATCGTGGCCTCGACCCTGACCACGTCGGTGATTTTCCTGCCCGTCATATTCATGCATACTATCTCCGGAATGTTGTTCAAGGAACTGGCACTGGTCGTGGTTTTTTCACTGCTCTGTTCCCTTCTCGTGGCTCTTACGCTGGTTCCCATGCTCGGCAGCCGCTACCTGACGGTTAAAGCAAACGGGAATGATTCTCCCCAAAGGCATTCCCGCGTATCCAGATGGACCGAAAAACTCGAAGCAGTTTATATGCGTCTTATCGCAAAGGCAATAAATCATAAAAAAATGGTATTCGGTGTGGTCGGAACGCTGTTAATAGTCACCCTGTTTTTGTGGCGGCTTCTGCCGGTGGAACTGGCACCTCAGACCGACGCTAATGAGATAGATATCGACTTGGAGATGGCCCAGGGGACCAATATCGCCGTAGTGAATAAATACCTTCATGAGATGGAGAAAATCGTCCGCGAAGTGACTCCGATGGATCAGGTACGGCATCTCTCGGTCGAGATCCATCCGGGCGACGCGCAGGTGGGGATAGCTCTGCAGAATGCCGGCTCGCGAACGGTCAACAGTTTCGACCTCGCCGATCGAATTCGCAGTCATGTCAGCGGTAAAGTCCCCGGTTCGAATGTGAGAGTCAGTGCTCAATCCGGTCTCTGGATGCTGCGGAGGCTATTCGGTTCCGGGGGAGCGGAAGCCGTACAAATAGAACTGCGCGGTTATGATCTGGCCATGGCCGACCGGCTGGCTCAGGATATTCGCGGCACGATGGAACAGATTCCCGAAATCGCCGATGTCCGGATCAGCCGCCGCGAGGGGCGTCCGGAGCAAAATCTTATCATCGACCGGGAGAAAATCGCCGATTTGGGTTTATCGGTCAGTCAGATTGCCCAGGTGGTTCAAACCAACGTCGGAGGCGGACAGGCCGGTGTTTTTCGAGAGCGTGGAGAGGAATATCCTATTATGGTACGCCTCCAGCCGCAGGATCGATTGAGTACGCAGGATCTCAGCAATGTTTCGGTACGAACTGCCGGCGGCCAAATCGTACCTGTTTCGGCGGTCGTATCGACCGAACGGCGGCGCAGCCCGACCGAAATCGAACGCGTCGACGGCCAGCGCGTTACATATATCACGGCCAATCTTGCAAGCGGCGCGGCGCTCGGAGATGTTATCGGAAAACTGCGGGACAAACTGCATAATTATCCCCTGCCTGAAGGTTTTTCGCTGATTTTCAGCGGTGAGTACGAAGAACAGCAAAAGGCCCAGACCGATTTCCTGCTCTCTGTCATAATGGCTCTGGTCTTGATCTATATGGTTATGGCGGCGCAGTTCGAACGTTTTCTTGACCCGCTTATCGTGATGGTGGCGGTGCCACTGGCGATTATCGGTGTGGTACCGACTCTGCTTATAACCGGTACGTCACTGAACATGCAAAGCCTGATGGGAATTATAATGCTGATCGGCATCGTCGTGAACAACGCTATTGTACTGGTTGATTATATAAATTTAATGCGTCGTGAACATAAGCTCGAAATCAATGAGGCCGTCATCCAATCCGGTCGATTACGGTTGCGACCGATTATCATGACGACCGGCACGACCGTTCTGGGGATGCTGCCGCTGGCCTTCGGCGCCGGACCGGGCGGTGAAATCCAAGCCGCTCTCGCCAGATCCGTCATCGGGGGATTGCTGGTTTCAACCATGATTACGCTTATCTTAGTTCCGATTACATATATCAGCTTTTACAGGATTTTTGGCAAAGTCAAATCATAATTTGCCGATTTCCATAACGAATTTTTTCCCGCCCCCAATCGCAATATTCTACCCATTGCTTTCTTTTTTTTATTTAGTATTTTGTTTCGATTTGACATTTTGATTATGTAATGAATTTGGCTTGAAAGGGCTGAAAAATGAATAAAGAATCCTTTAATCCGTTTCGGATGGCCCAGGCTCAGTTTGATAAAGTGGCTGATATTCTGGATTTGGACGGTTCCGCGAGAGAATTGCTGCGTGTCCCGCTACGCGAATATCAATTCAGTATTCCGGTTCACATGGATGACGGTACGATTAAGATATTCCGAGGTTTCCGGGTACAGCACAATGATGCCCGCGGGCCATGTAAAGGCGGTATCCGGTTTCATCCGCAGGAGACGATTGATACGGTCAGAGCCTTATCGATGTGGATGACCTGGAAATGCGCCGTCGTTGATATACCTCTCGGAGGCGGTAAGGGCGGTGTGGTATGTGATCCGCACAATCTCAGCGCCCGTGAGCAGGAGCAAATATGTCGCGGGTGGGTCAGACAAATGGCCAAAAACGTCGGCCCTCTCTCGGACGTGCCGGCTCCTGATGTTATGACCAGTTCTCAGCATATGTTATGGATGCTGGATGAGTACGAGGCTATTCATGGAGATAAATACCCCGGCTTTATTACCGGCAAGCCGGTCGGTATGGGGGGCTCTCTGGGACGAACCGAGGCGACCGGTTTCGGCGTTATATATACATTGCGTGAAGCCTTAAGGCAACTCGGTGTCCGGCCGGCCGATACGCTTGCTTCGTTTCAGGGTTTCGGTAATGTTGCGCAGTTTGCCATCAGGCTCTATCAGCAGATTGGCGGTATAGTGACCTGTGTCTCATGCTGGGACCAGAATGACCAGACGTCATATTCGTACAAAAAGACCGACGGCATCGATCTTGACAAACTACTCGAAATTACCGACCGCTTTGGCGGCATAAATAAGGACAAGGCGCGTAATTTAGGTTACGAGATTCTTCCGGCCGAAGCGTGGATTGAACAGGACGTTGACATACTGATTCCGGCCGCGCTTGAAAATCAAATTACCGAAGAGAACGTCGGGAAAATCAGCCCGAAGGTAAAAGTCATTGCCGAAGGCGCCAATGGCCCCACGACACCGGAAGCCGACAAGGCTATTGAAGAAAGAGACATTTTTATGATTCCCGACTTTCTGGCCAATGCCGGCGGCGTGACCTGCAGTTATTTCGAGCAGGTCCAGAGTAATATGAATTATTTCTGGGAAAAAGACGAAGTTTTGGGTAAACTTGATGTCAAGATGACTTCGGCCTTTCTGGCCGTCAGCGAACTGGCCAAAAAAAGGAAACTGTACATGCGCGATGCCGCCTACGTAATCGCCGTGGCCCGTGTGGCGCAGGCCTGCAAAGATCGCGGATGGGTTTAATGTGAATTGACGTTTTCAATAAAAGGCAAACAACCAGATAATTAAATCGGGCGAGAATTGATAAATGCCCAAAAAAGGTTTAAACATCTCCATAAACGACCTGCCCCGGTTTGATCGTGATTTTTTCGGCTCGACGGAATCTATTTCGTACATCGGTTCGGGTGCAATAGGCGGCAAAGCCTCCGGCCTGGCATTTATCAAAAATAAACTCGTTTCCTTTTTTGAGGACAATCCCTTCCCCGGCATCGATGTAATAATTCCTCGTATGGTAATAATTGCGACCGACGTCTTTGACAGTTTTATGAAACTTAATAATCTGCATGAAATCGTCGGGTCTGATATTGACGACGACCGGGTTGCTCATGCCTTCAGTCAGGCTCAATTCCCGGCCGCAATGGTCGGCGACCTCCGCGCCTTAATTACATCGGTGCGTACGCCTCTGGCGGTACGTTCCTCAAGTCTTCTGGAAGATGCCATGTACGAACCGTTCGCCGGGGTTTACGCCACGAAGATGATCCCCAATAATCAGCCCGATATCGATGCACGCTTCAAAAGATTGATTGACGCCATTAAATTCGTTTTCGCCTCGACCTATTTCAAATCGGCGCGTGATTATCATCGCGCCGCCGGACGATCGACCGCCGACGAAAAAATGGCCGTAATAATTCAGGAGGTTGTCGGTCAACGATACAATGACAGGTATTATCCGCATCTTTCCGGCGTGGCGCGTTCGTACAATTTTTATCCGATGGGCAAAGCTGTCCCGGATGAAGGTGTCGTCGATCTGGCGCTGGGCCTGGGTAAAACCATTGTCGACGGCGGCCTGGTGTGGTCGTACTCACCGGCGCATCCGCGTGCCGTCCCGCCGGTCGGTTCGGCGGGCGAATTTCTTAAAATAACGCAGACTAATTTCTGGGCCGTCAATATGGGCAAACCTCCGGCTTATGACCCGATGCGGGAAACCGAATATTTAATCAAGGGTGAGTTATCCGATGCGGGATACGACGGGACATTAAAATATGCCGCCTCAACTTACCGACCGGCCGATGACCGCATCGTTATGGGTATCGGTGCTGACGGACTACGATTGATAAACTTTGCACCGATCCTTGTTGCCGATTTGCTGCCGATAAATAATTTAATTATTAAAATTTTGAAACTGTGTGATAAAGCGGTCGGGAGCGAGGTGGAGGTTGAATTCGCGATGAATATCGATTCCAGAGCGGAAGCGTCGAGTACTTTCGGATTTTTGCAGGTCAGACCGATGGTCGTTTCACATTCGAAGATAGAACTAACGAACGAAGAAATGACCGGTGATAATGTCCTGCTCGCCTCCGACAGAGTCCTGGGCAACGGTATTCTTGAAAATATCGAAGACATTATTTTCGTCGATCCGGACAATTTCGACGCCAAAAATACACGGCAAATCGCCATGCAGTTGTCGGAATTGAATAAAAAGATACTCGATGAAAACCGGAATTACCTCCTGATTGGATTCGGCCGCTGGGGAAGCTCGGATCCATGGCTCGGGACACCGGTGGAATGGGGGCAAATTTCCGGTGCGCGGGCGATCGTGGAAGCCACGATACCCGGCATGAACGTGGAATTAAGTCAGGGCTCGCATTTTTTTCATAATATTACCAGTTTCCAAATCTGCTATTTTTCAGTACATTACACGGGTGAACATAAAATCGACTGGGCATGGCTGCAAAAACAAAAAGAGGTGGGCCGGACCGAATTCGTAAAACATGTTCGTCCGGGGAAACCTCTGCTGATTAAGGTCGATGGCCGCCACAGCCGAGGAGTAATATTGACATGAAGAACTCCGATAAATCGGTCAATAAGTTGCTGCAATCGCTTCAGGAGCGGGCCAAAGAGCTTAATTGTCTTTACAGGATTGAAGAGATATTAAGCCGACATGATTCCCCCCTGGATCAAATCTGCCGTGAAATTATCGAATCGATTCCGCCCGGATGGCAATATTCGGAAATCTGCCAGGCGAAAATAATTATCGAAAACGAAACGGTCTCATCCGACGGCTTCAAAGAAACGCCGTGGGCACAAAGTGCCGATATCAAAGTCCAGGATAATGTCATCGGCTCCATTCATGTTTATTATACCGAAGAAATGCCGGCCGAGGATGATGGCCCCTTTCTCAAGGAGGAGGCCAGACTAATCAAAACCATTGCCGAACGGCTGGGGCATTTTATTCTGCATCAGAAAATGCGGCGGGTACTCGCTGACTGGAAATCGGCCGAAGGTGAAAAGCAGAGTGATTGGCGGATAGTTCTGCAGATGCTCAGGCAAACCGATCACAAATTGTACCTCAATATCTCTCGCAAAATGCTTAACTATCTGTGCTGGAGCGGTGTCACCGGGGCAGAAAGGTTATTGAGAATCCTCAGCCCCGAAGAAATCAAAAGCGATGACGAACTTCTGGAAAATTGGAATCAACCGCTGGCTCGCCAGAAATCCGGGGACACGGCCGATTTCAGTTCCGAAATATTCGAAATTGCGGCCGCTAATCTCGGCGACGATGACATTCTCCAGCTTATTCAGAAATGGATACATGAGGACAAACTGCGCTTTCTGGTGCAGGTGGTAAATCGCAATCTGACATTAACCGAGGTCGCCGACGCCATTCGAAGGTACTACCACCTGGCCGGGGAAGATCCCAATGCCTCATCCCCGAATGAAAGAGGAATACAGGTATCGTTGATTCGCAGATTTCTTTCCGATCAGCTACCGTACATCAATGTCATCAAGCATTACATTGAAATCAAGGATTTTTATTATCTGTTGCAGAATGTTATTTTCAGTGCCGAAAGTCACGGCCGTTTGGGCGGAAAAAGCGCCGGATTGTATATGGCTTCGCAAATTCTGAGACAGAAGGGGAAGGAAGACAAGTTGCTCGGCGATGTTAAGGTTCCCAAAACATGGCATGTCACATCCGACGTTCTTCTACATTTTATGCACCATAATAACTTCGAGGAAGTCGTCGAACAAAAATATAAAGAAATAAATCAGGTGCGACTGGAATATCCCCATATTATGGAAACTTTCAAGCGTGCCGTTTTTCCGCCTGATATCAAGCAGGGTCTATCGGTGGCGCTCGATGATTTCGGCGACAAGCCGCTCATCGTACGTTCTTCAAGCCTTCTTGAAGACAGAATCGGTGCCGCTTTTTCCGGCAAATACAAGAGCCTCTTCCTGGCCAATCAGGGAAGTAAAAACGAACGTCTCGAAGCACTGATGGATGCTATCGCCGAGGTTTATGCCTCCACTTTCTCGCCCGATCCGATTGAATATCGCGCCGAACGGGGACTGCTCGATTTCGGCGAGGAAATGGGCATCATGATTCAGGAAGTGGTCGGCACCAAAGTCGGCAAGTATTTTCTTCCGGCCTTCGCGGGTGTCGCCTTCAGCAATAATGAATTTCGCTGGTCGCCCCGTATAAGCCGTAAGGATGGCCTCATTCGTCTCGTTCCCGGACTGGGCACGCGCGCGGTGGATCGCCTCAGCGATGATTATCCGGTATTGCTGGCTCCCGGACAGCCGGGTCTGCGCGTTAATATCGATCCCGAAGAAGTCTTCCGTTATTCGCCGAAAAAAATAGACATCATTAATCTGGAGACGAATCGTTTCGAATCCATAGACCTGCACGACTTTTTGAGCATCGCCGGTCATGATTTCCCGGAAATAAACAAAATTTTATCGACGTATAAAGACGGGCATATCAGTCATTCGATGGGAATAAATGCGGATTTCGAAAAGGATGAGATGGTCGTTACCTTCGAGGGATTGATAAACAAAACGCCTTTTGTCAAACAGATGCATACCATCTTGAACGCTTTAGAAGAAACTCTCGGATATCCGGTTGATATCGAATTCGCATCGGACGGCAAAAATTTCTATCTCCTGCAGTGTCGTCCACAAAGTTATGCCGAGCGGGGTGGTCCGGCGGCGATTCCCAAGGATTTGCCCGAGGATAAAATATTGTTTTCGGCTAATCGATTCGTATCCAACGGCCGTGTGCCCGATATAACCCATATCGTTTATGTTAATTCCGACAATTATGGCAAATTATCGGAAAAATCCGAGATGCTGGCGGTCGGTCGCGCCGTCAGCAAGTTGAATAAACTGCTTCCGAAAAGACAATTTATTTTGATGGGGCCCGGTCGCTGGGGCAGCCGCGGTGATATCAAGCTGGGGGTCAGTGTCACTTATTCCGATATCAATAACACTGCGGTATTGATTGAAATCGCCCGTAAAAAAGATAATTACGTTCCGGATCTGTCGTTCGGGACACACTTTTTCCAGGATTTGGTCGAAGCCAATATCCGCTACCTTCCGCTTTATCCCGATGATAAAGGTGTCCTGTTTAATATGCGCTTTCTGAATGGTTCGCCGAATATTCTGCCCGAGGTACTTCCGGAGTACAAACATCTGGCCGATACCGTCAAGCTGATTGATATACCCAAAAGCGCCAACGGCAAAATCCTCCGTGTCCTGATGAATGCCGACCTTGATGAGGCGATCGGTGTTTTGGCCGAACCGACAACCGATACCGAAACGGAAACGGTAACAATCAAAGACACCGAAGGTCAGCGCGAAGTATTCTGGCGCTGGCGCTACAAAATGGTTGAACGGATGGCTTTATCGCTTGACCCGAAGCGCTTTGGTGTTCAGGGATTTTACATATTTGGAAGCACCAAAAATGCCACGGCCGGTCCCGGAAGTGATATTGACATTCTCATTCATTTTCGCGGTTCCGCGACGCAACTCGAACAGCTCAGTCTCTGGTTCAACGGATGGTCGCAGTGTCTTGCCGAAATGAACTATATGCGGACCGGTTACCGCTCGGAGGGGCTTCTGGATATACATATTGTCACCGATGAAGATATCAAGAAGAAAACAAGTTACGCCGCCAAAATCGGCGCCATCACCGATCCGGCTCGTCCCTTGCCGACGATGAACAAAAATCAGGAATAATCTATATTAAATCTCGTTTTGATTTTTCCGGCTGATCGGGATTAAATTTAACTACGGCCAATTCCGGTCCGTCATGGGCCGCCGAAAAACAATATGTCCGGCCGATTTTATCTTTCCACGATCCGGTCAAACGTGCCGACTCATGAACATGGCCATGCAGCGTAATCAACGGCTGGTGTTTTTCGATCATATTCCTTACTGCAATGCTGCCGACATGAATATCCATTTGCACATGCTCGACCACCCGGTCGTCAAGAGCGGCCCGATCCAGATTGGTATTATAGGGCGGTGTATGAAAGAGGAAAATCGAATTACTGATGTCATCCGAGCCGATTAAATTTTCCAAATCTTTGGCGATGGTTGAAAATTTCCGCTTGCGTTTTAAAGCGGGGAAAGAATATATCCCTTCCTCCGGTGAGATACAACCCGGGTCGACATACCGCGAAACATCGTATCGCTCCCAATCCTTAAGCAGAAACGGTGTCGGCGGTACAAAGGCATAACCGTAGATATTATATTTATTATATTTGACTTTCTGATTATGAATATATTTCCAGACACCGTCATTGGTCGCGGCGAACATGGCCTTCTCTTCGGCACGACCGTCATCATTTCCCAGAATAACGAATATTTCGGGATATGAATCCCCGAGTTTGTCTTTGAGAGTCAAAAACTCTTTGACCAGAAATCGATCGATAAACTCCTGATTCGAAATCGCCGTCGATGCCGCTATTCCCACTCCCGACGGCAAAATATCGCCACCCATAAATAAAATATCAGGCGGCTCTTTTTCAATCAGGGCAAATAATTTATGGTAACGTCCATTCTGCCCGTGCAGATCAGAGACAAAAAAACAATTCATAGGCTTATTATATCACATTGATTGCCAATCTTTTTAATTTTCCGGTCAAAAATATGGAATATAATATTTATCTGCAATTCCAAATCGCTATAAGATAGGAATCCGGTTAATCGGTTTTTTTAACGACCCGGCAGAGAAAGGAATTGAGGTCAGGGACAGACTTAACAGTCCACTTATGCACAGCGATAAGTATCAGCAAACCAACAACTTACTAAAGCCAAATTCCGACAAAAATATGTTGAAGTTTTGTGTTGCATATTCTGCAACATAATCGTATTATATTTGGTTGTTGTTGGTTTTATAACTTGAAGGGTCTTAAATGGATGATACACCGGAAAGTCTGAAGTTTTTCAGGGTTATTCTCAGTTCTGTTGCCGATGGTGTCTTTACGGTTGACAGTGAACGGGTGATAACCAGTTTCAATCCGGCCGCTGAAAAGATTACCGGTATACCATCATCGAAGGCGGTCGGCAAACATTGCCAGGATGTCTTTCATTCGGATATTTGTGAGAATTGCCTGCTGCAGGAGACTCTGGAGACCGGATGTGAAGCCATCGATCGGCCGGTCAATATTATCAACAGCCAGGGCGAAAAAATACCTATCAGTATATCAACGGCAGTGCTCAAGGATGATAATGGTTATATTCTTGGTGCCGTCGAGACTTTTCGAGATTTATCCGCCATTGAACATCTCCGAAAAGAACTCAGCCGCAATTATTCGCTGGAGGATATCATCTCCAAAAGCCCGGAGATGCATAAGCTGTTTGCCATCCTTCCCGATATTGCCGAAAGCGAGAGTACCGTTCTCATTCAGGGACCATCCGGCTCGGGTAAAGAACTATTTGCCAGAGCGATTCATAATTTATCTCCGAGAAAAGATGCCAAAAACGTCGTCATAAATTGCGGAACGCTGCCGGCTCAATTATTCGAATCGGAGCTTTTCGGGTATGTCAAAGGCGCTTTTACCGACGCCAAACAGGACAAACAGGGGAAACTGGCGGCGGCTGAAGGTGGGACAGTCTTTTTTGATGAAATCGGCGAATTGCCGCTTTCGACGCAGGTCAAACTTCTAAGATTACTTCAGGAGAGAGAATACGAACCGCTGGGAAGTACAATGTCGGTCAGGGTTAATATCAGAGTAGTTGCGGCAACCAATAAGGATTTAAAAAATTTGGTGGCGCAGGCGAAATTCCGTGATGACCTCTATTTCCGATTGGCCGTGGTCAAATTCGACCTGCCGCCCTTAGGTAAAAGAAAAGAAGATATACCTTATCTGGTTGACCATTTTATCCGACGCTTTAACGCCCGCACCGGTAAAAAAATAATCAGTGTCAGCCCGGAAGTGATGAACGCGCTGATGCGGCACGACTTTCCCGGCAATATCAGAGAGCTGGAAAACATCATCGAACATGGTTTTGTCTTGTGCCGGGGAAGCATTATCCAGAAAGAGCATCTTCCGCCCGAACTGCTGCAGGCCGATATCGATAAGCGGGT
Organism: uncultured Ignavibacteriaceae bacterium; assembly: GCA_964452645.1. GTDB lineage: Bacteria > Zixibacteria > MSB-5A5 > GN15 > PGXB01 > CAYXTW01. The sequence goes on from CAYVMO010000010.1 coordinate 11,397, forward strand.
TTCGTTACCGATTGAATCGAGCCCGATTACACGGTCGATCGGTGAACAAACCAGAATTCTGGCGGCGCTTAAAAATAACAATAATGCTATCAACCGAGCCGCGGCAGAATTGGGTATCCATCGGACAACGCTCTGGCGGAAAATCAGGCGATATGGCATCGATTTAAGCAGCATTTAAGAACAATTTCCGATGTTGCAAAATGATGCTTTTGCAACATATTTTCTTATTATGCAACCATATTGTTGCAATTTGTGCATCAATGATTTAATAATATTTTTCTTTTCTGTTGTAATACAACGAAATAACATAATGAAAACTATTGGCATGGTTGTTGCATTATAAGTTTGCAACATGAATGTTGCAATACCGAAGCTAAAGAATCTGGTCGCGCCCTGCTTTGAGGCGGCAAAACAATTCGAAATAATCGCCGTCGAAAAGGGGCATAAAGTTTCTTCTAAAACCGTCATTTGCGATGCGGGCGAGGGTTTTAAACGTGTCCGGCTTTTGCGATTGCATGATGTTACCGTTCTAATCTGTAATGGAATTAAAGGATTTTATCGCGACCAGCTTCTGGCGATGGGTCTGGAAGTTGTTCCCAACATCAATGACACCGTCGAGCAGGCGTTTACGCGCTATATAAACGGTGAATTGAGCGACAGCGAGGCGACGCAGTACGATTCCGAATGTACTTATGATGTATCGCATAACGATCTGGTCAGCTGGGCGCGGGAATATTTCGAAACCAATGGCTACAGTGTCCTTTCCGGTCCGGGACGTGACTCCTTTCTGATAGATCTGATTGCCGAAATTAAATGCCCGCTGTGTAATAAAAACATCAGGGTTGCGGTCTGCTGCGGCGCCCAGACATATCGAACCGATCAGGAAATTAAGGAGTTTCACCATTCGGCCCGGTCACAGTATAACGCCCGGGTTTATGTTTATCTCGAAAACCCGAAGATTGCCCGATGTTGCGACGAATACGGCATCGAGTTTATCGGTGCGGATCGGGTCAATCTAAATCATCCGGGTTCGGGAGAATCAAAAATACCGATTCTTAGAAGAAAAATTGAGGGTCATGAAAAAGCCTTTATAACTCAGGAGTAAAGTAGATGAAATTAATTAATGATTCTGCCATTAATCCGCTTAAGAAATCGACGGAGTCTTAATGAAAACAAAACGGATAAATCAGAAGGAACGAGAAAAGGCGTTTACTTCGCAAAGAAAACCGGATGTAATCGAAAAACAAAAATTGAACGTCCGCTATCATATCGAGGATTTTGATGTCAATGATCGGCCGCGTCGTTTTCTTGAGGCGTTTGCCGCAATTTTAAGGCATTCCAATTACCGTATGGCGCTCGATCATTTTATACGCATGAGTGCCAAGTGTTCACGATGCGCGACCACCTGTCAGGTCTATCAGGCAACCGGTGATGTGAAAGATATTCCCTGTTATCGCTCGGAGTTGCTCCTCAGTGTCTATCGCCGTCATTTTACTCTGGGCGGGATGCTGAAAGGACGTTTGCTGGGTGGCGGTTATTTGACCGACGAAAAAATCCAGGAGATGGCGGAAAGCTTCTGGAATTGCACCGCCTGTCGGCGCTGTGCTCTGGAATGTCCTTCGGGCATCGATCATGGTTTGATAACTCACCTGGGACGGTATATCCTCAGCGAGTTAGGCATCTCGCCCCGCGCGCTGGTCGTAAGTACCCGTGAACAGCTCGAGGGTTCCACCGGAAATACTTCGGCGATTCCGGTTCCGGCACTGGTCGATACGCTGGAATTTCTTTCGGACGATATGCTCGAAGAAAAAGGTGTCGAAATCAAATTCCCGATGGATGTCGAAGGCGCCGAGTATGTTTTCTTCCCGGCCGTCAGTGACTTTTTGATGGAAGCGGAAACATTGATGGGTATCGCGGCGGTTTTCACCGCCACCGGTGATTCCTGGACAACCGGCACCGGATACTACGACGGTATTAACTATGGGCTGTTTTACAGCGATCGGATTCTGGAACGGGTCGTAAAGAAAATCGATGCCGAGACCAGAAGGTTGAAAGGCAAAAAAGTCCTTATCGGTGAATGTGGCCATGCCTCGCGCTCGGCCAAGTACTTCCTGCCGACGTACTGCGGCGGCAAAGATGCTTTCCCGGTTATAAATATTATGGAATATACTTACGATGTGTTGAAGGCGGGTCGCCTGAAACTCGACCCGAACGTGATTACCGAAAAGGTAGCGTACCATGACCCGTGCAATATCGCCCGACAGCGCTGGATAATCGAAAAACCGCGCGAAATATTGAAGTCATTCTGCAAGAATTATGTCGAGATGACCCCCAATCGTGAAAACAATATCTGTTGCGGCGGTGGCGGCGGAACGGTGTCGATCGACGAGATTCGCCCCTACCGGACGACCATCGGCGGGAAGCTGAAGGCAGACCAGATTCGTCGATCCGGGTGCAAAATACTCGTTGCGCCCTGTGCCAACTGCAAAAAACAGCTTCGCGAATTAGTCGAGGATCAAAAGATTGACTGCGAAGTGGTTGGATTGCATGATCTGATTTATAAGGCGATAATTTTCGATGACTCGTTGAAAGTAGATAAAAAGCCGGAGATGGAAATTTCGAAGGAGGATAAGTAATTTATGGATGCACTTTTGGATTTTGCACGCGGACCTTTATTCCGATTCAGCATTATCATCATGATATTGGGTTTGGCGCGAATCCTCTTTCTGGATTTGTACAACGCCTGGAAAGCATATCGTAAGGCGGGCGATAAGACGATGCCGTGGAAGTTGATTATCATCCGCAGTCTGGAGTGGCTGGTTCCTGTCAAACGAATCGGGCATAACCGCCCCATATATTCAGTCTTCTCGATAATATTTCATATCGGATTGATACTGGTGCCGATTTTTCTGCTGGCCCATGTTCAGCTCTGGAAAGATGGCCTGGGTATTTCCTGGCCGACACTTTCGTACAAAGTAGCTTACTGGCTGACGATAAGTACAATTATCGCGGCTGTGGCTTTGATAATCGGACGTATATTCAACCGCTCGTCGAGTTTTCTCAGTCGCAAACAGGATTTTCTCTGGCCGATTCTTCTGCTGATCCCGTTTGTCACGGGATTTATCTGCGCCCACACCGGTGTCAGTCCGGGCAATTATCGCCTGTTCATGTTAATACATGTTTTCGCCGGTGATTTGATTTTTATTTTAATACCGTTCACTAAAATCGCCCATTGTGTCCTTATGCCTCTGTCGCAGTTTATCTGCACGCTGGCCTGGAAATTTCCTCCCGAAACCGATGATGCCGTTTGCACGACGCTGAAAAAGAAAGGAGCGCCGGTATGAGCAAAGCCATATTGACCGATATAACCAAATGCATCGGCTGTCTCAAATGCGTCTCCGCCTGCAAGGAAGTCAACGGGCTCCAATTTGACATCCCGCGAAAATGGCAGAAGGAGGACGGTTTGTCCGCCCGAAACTGGACTTCGATCATCCAAAAACCGGACAAGCATTTTATTCGCAAACAGTGCCGACACTGCCTCGAACCGGCCTGCGCCATGGCCTGCCCGGTCGGCGCCCTGCATAAGACGGAACTGGGCGCGGTCATCTATGACAGTGATAAATGCCTGGGGTGTCGGTACTGCATGATGGCTTGCCCGTACGGTATCCCGCGTTACGACTGGGATGAGCCGGTACCGTACATCCGCAAATGTATCTTATGTTACGATAGAATTAAAGACGGTCAGCAGCCGGCCTGTACCGAAATATGTCCCGAAAAGGCCACTATTTTCGGCGAACGCGACGAGTTAATCACACTGGCGCGTCAGCGGATTAAGGAAAACCCGGGTAAGTACATCGATAAAATCTGGGGCGAACATGAAATCGGCGGGACGTCGGTGCTGTATCTGTCCGATATCGATCTCGGATTCCTGGCATATCAGGAAAATATGGGTTCGATACCGTTGCCGCAGACGACCAGTCCGGCGATGAAGGCAGTCCTGCCGGCGTTTGTCGGTATGGGCGGGGTCATGCTGGGGCTTAACTGGATAATTCGCCGCCGTATGGAACTTGGCAAAAAACAGGATGAACAAGAGGATGCGCCAAATGAATAGAGTACAAAACATCAAGCTGGTTTTATGGCTGATTACCGGTTTTGCGGCGGCGGTCGGGCTGCTGCGTTTTATATTCGGACTAGGTGTAACGACCAATCTGAATGACATGACTCCCTGGGGATTCTGGATCAGTTTTGACGTCATGGCCGGCGTCGCTCTCGCCGCCGGCGGCTTTGTGATGACTGCCATCTTTTACATAATGAAGCGCGAGGAATTTCATCCGCTGGTTAAACCGGCGGTACTGACCGCGTTCCTCGGTTATCTGGCCGTCATATTCGGTTTGTTATTCGACCTCGGGCTGCCGTGGAATATATGGCACTTGATAATATACTGGAATCCTCATTCGCCGCTTTTTGAAGTCGGTTGGTGCGTGATGCTTTATACGGCGGTGCTGCTTCTCGAATTCAGCCCGGTCCCGCTGGAGAAATTCAGCCGCTACGCCAAAATCCGAAATTTCCTCATGAAATTCCGATTCCCCTTAGTCCTGTTGGGAATAATGCTTTCCACTCTGCATCAATCTTCATTAGGCTCCCTTTTTCTTATTATGCCGTTCAAGTTGCATCCGCTGTGGTATTCGAAAATCATTCCGCTTCAATTTTTCATCTCGGCCATTGCCCTCGGTATAATGATGGTGGCCTTCGAAAGTTCGATAACACACTGGATGTACCGCCGAAAACCGGAAGTTAATCTGGTCGCCAAACTGGGGAAGGCGGCCGTCTGGGTGCTGACATTGTATTTCATCGTTAAAATGACCGACATTATCGTCTCCGGCAAGCTGGGGATGATTTTCAACGGAACCCGGGAAAGCTATCTGTTTATTGCGGAGTTGTTGATTTCGGTAATAATTCCCGTTTTGATATTCGTCACGCCGCAGCTGAGATTTCGACCGGGCTGGCAGATGTTCGGTTCCTTTCTGGTCGTTTTCGGAATGGTCTTCAACCGTATCAACGTCGGCGGGCTGACCATGCTCAGCGTGACCGGTGATTCGTATGTTCCTTCCTGGACGGAAATTTCAATCAGTGTCGGTGTCGTTTCGACGGCGGCCCTGGTCTTTTTGTATGTTGTCGAAAAGTTCAATATCTGGGAAAAACCGCCGGAGAACCCGGAAGACAATCCTTATGCCGAAGCCTCCTTCGATTATTCGTCCCGCGTATGGCTGGGCGCTCCCCGTATCGCCGCCCTGACCAAATATTCGCTGGCCTTTATTTTAAGCTTCGCGCTCGGTATTGCCATAATGCCGCAGGGCCGGTTGCTGGGTAAAGGGGTCGAAGATGTGACAGTAAGGAAGGCCCGCGGTAATGATACGTTGTACATTGACGGTAACCATGACGGTTATGGTGTCACCTTTAACCATAAAATGCATATTGACAGCCTGGGTGCGAACACTTCCTGCATCCGTTGTCATCATATGAGCATGCCGCTGGACAAAAGCAGCGGTTGCTGGGAATGCCATCGGAAAATGTACTCGGCGAGTGATGCATTTAACCATGACTGGCATGCTTCGCCCAATGGTGCCGATATCCAGTGCCGCAAGTGTCATACGGAAAACAAAAGCAGGGAGACATCGACCGCCAAGACCTGTACGGAATGCCATAATGAGATGGCTTCCGACAGCTCTGCCCTGGTGGATAGTAAGTATATGGCAATGTCTTATACTGATGCCATGCATATGCTGTGTGTATCGTGTCATCATGATAAGGCGGCCGAAAATCCGAAAAAAGTGGCTCTGGCCGAGTGTTCAACCTGCCACGAAACGGCTCCGCCGGAACATTTGCATGACCTGCTTAAATGGTACGATAAACAACCGTCGTTCAACCGGGTTATTTTGCCCAAACTAAAAGCAAAAGAAGGTGCAATTTAGGACGGACCGATGAGTAAAAAGGTACTTATAATCGATGACGAGCCGGATGTAATTGCGTACTTGTCGGCAGTTTTGAAATCGTACGATTATCTTCCGTACGCCGTCGATAATGCTATTTCGGCGATGGAAAAGGTCGAGGAAATAAAGCCCGATCTGATCTGCCTGGATATAATGATGCCGCGCGAAACCGGGATCACGTTCTACACGCGATTGAAACAGGATAGTACCTACAAAGATATTCCGGTTGTGATCGTGAGCGGTGCCGTAACCGAGGCGGACTTCGATATATATGACTTCGTGGACGACAAATCGATTCCGCCGCCGGATTGTTATGTCGAGAAACCGATCAATGTCGACAAATTTATTCAGACAATCGAAAAATTCGTACCACAGGAGCGACGTTAAATGGCGAGAAATAGCGGTAAAATCGAAAAGAGAATCCATGACCGGCGAAGACTGAGCGATCTGGTTTTTCATGAGCTGTTTCAGCAGGTGCCATTTAATGTCGCCATTATCGACCGGGATTATAATGTTATTATGGCCAATGACAATTTTACCGAGTACTTCGGTGACTGGAAGGGAAAAAAGTGTTATGCTGTTTATAAAAAATTGAGCAAGCCTTGCTCTGAATGTCCTTCGGAGGAAGTTTTCAGTACGGGGAAGGCCGTGGCCGCAGACGCCGTCGGCATCGATCAACACGGCAGAAAAACCCACTATATCGGGAATGTCTTTCCCATAACCGAAGAAAAAGGCGGCCGGGTGGAGTACGTTATGGAAATGACCCGAAGTATAATTGAAACCGGCCGACTGCAGTCGGAGTATCAAATTCTTTTTGATCGGGTGCCCTGCTATATTACCGTCATTGGTGAGGATTACCGCATCGTAAGGGCCAATGAAGCATTTCGTGAAAATTTCGGGGATGTCCTGGGGCAGTATTGTTATAAAGTCTATAAACGCCGTCAATCCAAATGCCCCAATTGCCCGGCAGCTAAAACTTTCAGGGATGGCAAAGTTCACAATTCCACTCAGCTGGGTACCGGTAAAAAGGGTCAGGGAATAAATTATGCGGTTTCAACCTCACCGTTGATGCGCGGCAAAGGAAGTGTCGCCCATGTGATTGAAATCTCCAATGACATTACCGCCTTAAGAAAACTGGAACAGGAAGTCATTGAGGCCGAACGACTCGGCGCCGTCGGGCAAACGGTCGCCGGTCTGGCCCATAGTATAAAAAATATTTTAATGGGTTTGGAGGGTGGTAAGTACATCGTCAGCCTCGGTCTCAAGAAGAACGACAAGGAGATGATCAATAAGGGCTGGGACATGCTGGAACGGAATTTTGAGAAGACGACTTCGCTGGTCAAGGATTTTCTCAGTTTTTCCAAGGGGCGTCTCCCGGATCTCAAAATGATATCACCAGCCAAGCTGGCCGGAGAAATCGTCGAACTGTACAAAGATATTGCCGCGCAATCGGGCATTGAATTAAAAATGGAACTCGATGGAAAAATAAAAAATGCCCCCCTGGATCCGGACGGTATCCATACCTGCCTGACCAATCTGGTTTCCAATGCCATCGATGCCTGTTTGATGGGGGAGCAGAGAGGGACTGAAGTCGTCATCAAAGTCTCTGATACCGGTGGTAAACTTGTATTCGCGGTTTCGGATAACGGCAGCGGTATCGATTATGAAATCAAGAAAAAGATATTCACGACGTTTTTCACGACCAAGGGCGGCGCCGGTACCGGTTTGGGTCTGCTGACAACGCGTAAAATAGTTCAGGAGCATGGCGGCAAAATAATGGTCGAGTCCGAGACCGGAAAAGGAGCGCGATTCCGAATGGAATTTCCACGCAAAAGATTAATGGCGTTATATAAATCGTAATTATATATTTCTTATACAAGGAGTCGAATATGGCCAACGGCGATAAAAAGACAGTTTTGGTGGTTGATGATGAAGCCGACGTTCGGAATTTCCTTCAGGCCGCGCTTATCGAGGCCGGTTTTAATGTCATATTGGCGGAGGACGGAAATCAGGCGCTTACGGAAGTAGAAAGAAGCAAGCCCGATTTGATTTCTCTTGATCTGGTCATGCCCAAAAAGTCAGGCGCCAAATTTTATCGGGAGCTGAAAAAAAACAAAGCATGGTCCAAAATCCCGGTTATTATCGTCACCGGCCATGCCCGCGACGATCTAGGTAAATCTGATCTTAAGGAATTGACCATGTCCGGCCCCGGTATTTATCTTGAAAAACCGGTCAAACCGAATAATTATATCGCCGCGATTAAGAAAATATTGGGTATGGATACGACCGCCGAGGAAAAAGAAACGGCCGAGATGGTGGAACTCCAGAGCGACTTGAAAAATATCATCGATGACGCCGATCCGGAAACACTTCGCAAATTAAAAAATCTTCTGAAAAAGAAGTAAGTCGGAAATGCCCCCCGGGCTTCCGACAAAATTAAAAGCCAAAATCCGAAACGTAATTTCGAGCCGGTTTACTCATTTTTTAATTTATCAAATCATTTTGATTGCAAAGTCGTACAATATATAAGATTATTTCTTGTAAAAGAAGAGGATAACATGAATTCGAAAGTTATCGTAATCACCGGGGCGAGTTCCGGAATCGGCGCCTCCCTGGCCAATCAGTTGGGAGCCGACAGCAATAAGCTGGTTCTGGCCGCCAGGCGCGAACATGAACTCAATCAGGTAGCAAGACAATCAGGAAGTCATGCCTTGCCGGTAATTTGCGATGTCACCAGGAAGCAGGACATCGAAAATCTGCGCGAAGCCGCTCTGGCTGAATTCGGCCGTATTGACGTCTGGGTAAATAATGCCGGCCGCGGCATCGGTATAAAGGTTTTGGACCTATCAGAAGCAGATTTTGATCAGATCATTGATGTCAATCTTAAATCAGTATTTTACGGGATGCAGGCCATCGTTCCTTATTTCCAGAAGCAGACCAAAGGTCATTTGATAAATATATCCTCGTTTTTAAGCAGGGTGCCGCTGCTGACGTTCAGATCCGTCTATAGCGCCGCCAAGGCGGCTCTGAACTCATTGACCGCTAACCTTAGAATGGATTTAAGCACGGATTATCCTGATATTCATGTTTCGCTCGTTATGCCGGGTCCGGTAGCCACCGATTTTGCGAGAAAAGCTATCGGCGGTACGCCCACTCTTCCCCCCGGAGCGAGTCCCTTAAAGGCTCAATCCGCCGATGAAGTCGCGGCGGTTATTGTTGATGTCATCAATACGCCTCGGCCCGAAGTTTTTACTCAGCCCGTACTGGCGGAAATTGCCGGTAAATATTATCAGGACGTCGCCGCTTTCGAACAAAACATGAGAAAGCGGAGATAACCATCTTCAAGGGTTATTAGAAGCCATTGGATACTGTTATGAAATCCATTCGCCGATGGCTTTCGTTGAACAGGAATCTCACGCTCCCGCCTTTAGGCTTGTTGTAAAAAGGTCATTTTCATTTACTATTTTTATATGAATATCTCTTGTAATATCAATGGGTTTAAATAATATCTCCATATAACGGCCACAACTCAGAATTTAAATTATTTGTGTAGTAGTGCCATAAGAGCCGAGATTTGAGGGGAAAATTCGAGGTAAGTCGTTACGTTCCAACAGAAAGATACGAGGCGCTCGGGCGAAATATAAGAATTAGCAAAAAGAATGAAAAAATCCTGAATTAATTCTTGACTTCTTCATGAAGAAATCATATATTGTCGCCGATTAAATTAATAAGGAGAATTTATTGCTTTCGCAGACTACTATCTATGCATTAAGGGCGGTCGGCTCTATCGCCAAACGCGATTCGGGCCGGCCCGTTCTTTCAGCGTATTTGTCGGAACAATTGCATATTCCTCAAAACTATTTATCGAAAATTATGTACAGGCTTGTTCAGGCCGGATATTTAATATCGAAAAGGGGTACCAACGGTGGTTTTGTCCTGGCTAAGAAGGCGGATCACATTACTATTAAAGAAATAGTTTCTCTTTTTATGAATATCGAACAATTCGATAAGTGTTTTTTGGGTGAGGCAAAATGCGATGGTTCATGCGGCCTGCATAATGAATGGCAACCAATTATCGGAGAATTCAAAAAACTTATCAATAAAAATACTATCGATAAACTTTTTTAGGAGGCGGGTATGATTAACGCAAGAATAAGAGCCATATTACTTTTTTTTCTGGTAATATGTTTCGGGATTCTTCTTTTCGGGGGTTATTTAATCAAGAAAGAAAAACCACCGATTCCTGATCGAGTAGTTTCCTCCAACGGTGAGACTATTTTTACAGGACGAGATATCGCAGATGGGCAGAATTATTATTTCAGCCGTGGCGGTCAACATATAGGCTCGATATGGGGACACGGTTCTTATCTTGCTCCCGATTGGTCGGCCGATTATATCCACAGAATGGCGCTTTTTATGGTTGCCAGGTTCGATGGGCTTTCTATCCAGGAAGCAAAGGCATTCGATCAGCAAGATTTCGATACTCTCGATGCGGTCAAAAAAGCGGAATTGAGCGCGTTGGTTCAGCAGGAAATAAGGAAAAACAGATTTAATAAAAGTACCGGCTCGCTTGTCTATACCGATTTACAGGTTGAGGTCTTTCGTTACCTGAAAGAATATTATACTGGTCTTTTTCAGAACGGCAACGAACGTATGGGGCTTCAGCCGGGAATTGTCCGGGATGAAGCTGAAGGAATGCAAGTAGCCAGCTTTTTCTCGTGGTTAGCCTGGGCCGCATCGACGGATCGACCCGGTCAGAATTTTACATACACGAGTAACTGGCCTTCTGACGAACTGATAGGTAATAAGCCGCTGCCCGGTTCATTAATATGGTCAATAGTCAGTGTTATTTTATTGATCCTGGCCATAGCGATAGTGATGTTCCTGTATTTAAGATATATTCGTGAAGACGATTATTCATCAGAAGCATTATTGGATTTCAAGGAGCCGACACCGACCGGCAGCCAAAAGGCCACACTTTTCTATTTCAGTACGGCGATGATATTGTTTGTGATTCAGGCACTTGCAGGATCAATCACCGGCCATTTTACCGTTGAGGGCACGAGCTTTTTCGGAATATCATTGGCCAATGTACTGCCGTATGCGGCCATAAGGAGCTGGCATATTCAATTGGGAATATTCTGGATCGCGACCTGCTTTCTGGCCGCGGGACTTTTTATCGGGCCTTATGTCGGGCGAGAACCGAATAAACAGCGATTTTTGGTTCTGGCACTGTTCGGCGCCGTAGTAATCGTCGTAGTCGGAGCGCTTTCGGGGACATTAATGTCGGTCCTGGGACAATTCGGCGGTAACGGATTCTATCTGGGACATCAGGGATATGAGTATATTGAATTGGGGCGAGTCTGGCAACTGCTTTTGATAGCCGGAATGATAATCTGGCTGATACTCGTTTTCAGGTCAATTATGCCGGCCATCAGGAATGAGGATGATTCCGGCGGATTGACACATATGCTGCTATACAGCTCTATAGCCATCCCGCTATTTTACATGGCCGGATTGATGTACACCAAGGGTACACATCTTTCCGATGCCGAATACTGGCGCTGGTGGGTGGTTCATTTATGGGTCGAGGCGTTTTTTGAAGTTTTTGCCACGGTCATACTTGCCTTTATATTATCGCGAATTGGAGCTGTCAGCAAGAAGCTTGCTTTGACGACGGTGTACGCGAGTATAACTCTTTACCTGGGCAGTGGTGTCGTAGGTACTTTTCACCATTTATACTGGTCGGGAACGCCGACGCCGATAATCGCACTGGGGGCGGTCTTTTCCGCACTGGAAATAGTCCCCCTGACGCTGCTGGGATTTGAAGCCGCCAGCAACCTGAGGGTGGTGGAGCGCGGCGGTAAAAACTACGCATATAAATGGCCGATATACTTTTTCATTGCGGTCGCGTTCTGGAATATGCTGGGTGCCGGAGTTTTTGGTTTTCTGATTAATCCGCCGATCGTTCTTTATTATGCACAGGGTTTAAATACCACGCCGCTACACGCACACGCCGCTTTATTTGGCGTGTATGGATTTCTGGCGATTGCGCTTATGCTTTTCTCGGTAAGAAATATAGTCTCTCCGAAGGTGTGGTCGGATAAGCTGCTTAAATGGGGATTTTGGCTGTTGAACGGCGGTCTGCTGGCTATGACAGTTTTCAATCTCGCGCCATCCGGATTTTATCAGTTTTACCAATCCGTTAAACATGGTTTATGGTATGCCCGTAGCCCGGAAATCACGTCAGGTGCGGTTATACGCACACTGAGCTGGATGCGCATTGTTCCCGACCTGATATTTATTGCCGGCGCGGTGGTTATGGTCATTTTCATTATCAGAGCTTCTCTTATGCGGGGTAAGGTCCAGGCATAAAAGAAATTAAATAAGAAGGAGATAAAAATGAAACCGACAGAAATTTTAGTCAAGGAGCATGATGCAATTTTGGTTATGCTGGAAGTATTAAAGGCTGTTTCAGCAAGACTTGAAAATAAAGAACATGTGAATCCCGAACATCTCCCTCAAATTGTAGAATTTATCCAGGTGTTTGCAGATAAATGCCATCACGGCAAAGAAGAAAACTTGCTTTTTAAATCACTGGTTAAAGCAGGGGTGCCGCAAGCAGGCGGGCCGATCGGGGTTATGCTTTCCGAGCATGAAGCCGGTCGGAATCTTGTCAGAAAAATGGATGCCGCTGCATCTTCATATACTAAGGGTGATCAATCGGCAGCGGATCAATTCATTCAAAATGCGCGAGGATATATTTCTCTTTTGTCACAACACATTCAAAAAGAGAATAATGTTCTTTTCCCTATGGCGGATAAATTAATTCCCCCGCAAGAACAGAATCAACTGATCGGTGATTTCGAAAAAGTCGAGATTGAGGTAATCGGCGAGGGGACTCATGAGAGATTGCATGAGTTGCTCGATCTGCTTAAATCAGAGTATTTAAAATAAGAAGAAGTACAACAGGAGCCCCGGTAACCTGCCGGCTTTAAGATTGGCAGGAGGCCGGGGCTCTTGCCCGTTATCTCTTATTCAATAAAGTCTCGTATTTTATTCACTGTTTGATCAATGCCATGGCTTCGGCGCGGGTGGCGTCTTTGCGGAGGATACCGCGGACGGCCGAGGTAACGGTCAACGAACCCGGTTTTTTCACCCCGGTCATGGTCATGCACAATTGTTGAGCCTCGATGATGACTAAAACTCCCTTGGCGTCGAGTACTTCATAAATCGTATCGGCGATGTCGGTCGTAAGTTTTTCCTGAATCGTCGGACGGTGCGACATCATCTCGACAATTTTCACCAGATTGGAAAAGCCGGTGATTTTATTTTTTTGCGGTATATAGGCGATATGCACCTTGCCCAGAAAAGGAAGCAGATGATGCTCGCAGACCGAATAAAAAGCGATGTCGCGGACGATAATCAACTCATCTTTGTTGGGAGTCGTGTAAAGTTTTAAGGCTTTTTCCGGTTTGGTTTTAAGGCCGCTGAAAATATCGCGATAAAGTTCGTAAATTCGTTCGGGAGTGCGTTTGAGACCTTCACGATTGGGGTCCTCACCGATTCCCTCCAGAATAAGTCTGACCCCCTCGATAATTTTTTTCTTATCCATCCGATTTGGGCGCCGGTTCGGGCGAAGGGACATTCTCCTCGTCGGCCCGGCCGATCAAAACATCGATAGCATGGCCATCAAGAACTTCTTTTTCCAGCAGGGCCCCGGCGACTTTATCCAACTGATCGCGGTGCTCGGTGAGAATTTTAAACGCCCTGTTTTCGGCTCTTTCAAGGATGTTCTTGACTTCTTCGTCGATTAAGCGCGCTGTCTCCTCGGAATAGTCGCGGTGCTGAGAGATTTCGCGCCCGAGGAAAATCTGCTCTTCACGTTTACCGTAGGTAATCGGTCCCAATTTTTCCGACATACCCCACTGGCAGACCATCTTCTGGGCGATGTCGGTGGCCCGCTCGAGATCGTTTTTGGCGCCGGTGGTTAACTGGTTAAAGACAACTTTTTCGGCGACGCGCCCGGCCATAGCATAAACAAGCTGCGTTTCAATACGTTCTTTTGAGTGCGTGTGTCTTTCATCGACCGGCAGGTAGTGTGTCAATCCCAAGGCCAATCCTCGCGGAATAATCGTCACTTTATGCACCGGGTCGGCGTTAGGTATATGTTTGGCGACCAGGGCATGACCGGCTTCATGATAAGCAATCATTTTGCGCTCATCTTCCGCTATCACCAGAGATTTTCGCTCGACGCCCATCATTACTTTGTCTTTGGCCTCTTCGAAATCATCCATACTGACAGCCGTATGATCCTTACGCGCCGCCAGCAATGCGGCCTCGTTGACCATATTGGCCAGATCGGCCCCCGACAAACCCGGTGTGCCGCGAGCAAGAATACCATATTCGACGTCATCCGATATTTTGATTTTTTTGCCGTGCACTTTCAGAATACCTTCCCGACCACGGACGTCGGGGGAATCAACGACAATCTGACGGTCGAAACGTCCCGGTCGCAACAAGGCCGGGTCAAGAATATCGGGACGATTGGTCGCGGCGATAAGAATGACACCGTCGTTGGATTCGAATCCATCCATCTCGACCAGCAACTGGTTGAGCGTCTGTTCGCGCTCGTCATGGCCGCCGCCCAGTCCGGCACCGCGATGCCGGCCGACGGCATCGATTTCATCGATAAAGATAATGCACGGGGCATTTTTTTTGCCCTGCTCGAAGAGGTCACGCACACGGCTGGCGCCGACACCGACGAACATCTCAACGAAGTCGGAACCCGACATCGAAAAGAACGGGACCCCGGCCTCACCGGCAACGGCCCGTGCCAGAAGCGTTTTGCCCGCTCCGGGGGGGCCTAACAAGAGGGCACCTTTCGGGATTTTGCCGCCCAGTTTCTGGAATTTACCCGGATCCTTAAGAAATTCGATAATCTCGGAAAGTTCGACTTTGGCTTCATCGACCCCGGCGACATCGGCGAAAGTGACCTTCGGACGTTCATCGGTCAGAAGTTTGGCGCGACTTTTTCCGAAGGAGAACAAACCTCGCGGGCCGGATGCACCCTGCATCTGTCTTAAGAAAAACAGCCAGATAAAGATTAACAATAGCCAGGGAGCAACGGAGATAAGAATCGAAAAATAGTTGGGGCCTTCGGTCTTGGCGGTGATTGTCACACCGGCTTTTTCGAAGCGATTGACAAGCGTAAAGCTGTTGTCCTCGTACGGAATCATCGCTTTAAATTTCGTATAACGTCCGGTGCCGTTTTCGGTTGTCAGTGATGTTTCTTTTTTCAGCCGCCCTTCAATATTCTGTTTTATAAATGTCACCGATTCTATGTTGCCGTTACCAAGCTGGTTCAGCAATTCGGAATATGATATTTCGGCGACATCGGTATCCGACGATGTATACAGGCTATAGGCAAATATGAAGGCCAGAATGATAATAACCCAGAAACCAAGCGATTTGGCCGGGCCCTTCCAGCTGAATGAGCCTTTGCCCTCGGGATCCTCTTTTCCACCCCGCCCCGGCTTTCCCTTCGGATTGCCGCGAGGATTAATTTTCTTATCGTCAGAATTCATCAGTCACTACTACTCCTACGATAAATATACACAATTATCGGCAAAAAAAACGGGAAAAGTTGCAAAAGTTCAATTATTCAGAACTTTACCGATAAACGGGAGATTGCGGTATCTCTGAGATTCATCCAATCCGAAGCCGATTACGAAATTCTCACCGGCATCGAATCCGACATATTTCACATCAATGTCCATCGTTCGACAGGTTGGCTTATCGAGGAGCGTAACTATTTCTATTGAAGCCGGTTCCTGTTTTTTCAAATGGTCAATAATGGCCGCGATGGTTTGTCCCGAATCAACGACGCCTTCAACAATCAGAAGATGCCGTCCGGTAAGCGATATCTCGGCGCCGCCATAGGTGACGACATGATTATTGGAGACTTGACCATTTGCATAGCTGGACGCCAGAATGAATTCCATCTCGATGGGGATCGAAATACACCTTATAAGGTCAGCCAAAAAAACGACGCAGCCTTTCAGCACGCCGATAAGAATCGGCTCTTTTTCGGCGTAATCTTTCGAGATTCGTCGCCCCAATTCTTTAATTCTTCTATCCAGTACATCCTGAGTGTAAAGCAATTCAAACTTATGCTTACCAGTTGATTTTTCTTTTGATAAACTCAATGTCCAAAACCCTTTTTGTAGATTTATCGATTTTTACCCGGTCGGCAATTTGATGTCCCACCAACCAGATAAGGCCCTTTTTATCGAAAATAACGGGGATTTCATCCCGGAGATGTTTTGAAATTTTTTTATCGGTCAGAAAATCACCGACTTTTTTGGTACCTTTCAAACCGAGCGGAGTAAACCTGTCGCCGGGCTTGATACCACGTACACGGCAAGGCGGCGCGATTTTGTCATAGTCAATATTTACCCGGTCGCCTCTTTTACGAAAATCCATCAGGGCTTTCTCGTCCGATAACCGTATGGATTTAAGACGTGACTTCAATTCCGAAATCTCTGTCATACCATTGAGCGTCATATTGACATTCCGAATTTTACATCTGCCTTTTGAGAAGTAGATTTTATTGCCCTCACAAGTTGCACTTATACCGCCCTCGATACTTACCGCTCTCGACTCGCCGTCTATCATGCTGTTCAGACGCGCGATGTCGTTAAAACTGCCGATCCCGGGTAAACCGCTGAGTTTTTCCAGCAATTGCTTAAATGTTCGTCTTCTTAACCAGTTATCATATAGTCTCATTTGGGCCAAATCAACAACAATTTTCCCCCCGGGCGTAATTCGGGCGATTTTTTTTATTTTCTTCAATGCAATGGCGGTGAGATAGTCGTCCTCGGCCGAAATTATTTCGGCAAAATTGCTTATGGAGCTTCGATAATTATCCCCAAAGCGCTTTTTAATAACCGGAATGATTTTGTTCCTGATGTAATTACGGCTGAAATCGGATTTCAGATTCGAACGGTCAATCAAGTAAGGGATCTTATTTTTTGTCAAATATTCCACGATTTCTTCTTTGGTGATATTATAAAGGGGGCGGATTATATTTCCGGAAATCGGTTTTATAGAATAAAGTCCACCCGGGCCGGTGCCGCGGAAGAGGCGAAATAAAATGGTTTCGACGATATCATCCTGATGATGCCCCAGCGCGATTTTATTGCAGCTTTTTTCGGCGGCGTTTTTTTGCAGGATTTTTTTTCGTTTGATAAAGCCGGCTTCTTCAAGTGATAATTTATTTTCTCTGGCGTATTTCGGGATATCAACCTCATGTAAAATGAATTCGACCTTCAGTTTTTCACAGATTTTGCGGCAGAATTCGATTTCCTTCTGGACCGCGCGCGGCCGGATTTTGTGATTTATGTAGCAGGCGCAGAGGGAGAAATTCAGTTTTGGCGAAAACTTATACAAAATATGCAGCAAGGCAGTTGAGTCGGGCCCGCCGGAGAAAGCGACAAGGATTTTATCGCCCCGGTTAACCAACCGTAACTCTCTAATATTATTCTCTATTTTGTTTTGACATCTACCTTTTTTCATAGTCAGTAATTTAACCGATTTGCTAATGAATATTATAAAAAAGTTGGAAGATATCTGAAATTATGCTGTATATTGAAAAAAGGTATTTAACTGGTGGTTTTATGTTCGGAAATAAAATTTCCTCCGTGGGTTTTTCAGGTTTAATCTTTCTTATTTCAATCTCAATTATTCCGGGGTGCGACAAAGACAATCCTACTCGCTCCCTTTATATCAACTATAATTTATCCGGGACATGGGAAGAGAAGTATTCGATGACCTTTGGCAGTATGGTTGGAACGCCGGAAAATATGAATGGGTCATCATTCACCAAAGACTTGATATCGACGTTGTATTTTGCCAATGACAGTTTCAGCATAATAATAACAAATGACCATGGAGATACGGAGCAGCAATATTTCGGCAGGTACGATATCTCATCCGATACATTGACATTTTTTATTCGTAACGAAGCCGGAGAAATTGAGGATCATTCGATTAATTTCCGGTTCGTATCGAACGATTCGCTGAATTTATGGACGATCGTTTATCCGACCGATGATCCAAATATAATATCGATTCCGCTGTTTACCGATATAGTTTGGAATGTCTGCAAATCTTTTGATTGTGAATTGATGACTATTGGCCAAAAAAACTGGGGCTATTTCACGCGTCAATAGGTCGTTTTTCTTCCATTTAATAATTGACTCAAAACGCGTCTCCTTCTATATTCGGCTTTTTGGAGGAACAGATGAAACAGCCGCAAGTTACCCCGCAGATGGTTAAAGACCACGGGCTGAATGATGAAGAATATCAAAAGATCATAGAAATACTCGGACGCGAGCCGAATTACACCGAACTGGGCGTTTTTTCGGTGATGTGGTCCGAGCATTGCTCGTATAAAAATTCGATTGCTTTATTAAAAACACTGCCGCGCGAAGGCGCGGCGCTTCTCACCGGCGCCGGCGAGGAAAATGCCGGGGCGGTCGATATCGGCGATAATCTGGCGGTCGTATTCAAAATCGAATCGCATAATCATCCGTCGGCGCTGGAACCATATCAAGGCGCGGCGACCGGGGTCGGGGGAATCCTTCGCGATATCTTTACCATGGGCGCCAGACCGATTGCGTCACTGGATTCGCTGCGTTTCGGCTCGCCGGAAAATCCGAGGGTACGGTATCTGGTCGATGGTGTCGTGCGCGGGGTGGGCGATTATGGCAACTCGTTCGGCGTGCCGACCGTCGCCGGGGAAACATATTTCAATGATGCTTACACCGGCAATCCTCTGATAAACGTCATGGCGGTCGGTATCTCCAAAGTCGATAAAATGGTCTCGGCAATCATCAAGGGTGAGGGTAATCCGGTTATGATAGTCGGCTCTAAAACCGGACGTGACGGTATTCACGGGGCGACTTTCGCCTCGGTGGAACTTTCAGATGCATCGGAGGCCAAACGCTCGGCGGTACAGATTGGCGATCCCTTTACCGAGAAATTGCTTCTGGAAGCGACGCTTGAGATTATCGATAAAGACCTCATTGTCGGCATTCAGGATATGGGTGCGGCCGGTATCACCTGCTCATGTTCCGAAATGTCGGCGCGCGGCGGGGCTGGCGTAACAATCGATATCGATAAAGTCCCGGTACGTGAAGACCGCATGACACCCTACGAAATTCTTCTGTCCGAATCGCAGGAGAGAATGCTGGTTTGTGTCAAAAAGGGCAAAGAAGAAGATGTCCGGCGGATTTTTAAAAAATGGGAGCTCGATTCGACGATTATCGGTGAATCTAACAAAAGCGGTATATTTAAAGTGCGTCTCAACGGTGAAACGGTGGTTGAAATTCCGGCCGATGTTCTGGCGCTCGGCGGCGGGACACCGGTTTATCATCGGGAAACAGAAAAACCGGAATATATCGATGAGTTATCGAAGCTTGATTTTAATGAGTTTCCCCTTGACCGGGTTTGGAATAAGGATTTGCTGCATCTGCTGGCTTCGCCGAATATCTGCGATAAAAGCTGGGTGTACGATCAGTATGACTCCATGGTGCGTACCAATACGGTAGTCGGGCCCGGTTCCGACGCGGCGGTGCTGCGGATTCGGAAAACCAAAAAGGCGCTGGCCATAACGACCGATTGCAACGGCCGCTATTGCTATTTGAATCCCCGGCAGGGTGCCAAACAGGCGGTTTCCGAGGCGGCGCGTAATATTGTCTGCTCGGGTGGCAAGCCGGTGGCGATTACCAATTGTCTTAATTTCGGTAATCCATATAAACCAAAGATTTATTACGGTTTCTCCGAGGCGGTGGCCGGTATGGGTGAGGCCTGCCGGATGTTCGAGACGCCGGTAACCGGCGGGAATGTCAGTTTTTACAATGAAGATCCGGATCGGGCCGTTTTCCCGACACCGACGATCGGTATGCTGGGAGTGGTTGAAGATACGAAATATATCACGACCCAGTGGTTCAAAGACAGAGGCGATCTGATTTATCTTATCGGTGAGACGAAAGAGGAGCTGGGTGCCTCGGAGTATATTTATTCTATTTTTAGCAAGACCAACGGCCCGGTTCCGGAGATTGATTTGTCGTTTGAAAAACAGGTGCAGGATACAGTTCTTAAGGCAATCAAAAAGGGCTTTATTAAATCGGCGCATGACTGCTCGGATGGTGGTCTGGCGGTGGCGCTGGCCGAGTGCTGTATCTCCAATCGAGAGAGGATGATTGGCGCTTCGATAAAACTCGACGAAGATATTCGTATTGACTGTCTTCTATTCGGCGAAACACAATCGCGGATTATTGTCACGACCAAAAAAGAGAACGGCGTGAAGCTGGTTGATTTGTGTATCAAAAACAATATTCCGGTTTCATCCATCGGTATAGTTGGTGGTGATACTTTTTCGATAAATGATCTGATTAAGCTTTCTTTATCCGATCTATCAGAAGCATATTACGATAGCCTGCCGAAGATTTTGTCGAAGGCGTAAGAGACATTTTACTATTCGCGTAAAGGGGCACGTTGAATAGGTGTCATTTTTTTCTTCAGTGTTTTGACATTCGGAATAATATCCTGTTTTATCCAATCGTTTGCTTCCCGGGTAATACTACAAATCACTTAAAAACCACGGCCAACTTATAAACCGCGAAAAGGCACCAGATGGCTTCAAGGATAATGAATGGAATTGCGCCAAGTGTCCAGGCATAATAGGTCGAAATTCCGGCGCCGAAGATGTTTAATAAAATATAACTGACCGAAGTCTCCCGAACGACTTTTGATAAATTCAATGCAAATGCCGTTAATAGAAGTATCATACCGAAGATACCGAAATACAAATCCATGCTCAATCCTCCCATGACTCGCGCTTGGAAAAATAATTAATTTTGGGATTGCAGCTGTACCCCGCCTTGACAAACGTCGACATCGAGGGAGTATTGTAATCTTCAATCAGCGCCGCGATAACTTTTATCCCCAGACCATACAAAAAATTCTCCGCCTCTTTGATAAGATAACTCGCCAGTTCGCGGCCGCGATAATCGGGATCAATCGCCAGACGGTTGATCCACCCCTTGCGACCGTCTGATGTCCCGACCACCGCTCCGATCATTTTATCTGCGTCAAACATCCCGAACACACCGGTTTCCATCCGGCGAAACACGGCCTCCATAGCCTCGTGCGAGTCCCGCCCCCGCGGACGGTATGATAATCCGCATCGTGCCCACAAATCGATCAGTTGATCATAATCGGTGGCATCAAGGTGACGAATCAAGTACTCCATATTTCTCCTCTAAAATCGCCCTCAGTTTGCCTATGGCCGTCTCGGTGGGAAACGGTTTATCGGCCCAATGCTCGCATCCGGTGAAATTAAGGAATACGCCCCGCGCCGGCACGTCCGCCTCTTTGGCGCTGCGCATACCCGAGGCCAGTGTCAGCAGACATGACACCCCGATCACCGACAGCGACGGTTTATCCTTCTTGATTTTTTCAATCTGCTCGGTCAGTGCCCGCTTGGAAAAATATCCCTCGATGTTGTACTTATCAGCCAGCAGCATAATCTCATGAACCCGGCATTTCGGAACACAGCGGGTGCATCTTTTACCATATTTTGTCCTTTCTCTTTTGCACTTATCAAGCATCAAGGACATGCAATCAGGGAGAATCAAAACGGTATCTCTGGCTTTATTGAATGCCTTACGGTTGGTCTCGTCGAATATTTTATAGTACAACATCTCTATCAGATAAAACGGCTTCGGCGTCAAGCGAAACGAAAGATCGTCGCGATTCAATATATCGCATTTCGTCTTTTCAAGAAAGCCGTCGATATTGGCAAATTCTTTTTCGAAATATTTATAGCCGTCCTTAAGCACCTTTTCCGTGAACTTATCGAGCTTGTCGTAAAAGTCGTCACGCAGTCGGAAAGTAATGGTCGGTTTTTCTTTCATGAAGCCAATATAGCCAATTCCGGGGCTTTTTCCTACGATGGTGTCCACAAAAAAACCGGCTGACAGTAATCAACCGGTTTCTTATCGCCTTTTCAGGCTATCCGTCGTATTTGATTTCGCGGCTTTTATCCCAATTTTTCATGGTTTTGTCGACTTTGATTCGATTTTGCGCCTGGCGCGCCGAATCATTTCCGGGATTAAAAGCCAGCGCCTGATCATACTCTTCCATCGCTTTCTTCGGATTACCCAGATTCTCCCAGCTATAACCGATGGCGTAATGGATTTCCGATTTAACAAACTTATTATCCGGTGCATACTTCAGGCTGACACCCAGGGCTTCAATCGAAACCGTATATTCTTTTCTCTTTTGCATGGTCAGACCGAGATAATAGTGCGCCCCCCAGTTGCGATGGTCAAGTTCGATTGCTTTTTCGCAATGTTTCCGGGCTTGGCTGTATTTGCCTTCGGCATAAAATCGTTTGGCCTGTTTCAGGTGATTTTCGGAACCATTGATATTATCCTGCGACGGATTATCGTATTGATTAAGATTGCTTTCCGCCGAGGCAACCTTTACAACCGTCACTTTTTTACTGCAGCCAAGCGTGAAAAAAAGCAGCAAAATCAAAACAAATACGGATAATTTTTTCATGGCCGCCTCCCGTTAATAAAAAAATACCTATCAATATATATATCGGTAGATATTTATGATTTATAAAAAATCGGCTGTTCAACTAATGAACATCCGCCGAAGAGCAATTGACATTGGCTGCGGCAAAGGATATATTCCCCCTATGCTTCTGGCGATTGATATAGGCAATACCGACACCGTTATCGGGGTGTATGATGATAATCGACTGGTCGATCATTTCCGGGTGGCATCGAATCATACGCTGACTGTGGATGAATGCGGATTTTTCGTCACGGGTCTGCTGGAAAAACTCGATGTCAAAATCTCGCAATTGAATCGGGTCGTAATCGCTTCGGTGGTTCCTCGGCTGAAACCTGTCTATGAAAGAATGTCGGATAAATATCTTTCGATAATCCCGTTGGTTGTATCCTCGGAAATAAAACTGCCGATTAAAATCGGTTACGATAATCCGAAAGCGGTCGGGGCCGATCGTATTGCCAACGCGGTTGCCGCCTATAGTAATTTCGGCGGGCCGATAATTGTCGTCGATTTCGGGACGGCGACGACTTTCGATGTTATCGATGAAAACGGTGTGTACCTGGGCGGCGTGATAACTCCCGGTCCGGAAACTTCAAGCCGCGAACTGGTCAAAAGAGCGGCACAACTTTTCGAAGTTAACATCGAGCGCCCGAAAAATATCATAGGACGGAACACTGCCGATTCGATCAAATCAGGCCTTTTTTACGGCACCGTCGGGCTGGTCGATTCAATCATCGAACGCATCAGGAATGAACTCGGCCATGACGCCAGAGTCATCGCCACCGGAGGTCTGGCCGCTGATTTTTCAGCGGACAGCAGGTTTATTGAATCGGTAAATAATATTCTGACGCTCGAAGGATTAAAGATTATCGCCGATTTTCAAACCAAGTAGCGCTGTAAGTCAATATTTTACAATTAGATATAAATTTTTTCACTAATTCATAATTTTTTATGAAATTTCTTGACATTCGGGCGTAAAAGGATATATTTAGCGCCCTGTTAGCACTCGACATAAGTGAGTGCTAACGGATGTTGTAGAGAGATGGAAAACTTGAATAAGCGTTTAAAACTAAGGAGGATTGAGTATGGTTGTAAAACCATTGGCTGATCGGGTTCTTATTAAGCCGCTGGAGCCGGCTGAAATGAAAAAGGGAGGTATTATTATTCCGGACACCGCCAAAGAAAAGCCCCAGGAGGGCGAAGTTATCGAAGTTGGTCCGGGTCGGATCGAGGACGGAAAACTGATTCCACTGGAAGTGAAAAAGGGCGACCGGATTCTCTACGGCAAGTATTCCGGAACGGAAGTTACTATTGATGGCGAAGAGCGTTTGATTATGCGCGAGTCCGATATTCTGGCAACAATTAAATAACAAATAAAGGAGTGGAAATATGCCAAAGATTATAGAATATGATGCTTCGGCACGCGAGAAGCTAAAGACAGGCGTTGATAAGCTGGCCAATGCGGTCAAGGTTACTTTGGGTCCCAAAGGCCGCAATGTAATTCTTGATAAAAAATACGGTTCGCCAACTGTTACCAAAGACGGTGTTTCGGTGGCCAAAGAAATCGAACTGGAAGATCATTTCGAGAATATGGGTGCCCAGATGGTCAAAGAGGTGGCCTCGAAAACCTCGGATGTTGCCGGTGATGGAACCACAACGGCGACCGTTCTGGCCCAGGCGATCTATCGTGAAGGTGTTAAGGCAGTGACGGCGGGTATTAATCCGATGGCTTTAAAGCGCGGTATTGACTCCGCTGTGTTGACCCTGGTTGAAGAAATCAAGAAATTGTCCAAGCCGGTTTCGGGTAAGACCGAAATCAGTCAGGTCGGGACTATCTCGGCCAACAACGATAAAGCTATCGGCGGTAAGATTGCCGATGCAATGGAGAAGGTCGGCAAGGATGGCGTTATCACGGTTGAGGAATCAAAAACGACCGAGACGACTCTTGAGGTGGTCGAGGGAATGCAGTTCGACCGTGGTTATGTCTCGCCTTATTTTGTGACCGATCCCGACAACATGGAAGCGATTCTGGAAGAATCACTCGTCTTAATTCATGATAAAAAAATCTCATCAATGAAAGACCTGCTGCCGGTTCTTGAGAAAATCGCGCAGATGGGCAGACCATTGATGATTATCGCCGAGGATATCGAGGGTGAAGCGCTGGCGACTCTGGTCGTTAATAAACTGCGCGGAACTCTCAAAATCGCCGCGGTTAAAGCCCCGGGATTCGGCGATCGTCGTAAAGCGATGCTTGAAGATATCGCGATTCTTACCGGCGGTAAAGTCATCTCCGAAGAGCTCGGCCTGAAGCTTGAAAACGTGAACACCGGCGACCTCGGGACCGCCAAGAAAATCGTGGTCAATAAGGATAACACGACTCTTGTCGAAGGCGGCGGCAAAACCGAAGATATCAAAGCGAGAATCGGGCAGATTCGGAAACAGATTGACGACACCACCTCCGATTATGATCGTGAAAAACTTCAGGAACGTCTGGCCAAGCTGGCCGGTGGCGTGGCCGTTATTAATGTCGGGGCTGCGACCGAAACGGAGATGAAAGAGAAAAAGGCGCGTGTTGAAGATGCGCTTAATGCCACTCGTGCGGCGGTCGAGGAAGGTATTGTCCCCGGCGGCGGCGTGGCCTTCCTACGCTCGATTCATGCGCTCGATTCATTGAAATTGAATACTGATGAAATGACCGGCGTCAATATTGTCCGTCGTGCGCTGGAAGAACCGATTCGTCAGATTTCCAACAACGCCGGTGTTGAAGGTTCAATCGTTGTCGATCGCGTCAAGAAAGAAAATGGCGCCTTCGGTTATAACGCTGAGACGGATACTTACGAAGACCTGATTAAGGCCGGTGTGATTGATCCGACCAAGGTGACACGGATTGCTCTGGAGAACGCCGCCTCGATTAGCGGCCTGCTTCTGACGACGCAGGCGGTCGTGAGTGATAAGCCGGAAGATGAAAAGACACCGGCGATGCCGGGTGGCGGCATGCCCGGCGGCGGCATGGGCGGAATGTACTAAAAGATATTTCGCAGTATACTTTCAAAAGGGGACCTCTGTAGAAATCTGCAGAGGTCTTTTTTTTTACCCCATCGATTATTGCAGTTCCTCTATCATGTGCTTGAGTTCGGCTAATTTATTGACATAAAAGACATCCATGTGCCCTGAACTCTGATATAGATTATAGTACCTCAGGGAGCTGTCGGGAAGCTTCTTATCCGCGTACGCACGACATAGAAAGTAATAACCCGAGACGTACCCGGAATCGAGTGCGATTAACTTATAAGCATATATAATAGCGGAATCCGGCTTATCGGCCAGGATGTTTATCCATGCAAAAGCGCTGAGAACGTCATCATTATTATTAAACAGGTTATAGGCAACCCTGACGGATTCCAGGGCCTTCTCATATTGCTTCATCTGGCTGAAAATCCAGGCACGATTGACAAAAAATCTATAATTATACATCCCAAGTTGTATTGCCATATCCGACTCTTCAAGCGCTTTATCGAATATGCCTTCGCTCATGTACAATGCACTCAGAAAATTATGGTAACGTCCGGATAGTCTGTCCGGGACGATGTCCGCGGCCATTTCCTTTGCCCCGGTGATATCACCTCTATTCAACACATTAGATGCATCAAAAATTTTCTTTTCGTTGGGAAATCGTTCAAAAAACACGGCATTCAGAGAATCGGCGGTTTGCCGATCACCCGATTCCTGATAATACAATCGCATAATGACCAAATTCGAATACGATTTCTCGGGATCGAGATCAATAAGATATTTCGCGTACTTTATCGACGTATCCCGATTGAGATTCATCAATAAATAGGGAACTGTAGTCACGATAAGATAGATGATCATTGTCGGTATATATTTCTTTAACGCCGTAAGGTGCTTTTCCGGAATCGAATATACGAGCAATAGAGTAAATCCAAAACCGAGAAACGAAAATAAATCCCAATCCCGGCCCATGCCGATTTTCGGATCGATAAATAAAACAAACAAAAAGCTTGAAAGCGTAATTATTGTCAGGAAAAACGTTACACCATTTTTAAATATGTGCTTAAATTCATTAAAAGATAGGACAATTAATATCGGGAATATCGGGGAAAGCAGAAGCAACTCGTTTACCATATCAGTCAGGTGGGTAACGCTGAAAGCAAAATTCGTAGGGCTGAGACCCTTACCGGTGAATAAAGGCAAAAAGATATCCTCGAAATACAGATCGGTTTTATAGAGATGAATAAAGATTATAAACCCCCCGATTACGAATACGATCGCCAGTGAGATCAGCAAAGCCCGATATTGTCTATAAACAGCCAGACCTCTGCCCCGGCAAAAAATTAAAAAAACAAAAGCGGGAATAAGGATGCTCATTTGAAGATGAATAAATATCCCCAAGACAAGAAAGAATAAACCGCCCGCCAGGCTGCGACCTGAAGTCATATAGCGTAGGCCGAAATATACAAATCCGGTAAGGGCAATCCAGATTAAGGGATAATTTTCGACATATCCGAAAAATAAAAGGAGAATTCCGGATAAAACTGATGTAAAAAATATCAAAACTCTTTTGCTTTTGTTGTCAGACAGAAATTCTGCTATCAAAAAGAAAAACCAAATCGAAATTACCTCGGAGAAAATCGCCATGATTTGAAAAGTCAATAGAGACGTCTGCTTGTTTTTCGGTCCAAGAAGAGACTGAACGATAGAGTGCAATAAAGTTATTCCCTTCTCGCTCCATCTAAGAACTGTTCCTGAATCGGAAGCGAGATTCGACAGGGCTGTATATCCGTCACCCAGAAAATGTGTCGGGGCGGCGAAAATAATGAAAAAGGCACTCAACACGGCGATAAATATCAGACGATGTATATATTTATATTTCGACTCAAAGAATATTTCGGAAAAGCCATCGATAAAGGCTTCGCTAATTTGAGAGGTTTGTCTGAAAAAAGGCAATATCAGGGCAATAATTGCGATAACGGCATAAATAATAGCAAAAGCATTTGACAAGAAAATCAGATGATTAAAGCCCCAGAAGCGGCCATCGAGATTAAAAAACGGTATGAATCTGATAATGAAAAGCAGTACCATTAAAAAATAACCGGAGATCACGACATTATTTTTTGCCGAAGCCTTCATAAATCACGGGATTCAAATAATATATTTGACCCTATTCGGTTATCCAAATTAAATGACTATTGATATTATCATGATACCGGACCTAATTATTTTTCATTTGTTTTTCGAGCTCGATCCCGATCTTGTTCCATCTGGAACTGAATTGAGGATCATTCACGCCGTATTTTCGATAAAGCCGGCCATAAACACGCGCGCTGTCCATCATTTGCTGTTCCAGATAGGCCAGAGTCAAAAAGTAAAAGGCGTCGGCGCTGGTGGAATCAACTTCAAGCAATCGTCGAGAATAAATGATTGATGAATCATATTTATTTCTGTCTTGAAAAAGAGAAATTATTTCGACTAACACACTCGAATTGGTTGGATTCAAAGTATAGCCTTCATGAAAAGCATCAAGCGCACTGTCGGGATATCCCAGCTCGCGATAAGCCATACCCAGGTAGACATAAGACTGGGCGGAATATCTGTCCAGTTGAATGGCTTTTCTCGAAGATTCCAGTGCCGCCTGGTAATCTTCATCAAGGTAATGAAGTGTTGTCCACATGTTATAATAATCTACCGAAAAACGGTCATCCGGCAGCGTCAGTGCAAGTTGTTTGGCGCGAGAAATATCTCCCTGCTTGATCGCTGAATATACCAGGCCGTATTCCCTGACGTACGGGTAATATTTCGCATAAAGGGTGTTAAGAGAATCGACTTTTATACGATTGCCTTTATCATAATAATAATTTTTTAAATTTAAAAAAGTAACTCTATTTCGGTAAAGATCGAAGTTTATAAAATCCTCGGTGTATCTGACGGATGATTTTTCATTGAGGTTAGTCATAAGATAGGGCAACGATGCCCCGATTAGAAACAGGACAAAGGACAAAATAAGCTTTTGATTGAAAATAGGCATTTTTCTGTCGAGCAATAAAACAAAAAGCAGCCCGGGGGCGAAACCACATAAGGAGAAAAGGTCCCAATCGCGGGGCATGGAAAGCCGGGGATCGATGACAAACAAAAAGAAAAGAGCAGATAAAGAATTTGTAAGCAGAAAAACGATAGCCTTTTGCTTAAACGAATATCTTAATTGCTTCAAACCGCAAAAAAATAATAGCGGCAAAAGGGGCGAAAGTAGAATCAGTTGATTCACGATATCGCCGATATGTGCAAGGCTGAAAATCGTATAGGAAGGCGTCATCGCTTTTCCTTCGAACGCGGGAAGAAAGATGTTTTCCACAAAAAGGGAATTGGAATAATAATAGGCAAAAACAAGAATAAAAATTATTGAAAGGGTCGCAATACTAAGCCAGAATAGCACGCGGATTTTCTTATATATTCTTAGACCGAAATTCTGCGATAAAAGCAGAAATAAGATTGCCGGCAGAAATATCAACATTTGAAAGTGCAGGGCAATGCCGACAATCAATGCAATTGCGGAAAATATAAATCCTGCTCCCGTTTTATAAGATTTAAGGCCGAAGTATATAAACGCTGAATAGCATACTATCAGGGCCGGGTAACTCTCTATATATCCGAAGAATAAAAGAAGCGTGCCTGAGAAAAGCAAAACGCTAAAGGCCAGTATCTTTAATCCCTTATTTTCCGATAAAATATCAGCAATCAGGAAATAAAAATGCACGGATACCAATCCCGAAAAAATTGAGAGTGATTGAAAAGCGGTTATGGCCGTGCCTTCACTTTTTTTACCCAGCAGATTTTGGAGTAATTCAACCAGTAATGTTGTTCCTCTCTCGGACCATTTGTGGACCATACCTGTTCTGGAGGCGAGATTTGCAATTTGAAGATATCCATCGCCCAGGAAATGCGTCGGGGCGGTCAAAATTGTAAACAGGCCACCCATTATGGCGATAAATATCAAGCGATGTAAATATTTATATTTCGATTCGAAGAATATTTCGGAAAAGTTATCGATAAAGACTTTGCTTATTCGACAACTTCTTTTGAAAAAAGGTAAAGCCAGGGCAAAAACAGCGATAAAGGCATAAATAATGACAAAAGCATCTGGCAGGAAAATCAGATGATTAAAACCCCAAAAGCGGCCCCCGGGATAAAGAAAGGGCAAAAATTTTATAAGGAAAAGTACTGCGAGTATAATGTAAGCAAGTTGAAATGTGTGATTGTTTTCTGTCTCCGTCGTCTGCAAATTCACTCCTGCAATCAATGTTAAATCTAATTTATTGACTTTAAGGCGATTTTCAATAACATTATACGCCAAGCATGAATATGAAAGAATTTCTTAAGATATTGTCGGATAAATTTCCCGATGATCGGATAACGAGCCAGAAGAAAGTGCCCACTTTTCACCCGGAGACGGCTGCCGAGGCGGCACAATTGTTCGCACTGGCGAATGAATATAAATGGGAACTCTTTATCGCCGGATTCGGAAATAACATTGTCCCGGTCGGAGAAAAATTCAAAAATATTCTCGTCGTCAAATCGGATCGCCTGAATAAATTAATCGAGATTGTACCCCAGGATTATTTTTTTACAGTCGGCGCCGGTTATCCGCTGAGGGAAATAAACAAGCAATTAAAGCAGTATGACCTTTTTCTTCCGCACTCTAATCTGCCCTATGTCGGTTCGGTCGGGGGCGCGCTGGCTGTTGGTCTGTCCGCAAGACAGGATATACATCTGCTGCCGCTCGCTCGCTATTTCATCAAGGCGGAGATTGTCACGCCGGAGGGTAAAATTATCCGCCCCGGTTCGGCCTGTTTTAAATCAGTTTCCGGATTCGATATCGTGAAGATTTACTCGCCTTCGTGGGGTATGCTGGGCAAAATAATAACCGCCACATTTCGCGCATTACCCTTGTCCATAAGGAACGAATTCGAGAATATTGTCATGCAGCCGATTGATTATAAAAAGTTTGCCGACATTTATATGAACCCGGGCGACAATCAATCGGCAATCTATTCGATAAAGATTAAAGACAAATTCGACCCGAATGGCGTTCTGCCGTTGATTAATTTGTAGTAATTCTCATCGATAATTTCTTATTCGAATAGCTTTACGGCATCTCGTAAAGTGCCGCGCGAGTCCTCAGACTCGCCGGAACCCGGTCGATTCGAGTGGTAAATTCTATTTTTATCATTGTCATTTCGGAAAATCTTCATGAGAACTACTATAGATTAAAAACGGTGCCAACATCACCATCAGGGCTATTAGATTAAGCATCATCAAAATTCGGGCAGGGCCGACATCGACATCTCGAATATTTTTATAATGTCCTTTTTGTATAGAGGTCGCGGATTGGCCAGGTAATCACCCCGGGCCGAGTATAATTTTAGAGTATCATCGGCCATCTGTTCGAATTTGGAGTCATCCTTGATGCCTATCTCCGGCATACAAATATATCGATCGACCGATTTGAGAAATTCAATCGTGTCCAGAACCGCCTGATGGGCCAGATCGGCATCGGATTTTTCATCCTCGACTTTGTACAGCTCGCGGGTCATAAGAGCGAATTTCTCGACCCGCGCTCCGTACGTGTAAAACATTAATCGGGGTAACAACAGCGCCAGCCCAAGGCCATGGGAAATGTCGTAATGTCCCGACAGAGCATGCTCCATGGCGTGGAGAGGGAAAGGGCCGCCACGCCCGGAGTTAATCATGCCCGATAAGGCCATCGCCGAGCACCATGATAGCTGTGAGCGGGCATTGATGTCATTCGGTTTCGCAACCGCCTGCGGCAAATAATCCATAACGGTTTTAACTATGGAGAGCGATAATCTATCCTGAATCGGCGAGTTATCGGCACCGGTGAAAAAGCCCTCGATGACATGGGCTATTATATCGATGCCGCCGTCGATAGTATAGTCTTTCGGAACGGTGATAGTTAATTCGGGATCAATTATCGATACCTTCGGGAAAAGAAGAGGGTCAGACAGAACCATTTTTTCATGCGTTTCCCAGTTGGTGATAACGGCGCCGGCATCGGCTTCTGAGCCGGTGGCGGCCAGCGTCGGGATTTCCATCAAAGGAAGCGCCTTCGAAATTTTAAGGGGAGCCGGTTGACCATGATAGATGAATTCCCAAATCGGTTTTTTCTCCGCCGCCGCGGCCGCGATACCCTTGGCGGCATCCATCGGCGAGCCGCCGCCGAGACCGATAATAAAATCACATTTATTATCGTTGGCCAGCTCGGCGGCTTCATCTATGGTTGCCGTGCGGGGATTGGGTTCGATTTTATCAAAGACAACCGCCGAGACGCCTTCCCTTTCCAGGTAATCGGTAACTCTGTTTATGATACCGGAGGCCGCGGCGGAGCGTTTGCCGGTGACAATCAGGGCGCGTTCGCCGAGCTTTTTGGCTTCGGCGCCGACTTTGCTGATTTCGCCCGGCCCGAAGATCAATTTGGTCGGCAGATAGAACGTGAAATTTTGCATATCGTAAGTCTCCCTTGTTTATTGACTGTATATATTTTATATATCATAATAAAACTACAACAAATGTTAAACGACAAAGTTCGAAGGCCGTGAGTATTTTTATTTTCTCTATTTAGACGGATTATTTTATGGGAGAAAAATCGCCGGGCATAGATAAGAATCAATTTAAACCACTAAAAGTCTTATTCATCACCCATAACTATATCCGCCGGGAAGGGGATTTTGCGGGCGTGTTTCTGCATCTGCTGGCGCGGAAACTTATGAAAAACGATATTAAGGTTTATGTTATTGCGCCGCACGATAAGGGAATTCCGGAGTATGAGGAAATAGAAGGCGTCAGGATTTATCGATTTCGCTACGGCTCTGAAAATCAGGAAACCCTCGCTTACCGCGGCGACATGCATCGGCAGGTTCTGAGAAATCCGTTTAAGTTCTTTCGGCTGTATATATTTTTAAGATCTTTTTTCCGGCTGGCTTCACTTATTATCGAAAAAGAAGACATCTCGATTGTTTCGGTTCACTGGATTGTCCCCGGCGGCGTGATCGGTAAGTGGCTCAAGAAAAAGTACAAAGAGCGCATAAAATTGTATATAAGCTCGCATGGAACCGATATCAGGCTTCTGACGAGGTTTTCGTTTCTATATAGCTATCTTAAACCGGCTATAAAAAGGGCCGAGAAATGGACAGTTGTCTCGAATTATCTTAAGGAATTGCTGCTGAAACAGGACAGCTCGCTGGAGGATAAAATCGAAGTTGTTCCTCTTCCCAACGACGAGACGGTTTTTTATCCCGATCCGAATATACCCGAAGATAATAATCTGGTGGTTGCGGTCTCAAGATTAACAAAACAGAAACGGCTCGATTATCTTGTACGAGCGATAAAAATACTCTATGAGACCCGCCCCGAAATACGACTGGAAATTTATGGGGTCGGGCCGGAAGAGGCAAACCTTAAGGAGTTGATTGCACGGAATAATCTTGGCGAGAGTATTAAGATTCTGAATCCCGTCTCACAGGAAAAGCTTCGGGAAATATATAATAAGGCGGCGGTCGTGGTTCTTAATTCTCTGAATGAAGGTTTCGGTTTGATATTGACCGAAGCGATGCTCTGCCGGACAGTGGTCATCGGGACCGAATCGGGCGGTATCACCGATATTATCGAAGATGGTGACAGCGGTCTGCTCGTTCCGCCTGATAATTCCGAAAGACTGGTCGAGGCGTTAAAGCGCCTGTTGACGGACGACAATCTGAGGGACACGTTGGCAAAGGCGGGGTATCATCGGGCGCTCGAACACTTTTCATCGCAGTCATCAGCCGATCAGTACGCCCGATTGTATAAAAACCGGCTCCAAGAAAATAAGTCATTGGATTCATAGATAAGATAAGGAGGAATTATGAGTTCCATTGAAGCGCTCATCAACCGGCAATTTAAAAAATGGGAGGTTGAACGCAAGAGCCGAATCGAAGCCGAGCAGAACGGCGAGAAACCGACCACAAAACCGATTGTTACGCTCAGCCGTCAACGGGGCAGCCAGGGTTCGTATCTTGCCGAGCAGTTGGCGGCCAAGCTGGGCTATCAACTTTTACATCGGGAAATTATCGATGAAATCTGCAACTCTTCCGGATACCGTCGGCAAATAATCGAATCGCTGGATGACAAAGTCCGCTCCCAGGTCGAGCTCTGGTTCGAGGGTGTTTTTAAGGGGATGTACATCGATGCCTCGGATTATTTCAAACATCTCTATAAAGTCATCATGTCAATCTCCAAACTGGGGGGAGTTGTCGTCGTCGGTCGCGGTGCCAGTCATATGCTGACCCGCGAACAGGGCATACATTTCCGTGTTATCGCGGCCAAACCGAGACGGGTTGAAAACCTGATTAAATTCCAGGGATTCAGCCAGGAAGAAGCGGAGAAAGAAATCGAAAGACTCGATAAGGAACGGGCGGGATTTGTACGTAATAATTTCGGCCGAAATATCGATGATCCCGCCGTCTATGATCTGGTTATCAATACGACCTATCTTGATATAAAGGAAGCTCTGCGAATTGCGGAGATCGCCATAAGCTCGAAAATGGCGATACTCGGCTCGAAATAGACCGATTTTGCTGTGAGATTTATAGTGAAAAAAAATTAAAAAACTGTAAGATTTTTCTTGCGTATATATTTCAATATGAGTTTAATTCCGATAATAGCCAAGAGGTTCGGGCGTTAAAGAAGCCTTTTATATAGGAGGGTGGCGGCATTAAGTAAGTACAAAAAAAGTAAAAATTAATAATTAATTATCCCCTATTTGAAGGAGGATGGGATGCCAGTAAAAAAAACAACCAAAAGAAAAACCACGAGGAAGAAAGCGACAGTCAAAAAGAAAGCAGCTCCAAAAAGGAAATCGACTATGAAAAAGAAAGCGACCTCTAAGAAAAAAACGACGCTGAAGAAAAAAGCGGCTCCGAGGAAAAAGGCAACGACCAGGAAAAAGGTGACCCGGAAAGCGGCCCCGAAGAAAAAGGCTGTCGCGAAAAAGAAAGCGGCACCAAAAAAGAAAACGGCCCGCAAGCCGAATCCCGCATTCATGAAACCGATGCAGCCGGATTCGGCTCTTGGTGCTGTTGTCGGCGAAAAGGCGATTCCTCGGACAGAGATTACCAAAAAACTCTGGGCCTACATCAAGCGGAACAATCTTCAGAATCCGGCCAACATGAGAGAGATCATGGCCGATGACAAACTGAAGCCTCTCTTTGGCGGGAAGGTGAAAGTCAATATGTTCGAGATGACCAAACTGGTCTCGAAACATATGAAGTAAAATGACGTCCGTTTTTCCAAGCCGGGTCTGAAACCCGGCTTTTTTTATTAATTCGTACGAATTTGTCAAATATCGTCGCTGGATTGTTGCCCAAGCTTAACAATTACCGTAAATTATATACAACATAAAAACAGCATTTGGAGTATTGCAAAATACGAAAGAATATTTGCAGTGATTACACAACCTTACATTCTCAGGGAGTTTTCATGAAACTATTCAATCAGGGAAACAGAATTGTACATTTTATCGGTTTTGCCCTGGCGGTCGGACTTTCCGCGATGCTTCTGTCATCCTGCGGGCAGCAGCCGCCGTCGACGAAAATCGAGACGGTCGTCGATACTCTGCACGGGGTCGAAATACGGGACGATTACCGCTGGCTGGAAAACAGCGACGACCCCGCGGTCCAAGAATGGGAAAACAAACAGGATGAATACTGCCGGCGGTATATCAAAAAGTACCCCGATCGCGAGAAAGTGCAAAAGCGTATCGAGGAACTTATGCGCATCGGTTATGTCGACAATCCGGCCATGGCAGGCGGGAAATATTTCTACATGAAGCGTGAGGGTGACGCCGAGCATCCGGTACTGCTTATGAAACGAACTCCCGAGGCTGAGCCGGAAGTCGTGATCGATCCCAATCGTTTCAGCAAAGATAATACTCTGGCGATGGATTGGTGGTATCTGTCGTCGGACGGAAAATATATTGCCTTCGGGAAATCTTCCCAAGGCAGTGAGAACAGCACCCTTTTTATACATGATGTCGATAAAAATATGGATCTGACCGATAGTATCCTCTACGCCCGGGCCGCAGGCGTTGCCTGGCTTAATGATAACAGCGGCTTTTACTACACCCGTTATCCCGATCCGGGAACGGTGCCTGAGGGCGAAGAACAATATTACCGAAAGGTGTTTTTTCATAAAATCGGCAACGGCTATCATAACGACCCGCTGATATTCGGTGAAGGGCGCGATAAAACGGAATGGTGCGACGTGCAGCTTTCCGAGGCCGGGAATTATCTTCTGGTGCCGGTCTATATTGGTTGGTCGAGGGCGGAATTATATTTGAAAAACCTGAAAAAGGACAATGATTTTATTCGGCTGACCGATACCACTGAGGCGCTTTATTCAGTGTTTCTCAGGAAAAATGACTTTTACGTGCTGACCAATTATAACGCGCCCAAATTCAAAGTGATGAAAGGCAGTTATCAGCGTCCGAACATGAAATTCTGGAAAGAAGTGATCCCCGAGGACGAATTTCCGATTGAGCATATCGCCATTGTCGGAGATAACATCGTCGTCAGTCGACTGCAAAATGCATCGAGTCGGTTGTCGATTTATTCTACAGACGGCAAATTTGATAAGGATATTGAACTGCCTGCGATCGGCTCGATTATCAGCTATTACGATCATGTGCTCGGTTATGAATATGACGGGCATGAGCTTCTTTTCGGTTATAACTCGTTTTTTATCCCGCCGCGGATTTGTCGCTATGATTTTAATACCGATAAGATGACGATTCTGGATGACATCAAGACTGATCTCGATCTCTCGCAGTATACCGTCGAGCAGGTCTCGTATCCATCGAAAGACGGGACTAAAATTTCGATGTTTTTGGTGCACCGGAAGGATATTCAGCTTGACGGCAACAATCCGACTATTGTCTATGGTTATGGCGGTTTTGCCAGCAATGAAACGCCCAGTTTTTCGCGGACGCGGACCATGTTCTTGAAGCGGGGCGGGATTTATGCCCAGACACAGCTTCGCGGGGGAGGCGAGTACGGCGAGGCGTGGCATCGGGCCGGTATGCTGGAAAACAAGCAAAACGTTTTTGATGATTTTATTGCCGCCTGTGAATGGCTGATTGACAATAAATATACCAATCCGCAAAAGCTCGCCATCGAGGGCGGCAGCAACGGCGGGCTTCTGGTCGGGGCCGTGATGGTGCAGCGACCGGATTTGATGAAGGCGGTCCAGTGCTGGCGGCCGCTTCTCGATATGTTGCGTTATCAAAAATTTTTGATCGGCGAATTGTGGGTCCCGGAGTACGGCTCGGCTGATAATCCTGAGCAATTCAAATATCTTTACGCTTATTCGCCGTATCAGCATGTCAAAAAGGGAACATCTTATCCGGCGGTGCTGTTTGAGATTGCCGATCATGATACCCGGGTCGATCCGTTGCATGCGCGCAAAATGACGGCGGCGATGCAGGCCGCGACCTCGTCGGATAATCCGATTTTACTGCGGGTACAGAGAAAAACCGGTCACGGCCAGAATGTCCCCAAGAGTATCACAATCGATGAGCTTGTCGACGAGTGGTCGTTTATCTTCCAGCAACTGGGGATGCAGTTTTAGGAAATCGCAAATAAAAATATCATGAGCCCGGCAGACCTGGCGGTCTGCCGGTTTATTTATGGTTGATGTGCGGTATTGTCGAAAACGTCATGGTTGACGTACGTTCTCGCGGAGATCAGAACTTCGCCGAAGGGTGCAACGACAAAACCTCCAATCGTAATCGCCATGAGTCCCGAATATTCCGCTGATCAGGAGACGAAAACGTCGTAGCGATCGCCGCGTTCCTTTCCTGTTTTTACCGCGCAAGCGGGAATGATAGGCGATAGATCAAATTCCCGCGATCAACGGGTCGTTGACCCCTGACATTCACGCCATGGCATACATAGAGGCCTTTTCTAATATGCGACGAAGTGATCCGGTCGAGCCTGATAATCGAGTAACAACAAAGATGAAGGATTTTTCCATACCCGGCAAAGCGGCTTTTCGGACCGTTTCACGCTGTCGCTGCCGAATCCCGGGCCAACAGAATAAAACCGCAGCCCCGTTGTTTTGTCGAGATACTCGTAGAGAGGCACAATTGCAGAAGAAACAAGTCTTTCATGTGGCAGCTTCACCCGTTGACCGGTCCAGATTCCTCCCATGGTGCTGTCGTCTTTCATGAAATCTCCGAAAAGTCGGCCATCTTTCAGAGCGCCAGTGATCGTGCATTCACTCTCGTGTATTTGAAGATCAAGCTTGCCGTCACGAAAGATGCCCTTCGTGACATTGTCGCCGGATACAGTTCGATTCCTGAGCGTCAGTTCCAGTTCGAAAGACTCTTCCAAGCCGTCCGACGTCGTTGCGGTACACTGCCATGTGCCTGTGATTGGATCTGCAACCGCCGGCGGCAGAGAGGCGGCAGGCAGGGCATAAAAGCAAGGGCTGTCAGATCGTCCGGCCGGTCTATCAACAATGAACTTATCACAATTCTTGTCGGATTGAGAGTACACGGGAATCACTTGATCAGCGGTCCGGTCCGACGGGATGGCATAAAAGGGAATCTCCAAAATCCGATCCCATAGATTAAGCGAGTCTACTGCTGCTCGCATGAGATATCGTTCCCGACCCTGAACATCTCTCACTCGATAGACCGGCGCCGGCAGCGACAGGCGAGAATCGTCAAGAGACAGGCAATACATTATCTGGTTGTAGTCATAGAGCGGTGTGGCATTGGTATTGCCGGAAAAGCCGGTCGTGTAGGTTCCCTCGAAATAGATTATTCGCCCGCCATCCTGATCGAACAGTGGATGCTGACCCACATTGTAGAAATCATAGCTTTCGTGCGACACAATTTTCTGTCCGAACACCCATGGACCGACCGGGGTGTCGCCCTCCAAGTACCATACGGAACCGCACCACTCATAGGCGAGCATTACCCAGCATTTATGATAATCGTTCCAAAAAACTGAGCCGGGAACGATTGCAATCGGCCGACCGCTTTCGATATCCTGTGCCTGCCAGAGACCCTCGGCGCGCGTAATCTTTCCGGAGGAAACCAATTGTACCTGCTGTTTTTGACTAAGAGGGTCGGTAGCTTGTTTCCAGCTATAGGTGAGTTGCCCCTCGGCGTTTCGGTCAAGAGCCGATGCGGCACTGTCGAATTTAGCGCCCGTGGCGAGACAGGTGAAATGTTCGTAACTTGCCGCATTGGTGATGTGCTGGCTGTCGGCGATGACCCGTTCAAAACCGTAACGATCTATGATATAGATATATTCGCGGCCGTCGGCACGGACGCGAACCGGATGTCCCGATGAGTGGACTTTATCGAGCCAGGCATCAACTCGAACGACCTTCTCAAACAGCTTCAGCGAGTCATTAAAAACGGCGATACCGCGTTCGTAGTCCTCATCCAAAGTCTTGGTGCGGGAGAACTTGCCATAGAGTTTCTCGTCGCCATTTCCATCGGGGATCGTAACCAGCCAGTCTATCCAGACAAGGCCTGGACCACGAATCGGACACATGGGCTTGCTGAAGCCGGTCGAGTCCACAAAATATGTAAGATCAACACCGACGCTCGGATCAAGGCCGCCGCTGTCAGGTAATTCCGATGTCGCCCCGGAAGCACTGCCATTAAAATCGGCCGGACCATCAGTGTCTCCCCAGAACCAGTAGATCTTTCCTTTGTGTACTGTCTCTATAAAAGTGTCCTGCCCCATTACCTGTCCATTCAGCACGGGCTGTTTGAGGGGAGCAGATTGCCCCGCAAGTATACTCTGGTCATATATGCCCTGCCCGGTAATCCGGTAGAGTCGTTCC
Organism: uncultured Ignavibacteriaceae bacterium; assembly: GCA_964452645.1. Classification (GTDB taxonomy): domain Bacteria; phylum Zixibacteria; class MSB-5A5; order GN15; family PGXB01; genus CAYXTW01. The sequence goes on from CAYVMO010000010.1 coordinate 50,963, forward strand.
GCGATATTGGTCCGTGTGATCCTGATGGTTGCACTGTCCCCGGGGGTGGTCGTAAGTGTTATTCCTTGAGCATCAAACACTCTCCCGCGATAATCGTAACCATGACTACTTACGTAGAAGAACACCCTCTGATTCATCAATCCCGGTTCATTGAAAGCGATGATACCGCGGCTGTCGGTTATCAGAAGAATGGAGTTGGTCGTCTTCAACTCAACCAGAGGCACGCCCCGGCCGGTTTCCTCATCAATAATCTTTATTATGAAATATCTGGTTTGTCCTTGGATGGTCGGCGGAGCAGCCATGACAATAATACACAATATCGCCGCCAAAACCGAACTCAACAGTACCCTTTTCATATGCATCAGTACAAGATAATAGTATTATAAAGTCAAGCCATAATTGTAGGCCATTCGAAGATTTTATAATACATGTAGCGGTATTCCGTGTCGATTCACATCGTGTATTCGATTATCTTCCAGCGAGTTTCGCAAATATGTTTAGCGATGAGCAACTCCCTGAGTCACAATAACTTATCAGACATATGGTCTAGGTCTTCATTGATATGAATAAGTTCCCGCCCGCACGAGCTCTGGTAAGTTAGATTATCGATTATTCTTGGCTTCCAACACGCGCAATAGCGATGCCTGCCATAAAATATTTCGCTTGCATAAAGTACTTAGGTACCATATATTTTTTTTAACCTATCAGAAAGTAGATATAAACAGCTATCTTTGAAGTGGTAGGCAGGCTTTTTCAAGGAGGCTCATATGAAATGGGTCTTTTGTCTATTGCTTGTGGCGGCTCTCGCCTCAGGGTGCGACAAAAATGACAAGTCGACTAATCCACAAAAGACTGTCGAAATCTGGCCGCTGAAAGTCGGCAACCAGTGGACTTATGAGGATCAGCTTCTGGATACGGCCGGGAATATATTTCATTGGGATACGACCGTCATGCTGATTGCCAAAGACACGGTGATCCAGGGCGAAACATGGTACATCACCACAGTCAACGGCATCCGGGATCCGGAAACCCTTCCGGGGAAAAACCGAAGTGACGGCTTATGGGGATGGGACGGATCGTCAGGCATGCTGGTATGGAAATACCCGGCGACGGTTGCGGATACATTCAAGTTCGGGATAGATACTGTGACCATCGAGTCCATCCATGACACGGTGACAGTTCCTGCGGGGACTTTTGTTTGCCTGAATTACAAATGGGTAGATAACGAGGATCCGGGCAGAGTTTACCAATATCATTACTTGTCGCCGGGCGTCGGCTGGATTTTGGGAGAAGAATATTACCGGACTTCCGGAGGATTCATATATCCGCAACTGCGCAATGTCCTGATTTCTTATTCATTACAGTGACGGCCATAACTTGGAGGTTCGCTTCATGAGGATGGCGCGACATTGTATTCCGGGATTAGTATGCCATTGTGCATTGACAAGATTCCCCTTGGAATCTCTTTCCTCGCCGTTGCCCGATATTGACGAAACCAATCCGTATCGGTTTTGGATCAATATGGGAAGCGGGCTGGAAATCTGTAGCGTTATATCTATCAAACGTGTTGTTATGTAAGCCTGTACGATTTAACCGTACTTACATTTTAACTCGCACGGTAGGTAACCAGTTTCTTGTATAGACCTGATATCGGAAATAATTAAAATTATGCAAGTAAAAAATGGCCAAATAATATGATTTATTATATCTTTGAATCACTTTATGGAAATCGAATATTTAAGAAAAATAAGAACAATCGCTATCAAGGCAATGGTATCTGATGATGAATTAATGGAGCGCCTTGTCCTAAAGGGAGGAAATGCTATTGATATAATTTATGGTATCGCCCAAAGAGGATCGATAGACTTAGATTTTTCAATTGAAAAAGATTTCCATAAGAATGAAAGAGAGGATATTAAAGAAAGAATCGATAAAGCATTAACCACAACATTTGCAGAAAACAATTATAAGGCCTTCGACATTAAATTTGGTCCCAGACCGACAATAATCCGAAACGAAGTAAAATCATTCTGGGGCGGGTACCGTATTGAATTCAAAATAATCCGTAATGATAAATTAAAAGAACTTGGACATGAATTAGATACTCTGCGTAGAAATGCCGAAGTTATTGCACCCGGTCAAGTAAAGACTTTTCATGTTGACATCAGCAAGTTTGAATTTTGTACTTCAAAATCGGCGAAAGAAATTGATGGGCTCACAATTTATGTATATACACCCCAAATGCTGGTCTTTGAAAAGTTGAGGGCTATCTGCCAGCAGTTAGAAAACTATGTAAATTATGTAGGGGGTCATCCGCCAGTCCCGCGTGCCCGGGATTTTTTTGATATTTACATTTTGTGCGAGAATTGCCAAATAGATTTCGCTTCACCGGATTCTAGATTAATTCTTAAGAATATTTTTAAGGCAAAGAAAGTTGATTTAAAACTCCTAAATCAAATAATATATCAAAAGGATTTTCACGAGACTGATTTTGATATGGTTAGGGATACCGTTCATCCCGGGATTAATTTGAAAGACTTCGATTTTTATTTTAATTACGTTATTGGGATTGTCGAAAAACTAAAATCCCTTGGGATAATATAGATGCCACCTCGTATTATAAGATTTATTATCAAGTCCGTGGGCTAAATAAAAGTCGAATTCAAATTGCGGATTCTCAAATAGCGATACCAAAGAATCATTATAAACACCCGATTTTTCTAAATAAAATCCAACCGCCTGACGGTAAGGATAGATATAATTTATTTCCTTTAGCATGGCATTCAATTTATTCAATGATACCTTATCTTTGGCGAGCCGAAAGGCGTTTAGGACCTCCATAACCCCGCCGGAATAGAAAGGCCGTACTGTTATGTCGATTAATGTTCGTTCTATATTGGTGATTCTCAATCTTTCGTCGTCGGGGCCTTTAAAATCAATTACACCGAGCTCTCCTGTATGCTTGCCGTTTATCAAACATATTTTATAGTTTTTGTAATTGGCGATGGTATTCGAAACTCTGGGTTTCCGACCAAAAGCCAGGTCAATTCGATCCTGAACCAAGCCCGTATCTTGTGCGCGTTTTGGAGACTGCTCGAAATTAGTATATAAAATTTTCGGTATCTGATCGGTCAATCCATGAAAATACACCGCCGTATAATGAGAGAAATATGCCCTTGGCCTTACTGATAAAACAACTTCAAAAAATGGGACTTCACCCCAAGTATATCTGATTTCCGCTCTTTTGGGAAATTTCAGCTTTACTTCTTTTAATTGCGTTTCTTTTAATAAAAATTGAATAAATTGATATGTTGTCGTAGATATAGCCATTCGCCAAAAATCACGATTTTCAGCAATAATTTTTTCAATATCGGATCGCTTAAATATTCGAGAATCTAAACCGTCGAAATAACTTTCGATATCACGTTTTGCAATCTTAAGCCTGGCTTTGTTCATAATTCATATTTTACTATTTTATGCTGTATATATACTAAAAATCGGAAGTCTCGTCAACTTATTTTATCTTAATTAGTTATATTTATACTGATTCGCCAATTTTATTTTATGCTGTATTATGTAGTATATATACTACATAATACGCTATAAATATAATTTCTGAATTATTCTATCTGATTATTATATAATCTATTATGAGCGCCTAATAGGTTAAAATAAGGATACAATATGAAGTATATATACTTCATATTGTATCCCTCTTTACCACTAAATCCGCTCTGAAAGGAAATCGGCCAGTTCGGCGATTTTATGCCGGGTTTGCTTCATACTGTCGCGGTCGCGGATAGTAACCGTGTCGTCTTCTTTTGTCTGACCGTCGATCGTGATACAGTATGGACAGCCGGCCTCATCCATTCGCGCATAACGCCGCCCGACCGAACCGCCGGCATCGTAAAAAACTTTGAAACGAGTTTTCAGAATCTTATAAATATTGACGGCAATCTCCGGCATCCCGTCTTTTTTGACCAAGGGAAATATGGCCGCCTTGATGGGCGCAATCTTCGGCGAGAATCGCAGAACGGTCGATTTTTCGCCGCGCGAGGGATCTTCATCATAAGCATCGACCATGACTGTCAAGAGTGTGCGGTCGCATCCGGCCGAGGTTTCGATTATATACGGTATGAATTTCTCTTTGAAGCGTTCATCGATATATCGTTGATCCTTGCCGGTCGCATCCTGATGACGCGACAAATCAAAATCGGTGCGATTATGCACACCCTCCAGCTCTTTCCAGCCGAAAGGAAATTCGTACTCGATATCAAACGCCTTTTTAGCATAGTGCGCCAGTTCATCCGGGCCATGTTCGTGCCAGCGAAGCTTTTCCTTGCGGATACCGAGCTCCAGATACCATTGCCAACGCTCTTCCTTCCAGTATTCGAACCATTTTTCATCCTCGGACGGATGAATAAAATACTGCATTTCCATCTGCTCGAACTCGCGCGTACGGAAAATAAAATTGCCGGGTGTAATTTCATTTCGAAAAGCTTTGCCTATCTGCGCGATGCCGAACGGAATTTTCTGGCGCGCCGAGTTTTTGACATTGAGAAAATTGACATATATCCCCTGCGCCGTCTCCGGGCGAAGATAAACGATCGAGCTGTCATCCTCGATCGGCCCCATAAAGGTTTTGAACATCAGGTTAAACTGCCTGGACTCGGTCAGAGTCTGATTACCGCAGACGGGACATCTGGTTTTATCCGTGAGCTCGTCCTCACGAAAACGAGATTTGCATGTTTTACAGTCGACCAGCGGATCGGTGAACTCATCGACGTGCCCCGACGTTTTCCAGACGGCAGGATGCATCAATATCGCCGCGTCCAACCCTTCGACATCATCGCGACGGTTGGTCATCGCTTCCCACCAGAAAGTCTTGATATTGCGTTTCAACTCCGATCCGAGCGGCCCGTAATCCCAGCAGGAATTCAAACCGCCGTAGATTTCGGAGGATTGATAAATAAATCCACGCCGTTTACAAAGTGAAACCAGTCGGCTCATCTTATCGTCAGCTTTGTTTGCCATGGTGCACTTTCTTTATAATTTCAGATTCGTCTTTTTTAGTTTTTCCAGAAACTGAAGCGATTTTAAATCCTTACTGCCGGTTTGATATTTCAAAAAACGAATCAGCATCTCCAAAATCTCTTCGGCTTCTTCCATTTTTAATTTCAATTCCGTCGCCTCCAAAAGCGACGCGGTCTGAAGACTATTTGTCATATCGAGCCTGTCAGATTGGAGTTTAATATAGTATTCTCCGGCGAATTGGCAAGCCGAACATACGAGCCCGCCGCGCTCAGGCGAAAACAGATGAAATTGGCCGCCGTTTGAATTGGATATTGCGGTTTTACCTTTGTCCTTGCCGCAGGCGATACATCCGGAAAAATTCGGCCGATAACCCAGAAGAGATAGAAGTCTCAGAAAATAGCATAAAAAAAGCGGAATAATAGATGACTTCGCTTTCGAATTTACCAGCCGAAAATAGCTGACAGTCAGATTATAAAGCTCTTCCTGAGGTTCGTCTTTGGGCAGTAAATCGTAGAGCAGCTCCAAAACGGCCGAGGCGAAAGTCAGGCGTCCGAGCGTCCCTTCCTTTTCGAACTGAAAAGATTCCAGCGGCTCGGCCTCGGAAACATAGCCGGTGCCCGATTTTTCAGATTTGAAATAAGCGATCTCCAGCCGTGCGAAAGTCATCATCCGGCCGCGCTTGGTTTTCAAAGAGCGACCACCGCGGTCGATAATCGTCTGCATCCCGGCATTATCGGTAAAAACGGTGATGACTTTGGATTGCTCCTTCCAATTTACCGATTTAAGGATAATCCCTTCTGATTTGAGCTGCGGCATTAAGATTTAATACTTGAGACGATAAATGACTTCGCCGGGGCGAGAGAGATGGTGACGGGTGCGGGCGATATATTCAATATAGTCCAAATCATTCTGAAGGCGCTTCTGGATCATATCGGCAGTGACAAGTTTTACCAGTAACCGATGATTTTCTTTCTGCAGATGATTTTTTTGTATATTTAATCTGGCAATCCTGACAAATCCGAATGTTCCACTGAAAAATGAGTAGATTAAAAACAGCCCGACGAAAATAATCAAACCTTTCAAGACTTTTCGTCGAAGACGAATATCGGTGTTGGATAGCCGTTTGACCAGATTCTGCCGAATCGGTTCCAATAGCGACTTTTTCTTTCCGCACCTCATGTTATAACAAAAATCTCCCCTTCAAATCGCCCGGTAAGATGGAGATAACAGGTTTAAATTTTTTTAGCAAGGGAAATCTTTCGACCAAACATAAGGCAGTATGATGCAGATTTCATCGAACCGGTTAAATCACGAGATAATAGGACTTTTATTGCAAATTCGGTCGGTGTCATGTAAGCCATTGAAATGAAACCTGATATGAGAATTAAATCTTTCCGGAGTATATAATAAAAAAGTGAACCATTTTGGTATTATTTTTGTTACAATTTACATGAATGGCATTAAATATCTGATATGATTCGATTTGCTCGATATCGGGGAGGAGGAGTAGACATTAGTAATACAGTTCCGACAGGGAACAGTCGAACTTAGCGAATTAACAGGTGAAAGATAAACGAGGTGGAATCATGAAAGTTCTAATTACAGTCGCAGCCATACTGGTGTTAGGATTCGGTCTGGGGCTTATATTCTTCTCTCCCGGCGAATCCGGCACGGCGCCAACGGGGTCAAACGAACAAAAATATACATGCCCCATGCATCCGGATATCATTTCCGATAAGCCCGGTAAATGCCCGAAGTGCAATATGGAATTGGTACAAGTGGAAGTGGAATCTACCAAGCCGATGCAGAAGGACAAACCAATGCATGAACACGAAATGCAGGGTACCGAGGAAGAATCTAAAACTGAAATGATGATGACAACGGCCGGTCATAATATTTATACATGTCCGATGCCGGAACATTACTCGGTTCTGCAGTATGGTCCGGGTAAATGCCCGAAATGCGGAATGGCGCTGGTTCCTGTCGAGAAAACGGACAATCGAGAAGTCTACTTCTGCCCGATGCCGCAGGATTCCATAGTCCAGAATAAACCGGGCAAATGCCCGAAGTGCGGAATGGAACTGGTAAAGCTGGACATGAAAACTTCGAAAACAATGCCCATGGAAGGAACTTCAAAAGATCAAAAAATGGATAAGACCGAAATGATGATGAAAAACGCTGCGCATAATATTTATACTTGTCCGATGCCGCAAGATTACTCGGTTCTGCAATACGGCCCCGGCAAATGCCCGAAGTGCGGGATGGCATTGATTCCTGTCGAGAAGACGGAAAATAAAGAAGTTTACTTTTGCCCGATGCCACAGGATTCGGTAGTACAGAATAAACCGGGCAAATGCCCGAAGTGCGGAATGGAACTGGTAAAGCTGGACATGAAAACTTCGAAAACAATGCCAACGGAAGATACCTCGCACGAACAAAAAATGCATAAGACCGAAATGAAATCGGATACGGACTAATCCGGTATAACCGGCGGCCATAATGCTTTTAACCAACCGATAAGCACGTTCAAAATCATAAGGCAGCCTGCTCTGTCTGCATGATGAATCAGTTTCGGTACCGGCCGGTTAGATGAGATGGTCCGACAAGATAAATAGATAGACAAAAGAATAGGCGGACAAATTGTCTGCCTATTTTATTGAATATTAAAATTTCGCCGCTTAGCCGACCAATTCTTTGGTTTTTTCGAGCAACTCCTCGCGGTCGATCGGTTTTTCCATGAAGGCGGCCGGCATTTGAAGCTTTTTATTGCGCTCGATGAATCGCTTCACTTCGGGCGAAACACCGGTTACGATTATTATGGGGATATTCGCCGTTTCTCTGGATTCCTGAAGATTCCTCAGCGCTTTCAGCCCGGACTCATCGTCCATCGATATATCCAGCGTAATTAAATCCGGTTTTTCGGTTCTGGCTTTGGCAAAAGCTTCGACACCGCTAAATGCGGAAATAGTTTCATAGCCGCCTTCGTCAAATATGGTCTCCAGCCAGGTTACTATATCAGGTTCATCGTCGACAACAAGTATCTTCTTCTTATCGCTCATAAGTCCTCCTTTTCGGGGCTAATATCGTCGGTAGGCGGTCTTTTATCAAGCTGTTTTTTTCGGAAGATTCACGTTAAATCGAGTATCTTTGCCCATTTTAGCCCATTTTTACACCTGACCCGGTAAAACGAAGCGGACGCTTACGCTCCGCAAAAAAATGCGATTTCTTTCGATCCGTATATATACCGCCATACATCAGGCACTCGGAACATAATCGATTTGGTGCAGGTTATAGGAATAACGGTTAGTTTTATTTATTACGGGAAGGATACATGACTAAATGAATCCGTAATGATCATTGGCGTGGCGCCCAATTTGATTCTGAATATTGATCGCAGTCGGAATCGGTTTCAGGGGAACATAGTATGAAAAATATAACCGAGAACATTAATTCCGAAAAGTCGGCCAATCATTTGATTGATGAAAGCTCGCCCTATTTGCTGCAACATGCGTACAATCCGGTTGACTGGTATCCCTGGTCGGAAGAGTCTCTCGAAAAAGCACGCCTTGAAGATAAACCGATTTTTTTGTCTATCGGTTACGCTGCCTGTCACTGGTGCCACGTGATGGAAAAAGAATCATTCGAAAACAAGGAAATCGCGGCCATATTAAACGAGCATTTCGTATCGATTAAGGTCGATCGTGAACAGCGCCCGGACCTGGATCAAATATATATGACGGTCACGATGGCCATCAACGGTTCCGGCGGCTGGCCGATGAGCGTTTTCTTAACACCTGATTTGAAACCTTTTTTCGCCGGAACTTATTTCCCTTCTGATGATATGTACGGTCGGCCCGGATTCAAACGATTGATTATGCAAATAGCAACCGAGTATAAAAATAATCGTCAAAATATCGAAGATTATGCGCAATCTCTGACCGATGCTTTAAAGTCGTCGTATTCATCCGACGAAACAACCGGGAATATCAATACGACCATTATCGATTCTGCCGTTGCTCAATTGATGAAAAACTATGATGCCATCCATGGGGGATTCGGTTCCGCACCAAAATTCCCGCATCCAACCGAATTATCATTCATGATGAAAATATACGCATCAAACAGCGATAAGAACTTGCTGAATGCAGTCGAGCATACGCTGCAAACAATGGCGCGTGGCGGCATCTATGATCAGATCGGCGGCGGCTTTCATCGCTACTCCGTCGATGCCGTCTGGTTGGTGCCGCATTTCGAGAAGATGCTGTATGATAACGCCCTGCTGGCTGTCACATACAGCGACGCTTACAAACTCACGCACAACGAATTTTACAGGAATATCGTGAAAGAAACGCTCGATTTTATGATTCGCGAAATGCAGGATAATAATGGCGGATTTTACTCGTCGCTGGATGCCGACAGTGACGGTGAAGAGGGCAAATATTATGTCTGGAAGAAAGCAGATATCGAAAGATTGCTCGGCAAAGATGCGGCCCGCTTTTGTCGCTTTTATAATATCACCGATAATGGAAATTTCGAACATCAGACCAACATACCCAATATAAATAGAGATTCGGATCACTATCGAGAAACATCGGGGTTTGATATCGATTCATTTGAGAAAATTATAAACGGGCAGAAACAGCTGATATTCAATGAACGTCAGAAACGAATCCGGCCTTTGACGGATGATAAAGTCCTCTCCTCATGGAACGGTCTGGCGATTTCAGGACTTGCCAAAGGTTTCCAAATCACGAATGATGAAAAATATCGTTCGGCGGCATTGCGAGCGGCCGAATTTATCAGGGGCGAATTAATCAGGAATGATAAATTATTTCACTCATACCGATCGAGGAAAGTTTCCGGGGGACAATTTCTTGAGGACTATGCCTATTTTATTCAGGGATTACTCGATTTGTACGAAATCGTCTATGATTATGAATGGATTAGTCTCGCCAAAAGACTGGCCAACAGTGCCAATGCGTTATTTTCCGATGATTCCGGGAATCTTTACCTATCCCCCGCCGATCAAAAAGACCACTTTATCCGCCCCAAAGACATAACCGACGGTTCGCTGCCGGCGCCGGGGTCGATTTTGATTCATTCTCTTATAAAACTGGCTGATCTAACCGGCGACAGAAATCTGTTAAAACAGGCTGAGCAATTATTAGCGGCCTTATGGCCCACAATAAACCGGATGCCGCATGGGATGATTTCGGCTGTGTCGGCTTTTGATTACCTGATTTCCGATAAAATTGAAATAGTCCTGGTGGGCGAAAAAGAACGCGGTCGTTTCCTCGGGGAGATTTATAAATCTTACTGCCCCAACGGAATTATTGTCGTCTCCAAGCGCGGTGAGGAGAAAATTAATTTGCTGGAGAGCAGACAATCAAACGGCAAAACGACCGCGTATATTTGTAAGAACTTTGCCTGCAATCTGCCGGCTGATTCGCCCGAAGAACTCAGAGCGCAGCTGGCAAGTTTGAAAGGTAACTGACATGGAGTTAACGGAAGAATTTATCAGAGATTATCTGCGGCCGATTGAAGATCCGGACCTCGGGATGAGTCTCGTCGATATGGGTCTGATATATGACATCGAGATAACCGAGGGAAATAACGTCAATATCAAAATGACGCTGTCTTCACCGGCCTGCCCGATAGGCGATCAATTGATGTCTGTTGTCGAAGATTACGCCAGAGCGATTGACGGCGTCAATGATGTGCACGTTGAACTGGTGTGGGAGCCGCCGTGGGATCCCGCAACGATGGCCACCGATGAAATCAAGGATATGCTGGGTATCTGGTAGAGAAATCAACTCATTATCGACCGACCGCCGTCGACAACGATAAACTGCCCGCAAATCATACCGGCTTCCTCCGAAGCCAGAAATGTCACGACGCGCGCAATATCCTCCGGCTCGACTATTCTTCCCAGCGGAGTATGATGTCTGGCATGTTCGATTACTTCCTCCGCTCCGGGAATCGAACGAGACGATTTGGTATCGGCCAATCCGGCCAGGACGCCATTGACAAGTATTCCGCGGGGCGCCAGTTCATAAGCCAGCCCACGGGTTAATGACTCCAGCGCCGCCTTGGCGGCGCTTACCACGCCGTATCCGGGAATTACTTTCTGGCCACCGTCACTGGTTATACTGATAATCCGACCGTAACAATTGCTCATCAAGGGAACCGCAAAACGAGCCATATCAAGCAGCGACCGCGCCGAAGCGGACATGGTAATCTCCCAGTGCCTGGAGGTGGCATTCATCAGATTTCCGGGCACGCCGAAAGCGGCGTTGGCCACGACCATATCGAGACGCCCCCACTCGCTTTTAATCGTACCGAATAATTTTTCAAGGCTTGATTCTTTACCGACATCGGCCCTCAGTGCGATAGCCTCGCCGCCTAAATTTTTTATTTCGTCAACGACATTCTGTGCATCGCTCTGGCTGCGTCGATAATTGACGATTACTTTTACGCCGCATCTGGCCAGATTAAGTGCAATAGCCCTCCCGAATCCGCGCGCCGCCCCGGTTACCAATGCGTGCTTCCCTGCCAATTCGGGATACATGCTGCTCCTTTCGATTAATAATTAACCGGATCGAACGACATTAACCGATATTAATAACTTTCCCCGGTTAATATCGTTTTACCCTTGAATACTTTATATATATATACGGTATATCCGATTACAATCGGCATGCCGATTAATGCGATTACCAGCATAACTGTCAGTGTTTTCGGAGTTGACGATGCATTATATATGGTCAGGCTGTTGGCCGGATCGATATTCGAGGGCACTATTTTCGGGAAGATGCTGACTGCCGCCAAGCCGATAATAGATAGTATCGTCAGCGATGAAGCCAGAAAGGCGCGAAAGAACTTCGCCGACTTCAGACTTAAAGGTATATAGACGATTCCGAACAGCAATAATAAGAACAAAATCCAGAATAGAGGATTGCCGAGCAGGTTTTCGAAAAGATATCCGGCCTCGAAAAAAGTGTATATGGTGGCCAGAAAATAAAGTACTACCACACTCATCCAAAACCGATAAGCCCGGTGCACTAATTTTTTATGCAGTTCTTCTTCGGTTTTAATGGTCAGGTAAATCGCACCATGCATGGTAAAAAGCGCCAGGCTCAAAAGACCGATAAGAATCGAATATGGATTTAGAAGCTCCAAAAAGATTCCGGTATACATGCCGTTCCCGTCTATCGGTAGGCCTCTCAAGATATTACCGACAGCCACGCCGAACAGGATTGACGGCAGCAAACTTCCCAGACCGAACGACCAATCCCAGAATCTTCGCCAGCTATCGGAGTTTACTTTATTTCGAAACTCCAGCGAGACGGCGCGAAAAATCAGGGCAAACAGAACCAGCATCAGAGCCAGATAAAAACCGCTAAAGACGGTTGCGTAAACGATTGGAAAGGCCGCAAACAATGCACCCCCGACGGTAAGTAGCCAGACTTCATTGCCGTCCCAGACCGGACCGATAGCATTCATGTGCATTCGTTTCTCATTGTTGGCGCGGACAAACAGACTATGAACGCCAACGCCCAGATCGAAACCATCCAGAATGGCATAACCGATAATCAAAACACCGATTAATATAAACCAGATTGTATTTATATCTATCATATCGCCGCCCCCTCTGTTATGGCTTCTTCGGGGCCATGTTTGACTTCCCTTACCATAATATAAAGGTAAAGAACACCTAGAAACAAATATATCAAAACGAAAAGAATAATCGAAAACATAATCTCGCCCGAAGAGACTGTCATCGATGCGGCATCGGCCGTCTTAAGCAATTTATAAACGACCCATGGCTGCCGCCCCACTTCGGCGGCAACCCATCCCAGTTGACAGGCGGCGATTGGTAGGGGAATAAATACGATAAGAATTCTTAAAAACCATTTCGAATCATATAATTTTCTCCGGATTAAGAAAAATACACCAACAAAAGTAACCGCAATAAATAACAGGCCCAGGATAACCATATTGTGAAACGATACAAATGTCAGGAAAAACGGCGGCAATTCATCGGCCGGAAAATCATTGAATCCCTGAACATAGGCATTCATATTACCGGTCGCCAGCCAGCTTGTCACACCCGGGATTTCTATTTTATAATGTAAATCGCGGGGGTCTTCGGTAGGTATAGCGAATAGAATCATGGGTGCCCTTTCCTGGCCTTCGACAAGACCTTCAATCGTCGCCATTTTCTCCGGTTGCGTTCGCGCCACCTGAATAACATGCTCGTGCCCGAAGGGAAATAGCTCTAACACGGACACTATCAAACCGAAAATAATCGACAATTTCAAAGCGCTTTTGCCGATATCGATTGATTTTCTTTTAAGTAACAAATATGCCGCGATACCGGACATAAAAAAGGCACCGGTAATCAGGGACGCATTAAAAGTATGGAAAAAGCGAATAACCGTTGAGGGATTGAACACCGCCTCATAGAAACTGGTCAACTCCGCACGGCCGTTTTGAATTATATATCCGGTCGGTGTCTGCTGCCAGGAATTGGCGACCAGAATCCAGAAAGCGGATATCGTCGCCCCGACAGCCACCATCAGAATAGAAAACCAATGCACCCCTTTGGGCAGCCTGTCCCGTCCGAACAGATACATCCCGAGAAAAGTCGATTCCATAAAAAAAGCGAAAATTCCCTCGGCCGCCAGAGGGGCCCCGAAAATATCGCCGACGAATTTCGAATATTCGGCCCAATTGGTTCCGAACTGGAATTCCATGACGACGCCGGTGGCTACACCCATGGCAAATGTTATGGCGAGCAATTTGCCGAAAAATTTGCCCATCCTGATGTACATATCATCCTCGCGTCGCCAACCCAATCCTTCGACGATAACCAACAGCCAGGCCAGGCCGATAGTGATGGGCGGAAAAATAAAATGATACCCAATAGTCAACGCAAACTGAATGCGCGATAACATTACCGGATCTAAATTCATTTAATGTCCCCTTCAATAATTCAACATTAATTATCCCAACGCCACGTCGAGCATCATCATGGCCGCGAATCCCAAAACCGCCCCCGGGGTCGCCTCATGAGAATGGCCTTTCGTCTGTGATTCCGGAACCAATTCTTCGATTACGACAAAAATCATTGCTCCGGCCGCAAAACCGAGCATGCCCACGAGGGCCTTTTGGCCCATATTTCTTCTGGCAAAGACAACCGCAGCACCGGAGATGGTCATAAACCATGTAAAGCAGGTTGCAATCAGAGCCTGAACAATCGGATTCAAATTCGTAAACCACTCAATCATTTTCTATTCATTATCCCAACAAATTTCGATACTCGAAATCAGCCTCGGTCTCTTACATTTTGACAATATACTCTTCGGTATGAATCTGCCCCGGATTTTTTCGACTGTGTAATTTGAAACCCTCCTTTTCAAGAATAGCGGTCATGGCTTCAATCATATACGGATTGCCGCATAAGAAAACATGCGTGTCTTTGGGTTTCGGAACGATACCCCATTTTTTAACCAGGATACCGTGTGTCCAAATTTTCTGCACGAATCCTTCCTGACCATGCCAGGGAATTTTCTCTTCGTGGGCATGACTCAAAATCGGTATATAGGTAAAGTTTTTACTTACCGAATCAAGCGTCACAAGCTCGGAATGATAACCCAGATCTATGGAATGATATGCTCCATGAATAACGGCAAATCGATGCCGCACTCCCTCGGTTACCTCGGTACGGATCATACTCATATACGGCGCCACACCTGTCCCTGTCGCAATCAGCACGATATTGAATTCGTTGGGAACTTGCGACATGGTAAACATTCCTTTAAATTTCGGCGACATCCAGAGTTTATCTCCGGCAGATAATGCGAATAATCTCGGCGTTAAGGCCCCGGTATGAACGAGGGCGATATAAAACTCGATAAATTCGCGGGATACGGACGACGAGGCTATCGAATACGCCCTCATAATGAATTTGTCGGGAGGGGTCGGCGTTTCCTCGGGAAGTGACGATTGGCATCGGGGCACATCACCGGGCAATCCCAGGGCGGCATACTGACCCGGTACGAATTCGGGCAGTTCCCAGCCATCGGGAATAACACGCAATTTTATCAGGTGGGGCGCAATTTCGATTCTCTGACTGACAATCGCGTTGAACTTTCCGGCCATCATCCGCCCTTCACTGTCGCCGCTCTTTAATAGTCTTCAAGATGATGCCACTCCGCATTCTCAAGCCACTGGGTCGGCCGATCCAGAAACTGCATGACATTTCCGATGACCAATTGATGACGTCGTTCTTCATCGGCTATTTTATTAAAAATTTCTTTCTGATCGGCATCATCCAGTTCATTCGCATTCTTGCGATAGAGTTTCTCCGATTTAATTTCAATATCCATTGCCGTTTCCCAGATGCTTCTGACTTCACCGCCGAAAACATGCTCTTTACCGTCGGCTTTTAAAGCTTCAAAGACATTTTTGGTCGTCGATAAAATCGTCGTCTTTTCCTCTTCGCGATATACCGCCTTTTCTTTATCATTCAGAGCCTTGAAAATTTTATAATGTTTCAACTCATCATCGGCAAGTTCCGTCAGAACCTTTTTCAATTCCGGCAAATCGGTTTTTTCAGCATGTTTCAGATAGTACGCACGACCGTCCTCTTCCATCTTCATGGCGAATTCAAAAATATTCATTATTTCCTCCTGAATTTCTCCAATAATATCACCTTCAATTGCAATAAAAACTCGTTCACTCTTACATTTATTTTTTACGCCGCCTCGCTTGACGAATCGATCTGCTCTATTGCCTTTCGGGCAATATCGGAAACAGTGGTTTCCCAGAGATTTCCGCCGTCGAAATCGTAAAGAATAACTTTCGTCCGGTCATCAAGCAGCTTTTTCATTGACTCGCGGTACTGTTTAGCGCCGATAGCCGCCAAAATCAAGGCCGCATAGCAGCGAATCGTCGGATCGGAATTGAACAGGGATTCGCTGATTTCCGGGGCGGATTTCAAAAAAGGACGGGCATCAACCGAAGCGATCCGATAAATCGCCAGGTGCGTTCCCCGTTCGAATGGTTCTTCTTTTATAAAAGACGGCAATATATCGGCTGTACTTTCGATAAGAACGGGAACATTGACAAGAATCTCGCCAATCATTTCCGGAGCAAACCATGCCAGCCCGCCCGATTCATCATTCATAAGCCACAAAAGCCGTCGCACGAAGTCGCGGACCTTCTCAATATTAATCGCGGCGCGAGCTTTGGCGACTTTCCCGGTCGCCTCGATTGTCCGCCATCGAAGAAGCCCCTCAACCTCATATGTGAGAGAAAGCAAAATCCTGAAGGGATTTCGAACCTCGCCGGCCCATTTTTCCACCGCGTCGAAATCGCGACGTTCCAATAACTTTTTCACCTCGGCTTTGCGGCTCTGGCTGCTCATCGAACTGATTTTTATCTCCGAACAATCCCGGTCAGGTTTCATTCGGCTGTGGTCGTTGGGGGAGTAAAAACCCGCTGGCCAAGCTCACGATCAATCTGGAACAATCCCGCTTTGGAATCTCCTAACAATTTTAGCTGCTGGATAATCGTTTTCGCTGAGGCTTCTTCCTCTACCTGTTCATTGACAAACCATTGTAAAAATATCTGCGCGGCATGATCTTTTTCAGACTGCGCGATCTCCATCAGATTATTAATCAGACCGGTTACTTTTTGCTCATGCTTGTAAGACGATTCGAATACATCCAAAGGCGACTTCCATTCGGAGGGTGGCCCGTCAAACGGTTTAACCAACGCCCGGCCATCACGCTCGATAATATATTCGAATAATTTCATACCATGGGTAACTTCTTCCTGATATTGAACCCGCATCCAGTTGGCAAAACCGGGTAAATCGATTGATTCCAGATATGATGCCATTGACAAATACAAATGCGCCGAATAAAACTCCGCCGCGATCTGATCGTTGAAAGCATTTTGCATTTTTGAGTTAATCATCTATTTCATCCTTTCTGCAAATAATCCTGGATTAAAATGGAGCGAAACCACCGGAAGACCAGAAGTCTTCCTTCAATTCCTCCTGTTGTTTTAACAATGCATGATAATGCCCCGACTCCCATTCGGCCAGTCGGGCATAAAATTCTTTGATTACCGGATCACCGGCCGCTTCGGACTGCGAATGGTAAAAGTCCATCGAATCCTGTTCAAGTTGAAGACCGATCGCAAGCGAAGTCATTTCAAAGTTGGCATCCTTAATCCGTGATTTTAATCTGTCGGAAAATATCGGTGACATACCGGACAGGTCGGCCTGAGGGCCAATTTCTATCGATTCATCCGGTTTGCCGGTTTCCATAATCGCGTAGTACTGCTTCCGCAAAAACTGCATGTGATTGAGTTCCTCGTGCGCTAGCGTCTGGAATACTTCTTTTCCCTTGGTATCCTCAGTACTGTTGGCGGCCATGAGATAAAAACTGTGACCGTACCTTTCCGCCTTGATCGCTTTCATCAAACCATCGGTGATAGCCTTTTGATTTTTATCCATTCATGCATCTCCGGATATTATTGTGCCTTTAATTCTCGGCGTAGATTTTCTCGTCGTATTCGATTTCAAACATCAGTTTGTGCTTGGCCTCCTCCTGCGCCAGCGCCTGAAAAGTTTCTTTCAGCTCCGGCTTATCGGTCGCTTTAGCCAGATCGGTATACAGCTTAAAAGATGCTTTCTCGGCGTTCATCGCCGCCAGAAGAGCGCTCTGGAAGTCGAACTCACCCTCTTCAAAACGCGTATCGTCAAGAAATTCAACGACTTTCAAGTCCATTACCTTCTGTTTGGCCGACAACAACAGCTTGCCTTCTTTGACCTTCTGCAATTTTGCTTTATGACTTTTTTCCTCGAGCGCAAACTGCTCGAATAAGTCTTTCATGTGAGCCTGTTTCATCTTTCCGGCCAGGTCGGTATAGAATTGAGCCGCATCTTCCTCTTTGGTAATCGCAAAATCCAGAATCGCGTCGACTGAGTCGAATTTCATTTTTGTCTCCTATCTTGACTGAGCTTTATTTTGTTTTCCACAAACCATGTACATTGCAATACTCGCGCGCAGTAAACTGACTGCCGTCGACGGTGAAAAACGCTTCCGGCTTTTCGCCCGGATTGAGAAATTGCCGATAAGCCTTGCCGTCAGCAATCACTTCAATCCATTCGATAAAATGCTCATCCTGCATCGGATGCGCCACCGAACCGACTGTGACCTTTATTCCGCCGTCGGCTTTTTCGATTACCGGGACATGCTTTTCGGTCGCGGCATCGGTTTCACCCTCTTTCTGAAGCCTCATGTTCTGGCCGCAGCAAACCAGCGTCCCGACGCCGGCGTGGATCATTTCCACGATATTGCCGCAGACCTCGCACTTATAGACTTGAAGCCTTTCCGTCATTACCATATCCTCCTGGAAATTGATACAATTCTTTCCAAAAACTGTTCTTACCCTTCTTTGTTATCCATTGGATTTTTTATCATCTTTCCAATTTCCAAAATTTCCCGGAGTTTGTCAATATCCATAATCTTTTTAGATATGGCCATTTCTTTGACTGAGATGTTCTTTGCGAGTGCTTCTTTAGCCAACTCCGCTGCTTTTTCGT
This sequence comes from uncultured Ignavibacteriaceae bacterium, assembly GCA_964452645.1. Lineage (GTDB taxonomy): Bacteria > Zixibacteria > MSB-5A5 > GN15 > PGXB01 > CAYXTW01. The sequence continues at coordinate 69,618 of CAYVMO010000010.1, forward strand.
ACCCGATATACGGGCTCAGAGCGGTGGCCAGAGCGGGACTTCTTTCGGCATAAAATCGGCACTTTTCTTCATCGGCGATAAGATCGACGACACATTTTTCGGTAAAACTATTAATTCCGCCAGTCAATATTTCTATTTCGTGCAGCAGGTTGTAGGCCACAATCGGCATCATCACATTCAGCTCCAGTTGACCTGCCTGAGCGGCACGGGTAATCGTCAAATCACAGCCCAGAGCGTGAAAACAAACCATATTAAGCATTTCCGCCAGTACCGGATTTACTTTTCCGGGCATAATCGATGAGCCGGGCTGCACCGCCGGAAGCTTAATCTCTCCCAGGCCGGTTTGCGGACCGGAACTGAGCAGCCGGAAATCATCGGCGATTTTTATCAGGCTGGTAATTAAAACTCGCAAGGCGCCCGCTATTTCAACGATAGCATCGAGGTTTTGCATCGCCTCGAACATATTGGAAGCGGTTCGGAATTTATAGCCGGTAAGTTTATTGATTTCTGCGATGGTATTCTTAATATATTTCGGGTCGGTGTTCATACCGGTGCCGACCGCCGTACCTCCGATACATATTTCCAGAAGAGCGTCAGCCGCCGTTTCAATCCGCCGCCGACCGCTTCTCATCATCGCGGCATAAGCGCCGAATTCCTGTCCCAGGCTGATCGGGACCGCATCCTGAAGATGTGTCCGACCCGATTTAAATATTTTTTCAAACTCTTCGGCCTTTTTATTTAATTGCCTTTCGAGTTCCTCAACAACAGGCAGTAATCTTTCCTTTGTTTCCGTATATGAAGAAATATGTATGGCAACGTGAATCGTATCGTTCGTCGACTGGCTCATGTTGGCATGATCGTTGGGATGGACCTTTTTATAGTCGCCCTTTTGCCCACCCAATATCTCGATGGCGCGATTGGCCAGGACTTCGTTGACATTCATATTTTGCGAAGTTCCGGCCCCGGCCTGGAATGCATCGACCACGAATTGATCGGCGAATTTCCCACTAATAATTTCATCGGCCGCCGTTATCAGCGCCTGACCGATAGTTTTATCCAGCCTTCCGGAGGCCATATTGGCCACTGCCGCCGCTCGTTTGATTATGGCCTGAGCGCGTACGAATGACGGCTGCAGCTTCAGTGTACTAACCTTAAAGTTCTCCACCGCGCGTTGTGTCTGGGCTCCATAGTAAGCCTCCTGCGGGACCTGTACCTCGCCCAGTGTATCTTTTTCAGTTCGGTACTTCATCGTCATTCGTACCGGCCATTAGCCGATAACTTCCCTGAGTGCTTTCAGGACATCATCGTAATTCGGTTCCTTGGAATTCTCCTCGGCATACTGAATATATTTGACCGTTCCGTCCTTGCCGACTATGAACACGACACGTGCCAGAAGCCGCAGTTCCTTTATTAACACCCCGTAAGCATTGCCGAATGATGCGTCGCGATAGTCGGAATATACTTTGACATTCTCAACACCGGCCGCACCACACCATCTCCCCTGAGCAAACGGCAAATCCATACTGATTGTGAGTATGACAACATCATCACCCAGATTAGCCGCTTCTTTATTAAAACGCTTCGTTTCCAGATCACAAGTCGATGTATCAAGCGACGTAACCGACGCAATTACGATCGTTTTACCTTTAAAGTCCGTTAGCTTTACCGGTTTTAACTCACCATTCAGCACCGTAAAATCGGGAGCCTTATCTCCAATTTTGACCTCATTGCCTATTAAAGTCAAAGGATTCCCCTGTGCTTTGACAATATTATTTCTTTCAACCATTTTTCTATCTCCTTCCAAAGTACTGACGCGCTCTTTTTGCGTCACCGATATAATTAATTACACATGTTTCGCCAAGTACCTGGCCACGCTGTCCGGCGTCTCTTCCATACCGTCCTCGCCCTCGTGCCAGTCTGCCGGGCAAACCACTCCATTTTCCTCAGTGAATCGCAGTGCATCAAGCATCCGCAGAGCTTCGCTAACGCTTCGCCCCAAAGGTTCATCGTTTACAACAGCATGACGAATAATACCCGATCTGTCAATCAAAAAGAGCCCTCGCAGGGCCTTCGAATCATTAAATAAAACGCCATACTTGCGCGAAATTTCCTTGTTCAAATCTGCCACCAGCGGGTAATTTATAGCCCCGATACCCCCATCTTTGGGAGCGGTTTTTTTCCACGCCAGATGGGTATATTTGGAATCGACCGAAACCCCGATAATCTCGGTATTTTTGGCCTTGAATTTATCCAGCGCCTTATTAAAAGCGATGATTTCCGACGGACAAACAAACGTAAAATCCAAGGGGTAGAAAAACAGAATTACGTATTTACCCCGATACGATGACAGTCTTAGATCGTCGAATGAATTATCCGGCATCACCGCCTCGGCAGTGAAATCGGGAGCCTCCTTGGTGACCAAAAATGACATTTTTACTCCTCCTATTTTATTATTATACTATTTAATCCTATATAGTTTTGTGAATTTTTCTTTAATTACCCGTAGGGATACATTCCTTTCTGAATTGTCCCCAGAGTTTCCAGAATTTTATTATGCTTGTTTTCGTCGAGCAACAGATAGTTAAGCAGATATTCCTGGACCACCATTTTTCTGCCTTTCAGCGACTCAATAGCTTCATTGGCCAGTTCGACCGACTTTTCCTCGAGCTTTATGTGCTTTTCAATCAAATCCCAAACATCAGCCAATTCATCGGGAGTGAGTGCAATTGTATCCGACTCCAGGCTTCTGGCAATGATATCCTGAACGCGATGATGCATCTGTGAATCCCGCTGGATAACTTCCATGATCAGCCTGACAATAGGATTGTTCGTTTTTTCAATTACATTTCCGGTTGACGCCACCCCGGCATCCTCGATTTTCTGCCAGCGTCGCATGTTGTCAATAATCTTTTCCTGAATCTTTTTTGTAGTCATTCGCCTTACCTCCGGTTTTTGTACTTTGTTGTTTTAATATTACTTCGTTTATTTTTTTGACAATCGGGACATATTCCGACGAATTCGAAATGATGCCCTAAAACCAGATAACCGTTAAGTTTTTCCGGTTTTTTATTCATTCTATTGAGTGAAAAATCATATAGATCATCGATTTTTCCGCATTGATTACATCGAATATGATAATGCCTATCGATATCACCGTCGAAGCGAGCCTCGGAACCGCCGGGCCCCAGTTTATTTATAACTCTTTCTCTTGAAAGAACCTCCAGATTCCTGTATATGGTCCCCAGGCTGATTCTCGGCAACCGCTTGCGGACTATTCTATAAAGCGAGGTCGCAGTCGGATGCGATTTATGCTTCCGCAGCTCTTCCAAAATTACCTGTCGCTGGCGTGAATTTCTTCTTGTTTTCGTTATTTCCATAATATTATCAAATCAATAATAATTATTATTACTGATAACATTTAATAATCCCGGCGGTTCCCCAAATATACAAAATTACTAAATAAATTTCCGATTCGATCGATTTGTAGATTCTTTTAAACCGGATGCGGTCTGATTTTATACTTCTGCTCGAAAGTACTGACGTTTATTTTCTATGATGGTAATGTCGCTCTAATGTGCTCGGCGGATTCATAAACCCGCCGCGGTTGGCTGAAGAACCACCGGTCGCGACTTGGATTCACCAACTTTTTGCGACAAAATTTCCGAGAATTGCAATAAACAAAGTAGATAATCGAAACAAAAAAACGGGTCGGCCAGTTTGACCGACCCGTTAAGGAGCTAAAAATACAACAAGGGTAATCTAAATATCATGGGCAGGCCGGATCCGGACCGTCCAGATATAGATAATTGATTATATAAACAATATCAAAAATGTTAACATTAGTGTCCCCATTGACATCACAGCTATTCATATCTACCGGCGGCGGGCCTTCCAAATACAGAAATCCAATCAGATAAGTCACGTCAAAAATGTTAATCGTCCAGTCGCCGTTGGGATCGCCACAGAGAAAATCGCAGGCATCGCCCAGATTGTCACCGTCGGTATCGGTTTGCTGCGGATTGTAGGCATCGGGGCAATTATCACACACGGAACCGATATTGTCCCCGTCGGGATCGGCCTGATCCGGGTTGTAATCATTGGGACAGTTATCCTCATCGCATACATTGGCCGCGAAACCGGGATCACCGTATCCGTCATTATCGGAGTCGGTGCAGGCATCGCAGGCGTCACCGGTCCCATCACCATCGAGATCTTCCTGATCAGGATTATAAGCATACGGACAATTGTCATCCGGACAGTTGCTGTAAGGAAATCCGGGGACGCCGTAACCGTCGCCATCAGGATCGGAACAAATCGTCGGATTGCCGACAACGACCGCCTTTATTTCGGAATAATCACCCCACTGCCCGTCGGCATCCTGCGCCCTCACTTTATAGAAATAAAGTCCTTCCGGTTTGTCGGTAAAAACATATGACGTATCGGTAATTGTCGATGAGATTACATTGAAGTTTTCGAATCCGTGTGTCGGGTAAATATTGTCGAAATAAATACCGTCCCAGACCCAGGCCATCTGAAATACTTTGTAAGAGAACCTGAAATAAACCGACTGCCCGACATAATCCGACAAATCAAAGCGCGCATCAATCCATCCGCCCGAGTAACCGGTTATGCCGTTACCCAGATTTATCCCGTAGGGGTCTTCATTGGTGGTGATATTGCCTTCAAGATTGACGAAGTTCTCACCATCGGTCGAAATCTGGATATAGGCATAATCAAGCGGTTCGCTGAGTGCATAATTAGTCGAAAACCTCAACGAATCGTTGGGCAAAACGTAATACGGCAATATCGTCTGGATATAGCGCCAATCGAAATTGTCGCCTCCGGAGTAAAAACTACCTGATGATAACTCATACAGCCGTTTGTCCCAGTTGTTGAAATTATTGCACGGATCCGTTAAAGTATTATAATCGGTCATTTCGACCACTTCATAATAAACCGGTGGATTTCGAGGATCATCGCACGACCAGTTAATTTCGAAACTTCCCTTGGCGTCGGCCGAATCCGGAACCGTAAGAAGGGGTGCATCCGGCGGAAGTACCTGCTCGACATGACCGGCCACCTCGGCGATAAACAGATTGGGCAGCAGGTTTTCCTCGACCAATTCGGGGATTCTCTGTGTTTCCGGCCAGAAACCATCGGCGTAATAATTGCCGACCTCGGTGGTCAAAGCGAATATTTTATTTTTGGTGATTTGCTCCCCATACATCCAGTCGTCGGCACCGCCGTTCACCGGATAACCGACGGCGTCGATGTTTGGATAATACCCGTCGAATACATTCATGGAATCGCCCAGGGCCGAAAAAATATCTTCATCGGGCGTATAACTGTCATTGTAAGAGTATGCCCATAGGTGCAGATTCGAACAGGAGTGGTAATTTACACATATAGCGAATTCATGGGCGATGCAAAAATCACGAATGACCTGCGTCGCCGGTTCGGAAAACGGGGCGGTGCCGCGATAAGTTTCATCGCCACCGTACGGCGACGAACCTTCATCATCATACCCCCATTGATAATCGAAATTGCGATTAAGATCGACTCCAAACGTACCATCGCCGTTATTGCGACGGTTCTTACGCCACATGCCGCCCGGCCAGTTATAACTCACATTGTACTGGTAGCCGTCCGGATTGACGACCGGCACGAACCACAGTTCCCGCTCATTGACCAGATTGGTAACATACGGATCGACACCGTAGTTTTCCAGCAGGTATTCTATGAAATGAAGCAGCACCAGCGGCGTAATAACTTCACGGGCGTGGATACACGCGTTATAAAATACTTCCGGCTCATCCTCATCATCATTCGGATTATCGGAAATCTTAATAGCGTAAATATCGCGCCCCTCAAGCGTTTGCCCGATGCTGATCCGCTCGGTGGTAATATCCGGATACAAAATATGATCAAAATTGAGTTCGGCATTAATCTGAGATAAAGTCAGATAACCTGTCTGTTTTAAATCGGGAAAACGCGACCGATAAAAGGCAACCATATCGTCGTGAATTATCTCGACCTCGAAGCCCATATCTTTTAATCTTTCAACCTCCTCGGGATCGGATACGATCTCATAAAAGGAAGGAGCGGCGTACATAATGTCAAGATGCAATCCCCGAAGTTGCATCATTTGATCGACCGAGTCGAACTTCACCCGCGCCTGAACGTACTTTTGATCGGCCCCGAGAGCGACTCCGCATATTAATATCAGCAGAGCCAGAGTCAGAATTTGCATTCTTGGTAGTCCCATGATGCTCTCCAATGCAGTAAAGGAGTTAAAAACTATATTTTTCAACGGCGGTAGTTATTTTTAATGACGTCGGCCAACCCGCTTTTGTTTCAAAAAATCGCGAGTTTTGGTCAAATAAGTCTGCCGTCAGTATTGAGTTAGCCCATAATTGACTAAAAATTTAAAAAAGCAGTATTCTATCTGACAATATATATCAAAAGATGAATCCGTCAATACGAAAAATAATGGTGCCGGGACCTGGACCGAGGATTCATAAGGATTCATATCCGCAATCTTCAGAAATACAATAAATTACGCTAAAGGCTGTCTCTTCTCATCAGGTGCGGGATTGAGTAGTCTTTTCAAAAGCGAAAAAAGTGTTATCGGGAGGAGTCCAAATTCCGTCCGCCAGGACTCAAAGAAATGAGGACAACTGGTCGATCTATACGTTCATTCCGTTGCAACGATATCGGTATCACTGCAACCGGAGTAATCGACTATCTGCCTGCCGATGATATCTTTAATTCTTTAATATTGATGGGCCGACGGCGGCCTTATTCTTTGAGTTCTTTCAGCACCTTCAGGGTTGCCTCGGATATTTTATCGTATCCGGCTTCGTTCAACAAAATCTGGCCCCCCATAAATTTACTGGAGAAATATCCTTCACTGTCAGCTACAATCCTATAAAAATCGACGAATTTCAGATTATTGTCGCGGCAATATTCCTGAAGCCAACGATTGAATTCCCTGAGACTATCCAGGACATTATAAGGTACTTCCAATTCGGCTTTAAAATCTCTGCCGACAGGGATTACGGAGGTCAATATCGGCTCTATTCCATGCATCCTGGCAATATCCGCCATGCTCGAAATATAATCCTCGATTTCCCGGACACTGCTTTCCGGCCGGAAATTATATGAACTTAACTCGATTATGACCGCCCCGGGCTTTAAATCAACAACGTCGGGTTTAAATCTGAGTAGAAAACCGGAAATTCGCTGCCCCGAAATACCGCGATTTATGGTTTCAAAATTGGGAAAATATTTATTTAAATCCCATCCGTGTGTTATTTGCGAGCCCAGAAAAACGATTCTGTTATCGATTTGTCGATCGGCCGAAAGGCGATTATCATCTTCTTCATACACATGACGGCCGGAAAATTCCGAAACCACATTTGTGTACTTATCAAGAAAATAATTAACACTGGCGCGATAACCTAAAGCCTTATAGGCAACGTAAATTATAAAGAGATTGCCGATTAGAGATAATATCAGAATGACCTTCATCTTTTTATTCATATTATTAGACCCTCGTTTGACTCAATCATATTCCGTCAGATATTTAACCATTATAATTGCATAATCTTAAATATATAAATTATGCGATGCAAGGCTAAAATCGCGTTTTATAGTCTTCTTTTAAGATAGCTTTTAGTATTGACAAATGCCCGGTTTTCGATAATACTCTACAAGGAATTTTGACAGCTCGAGCAATAAAAAAATCGAGGTTTCAAATACAGATAGAGGTAAACATGACTGGCTTGCTCAACCCTTTAGCAGTATGGTATGAAAGATGAAAAAGGTATATATATTTGTCGCGGTTATTTTAATCATAATTTGTTCGGCAATAACATTTACGGGTGGATTACTCATCGGCCTGCGCTATGGAGATATAAACAAAATCCCGTACGTTGCTTATGGGGAGTGGTCAATCGGAATATATACGGGAAGCTCGCCTCTGGATATCTCTCCGTCCGCAAACCCCGGAAATCCCGTCCTGACGGCCAGTGATGTAACCGATATGCCGGCTCGCTTCCTGGCGGATCCCTTTATGGTCTTTGAGAATGGTATCTGGTACATGTTTTTTGAAATCTTACACGCTCGGACCAATCAGGGAAATATTGGACTGGCTACGAGCAAAAATGGTCTGGATTGGACTTATCAACAGGTGGTGCTGGACGAGCCGTTTCATCTTTCATTTCCCTGTGTATTCAAATGGAAAGACGATTATTATATGATCCCAGAGAGCCGCGAAGCCAACGCGGTGCTATTATATAAGGCGACACCCTTCCCGATTGAATGGTCAAAAGTCAAAGTGATAATTGATAAGAACTATGTCGATCCCTCCTTTTTTTACTATAATGGAAAATGCTGGCTATTTGCCTCCTCCGCCGCCAGTAACACTCTTTGGCTTTATTATGCCGACGACCCGGCAGGGCCATGGATCGAGCATCCCAAAAGCCCGGTGGTGGTGGGAAATCCTCATATCGCCAGGCCGGCCGGAAGAGTGGCAATCTATGATAATAGAATAATAAGATTCGGCATGGATTGCAGTCCGACTTATGGCGGAGCGGTGAGAGCTTTTGAGATAACAGCCTTGTCCCCCACCGAATATGAGGAAAAAGCGCTATCGGATAAACCCTTACTGGAGGCCAGTGGAACCGGATGGAATAGCGACAGAATGCATCAGATTGACGCGCACATGATATCCGAAGGGAAATGGATAGCGGTTGTCGATGGATACCGGGGCGGGATAAAAATCGGTCTTAAATATTGACCGGGCGGACATCAATATTTCCGGCAAAAATCAGGCAAATTGAAACGTATAAGATTCATAAAATGCTGAGGTCTGATTACGGTTTCATGATAGATCGTTCTCTTTTTCCAAGGAGTCTTCAGTGCCGGGTATTTTAGGTGTAATATTAAAAAAGAATAAAAACAGACAGGCCAATGAAGACCTCATCCGGGCGATGCTCCAGAAGTTATCGCATAATGACAATTATGTCAGTCAGTCTTATGCCGGAGAATGGTTCGCGATTGGTAACATCGGTTTGCCGGTCGAGGGTGAAAGTCGATTTACAATACAGGAGAAGAGCGGCTACGCCGCTGCTTTTTCCGGATATATTTATGGCTGGAAGAATCTTGATGCCAATCTGAGCCGTGACACGGCCGACAAAGCCTCTCGTTTGATAGAAATTTATCAACGTCACAAAGATAATCTTCCGACAAAAATCGACGGCTCGTTTAATATTGCCGTTGTCGATATCAAGGGGCGCGAATGCCTGATCTGTAATGATAGATTCGGACACCGCCAGCTTTATTACTACGAAGATGATGACCTGTTTCTGTTCTCGAGCGAAATAAAGGCTTTCCTGGCGTATGATAAGTTTATTAAAGGGATAGATCTTAAAGGTGCGTCCGACTACTTTAACTATGGTTACCTTCTTGGCAATAAAACATTCTTCAAGGACGTGAAAATCCTGAGGGGCGGTCATAACATTATCTATAAAAACGCCCGGATTACATTTCAAAAATACTGGGATTATCAATTCGGTGAGGAATCGAAACAAACGGTCGGTGAACTTATAGAAGAAGCCGATACGATTTATATCGATATAATCAGAAAGCTGAAAGGCTACGGTGAAAACACGATTGTTCCGCTTTCCGGCGGGCTTGACTCGAGATTCATTATTGGCCACACGGTCCGGGCCGGTCTTCAACCATACACTTTTACTCACGGGAGAAAGAACTGTCTGGACCATAAAATCGCCCATCGAGTAGCACAAGAATTACGCCTGAAGAATTACCGATTTGTCGAAGTTAATCCGGATTGGTTCATTGACTACATTGAGGAGTTTGTTTTTCTCACCGAGGGGATGATCGATTCCAGCCCCGCTATTCTTCTGGGAATAAACCGGCAATATGACCTTAATCCAAAATCCAGCGTTTTCTTGAACGGTATTTTTGGCGGCCCCACCAATTTTGGTTCAGTCTTTTTTACACCCGACGATTTGATTGACGGTCTTACGTATGAAAAAAAGTTGGAAAGAATCAAAGGCAGTCTCGGCGGCTTTTTAGGTGAATTGAAAGATGGTCTTTTCGACCAGAATCTAAAGGCCGCAATCTCCGAAAACTACTTATCTTCAATTGATGAGGAATTCAGGAATTGCCTTGAAGTATCCGACAAATTTTATCAACAAAGAGATGTCTTTTTTTTAAAGAATAATCTCGGACGGTATATGAATCAGGTTGATTGCAGCCGTTTTGTCTGGCATGATCATTTCGCCCTGGCCAATGACCGATTGGTTGATTTTTATATGAGACTTCCGGCCAGGTTACATTTTTCGCGGGGCTTTATGTCTGAATATTTCAAAGTCAAGTTCCCGACTCTTGCGGCAATACCCTATCAGGCAACCGGAGTCGACCTGTATAGCGAGCCATCGAAGTATAGAATCAAGGTTCAGGAATATATTAGAAAGTCGAAATATTATGCCGAGAGGATATCCAAAGGCAGGTTAAGGTTTTATGACATGAGAGCTTACGTTCACCCCGAGCAATTATTCCGCTCTCATAAGAAAATAGCGGGCTACTTCCAGGAAATCCTGTTTGATGACAGAACAGCCAGTCGCGGATATTACAATATGAAGAAATTGGAGACATTGTTTAAGTGGCAAAAGGAGGGTGGATACGGTTTTTACCCGCTTTCTTCTCTACTTGCCTTTGAGATATTCAACCGGCTCTATATGGACCCGTAATGTATTATTGGCCATTTTTTACTTGCGTTATTTTGAATTTTGACGATATTTAGAATACACAAGAAAGGAGGTGGTCCATTTGAAGTCAGACAAATGTGAGGTGGCTGATACTTAGCCGCTGATTCAACATAAATTGTTGGGTCACGCTGAGTAAATCCCAACAGTTTTACCGGCCTGACGGCTTACCATAACCGTCAGGTTTTTTATTTATCCATCGAATAAATCACTTCCGGCTGAGAGTTATCGTTTCCAAAAGCTCTCTTTCATTACCGCCGTATCATCCGTATAATTTTGGCAAAGAACAATAAGGAGGCATATATGCCGGTGAGGAAATATGAAGAAATCGATGAAATCAAGGTCGTAATGGATGGTGTGAAAGATGTAACCAAGAAGATACCGATCGGTAAGCCGGAAGGCTGGAAAAATTATACGCTCAGGGTGTTTAAAATAAAACCGGGCGGTTTTACACCCCATCATAATCATGACTGGGAGCATGTCAATTATGTAATTTCGGGTCGGGGGCAGTTGATAATTGATGGTGCGGTGCATGAATTGTCGGAAAAAGATTTCGCCTTTGTCCCTCCGAATGCCAGGCACCAGTTTAAGAATCCCTATGATGAGGACTTTGAGTTCATATGTATCGTGCCCAACAGGGGTGAGTATTAAAAAAGAAATCTGCCGGGGCGAAGTCATGCCCCGGCGTAATCCGGACCCGACAGAACACTTTGAATATATTCTTCAGATATTCCCGGCGGTGGCGAGGACGTAGTCTTGAGTGTCGAAGTATTTCCGGGCGATATCAACCACCTGCTCGGCGGTGACGGCCCGGATTTTCTCGATAAAGGTATCATTATAGTCGTAACCCAAACCGAGATATTCATTGACGCCCATATAATAAGCCTGATTTATCCTGGAGAGATTCGCAGTCAATGAAGAGCCCCAGATGGAATTAATCGCTTCCTCAAGTTCATCTGTCGAGGGCGGTTCGGTTTTCATCCTTTCAATTTCGGCGAGGATTCCATCCTTTGCCTTTTCATAATTATCGACGCCGGTTCCCATGCTGCAAATCAGCCACCCGAAATTTTTGTCCAGCACCGCGCCTGAACCGACCGAATAGGCCAATCCGTGTTTTTCCCTAAGATTCTCCTTGAGACGGTTCGATAGTATTTCCACGGCGACTTTTATCTCCGGAGCATCAGGCGATGAAGCCGAGGGCAAAAGGTTACCAAGATAAATATAAACCTGGTCTTTTTCCATCGGTGCGTGAGCCATTTCAACACCGGCTATTTTGTTTGGTGCGGCGGCTTCTATCGGTGTGAATCCGGCCGCGGGAATTTTGCCCAGATATTCTTTTAGCATCGTCATCACTTTCTCCGGCTCATAATTTGTGCCGACTGTTATAATCATGTTTTCCGGAGAATACATTCTTCGATGATGCTCGTGCAAATCATCCAAAGTGATTGAACTAATGGTGCGATAGGTTCCCTCAATAACGCGGCTATAGGCTGTTCCCGCGAACATCTTGGCGTAAAATTTATTCCGGGCCATTTTGTACGTCGAGGCGCTTTCTCGTCCCAGAAGCCCGAAGATAGCGGAACGCACTTTTTCGACTTCAGTCGAATCAAAAGCCGGGTTGGCGATCATATCCGAAAAAAGCTCGATACCTTTTTCGGTGAATTGATCGATGGTCTCGAACTTCATAAATGAAAACTGCCGTGTCGTGTAGCGATCGTCGTATGGAATCCAGGGATTATCATACAGCGTCACATTGGCCCCGATCGACGATAACTCGCGGGATAATGTTTCGGCGTCACGCGACGTCGTGCCCTTTTCAGTCATCCGGTTGACGAAGTCGGTAATGCCGTCCAAACCGGGAGGTTCCGTAGCCGATCGATTTTTGCCGATTACATTAAGAGCGAATACACGGCTGTCGGGATTTGATTTTACGATAACGGTCAGGCCGTTGTCGAAAATCTCCTTAAGATACGATGAATGCCTGGTAGTCTCGGAAGCTATCGCCTCGGTCTTCGGCATTTTGAAATTTTTACCGGCATCCGGATTAAATTTCGCGAAAGTTTTATTTTTATAATAATCCAGCACTTCTTCCTCGGTCGGACCGGATGAAATGTATTGCTCCGTTATCCGTTCACCGGAGGCGGGGTACGCCGCCGTGGCAATGTATGATACATTATCGAAGTATTCCCGGCAGGCGGATTGAACATCGGCGACGGTTACGGAATCAATGTGTTCCGGAAGCGTCTTGAAGAAATCCCATCCGGTCACCGCCATCAACGGGGCAATCGTGAATCCGTAATAGTGCAATTTTTCGGACATATATATTTCCTGGCAGCGGCGGCTGACCTTATATCCATTGAGAAGTTCCTCCGAGGGGAGATTTTTCGATAATGATTCGAGAACGCCGTCGGTAACGGAGATGATGGAGTCAATCATTTCGGTTTTATCGCTAATTATTTCGATATTCAACCTCGAGAATTCCTCCTTGGTGTCCAGATATACCGAGACCGATGTTGCCAGCGGCGAACTTCCTGCTATCAAAGCCTTTGTCAGAGGCGAGTTTTCTTTGTCACCCAGATAATCTTCGATGAGCGTAAAGGCATAGTAATCCGCATTTTTGAATTGCGGCGCTTCAATGGAATAATCGATATATGTTGATTGCGTGTTGGCGGTCGTTTTGTAAACCTCTTTTTCTTCAAGCGGTGTGTACTTAATTTCCGGAGGTGGCGGTAACTCCACACGGGGGAATTTCCCGAATATAGATTTGACCGTTTCGGCCATTTGATCCGATTCAAAATCACCAATCATCAGGATGGTCATATTGTTGGGTGCATAAAAGCGTTTGTAGTAATCGATAATGGCTTCCCGGGGAATATTGGCGATAATCGGTTCAAAACCGATAACCGGTCTGGTGTAGGGCGTCCCGGCCATGGCCTTCTCATCAAAGAACGCTTCCGCCGCCGAACCCTCGCGGTCATCGCCCTGCTTTATTTCCTCAATTACGATTTTACGTTCTTTGGCAAAACGCTCCGCCGGGAATACGGAATAAAACAGCATGTCCGCCTGGGTCGCCAGTCCATAGTCAATATAATCTCTGGGCATCAGAACCAGATAGGCGGTGAAATCTTTATTGGTGAAAGCATTGATATATCCGCCCAATCGTTCGACCCCGCCCTCGATTTCTTCCTGCGTCTGAGTGGCCGTCCCGTCAAAAAGCAGGTGCTCCAGAAAATGGGTGACACCATTATTAAACCGGTTTTCATATTTGCTGCCGGCCTTGACAAAAATCAAACTGGTGGCCATCGGCGAAGCATGATTCTCTTTCAGTATTACCTGCAGCCCGTTATCAAGCGTTATTCTTTTTATAGCGTTTTTACCGGATATTGTCTTATTTGACGAACAGCCGATCGCCAGTAATAATAGGCCAACCAGGCCGATCTTCATTATTATCTTGGTCGATTTAACAAACATCTTATTCCATCCTTATCAAAAAAGTTTGCTGTTTAAAAAAAGTACAAATTTACTAATTATACGAATTCCGATTCGTATTCATAACTTTAATCAAATTAATATGTTAAGCTATTTATAACGGTCGGACTTGTCAAGAATAAAGAGGAAATTTACATTGACATTCAACCGAATTTAAATATATTGCAGAGAATTTTTTATGGACTATATGAGAAAAAGACTGATCAATACACTGGCTCGCAGCGCCGTTATTGCGACCGGATTGATATCTCTGATTTTTGTCGGTTCGGTTTCTATCGGTATCGCCGTATCCAAGACTGAATTTGATACTGATTCTCAAACGACAAAAACCGGTCATTGCTATATTTCGACTTTTAAGCTGCCGGATGATGACGGCTCGATGAAAAAAAACGAATCATCGGAATCCGAGAAATCAGTATTTTTTATAATCCAGGCGGTTGTCAGCGCCCAGAACTTCGATAATATCCGCCCCGACCTGAAAATAATTGAATCGCGGACATATCAGGATTTTGACCCTGAGCCGGTTCATATTTTGACGACGGCGGCCTCGATATCTTCGAAAAAAGCGATCGAGTTTACTTTGATGGGGGCTAAACCGTCCGGGACAAGCTAACGGCGCCGTTTATACATCCGATCGTATTCTGAATTCTGTAAACATTTTTAATTTGTTTTATAATTTTAGCGACAAAGGATAAATTTATGAAAAATCAAACCTGGCGACTGATTATTACCGGTTTTCTAATCATCCTCGGTTTTGTCGGTTTTTGGAATACTCTTAAGCTCTGGACTATGACGGCGAAAGAAAAGGCCAAAATGGAGGAGCGTCAACCGGGGTCCGTTCTTCAGTTGGAACAGAAGGCAATGCGCCTGGGACTTGATCTCAAGGGTGGTATTCATGTTGTTCTTCGGGTCAAGAAAGAAGAAATCGAAAAATCGGCGCAGGCCGATGCTGTCGATCGCGCTATCCAGGTAATTCGTAACCGTATTGATTTTACCGGGGTTACCGAGCCGGTCATCCAGAAACAGGGTGATGACCGGATTATTGTCGATCTTCCCGGTTATACTAACGCCGAACGGGCGGAAGATATTATAGGTCAGACGGCGCAATTGGAATTCAAATTGCTCGAATCGTATGATAACGCTCAGATGATTCTGGCGAAAATCGATTCGATCGTGGTGAAAATCCGCAAAGAGGGGGAGGGCGTCGATTCGCTGGCCGGAGATACGACTAAGTCCGAATCGGAATCGGCCGAGGCTCCGGCCGAAGACAGTGCCGGGAACGATATCCTTTCTGATCTTCTGGGTGAAGATACAGGCGAGGTGGTCGATGAGACATCTTTCGACAGTGAAGAAAACCCGTTTACTCAATATATGGAGCAGTTTTTATATAATCCGAAATCGGGTATTAAGTGGCCCGGTTATGTTGTTGCTGCCAAGGATAGGAAAACGCTCGAAAAGTGGCTGGCTCGCCCGGAAGTCCAGAGTGTAATTCCGGAAGACGTCCAGTTTGCCTGGTCGACCCGTTCGGACGTCAGGTCGGCCCAGAATGTATATATACTATATATCTTGAAAAGAAAAGTCCAGTTTCTTGGCAAGTATCTTGAACGAATCAAAGTCGGCCGGGGCCAGTTTCAGGAGCCGACGGTCGATTTTCGTTTAACCGGCAAGCCGATGGCGACTTTTGCCAGGCTGACCGGCGCCAATATCGATAAACCGCTGGCGATTGTCATCGACGGAAAAGTCGAGTCGGCGCCGATGATAAACTCCAAAATCCGCGGGCCGGGAACTATCACAATGGGCAGCGGCGCCACGATTGAGGATGCCAAGGATCTTGAAATCGTTCTTAAAGCGGGTGCGCTTCCGGCACCGGTAGAAATAATCGAGAAAAACGTTATCGGGCCGACACTCGGGTCTGATTCGATCCGGAAAGGACTCATCTCGGCGGTCGTGGGTCTGCTGCTGGCCCTTACTTTAATAGGTGTTTATTATAAAATTTCCGGTTTGATTGCCGACATCGCAGTCATTTTTAATATCTTTTTCCTTCTGGCAGTTATGGCCGGCCTCGGGGCTACCCTGACCATGCCCGGCATTGCCGGAATTATCCTGACCATCGGTATCTCCCTTGACGCCAATATCCTGATTTTTGAAAGAATCCGCGAGGAATTGCGGACCGGTAAAACCGTGCGGGCATCGATCGACGCCGGCTACAACCGGGCGTTGCTGACGATTGTCGACAGCCACGTCACGACATTAATCACCGCCGGCGCCCTGTTTGTTTTCGGTTCCGGGCCGATCAAAGGATTTGCCGTCTCGCTTTTCTGGGGTGTTACTATTTCGCTTTATACCGCGGTCGTTATCACCAAAACTGTTTTTGACATACGCAAAGGATATAAATCGTTAAGCATCTAAAGGAGATAATTCATGTTAAGGATAATAAAAGAGACAAATATCAACTTTATCGGGCATCGGAGAAAGGCATTTTTAGTGTCCGGCCTTCTGATTTTGCTCGGTCTGTTCGCTTTTGCCATGGTTATGCTCAATAAGGCGAATATGGGAATCGACTTTGCCGGGGGGACGATGCTTCAGGGGAATTTCGAAAATCCAATCAACGTTGCCGACCTGCGTAATGCGGTTACCGGCGGCGGTTTTCCGGAGGCATCGATACAGAAATTGGAGCGCCATAATGTCCCCAATTCGTATATGATTCGTGTCAAGGAGACAATGGCGGGAAATGAAAAGGCGGTCATTAAACTGAGGGATATTATATCCGGGGCATTTCCCGGAAATACTTTTAACGAAGATTCGGAGCATACGATCGGCCCGGCCGTGGGTGAATCTTTGAAGAAAAGCGCTCGTTGGGCGATATTGATTTCCGTGCTCGGTATGATTATATATATCGGTTTGCGTTTCGATTTCCGCTCCGGCGTGGCTGCAACAGTCGCGACGTTTCATGATGTTCTCGCTGTCCTCGGAATATTCTTCCTGTTAAACAAGGAGATTACACTTCTTATCGTTACCGCACTTCTGACGCTGGCCGGATATTCGCTGACCGACACGGTCGTGGTGTATGACAGAATCCGCGAGAATCTGAAAAAAGCGCGCAAAAAAGCAGAGTTTGTCGGAACAGTCAACCGATCGATAAATGAGGTTTTATCGCGGACGATTATGACCTCGCTTTCTACTCTGGTTGTGGTGGTAGCTTTGTACCTTTTCGGCGGAGAAGTACTGCATGATTTCTCTCTGGCGCTTCTTATCGGTATTATTGTCGGCACCTATTCTTCAGTGTTCGTTGCCAGCCCGATTGTTGTGGAGTGGGAAGCTAAATCCCCGAAACGTTTTAAATAATTGATTTTTGCAGAAAAGCCGTTCCCATAGAGCGGCTTTTCTTTTGAGAAATAGCCGGCTATGAAACAGGATGAAATAGAGATAAAGCTCAATCTGTCAAACGAAGCAAATTATAGAAATATCATAAATTATTTAACGCCGGAAATCTCCCCGGTAAAACAAGAGAATTATTTTTTCGACACCGAAAAGCGTGCTTTATCCAATGCCGGCTGGGCGCTGCGGATTAGAAAAGAGGCGGGCAAATCGACCATCACCGCCAAAGGGCCTCGAAAAACTGAGAACGGCGGCCTGACAATCAGAGCGGAGATTGAAGAAAATATCGATGTAAATCAGGCCGGGAAGTTTATCGCGAAAGGGATAAATCTTGCCGCTTTGCCGCCATCAATCGCGAAAATCATAACAGACATATGCCCGGACAAAAACCTTGAGAGGATATTGTCTTTTATCAACCACAGGACTATAGCCCGGCATGAAATTGATGGAATTGCCGTTGAGATAGCTATCGACCGAACCGAATATTCCAATGATTCCGTCGATTTCGAATTTGAGGCGGAACTTTCGGAAAAATCGAAGTATAAGTCAGTAATGGCAATAATTGACGGCATTTTCGAGCAGGTCGGCGTACCGCTTGTGTTTCAGAACGAAAGCAAATATGCGCGGGCATTGAAGAAGGCCGATTTGGATTCGGCAGAGCAGAAAAAAAGAGATTGAATTGACAGCGAAGATATAATATTCTTTCCAGCCGAAAGATACCCCGTTTGATAAGGAGTAAGTGATATGAAAAAGGTCGTTATCGGACTGTTTTTTGTTATTATAATGTTTTCCGATCTATTTGGGCAGGAGGAAAAACCGAAGTCAAATATTTTTCCGTTTTCCGAAAATTATGATTCAAATAATACGCTGATTATGGCAATCGGGGAACCTTCCGGATATAAGCGATCTACCAACATCGGGATGAGCGTATTTATGGCCTGGATTACGAATCTTCCGATGAGGCCCAAAGGATCGCCGGTTACGAAGTGGAATGGGCAGGTTATGATGGGTGCCGATTCGGTAAACGGTGTTATCGACCTTGGAGTGGGAACGATAAATCAAAAGGACGCCGACATTCCGTTACAGCTCGTCCTCGAATATCTTAAGGCCAGAGACGCATTGTATGATTCTCCGATTATCGTGGGAAACGGCGATACCGTCACATATAATAAGTGGCTTAACGGCAAGTATCTTAAAGACCCCAGGATGAATCTTATTTATGAAAAGGGTGAAAAAAAGGAAAATACTCTCAAGGAATTTTACCGTTTTCTGGAATTTGTCATGGTCATGAACGAAAATAAGACCCTTATTAAAAATCTCGAATCGGTAAAAGAAGACGGAATTATGCCTGGCGATTTGTATATTCAGTTTAATAAAGATGACGCCGATTCATCGGGTCATTGCTCCATAATTTTTGACGTCGCTGCTAATGAAAAAGGCGAGAAGGTATATCTGGCCGGATGGGGCGGAACTCCGCCTCACGCCCTTTATGTCGCCCGGCCACTGCCGATAAGCTATCGCCGGTGGTTTACCATGGAGGAGTTAAAAGAGCGCCTGGCCGAATATGGCGAGGGGGAATTTTATCGATTTGCCAAATTGGGCTTGCTCGATAAAAAATAAGCCTTGAAAGCATAATTCGATTCATTATCTTTCGAATCTGATGTCCGACGCAGGCAAAAAATCAGATTTAAAAAGGGAATCCGGATTTAACCGAAATCCCTGTTATGGCAGGAGTGTAATCGTTCTGCTAATCCTGTCGGCATGGTTTCTGTTATTAGTTTCGAATTTATCGGCCCGAACACTGCAGGTCGAGCGCGGCTCTAATCTGCAGGCGTCGATCGATTACGCAGCCGACGGTGACACTTTAATAATCGGGGCCAAGACATTTTATGCCGTCCCGGTCGATTTTGTCGATTCACTCTGCGGTAATTGCACCGAGCATAAAACGCATGCTCAAGCCAGTTACGGATTTGTTGTCAAAAATAAATCTCTTTATATGATCGGCTCTGATAAAAAAAAGTCGGTGCTCGAAAGCGGCGCCGGATACGGGCTTTTTTTCGTTAATTCTTCCAATTCCTACCTGGAGAATTTGACTATCACCGGTGGAAGACGAGATCCGGACGGGCGGGCGACCGATGCTGCGGTTGTCGTTCGTAATTCAAAGGTGCATATGCGTGACCTTAACATTATTGACAATAATCACCGGGTCGATTCGATTGCTATCGGTATCGGCGGGATTATCGGTCGTGAAGGAGCCGAGATTATTGTCGAGGATTGTACTATTGCCAATAATAGCTGGGATGGCGTCGCCTTATATCGTGGGGCCTGGGCGATTATCACCGACTGTCTAATCAATGACGGCCGCGGCGTCGGAATCGGTGTCACCTGGGATGCCACCTGCCTTGCCTACCGTAACATCATCAGCGGCTATTGGAAAGGAATCGGTGCCTTTGGTACATCCTGGGTCGTGGCGCATAATAACTGCGTGATGGAAAATATAGGCTGGGGAATTATTGCAACCGGCAAATCGTATATGGATGCGGCCAATAATGTCGTCAATCATAACGGCAACTGCGGTTTCGCCACCTGGTCGACCGATTGTCGGGGAAGGATAATCAATAATATTATCACGAATAACGGCTGGCGAAAGGAATGGATCTGCCCGTGTGTCGGCATCTGGAATCAGGGTGATTGGGCCAAGTGGGAATTTGCTTATAATATTGTCTGGAACAACAAAGATGGGAATTACAGGGAAATTTGGGATCAAACCGGTATCAATGGCAATCTTTCGGTTGATCCCCTATTCGTGGGCGAACTGATATTTATCCTTCGGCCCGGATCACCGGCTATTGACCATGGCCATCCGGAAATTTCCGACACTGACGGCAGTCGCAGCGATATCGGTCTATTGGGCGGTCCCCAGGCCAAACAGACAGCCGCGTTTCGCGGGCAGAAATAATCTAATTGATTTATTTCCCGATTTCTCGAGGTTCTCTATATGAATCTGCCGGTAAAAAAGGGGGCGGCGTGATACCGTCCCCGATAGATGAACATCCTGATTTTATTTGATCAGAAGCATTCGTTTGGATTCGACTTTGCTGCCGACCGTCAGTCGATACAGATAAACGCCCGATGCGACCTGATTCCCTCTCTGGTCGGTACTATTCCAGATAACGGAATTCATGCCGGCATCGACCGGACCGTCGACGAGCGTGCTAACCCGACGGCCGAGAATATTATAGATTTCAAGCCTGACATTCGATTTTTGCGGAAGGAAGTATTCAATTTTCGTGGAAGGATTAAAAGGATTGGGGTAATTGCTGTACAGTTGGACTTCAGTCGGTAAAAAGTGTTTGAATTTCGAATAATCCGGTATATAGCGGCCAACCGCGCGAATGATATACACGCGGTTCAGACCGGATTCGGGCCGCTCGGGAGTTGTGAAATTGAACTCGAAGATGTCACCTTTAACAAGCACTAATGGATCCGAATTATCAAAGGCGGCGGAAGTCTTGGTCGGATCGGTCGATTCAACCAGTGCATGCTCCGTGACCTTGAATTCGTTAATCCGGGGTAGCTCGTTCGAAGGAACATATTGCTGGACGACGTCGGTATAATAACCGCTTTCCCATGAGATACGAATTTTAATTTCGGTCTGACCGTCGTTTGTCGGCAGAGTGCTTGTCACCATTTCCTGCGTGTGGTTGATTCGTGAGGGCACTAAGGGTCCTTCAATCCAATTACCGTAATTGTCCATGATTTCAACCTTAAATCCGGCCAGGGGAGTATTTCCATTTTCGCCGTTCTCTTTCTTCAGTCTCGGGCACAATTCCTTGTCTTTTGCCGAGAAACCGAACGTCGCGGTACTGCTTCCATTGCAGGGGAAGGTGATGATTAAGTAACCTGCATCCTCGCAGCTGTAGAAGTTGCCGTCCTCATTCAGTATTTCGGGCAGACGGTTTACTCCTTTGTCATCCACCGCCGAAACCGGCGCAATTATATCGCTGTAAAGGCCGATATCGCCATCGACAGAAACGGCTACTTTGGTGGCTGCCGAATGATCGACAGTGATAAGTTCGACATCCTGCAGATATGTTATTTCGTCTTCCATTTCACGCAGTTGGAATTTAACGACACCATCCTGAGTTACAACCGGTTTAATTACATGGTAATAATCGGTTACCGTCTCGGTATAATTAGACTGTTCGCAGGCTGTCAAGAGCGGATTATCCTGATTGAAACTGCTTCCGTCGAAGGCATAGAGGACCGGGCAGGAAGGATTACCATGGTTTGTATAAATGTTGAAACGACTGGCCTGAGACCATGGTCCGAAGCCATAGGCGTTTTTGGCTCGTGCCTTGAAGGAATAATTTCCATCCGATAGGGACGGAGTAACTTCCCACTCGGAAATAAGCAGACCAATTCTGGATCGAGTAATCGAGCTGAAGTCTTCATCGTTATCCAGAATAACATCATAGCTTGTCGCCCCGGTGACATCTTCCCAGTCAAGGTTCGGTGTATGATCGGTGGTGCTTGAGCCATCAGTCGGGCTGACGAGAACGGGCGCCGCGGGAAGGACGTCGCTGTTGTTAAAGAGGATGACCAGGTTATTGCTTGTATATCCTCCGGTCAAGGCAAGATCATTATCATTGTCGTTGTCGAAATCGGCCGAAACGACGCCGTTGGAACCACCGCCAACATAATACTCGGAAGCTTCTCCGAAAGCACCGTTACCGGTGTTCAGTAAAACCGACGCGGTGGTACAATTGGAGTTGGCTATGACAAGGTCAAGAGTACCGTCGCCATCGAAATCGTCGGTAGCGATAGCGTACGGTTCATTGCAGATGTCATACAAAGCAGCCGTGGCGAAAGTGCCGTCACCATTATTAAGAAGCACTGAGACATTATCGCTGGTGGTGCTGGCGACTGCCAGATCAATATCGAAATCGCCGTCGAAATCGCCGCCGCAGATATAGTGACCTTCCGATCCGCCAGTAGAATATTCGACCGAAGCCGGGAAAGTGCCGTCACCATTGTTAAGGAGAATCGATATATTCGAATAATCGGCGGTGGCCAGGTCGAGGTCGTTATCATTGTCAAAATCGCCGGCCACAATCGATTTGGGTGAATAACCAATTATGGGAAATATAGCCGTATCGGTAGAGAATCCGCCATAATTGTTATAAAACAGAACGACATTATTGCCGTCATATTGCACGACTGCCATATCGGTATCGTTATCATTGTCAAAATCGCCGGTGGCTATCGAGTACGGGTACCAGGCTCCGGTATAAAAATCATATGAGTAGTAGAAGCTGTTCCCATCATTGTAGAGTATTGAAACGTAACCACCCTGCCATTTAATGGGATTGGCCACGGCCAGATCGGGATAGCCGTTTTCATCGAAATCGGCCGACGTGATAAAGTATGGCGAGTTACCGCAGGTATAATTGCCGCCCGAGCTAAAGTTTCCGCTTCCGTCGTTTAAATAGATGGCCGCGTACTCCGGATAATATGTCGCCACGGCCAGATCGATATCACCGTCGCCGTCAAAATCATCGGCGGTTACCGATTCGGCGTTTCCCCCGTTGCTATAATATACGGGATTGCCGAATAGCGTCATGCCGGGCATGCTTACGCTTATGTATGATGTTTTGGTCTCCGAATCGGTGCCGCACAGTCCGGACACCTGAAGAGAAACATCAAAGTCGCCGTAGCTTGCGTATATGTGCGTCGGATTTTGATCAGTAGAAGTCCCGCCATCGCCGAAATTCCATGACCAGGCAACGGCATCGACGGACAGGTCGGTGAAGTTCACGGTCAGGGGTCCTTCACCCGACGTCGGAGAAGCAGTGAAATCGGCGGTCGGGCCGCCCAGAACCTGTATGTAATCCGGTTTGGTTTCTATGTCAGAGCCACCCGGTCCGATGACTTCCAGCGAGACCGTATAATTTCCGACGTCGTAGTAAGTATAGAACGGATTGGGCGGGTCGGCTTTGCCGCCATCACCGAAATTCCACCACCATTCATCGATATCACCGGTGGATTGATCGTAAAAGCTGACATACAAGGGGGAACAGCCGCATAACGGATCGGCGGAAAAATCGGCCTCGGGGGGTGAAGTAGTAATGACCTCGATATCATCCTGGACAGTCTCTTTGTTGAAGGCCGTTACCGTTAATGTTAAATATTCGCCGCCCGGCATTTGCTGACTAATCGGGATAACGGCAATTCCATTAGCATCAGTATATTCGGATCCGTAAATTACCCCGTCATGGTACAAGGTGCAAAAGGCGCCTTCGACGCCGACGACTTCGACCTGAAACTGAGTCGCCTGGTAAAAAATCTGGGTCTCATGATTAACAGTCATCGGTCCGGGATTATCGGTTCTTACCTGCACCGACGGATCACCGAAGATATGCCAGGTATAGTACATGTCGATACCGGTATCGCCGTTAATCTCGATCATCTTGCAGGCGCCGTTATAGCATAGACCGCCAAACGTCAATTTTGATTCGGCGATAAGCAGGTCGATGGTTTCATCCTGGGCATACATGGGCGGGCACCAATGTTGATTTATGGAGGACATATAAACCGCTAAAGCGCCGGATGGATGTCCATTATATGTCGCGCGCAGCCATGCTTCGGCAAAACAGGTCTGTCCTCCGAAATCACCGTTGACACAGGCGACGCTGTGGATAAAGGGCAACATGTCTTGATTGGTCAGATTGTTAATATCCGTATTGGAGAAGCCGGTCGTCCACCAGCTTGTCACGGTTCCGTGCCCGCAATAATTCACGATGCCGCGCCCGCTGTTTAGTGCGGCTGAAACCTGGGATGCCGTACCGCTCGGTTCATAAATCTGGTCGACGAGAGTATAATTATAACCCAAAAGATCATTCCGAATCAGATCCATATGTTGATAATCGTACTCACCATAGTGGCCGGGGCCGCCATTGGATGCGATTCCAGTACCTTTGTGAAACCAATCAACTCCCGAAGGCGTTTTTTCATAATTAATCGTCCGCTCTACCTGAGTTTGTACATCGGCAGAGCTTTCCGCTGAAAATCGGCCGACAAAAATATCCGGGTAGTAGTCGCTGCCTGCGAGAAGTGCATAAGTGGGATCGGATTCACCCCCGTATGCCGACGGTGTAGCGACATACTGGGCGTCCCCGACTAACAAAAGGAAGGCCAGATCATTGGCATTATAAAACGATTGAACATAATTCTTGATGTCGGTGCTGTTGTTACCGATCGTCGATACATTAACTATCGTGGTTTTTACGCCTTTTTGATTTTTCCATTCGACAAACGGTG
This sequence comes from uncultured Ignavibacteriaceae bacterium, assembly GCA_964452645.1. GTDB lineage: Bacteria > Zixibacteria > MSB-5A5 > GN15 > PGXB01 > CAYXTW01. The sequence goes on from CAYVMO010000010.1 coordinate 94,598, forward strand.
CCATGTCCGAAGCATAAGGGTCATAAGTGATGATAAGCATTTCACCGATTTCATCGACCGACGTATAGCGGGTTTTATATGAATCGTAGTTGATAAACTGTCTTTCGTATAATTGCTTAAAATCCGGGACAAGGTGAACGGCATTTCGGCTGCGGTCAAATACATTGATTTCGCCCGGACCGACATTTGTTATTTCCACCGTCACCGAATTATAAATGCGCAAAATATTTTCGACCGGATTGCACTGAAAGGCGTAAAGCTCGACGACTGTTCCCCGATAATCCCTTAAAATAAAAGGGGGTCTGATCCTGGCCAATTCATTCGGATAAAATTCCGATTCTGTGTAGACCGGTCCGAATGTATACGGGACATCATCAGGGTTGACGGTTCTGAGCAGATTTCCCTTTGAGGGGATTATTTTCATCCCCGGATAATCGATATAATTCGCGGATAATACATTTATCTTCATCTTGGCATTGTCAGGAATAATAATACTCCTGGAAATACGCGGTAAGGCAGGTTCTCCGGTATTCAGCGATATATACTCTTCTCCGCAGGTTACTGAATAATACTGCTGGGCGTTTATATTTACGGTTTCACGACTAAAGGCGCCGATTTCAAATCTGAGAACAGTTCGTTGATCGCTTGATTCCTCAACAAAAACCTCAACATCATCAATACCGGGGGAAATTTCTACGCGCTCGGCGTGCAGAATACCAACGGCAAAAAAGGAAAATAAAAAAAGATTAATTAAGACGATTTTCGCTTTCATTTTTCTCTCCCCTTGGTTATGATTTCAAATAATTTAATAACAATAAAATGTTTTTTTAACTATCACCCCCTTCCGCCTGAATATGGAATAGTTCCCGATTGCGGTCAAACCCAAATGATCTTAAATCATCGAACCACCTCCTTGTGACAGCGACGAAAATGTCGGAGTATAATTTTGCTAACCAGGGGATACCGTTGGCCCGCAACAGTAACTTGTTAATCACTTACGCGATGTAAAATGTGATTATATTCTTTTATAATGTTTTTTATGTAATTTGTCAAGCATCGGATTTTATTTTTTCGATATTAACTCGGTATCTAAAACGACAAAGGGCGGGAAGTATTTTTCGCATCCTGTCAAAATACGACCCACCCTTTATGCATCTATATAAAAACGGGGTTTTTTGGATTTTTAAACTGCCATGGCTTATCCTTTATTTGCGTCCTGAAAGTATTTCATGCTCACATACCGCCTTGTTTAAGTGACGATTTGACCTTTCAATTTGCCCACCTCGGTGCTCAGGGATTCAAGGGCAGTGACAACATTGCCGGGAACCCACTTAACGTCTTTCATCAGCTCCAGGCCCACTTTTTGTGATTGGTCCAGCGCTTTCGTCGAGGTACTGTCTACTTCATGGCCGATCCAGAGGTAGGCGTTCTCCAGGTTAAGGGACGCTTCATTCAATTCCTGACCGGTAGTAAAATAGTCCTTTTTTGTCCACATTTCCTTTGCTTTGTCCAGATGAAATTTGCCCAGGACATACTGGGCATTGCCGAACGCCTGTTCATATTCAGGGACGGGAATAAAGACCTTGGCGCGAACATCGTCGGCCAGCTTTTCCATTTTCTTGATGGAATTATCGAGGTCAATCTTATTTTGGCCTGAGGCGCGCTGCGCCTCAAGTTTCATAATCGCCGCCGCCTTCTCGATACCGTAAATCATGGAATCGTAGTCTTTGGATGTAAATGTAGTACGAGCCAATTGCAGGTTTTTCTGAACATCGCCATTGAAGAAATACCATATTTCATCCGCAACTGAACTGTCGGACGGCGATTTAATATTCTCCTCGGCGACCGCAATCGGCTCGTCGGCTTTCGTTTTGGCCTTACAGCCGAGCAGTACAACCGCCGCGGTTATAGGAACCAACACTGCTATTATGTTTCGTACCGACATTTTGATCTCCTTTGTTTTAATATTTGCCTTCTATTCCGGATCAGTGTTAATACACAAATCCTTTAGAGAGAGAAGGCAATATAAAATCCGCTGCCTTGCCGGTTTATCTTTAAAAGGATAGTATCTCCCTTTTTCTTATCCGTAACCAGAGTCGCGAATTTCTGACTGGTTTGCACATCCTGGCGATCCACCTGCTCGATCAAATCACCTTCTCTTAAACCGGCCTCATAGGCACGACTGTCGGTATCGATCGAAATCACGACAACACCTTTCATCCATTGTTCGATACCATATTTATCAGCCAGACTCTTGTCAAAGGTCTTGACGCTGAACCCAAGTTGCTGAGTATTCACTTCTGACCCGGAGGTGGTGCCGGCAATCTCCGATGGCATTTCAGCCAGCTTGGCAGTTAGGTCAATCTTTTGCGCGTCACGCATCACCGTCAGTGTTACAGAGGTGCCGGGAGTCAGAGATGATATATGATTACTGAGTTGCGAAGCATTTTGTACTTTTTCCCCGTCAATGGCAAGAATCACGTCTCCGGACTTCAATCCGGCTTTTTCGGCCGGGCTATCATGAAGCACGTCGCCGACCAGAGCTCCATATATTTCGTTGAGACCAAGAGCATGGCCGATTTGATCATTGATGTTCTGAATATTCACCCCCAGCCATCCGCGTACGACCCGTCCCTCTTTTATAAGGGAGTTCATAACATGCATGGCCAGATTCGACGGTACCGAAAAACCGAGTCCCATGTAACCGCCGGAGCGGCTGATAATGGCAGTATTAATGCCTATCAGCCTGCCGTCAAGGTCAATCAGCGGACCGCCGGAATTGCCCGGATTGATGGCCGCATCCGTCTGAATAAAGTCTTCATAGTACGTCAGCCCGACATTGGACCGACCCTTGGCACTGATTATTCCCTGCGTTACGGTGTAAGCGAGGTTTTCGCTCATAGGGCTTCCGATTGCCAGAACAATTTCGCCGACCTGAATCGAATCGCTATTTCCGATGTCAATATAGGGAAGGTTATCGGCTTTGATTCTCAGTACCGCCACGTCGGTTTTCGGATCGGCGCCAATAACCTTGGCCACTAATCTCCGGTCGTCATACAGTCGGACATAAATACTGTCGGCATCATTAATAACGTGATTATTGGTAAGAATGTACCCGTCGCTGCTGACAATCACTCCCGATCCCAAACCTTCCTGATGAAATTCCTTTTCCTCGGGTTGCTGGCCATTTTGCGGACCGAAAAAAAAGTCGAAAAAAGGATTCGAAGCAAAAGGCGATGCATTAACGGACAGGACACGTTCGGTCGAGACGGTCACGACGGCCGGTTTAACTTCGGCCACAATATCGATAAGGGCCTGATTTAAATCCCTGAGATTTGTAATTTGCCGTTGTTCGGCAGGTATTGATTGGCTGTGAGACTCTCCAGCATTTGTCTTACTGGCGTGCGTCATCAACAGGGTGACACCTGTCAGAAGGATAATGTATAGAATGCCCCACGTCACTGCAGTTTTTTTTGTAAATTTCATTAGATTTACCTCCTTGCTTGCTATATAAGTCTTATCCGGTTTTGCGCACGGGGATAGCCCGCAGGGGGCTATCTCCGTGGTTCATTAACGGCGTCACCGAGAAGATTTCATTTGTTCCCCGCCGTTACTTTACTCGTTTCTTTCATCATGCCGTTCATTTGTATCGACGACATCATGTTTTTAATCATGCCTTCCTGCTCCATCATATCCTTGTGCATGTTCTGCATCATGTCCTGGTGCTTTTTCATCTCCGCTTTCAACATATCCATGTCAGTAATCTTCATCATCGTATTGAAATGCGATTCAAGCTTGTTGAAATCATTGATGGCCGTATCGTTTTGACCGGATAAATCCTTCATCATCGGCATAATGTTTGACCCCATCATCGCTGATGGCTGTGATGTAGTGTCAGCCTTGCCCATAGGCATGTTACCATGGCTGCCGCCCATCGTCATCTGCGCGGTTCCAAACGAAGGAAGCGCAAATGCCAGGAAGAGGGTTAAAGTTAAAATATGAATTGAGTGTTTCATCATTTCCTCCTTTTTTGTTTGTTTTATTTCCATTTACATCCGTCGCGAATTAATTAATTTTCATTATCCAATCTTAAATTTGCTTGGCGGTCGGTGCGGCCAAATAGATGGTAACCGGCTCGTTTCAAATAGTCATTGATAATCAACCATATTCCGGCATATCCCCACACAAGAAGGGCCCATTTCCAGCCAATCGCCGGCATGAAAATTCCATATACCGCAGCCAGCGTAGCCAGTATTTTAGTGCCGACCGCCGACCAGAATAAAGCGCCGGAAGGAGCCAGCGACCAGAACGGACCTTTTACCCTCGTTATAAAAATAGTCAGATGCCCGGCCACGGCCAATTTAAGAAATATCAAAGTCCGGATCATATTATTATTGAGTTGAAAGACCGATTTGCTGATGGCAAACAGCACAAACGTGGCAATGACGCCGACGATGCCAAGCATACCAGCAATGCCGATAATCTCCCTCATTTTCCACGCGACAGGCTTCGACGAGGCTAATGCGCGATCATAAGCCATGGTCAAAATCGGACCGTCATTAAGCAAAGCGAGAAGGACTATCATCGCCGCCGTAACCGGGTAGAAATGGTAAAGCAAAATCGACAAGGCCATAAAGAGCAAAACTCTGATCGTCTCGGCGATACGGTAAATGGCGTAACCGGTCATACGATGGAAAATTTTCCGGCTGATTTGAATAGCGTCGATTATGACCGACAATCCCGGACTGAGCAAAACGATATCGGCTGCGGCACGGGCGGCATCGGTAGCACCGGAGACGGCGATCCCGGCATCCGCCTTTTTCAGTGCCGGGGCATCGTTAACTCCATCACCGGTCATGCCGACGATATGCTTCGAATCCTGAAGGGCTTCGACAATTTTGAATTTATGTTCCGGATATACCTGGGAAAAACCGTCGGATTGGCTAATGGTCGCCAGCATGTTTTTGTCGGCAGTATCCTTTGAATTCGCGAAAATATCGGCGTTATGAATATCGGTCCCAAGGCCGACCTGGCGGGCAATTTCCTTTGCGATAGCAAGCTGGTCGCCCGTAACCATCTTTATTTTAATTCCCAGATTCTCCGCCTTATTTATCGTCTCGCGCGAATCATCTCTGGGGGGATCATATAATGGTATGATCCCGACAAATCGCCAATCGCCGTTTTCATCCGTGCGTGCAACGCCAAGTGATCGGTAACCGCGAGATGCGAAATTATCAATTGCTTTTTCAACATCGTCATTTATTTCCGGCGCGTTGGCACTCATGGATAAAATCACCTGTGGCGCTCCTTTCGTCACTTTATAACGGTTGCCGGAATTATCTTCAATCTCGGCCTGGGTACGCTTGTGCACCGGATCAAACGGCGTGAATTTGACAGTATTGTATGATTCAAGACGGCCTTTATCCGCGACCGCATTGATTATCGCGAGGTCAATGGAATCCTGATCTTCCTCGCGTGATGCCAGGGCTCCATTCATAATGACTTCTTCCGAGCTTATTCCGTTTACGCAAAACGGCTCGGATATCGAAAGTTCGTTTTTGGTGATTGTGCCCGTCTTATCCGAACACAAAACATCAACTCCGGCAAGTTCTTCGATAGACGCCAGCCGCCTTACGATAGCATCCTTCCTGGCTAATTTTCTGGCACCGACGGCCATTGTCACCGACAGAACGGCAGGCATTGCCGCCGGTATCGCGGCTACCGTCAGAATTAAGGCGAATTGCAGCGTCGTTATCAGACTTTCACCGCGGATGATCCCGACAACAAAGATAAGACTGACCAGGACCAGAGCGGTTATTATCAGGAAATCGCCGATCCTTAAGATTGCCTGCTGAAAATGACTGACGCTGTGCGCTCTTTCGACCAGACGCGCGGTTTTTCCGAAGTATGTCTTGTCCCCGATAGCCGTAACGACGGCATCGCTTTCACCCTGCTTGATTACCGAACTGGAATAGACTGCCCCGTTGTTTTTGACTTCAACCGGCAGCGATTCGCCGGTCAACGCCGATTGATCTACCTGAAGGATGGTATCGTCGATCAATTGTGAGTCGGCCGGAACGATATCGCCGATCCGGACTCTGATAAGGTCACCCGGCACAAGTTCCCGAGCCTTAAATTTCTTCCAGACACTATCACGTCTGACGCGCGTTTGAACCGCCAGGTGTGATTTCAGCGCTTTTATGGCATTGCCCGCCTGGTGTTCCTCCCAGAATCCTACGGCCGCATTCATGAACAATAAAATCAGAATTATAACAAAGTCGGTCCAGTCTTTCACAATGGCCGATAAAGCCGCGGCAACTTCAATCATCCAGGGTATCGGCCCCCAGAAATATGATAAAAATATGATAATTGAATTTTTGTCTTTTTCGGGCAGTTCGTTATAACCATATTTTTCGTGCAGAGCTTCAGCCTCAGCCGATGACAGGCCGTTTTTGCCGCCGGCCGGAATTTCGCTATTTTTCTCATTTAAATTATGATTTTCGGCATCGGTCAAATTATTCAAATCCGGTTGAGCCGATATGTTCCTTGGTCCTGTCATAAATCCTATCCTTTGCCGGATCCGGCAGCTTTATTCATTGATGTGTCCCGTTCTTTTTCCTTTCGGCGCAAAGTCTCCAGTGCGTTTTTTGCACCGAGCGGATAAGGTTCAAAGGGCAGAATCTCGTTTAATTCGTCAAGAACCTTTAACGTCTCGTCATCCAGGGTTTCGTTTCTTTTCAGGTTTTCCAGGACATGATGAGCGCCGGTTCTGAGAAATGTCGAATCATAATGACTGAGGAGCTTCCGCAATAAAGGTTCAATGGCATCGCGGCCCAAAGCGATAAGTGCTTCGGCAGCCAGCCAGCGAACTTCATAATCTTCGTCCATAAGTGTGTCCGTCAGGGCATCTGCCGCCACCGGATCCTTAATTTTAATCAAAGCCTTGGCTACCTCCCACCTGACGTCAGTATTTTTGCTCTTGAGCGCGCCGATTAACAGCGGCGTTGCCTTATGGCCTTCTTTCTCCAGCCCGAGGCGTGCGTTATGGCGACGCATTCCGTCTTCAGAAAATAATCCTCCGACCAATTTAACAGTGACCCAGAATTCATCTTGAGTTTCATTTTCCAAATCTGTATTCATAAATTTTCCTTTTTTATTTCTTTGCTTGTTTTTCATTTGCACGGTTAAATAAGCAAGGCGCATACCGAAATGCACAAACTGAATAGATTGGAGCAATCTCCCCTCAACGACAAGCAGTTAGAGTCGGTGGTTGTATTTTGATAATCGTTTTTTCTTATTTTTTGAAAAGTAAATTGCTGTGGCCTATTGCCACAGTGGGACATAATGGTACGAATATTTTATTACGGTGTGGTGCGAACAAATATCGGATAATAGATTTAGAAGTTAATTTTCAATGTCATAAATTATTCGATATTTTTCCAATTTTCGGTAAAGTGTTTTCCTGTCAAAACCAAGAACGTGGGCGGTTTTCGACTTATTTCCGCGCACTGCCTGCAATACGTGTTGAATATAGCGCTGTTCCATCTCATCCATGGGCATAAGTTCGGTCGGATTGAAAGTATTAATATTAAGTCCTTTTTTCATGTACGCCCGGATTTTTTCCGGAAGGTCATCAACCACCAGTTTTTCATGAGATGTCAGCGCAACGGCACGCTCGATACAATTGCGCAGTTCCCTGACATTGCCCGGCCAGGTATAATCAAGGAGTTTTTCGGCGGCGGGAGCGGAAATACCGGTGATTTTTTTGCCGGTCGTCCGGGCGAAATACTCCAAAAAATCGAGGGCCAGAAGGAGTATATCATTCTCTCTCGCGCGCAGCGGGGGTAGCTCTATTTGTAAAACATTCAGTCGATAGTACAGATCATCCCGAAACTGCCCATTCTCCACTTTCGATTCCAAATCCTGATTGGTGGCGGCGATGATTCTGACATCGAAAGGGATTTCCCGATCACCGCCGACCGGCCTGACTGTCCGCTGCTCAATGGCCCGCAATATTTTCGGCTGTAACGACAACGGCATATCACCGATTTCATCCAGGAGTAGAGTTCCGCCGTCGGCCTGAACAAATAGACCGTTACGCGATTTTCTGGCATTTGTAAAGGCGCCGCCAATATGCCCGAATAATTCACTTTCCAGGAGAGATTCCGGGACGGCGGAACAATTAACGGCAATAAACGGCTTTTCGCTGCGATGGCTGCGATTATGCAGAGCCCGCGCGACCAGCTCTTTGCCGGTGCCGGATTCGCCGGAAATCAAGACCGATGAGTCCAGTTCGGTAATACGTTTCATTATATCAAAAACCCGCCTCATGGCCGGACTGTCGCCAATGAGGTTTTCATATTTATGAGCCTCTTCAATAGCTCGACTGAGCAACTTAATTTTATCGAGGAGAGCATGGTGCCGAACTGCCCGATCGAGAGTGAAGGATAACGATTCCAAATCGACCGGCTTGCTTACAAAATCATAGGCCCCGGCCCGCAGGGCGCCGATGGCCGTATCCATGCTGCCGAAGGCGGTAATAACGACAACAGGGATTTCCGGGTGATTGGCCGCCATCCTTTCGCAAAGCGCAATTCCGCCCATTTCCGGTAATTGTAGATCTGTCAGAACGGCGTCAAAAGATTCGGACATGAAAAGTCCAAAAGCTTCTTCGGCGGAAGTTTTCCACCGAACCTCAAAATCCCTTTTAACCAAATCGGTCTCGAGCATTTTGCACATGCTCTTATCGTCATCGACAACCAGGATTTTGCCCTGCATCAATCATCCTCAAGAGGGAGATAGACCGAAAAAGTACTCCCTTTGCCCTGCTC
>CAYVMO010000011.1:0-94483 GCA_964452645.1 uncultured Ignavibacteriaceae bacterium
GCAGAATATCGGCGCGTTTGACGATGTTAGATAATATTGAATTGTTTTCCAAATCCATCAGTGGACTTTCTCACCTTTTAAACGATAGACGTACGCCAGCACTTCGGCGACGGCACGGTACAATTGAGCCGGCACGTACGAACCGATTTCACACATGTTGAACAAAGCGCGAGCCAGCGGTTTATTCTCGATAATAGGAACATCAGCGTCAGTCGCGATTTCCTTTATCTTCTCAGCGAGCAACCTCTCGCCCTTGGCAACCACCATCGGCGCTTCCATTTCATCCTGGTTATATTTAAGAGCCACGGCCAGATGCGTCGGGTTCGTTATCACCACGTCCGCCTTGGGAATTTCTCTCATCATCCGCCTGCTGGACATCTCCCGCTGTATGCGGCGAATCCGGGCCTTGGTATGCGGCGAACCCTCATAATCCTTCATTTCCTCTCTGATTTCCTGCTTGGACATCCTGATATTTTTCTCGAAATCGTACTTTTGATAAGCATAGTCAAGCAGCGCCAGAATCAACATTACCGCCCCGATTTGCAGCGCCACCATTAACGCCTGTTTTCCCATGACACCGGCGAATAAACCGATCGACTGGTCGGATAGCAGATAAAATGAGTTGAGTTGCGATTTGATGGATATATATCCGACGACTCCAATCAGGATTACTTTGATAACGTCGCGGGTCAATTCGACCATCGATCTGACGGAAAAAAGTCTTTTGATGCCATTGACAATATTGAGCTTGTCTAATTTCGGTTCGAGTGGTTTGCCGGTAAATAGAATCCCGACCTGGAGGACATTGACGCCGTAGGCAATTACCATGAGGATTATAAAAATCGGCCCCAGAAGGATAAAAAATGTCGTTACGGTCGAAATAATAAAAGACACCGCCGTATCAGGCGTGACCATCATTCCGGGCGCCTCGCTGAAAAGATAATTCATAAACTGTTTCAGTTGTATCACAAGTGCAGGACCGAGAAAATATATAGCGGTTATTCCCAGACATAATAAAACAGCCGAGTTCAATTCCTGAGACCTTGCGACGCGACCTTCCTCCCGCGCCTTTTGACGTCGGCGTGGGGTCGCTTTTTCGGTTCGCTCCTGGAAACTCTCTTCAGCCATTATTTCGCCCTGTTATGTTCCGATGCTGTGTAGAATTTCGGCCATTTGACTGTCGAAAAAGTAAGTCATCTTTTCAATCATAAACCTGAAAACCGGAAGCGCCGCCGCCATAACCAGAAAGCCGATGCCGATTTTGAGAGGCAAGCCGACAATAAAAATATTCATTTGAGGAACGGTCCGGGCGATGACGCCCAGCGAGACGGTTACCAAAAATAGGGTGATTATCACCGGCGCCACAAGCTTTACCGCAATCGTGAAAGCGTAGGCCGTGAATTTTATCAGCATTTCACCGGCCGGACCGGAGAAGTTGAATATCCCGACCGGCACCATCCGGTAGCTATCGGCAAAGGCCGAGAGAATCGCATGATGACCGTCAATGGATAAGAATATTAACACGGCCAGCGTGTACAAGAACTCGCCGACCATCGATACATTCGAATTCGATTCCGGATCCAATACCTGGGCGACCAAAAGCCCGATTTGATAACCAATGATATTTCCGCTCATTCTGACGGCATTGAATAAAATCGAGAAGAAAAACCCGATTATAAATCCGACCAGAATTTCTTTAATCGCGATCCCACCCAACATCCAGACCGAATCTATCTCGGGAAGCGGCATTTCCGATACAATAGGAATCAAAACGACGGCCAGAGTTATCGCAAGGCCGACTTTTACCATAGTCGGAATCGATTTATGGCCGATTACCGGCGAGGCAATAAACATACCGGCTGCACGGAGCGATATCAGAAGGAAGATTTGAAGTTTTTCGGTTCCGTATGTTAGAAACTCAAACATTCTCCATTACCTGCAATACGGGTTATTCGTCAAAACTTTAATCAAGCTTTATGCCAACCCGGGCAGGTTTGAAAGAGACTTGTATTCGGTTGTATTAAAAGAGGTTACAAGCTTGTAGGGAAAGTCGTTCGGGACACCCGGGCGATCGAAAGGAAGAGTTTACCCTCTTTGGAGGAATATTTTTCAAAGGAACATATCATAATGACTGTATCATCCCGAACATGTTAACCGTGAAATCGACGATTTTATTAATAATCCATGGTAGGAATATTAATAGCGATAAAGCGACAATTACGATTTTGGGAATAAAGGTCAGGGTCATTTCATGAACCTGCGTGATGGCCTGCAAAATCGATATTGACAGACCAATCAATAATCCAGATATCAAAATCGGTGATGAGACCAACAGCATGGTCATGATAGCTTCGCGCCCGATTGTTGTAACCATTTCCGGAGTCATAACTTACACCTGTCTAATAAAATGAGCCGACGAGTGATTTTACGAGTAAGTACCAGCCGTCGACAAGAACGAACAATAAAATTTTAAAAGGTAATGAGACAATAATGGGTGGCAGCATCATCATACCCATCGACATCAAAACCGAGGCGACCACCATATCTATTATCAAAAATGGGACAAATATCAAAAAAGCAATTTGAAATCCGGTCCGAAGTTCGGAAATTACGAATCCGGGTATCAGAATATGCAGCGGGATATCATCAGGCGATTCCGGCTGCTCCATCCCCGACATTTGGACGAAGAGAGCCAGGTCTTTTTCTCGCGTCTGGGCCAGCATAAATTCCCGGAACGGTTTAATGCCGGCTTCAAAGGCTTCTTCCTTCGTAATTTTTTCATCGAGATACGGTTTCAAACCGTCATTATAAGCCCGGGTGGCGATCGGGCTGATAATGAAGAAAGTCAATATCAATGCCAGCGATATCAGAAGCTGGTTGGGGGGGAGCTGCTGAGTCCCGATGGCCTGACGGAGAAAACCGAGTACGACAATCAGTCGGATAAACGACGTTATCATCAGGATAATTGACGGGGCCAGGGTCAGGACCGTGAGGAGCAGGACAATCTGTAATGTCGCGGATAGATCACCGGGCTTATCCGAACCGCCGATATCCAGAGTTACTTTCGGAATCGACTGAGCATGACCGCATGGTGCAATTAATGCGGTTATCAACAGGGTCAGTAAAATTATAGAAAGTTTCTTTTTCATTTCCATCCTATGAAATTGTTCATCCTATGTGCGGGCATCCATGCCCATTATTAAATTTTTAAGCCGTTTGCGGGCTTTTCGTATCCCTGGTAATTCGTAGTGTTTTGATTTTCCTTATGTTAAGTGATGTCAAACTCTTACGAGCATCCTTCAGGACGCCTTTAAATCCCGAAACCGGCTTTTCCAATGATTGGTTGGCTATAATCTTTGCCGTTTCATCCGGGTTTAATTCGGCCAGCACGTTAATACCGGTATCGCCGACCCCGATCAGCACGGCGCGATCGGCAAAACGCACCAGTGAAATCGATTTTTTCTGGGCGATATACGATGTCTCCAGGACTTCAATCAAATTATCTCTTCTGTTGGCGGAAAATTTCCCGCCCATCATTCTTCTCAGCAAATAAATAAAACCGTAGATGCCGGCGACAACCAGCAGCAAAGCACCAATCAGCTTGATAAAAGGCATTGTCATCGAGCCGCTGCCCGGGATCGTTATTGGATTATCCTCTGTTTCATTATTCGGCTTCGTATTGAATGCCTGGGCAATTTCATTTGTGCTGTTTTTTCCCGCCGATGCCGCACCGAATTTGGCAATTATAAAACCGGTTGAAACGATTATGATAATCAACAGAAGCAGCAAAATTTTCTTGGTTCTTATGCTCATTGGAGATTCCTTAGGCGCTCTTCGGGCGAAACCAGCTGGGTTATGCGAAGTCCGAAATTTTCTTCCACGACAACGACCTCACCTTTGGCCACACATCTTTGATTAACCAGAAGATCAACTGGCTCACCGACCAGCTTATCCAGCTCGACAATTGATCCGGGCGCCAGTCCGAGAATATCGGCAATATTCATCGTCGTTTTGCCTAATTCAATCGAGATGGGTAATTCGACATCCATCAACAATTCAATGTTCTTCGGTTCACCTTCCGGAGTTCCGGAAGACAATTGCTGGAAGTCAGCCTGTTTTACTTCCGGCTCGGAAAGACCGCCGATATTATCGGCCGGGACATCGAATGGGATATCGGCATTATCCTCGTCGGCCCCGGTCTCCTTAAGAACTTTATCAATTTCACTCTGGTCAAGAAGATTGTCAGATCCGCTGTTGTCGAGTGGTTGCATGTCCTCACCGGCAATCTCACTGCCATCAGCTGCTTCGGCGGCGTCATCCGGAATTACATCCGGATTATCCGGAGTATCTGCCGCGGAGTTTTCAGACGAGGACTCCTCGACCATCGCCATTTTTTCCTGCTCTTCGGGAGTGGGTTCCGGCTCCTGTCCTTTTGCAGAGGCGCTTTCATCTTTGGGTGATTCTGATGAATCACCGTCGCCTACCTGCTGTTCAATCTCATTATTTTCATCCATGTCTGACATATCCTATCACTCCTCTTTCATAATGGGATGGATATCTATAATCTGGCCGGCGCGTCTCTTACCGAACAGACCGGGGCGGCATACGAATTTTCTTTTCCCGGCCACCAGAAGTTCCGCTTCCGATGTGATCGCGGTATCGGTAGCGATAACGTCACCCAATTTTAAATTCAAAAAATCTTTCATTTTAAGTCGCGCCGTAGCTAGTATCAATTCGACATCAACCCCTACCTTTTGCAGATTTTTCTTGTTCGATTCGAGACTGCCGTCAACATCTTTTTTCTTGGTCGCGTCGATCCAGTTTTGCGCCGAAAGCTTCACCAGAACCGGTTCCAGCGAGACATATGGATAACATATCGTCAATAAACCGGTTGTTTTGAAGATTTTCATCTGCAATGAAACGACGATCACCGTCTCGCCGGATGGAATAATCTGAATAAATTGAGGGTTGGTTTCGAACGATTTCTCCTCGATTTTTATAGGAACCATGTTCGACCAGGATTTTTCCAGATCGGTGAATATCTTGCGGGCAATCCTGGCCATTACGGCCTTTTCGATTCCGGTCAATTCCCGTTCGATTTCGAGAACTTTCTCCCCGCCGCCGAAGACCCTATCGATAAACGCAAAAGTCAACGTCGGATTAAAATCCACGATACACAATCCGTCCAGCGGGGGAGCGGCAAAAGTGTATGTGCATGAAGGTGACACCAATGACATGATGTACTCGGAGTAGTTAATCTGATCGACCGAGACGAGATCAACGTCCACCATCGTCCGTAGCATCGCCGACAGCGTCGAACTGATATGACCGGAGAAATTGTCGTGCATATTTTCCAGCGTCCGAACCTGGTCTTTCGAAACCCGGTTGGGATGCTTAAAATCATAGGTGACGACCGACCGTTCCTGGGTCTGGGAGATACTCGAAGATATCTCCTCTTCGCTTTGTCCCCCCGATACGGTCGTCAGCAGAGCATCAATCTCGTCTTGTGAAAGAATCTTGGCCACTTCTTAATCCCCTGCTTTTTTACTGAAGAATAAAATCAGTAAAATAAACCGCCATGATATCATCGACCTTTAGCAATTGTTCCAGACGCTTTTTTATCTGATATCTGGTTATCTCTTTTTCTTTGGTATCGGACAATTGTTCAATCGTTTTTGAACCGAGGATCGTGATCAGTGCATCCTTTATCACCGGTTCACGTTTTTCTATCAAACTGATAGTTGCCTTGGATGACACCTCGATGCCGATCGAAACCGAAAGAAATCTGGTCCCGCCGGTTCCCGACGGATTGACAATAATATCATCCATCAGGTAAACCTCGCTGGATCCGATATCGGCATGTTTGCCTTCTTTATCATTCTTTGTTTCACTTTTTTCGGCCTTTTGGGGTTCGGCATCGGAAGAACCGGTCAGCATGCCACCGACAAAATATCCGGCCCCGGCCATAATCAGGGCGACCGCAATGTAAATTGCCAAGGCCGGCAATCCTTTCTTGCCTTTGGATTTCTTTCCATCAGCTCCGGTCTCGGCGACAGCAGTGGCGCCATTATCCAGCTTATCATCAAGTGGCATCTTTTAACTCCTTTTATTTCGGCGGCTGTGTCGATCCGGATGGCATTCGTGGACCGAATGCCATCCTCCGAAATGCAGCCACTCTTTCTATGATTTCATCCGGACTCTCCTTGACCATGATTTTTTTACCGTCGGTCAGACTGATCATGGTTTCCGGGATCGTTTCGACGAATTCAATTAAATCATCGTTGATTAAAATTTCTTCGTCATTAAGTCTCGTTACTCGTATCATCGGGTATTACCTGTTATCTCTTAAGATTTACCAATTCATCGAGCATATTATCGGATGTCGTAATAATTCTGGCATTGGCCTGGAATCCCCTCTGGGCCGTAATCATCCCCGTGAATTCCGAGGCGATATCAACCGAGGACGCCTCCAGCGCACCGGAGGAAATTTCAGCTGAAATCGTTTCCCCGGCGACACCGGTGATAGCCTCGCCGGAGTTGGCTGAAACCTGGTAAAGCGAACGACCGGCCTTAATTAATCCGGCTTGGTTATTGAAATCGGCCAGAACAATCTGTGCCAGAACGCGGCTGATACCGTTGGAAAAATTACCGATCAAGTTTCCGGACTTGTCAATTGACAGCTTATCAAGAATTCCGACCGTATGGCCATCCTGGCCTAAAACGGTTGCCGAATGCGGTGACGCAAAACCGGTTAAACCGTCGTATTGCCCGATGGTTCCCGCGTTGATGGCAACGCTCACATTACTGGCGCCGTTGTTGGGATTAAAGGTCAAAGACGAGGCGCCACCGTAATATGTGAATCCAAAAAGCGAGCCGTCGCTGTTAAAGACGACCTGGCCACTGCCGCCGGTCAGTATGCTTTCATTGCCATTGAACGATCCTGTCCAGGTCCATGTATTCGGGGTGGGCGATTTCAGAAATTCAATGCTCAGGGCATGTTTTGCACCCAGTGAGTCATAAACCGTGACGGACGCCGAATGAGTTGTATCCGCTGTGTTGATTATTGCCGTCGCCGACCCGGTCGGGCCGCTGCTCAATCCGTTCAGCGTATCGATGGTGACGCCGCCGGTTCCCAGACCGGAGATACTTGTCGCCAGACCGGTTGTATCGTCAACGACAATACCCAGTAATTGCCCCGGTAATTCCGATGCACCCTGAGCTGACGGTGTAAAATAGTCGCGGCAGACAAAAGTATGGTCAATGCCGCTGTTGACCGTGAACTGAGTGCCATTCGGAACTCCGAAAATAACGCCCGAAATATTACCGGTCGTCGGATTGGGTGCACCGGGAACATTAAGGATTGACGTTGACAATTGTACATTATTATTGGCCCCGGCGCCGGCTCGGTCACGAGTCAGCGTTATTTCGCCGCCTACCAGCTCGGCCGTAACGCCGGTAACCTGATTGATTGCACTGACGAGATCGGCAATGGTGGAATTGCCGGTTAAACCGGTTACCTTGACTACGCTTGCACCGTTATCTATTGACAATTCAAAATCATCAAAGGTGGTTACATTCAAACTGGTCAGCGTCATATTTTCGGTTAGATTCCCGATCGGGACACCTAATGCATCGGTGGCGGCGTTGCTGAATGTCTGTGCCGATTGCGTCGCCTGATCACCGGTTATAACGAGACGATGAACGCCCCCGGCGCCGTCCTCGGCATACCCGGAAACATAACTGATGCCACTGGTCCCGGCACTCTGAAGTGTCGCCAGAGAATCGGTGGCTGTCGCGTTAAGATTATTGCCGATGGTAATAGAAGTGGTGGCGATAGCCGGATCCTGTTGACCAAAAGGCATTACGATATTTCCAAGCACCGCATTGGAAGGTATGGCGCCGGTGGCATCGGCCATTCTGCCCTGGACGAATAATCCGGTTGACGGATCGACCAGAGTACTGTTGGCGTCAAAGCCGAAGGCCCCCGCCCGGGTGTAGTAAACACCCCCGCCGTCCGAAAGAACAAAAAATCCCGAACCCTGGATAGCCAGGTCGGTAATCTGTCCGGTTGTTTCCAACCCACCTTGCTGGAAAATATTGTCAATGGTCGAGACCTGCATGCCCAGACCAAGCTGAACCGGATTGGTTCCGCCGGATAGGGATGAAGGCCGACCGGCAGATTTGTACGTCTGCACCAACGCTTCTCGAAACGTGACCCGTCCTCCCTTAAAACCGATGGTATTGACATTGGCGATGTTGTTACCGATCACGTTCATTTTTGTCAGGTTGTTTCTTAAACCTGAGACCCCTGAAAACAATGATGCCATCATAGTAGAATTTCCTCCTCACCAAATGGCAAGGCCTCCCCGTCTGAGAACGGGGTCCGGCCCAGGTTAATTGTTATATCATTTCTTTTCATTTTTCCTGCAGTATGACCGCCGAGTCGATCGATGTAAATACTCCCTCGCGCAGGTTATTCCGACTGAATGCGGTTATAATCGTACGGCTGGGAATCGACGCAACATAAGCGGCATCCTTATCAAGGATTAATGTATTTTTGGAACCTTTATCGGCGGCCTTATCAAAGGCGTCGGCCAGTTGCGACAGTTTTTCATTGCTGAGTTCGACACCGCGCGAAAAAAGTCGCTCGCGGGCATGTTTTGAAAAATTGATTTCTCTGGTTTTGGCCAGTTCCGCCGAAAAAGTATCCCTGAACTTCTTCGTTTTCGTTTTGTCAGTCGATTGGGGCGTAGCTTTTGCCCGATTGACGATTTCCAGAAGATTAACTTCACGATTAAAATCACTCACCTTCATAATGC
This sequence comes from uncultured Ignavibacteriaceae bacterium, assembly GCA_964452645.1. GTDB lineage: Bacteria > Zixibacteria > MSB-5A5 > GN15 > PGXB01 > CAYXTW01. Next base: position 8,820 of record CAYVMO010000011.1, read on the forward strand.
TGCCCTTCCTGCTATTCTCATGATTCCTGCGCTTCGCTGATTTCGCTGATACCCGAAAGCGGGATTTCCATTCCGTTTACTTGCAGGTACGCCGCTCCATCATTATAGACAACGCCGGTGACTCGACCCTGAACGAAAATCGAGGGTGTAAGACTATCGCCGTCGGCCCCGGTCGCGTCGATTTTGACAGAATAGTACCCTTCCGGGAGACGCTCACCGTAATTATCCTTACCGTCCCAGACATATGAATTATTTCCCGCGGCGACATCTTCCACGGTTCGCGTCGCAACGACATTGCCGTCGGCGTCCGTAATCGAAACCCGAACGTTCGCGGCGTAATCGTCAAGAGTGTATCCGATTTCCGGTTGGTTGGTGCTATTAAGGTAAATATCACTATAGGAAGCGGTGATATTTCTGCCGATAAGCGACGTTGCCATGGTGTTATTGATTGTCTGCATCTGAAGGTAATCGTAATCAAGTGAATTGCTTAAGGAATCGTTCAAATTCTGTAGTTGCTCCAGCGAGGAAAACTGCGCCAGGTCGGCAATAAAGGCCTCATCTTGCATAGGATTTAAAGGATCCTGGTTTTTCAGTTTCGTAACCAGAAGCTGCAGAAAATCATCCTTGCCCAACTCCTTAAGATGGCCGGTCGTGAGCGGATTGCCTCGCGAATCGACCCCCAATGGTGAAATTATTCCCATATTATCCTCCTAAGCCAGCCAGTTAACGCCGTTTGAATTTACATACATGCGACTGGAAGCCGTCTCGGCTATCGCCGGATTTACTACCTCCAGTCGATTGATACTTCTATTTACGCCGCCACGGTTGTTCATCCGGAACGGTTTTCTATCCTGTGTCGATTTGTCGTACTCCGAATCAGCGCCAATCGAAATGCTGAAGGCGTCAAGCTTGATGCCTTTGTCCGATAATTCAGAAAACAGGTGGTCGATATTTGATTCGACGAGTGCGTGGGTCGCCGAATTATCGACAACCATACGCCCGGTTAAGCCATGATTTACCGACGATAATGTCAGGCGTATTGTCCCCAGATGCTCCGGCTCCATTTTGATGGTAATTGTCCGGTTAACTGATCCGCCGTTATCAAGCGGCTTGCTCGGAACAATAAACCTGATATTTGTCTCACCCGATTTGACGGGGGCGCTGTTGACCCTGGCGATCTCGCTGTGGGAAGAGGAGATCGCTTCGGCGTCAAATGCTTTCGCAAAATGACCGACATGCAACTTCGCCGTTGTATCACCGTTCCCCTTGCCGGAGTCGGAATTGTTCATCAGCGAATTATTTAAATTATCATTTCCGGTTGTGTTGGCATCCGTTCCGACAGGTCGGCCGCTAACAGCGGCTGAGGACGATTCATCGTTATATGTGACTGGTGTCTGTGATTGCGGCGTTATTGTCCCCTCAGCGCTGCCTTTGATCGGGTTATCAATCGGAATGGCCCGAAGCAAGTTTGGTAATTCGAAATCAGGTTTTGTCACGATTCTTTCAGCAGGCAGATTACGGCCGGTATCTGCATCGGTTGACGATTTGATGTTGTTATCTATTAGGTCAACCTGCCGCAGATTCAACTGATTCAGCTTTTGATTAAGAATATCGTTCCCGATCATTTGGTTGATTATTGCCTCGTTCTGAATATTGGTTCTAAACAGAATGTCGGATGTTTCTGTCTTTGGTATTTCGACTTGCGTCTTATTGCTCAATGCCATCAAATAAGCCGTTAAATCATTGTTTCCAGCGAGAATGGCATTATGATTTATCTTTACGTTTTCAAATTCCATCAGATTTGTCGGAATCACGCGAAGAACCGCCGATTGCTCTTCGGATTGCATTTTTTGTATCTCGATTTCCGGATTCGGCTGCGGTTGCTGGAGAGAAATAGCCTTAGTTGATTTAGTCTGCGGCGATCCGGTTTGTTGTACCGGCGTATCTTCCAAAGACCCGATCACATCAGCATTTTGGAGAATGTCTTTTATATCATTATTTATTGAAATTTTAATCTCAGTCTTTTCGGAATCGCCGTAATGAGGAAGTATCCCGTTAATTCCCAAACCGTATAATAAGTCTGCAGTAATTTTATCTGGAAGCGGATTAATATTTGAATTATTATCAATATTTTGAATAAATGGAAAATTCTTATCCGGATTTTCATTCAGTAAGTCAATACCGGACAACAAACTTCCGAAATCAGCATTTTCATCAACGACATTTGTCAGGCCGGAGAGTCCCGGTGCAATATCACCTGTTTTCGGGGTGTCCGGGCTTTTTATTCCCGGATTAACATCCAATATTTGCAGAAAAAGGTTCACTTATCCTCCAGAACCGTTATCATGCTGGTCGAAATCCTGGCGGCCCGTTTGGGCGGCAGAAGCGCCAATATTTTCGAGGCATTGGCCGGTTTCATTCTCGGTAAAATCGAAAGAATGATATCGTCATTGAGATTGGCAAACAGCTTACCGACCTCTTCCGGTTTCATACCGTCGTACAGCCGTGCCAGATTGGTTATCCGCGCCGACTCGGCCTGATCGACTTTTGAAAGACCCTGCTTGATCCTGTCCTCAAGCGCCTCGAGTTCTTTTTTCTTTTTTTCAAACTTCGCAATCTTGGTATTCAATTCGGCCATTTTTTTCTCGAGCCAATTGAGAGTATCGACTGAATCCTGAGGCGTCATACCGCCGACAATTTTTTCCTGTCCGGGTGTCGCAAAAATAAAATCAAGATCCTTCATTATGGCGGCCGTATCGATTTCGATTTCCTGGTAATTTTCTCCGGGCAGACTGATAGTATCTATTATATTGCCCCTCTTTATCACTTCTCGTCCGGTCTTTTCGGCTTGCATCTCGACCTTACTTTTTTGACCTGATTCGATCGGATTAATGATATTATGCCGCGCCGATTCGCCGGAATTATGCGACTTATCCTTGCCGGCCTCATGCTGCGATGTTTCCGCCGCACCAGTATGGCCATCTTCATCGGCGGTTGGAGCCTTACTGAAGATAAAAACATACACAATAAGCATGGCCAGCATCGAACCGATACCGATTGCCGCCGGTAACAGATATTTTTTCAGTTTCTCGAAAACCGAATTTATCCGCGGTTTTTTGTCGTCAAGACCGACGACCTTTTCGTTCGAGCTCTTCTTGTTTTTCTCGTCTGCCATAAACCAAATAAAGTACGGTTATATTTTTCCGACTTTCAGATTAGCAACGGTTGTGCCGGAATTGGTGGGCCTATCGTTATTCAAAAGGCACCAACGACTTGCAAGGATTGCCAGATTTCTTATGGAAGTTAAGACAAGAATGTTCGAGAAAAGTTTTCCGCGTCGGGAAGGTATTTTGTTCGTTAGCGGATCGTTGAATATAAGAGCCGTTACCTGGTAATATACTCACCGATCAGGTGTTTATTAGTGCAACCGGTGATTTTCATTTTCAGGATTTCGCGCCCGCCGCCAAGATCTTTGGGAATCGCCGCCTTAAGATAGTTATCCGAAACTCCCCAATAATGATCTTCATGCTTGGCACGATGTTCGGATATGATATATGCTTCATTGCCGATTTGACGTGCCAGTGCACGAGCATAAATTTTATTGGAGATGTCTCGCAGGATGGAATTCCTGTTTTTGATAACTTCAGGATTAATTTTATCCGGCATATTTATCGAGGCTGTCCCCGGGCGATCCGAATAGGAAAAAACATGAAGATAATCGAGAAGCCCCGAATTGGCTATCTTAACCGATTGCTGAAAATCTTCGCCGGTTTCGCCGGGAAAACCGACGATTATATCCGCGCCGATAACGACATTGTCTAATCCCTCTTTGACCTTCCCGATAATCTCCATATACTTATCCGATGTATATGGCCGACGCATCATTTTTAATATTCTATCAGAGCCCGACTGAAGCGGAATATGCAGATGCCGGCAGACTCGTTTTCCGCCGTTTGCCATTACTTCTATCAGCTTGGTATCGACTTCCTGCGGCTCGATTGACGACAGCCGCAGGCGAGAGATGGATGTTTTATCCAGAAGATTCCGTACCAGCTCGGCCGGTGAATCGATATCTCCGTATTTATATTGGCCGATATGGATACCGGTCAGAACCACCTCGTGATATCCGGCCTCCGAAAGAGCATTGATCTCGTCTATAATCTCATCAGCCGGTCGGTTGGTCAACTCCCCGCGAACCAGCGGAATGACGCAGTAGGCACAGCGCTGATTGCAACCGTCACCGATTTTTATCCAGGCTCGATTATGCTGATAAAACTCTGAAATCTTTTTTACGGCAGGTACAGTCTCATGATTTTCGAAAAGTGTCGGAAAACGGTCCTTCAAAATTGACGCGACTTTCGATTTGTTATTATTACCGATAATCAGGTCGACGCCGCTCAGGGTACCGAGCGTATCCGGGTCGGAATCGACATAGCAGCCTATTACAACCACCGGCGGATTGCCGTCGATGCGCGCCGCCCGTGAGATGATATTTCGACAGGTGGCATCGGCACGACCGGTTACGGTGCATGTATTTATAATGTATATATCTGCCGGTTGATTAAAAGTCACGCGCTGAAAGCCATACTCCGATAATTCGGCTGCAATTTTTTCGGTCTCATACTGATTTAGACGACATCCGACCGTTTCAAAGGCAACTTTCTTCATAGCGCCATTATAATACAAAAAATAAGAAGCGGCGAAAAAATCGCCGCTTCATTTATGCTATTAACAGGCAAAAATCTGTTTACCCGTTTATATCATAACAATCAGGTTTGAGGATGATTTTCGGAATCTCGTTTTTCCTCGTCAACATGCATATCTTCAGAAGCCTTCGTTTCATCGATCTCTTCTTCAGCTGACGGCCCTTCGGTCACCATTTCATCCGGTTCCGATGCGGCCGTTTCTACAGGCTCAGGTGAGACCGATTCCGCGACTGCCTCGTGTTCGCTTTCAGCCGTTGGCATCGATGCAGGCGGAGACTGACCGTTCTGTAACGCTTCTGAAAATTCGCTGCCGATAGCATCCTCCATTGATACGGTCCGAGACGGATACTTGGCCAGGAATTGTTCTAATTCGGTTTTCTCGCGTTTTTTATAATAGGCGCCGACCGAGAGAACAATCTTATGACCCTGTCGGTCGAACTCAATTACCTGAAGCGGTATTTGATCGCCTTCGGAGAAGGCATCAGCCGGATTTTCAAGATCCGATTTACCCAATTGGTGTGTCGGTACGAAGCCTTCGACATCACCATCCAATTCAACCGTTACACCGCGATCCATAATGCGTGTAATAGTGCCCAGGCAATCGGTCCGCGGAGCGTACTTTTTGGACAATTCCGGCCAGGGATCGTCGTTGAGCTGTTTTAAGCCCAGCGAGATTCTTCGATTTTCATGGTCGATTCTGAGGATCTTGATATCTATCTTATCGCCTTTTCTCATCAATTCGGATGGGTGTTGGATTCTTTTTGTCCAGGACATATCCGAGATGTGGATCAGGCCGTCAATACCTTCTTCAAGCTCGATAAAAGCGCCGAATGCGGTTAGATTGCGGACTTTTCCGGAGACAACCTTGCCGACCGGATATTTCTGTTCGATGATTTCCCAGGGATCGGGCTCCATCTGCTTGATACCGAGCGAGATTTTTTCATTCTCGCGATCTACCGACAGAACGACGGCTTCGATCTTGTCACCGGCACTCATAATCTTGGACGGATGTTTGATATGCTGGGTCCATGACATCTCGGAGATATGTATCAAACCTTCGACCCCCTTCTCCAGTTCGACAAAGGCTCCGTAATCGGTAATCGAAACCACCGTTCCGGCAACTTTTTTGCCGATGGGATATTTCTCCTCGATATTTTCCCATGGATAAGGTGTGAGTTGCTTAAGGCCGAGAGAGATACGTGATGTTTTCTCATCGAAATCGAGGATTTTCACCCGGATTTTATCGCCAAGCGAGACCATCTCGCTGGGATGCTTGATCCTTCCCCACGACATATCGGTGATGTGGAGAAGACCGTCGACGCCGTCAAGGTCGATAAAAACACCGAAATCGGTTACGTTTTTGACAATACCTTCACGCACCTGATCAACTTCGATTTCCTGCAACAGCGAGGATCGTTTCGAATCACGCTCTTCCTCAAGAACAACCCGGCGCGAGACAACGATATTTCGTCGGCTCTTGTTCAGCTTGATTATCTTTAGTTCCATATTTGTGCCGATCAAGGCATCGAAATCGGGCACCTGCCGAAGAGCAATCTGCGAGCCGGGCAGGAACGCGTCGACACCCATGATATCGACCACCACGCCGCCTTTTATGCGCCGCATGATATTCCCTTCGACCAATTCGCCGGCATCATGAATTTCACGGATACGTTCCCAGACACGCATGAAGTCGGCCTTTTGCTTGGATAGCACCAACTGACCGTTGGCATCCTCGATCTGTTCCAGAAAAACTTCGATATTATCGCCGACGGCGATGTTTATCGGTTCCGGAAATTCGCCCAGGGGAATGATACCCTCGGATTTGAAGCCGACATCGACAATGACATCGTCTTTGTTGACACCGAGGACGGTTCCGCTGACAATTTCACCTTCTTTGATGTCCTTGATAGTGCTGTCGTACATATCCAGTAAAGTCCGGTATTCATCGTTTGAATACTCCTGGCTATCAAGGTCGGTCAGCTTCATGGAAGCGATCGTTTCAATCTGCGGTTCCGGCCTTTCAACAGCCTTTTCCGCACGGGCAACAGCTTTTTCCGAAAGACGTATCTTTCGCGCCGTAACGACTTGTTCTTGCGGTTTTTGTTCTACGGCGGCGTCTTTGGTTTTTTCAACTGCTTTGGTCTCTTTGACCAGTTTGACTTTTTTGGTTTTCGTTTTCTTACCGGTTGTCGCTTTACGTTTGGTGTTTTTTGGGACTTTATCACCTCCTGTCTTTTTCGATTTACCGGTAGTTTTCTTTTTGGCATCTGCCATTTGGAATAAATCCTCCTTTATCTATATTTATCCCGGGACGGTAAACCGCCTCGGCGGGATATTCATAATCAGACGATCGATTATTTTTTGTATCGACTTTATCAACAATAAAAATAATATACTCCTTTATTCTCTTCACCTTCAATTTAGAATCATGCTTGCCTTCAAATTTTTTATTCGCTCCATGATATCTTCGGATAATTTTCGATAACCGTCCGCGCCGTCTTCATAATTTTTAATTTCATTTTCACCGATAGGTTTTCCGAAAATTATAAAACATCTTTCCTGTCCAAAAAAAGTCGCTTTAAATTTATTGGTGCCGTTCAAGTAGGCCGGGACAACCGGCCCCCCGCTTTGCCTGGCGACCATCCCGATTCCCGGTCGCGGCGGAAGAAAATCGCGATCCAGCGAACGTGTTCCTTCCGGAAAGATAAGCAATCCTTTGCCGGAAGCCAGCAATTCGCGGGCTTTATTTATGGCATATCGGTCGATTCCGCGTCGGTTGACAGGATAGGCATTGACATTTCTAATCAGCCAGCCGAATATTTTGCTGGCGAAGAGTTCTTTCTTAGCCATGAAATATAATACACGGCTAATGTTGGAGCCGACCACCGGCGGATCGGCCAGCGAGATATGATTACACGCCAGAATAAAAGGTCCCGTCGGCGGTATATTATTCGCCTGGTACACTTTCATTCTAAATACAAATCGGCTAAGCATTCTGGTAAGTAACCATCCCGTCCAATACAGCAGTCTCATATCCCTTTAAAGCGAGTCATGGCCAGCTTGATTATTTTGTCCACCTGTTCCTCGATATTCAGATTCGTAGTATCTATTAAAATGGAGTCTTTTGTTTTGGTCAGAGGCGAATGATCGCGACCGCTGTCGTACTTATCTCTTTCGGATAATAATTTCTCCTGCTCATCCACGGTCGAGCCGACCCCCTGACGAGTAAAATCGATTAATCGGCGGCGCGCGCGTTCCTCCAGCGAGGCATCCAGATATATTTTCAAATCGGCGTCGTCGAAAACGACCGAGGTCGTATCGCGACCTTCGGCGACAACATTACCTTTTTTGGTCATTTCGCGCTGACGAGCCACGAGCGCTTCTCTCACCCCGGCGTGCGCCGAAACAGGCGACACCATCTCGGTGACTTCCGGCGATCGAATCGCCTCGCTTACGTCATTACCGTTTAAAAATATCTTATTCAGACCGTCCTCGAATTTAAATTCAATGGCAATCTTGCGAGCGATGGCTTCCAGTGCGCGCGCATCCTCACCGGAGACATTATGCTCCAATGCGAAAAGCGTTACCGCTCGATACATGGCGCCGGTATCCAGATAGATAAATCCCAGCTTCTCAGCCAGTAATTTGGCCGTCGTCGATTTGCCCGAACCGGCCGGACCATCAATGGCAATCACCTTTCCCCGCAGGGCCGAAAGTTTGTACGATTTCGACATAAGCCTTTTATTTTAATTAAAATCCGTAAAAAAGCAACCGCTTTTCTTTAATTTTTGAATATTTTGTTTTTTAAAATGCGATTATCTTAATCCGTCGAATCAGCCGCCTTAAACCATTTTTTTGAAATTTCATCGTATTCGCCTGAATCTTTGATAATAGTAAGCGACGAATCGATTCTTTTCAGTAATTCCCCATCTTGCCTGCGCACCGCTATTCCATAATATTCCTTGGATAATAACTCGCCGACTATTTTGGCCCGACCTTTTAATCTGATATACTCCTCCGAAGTGGGCAAATCATTGAGGACAGCATCGATATGGCCGTTTTCCATATCGATAAAAGCCGCCCCGATATTGTCGAATGAAAAGACCTCGACCCCGGGCAGGGTTTTGGCCAGTCTTTCGCCGGTTGTGCCCAATTGCACGCCGACCTTCCGGCCGGACAAATTTCCCACCGATTTTATGGCCGTATCCTCGACCGGAACGGCTACAACCTGACCGGCCAGATAATAAGGCTGGGAAAATGCGACGATCGCCTGCCGCTGTGGTGTTATGGTCATGGCCGAGATAATACAATCATACTTTTTGCTTTTTAAACCGGAGATCATGCCGTCAAAAGGGGTCACGATATATTCGGGCCGCCAGTTGTTTAAACGGCAAACTGCATTCATTATATCAATATCGAAACCCTCCGGTTGGCCGGAGCGTGTATCGACCATCTCGAACGGCGGATAGGTGGCGTCAGTGCCGACTCGCAGCACGCCTGTCTGCTTCCATTGGTCTTGCTCTTTGTCGCTTTCGCAACCGCTTATAAATGCGAATGGAATCATGAATAAAACGATATATCTGCAAAAGGGGCCAGAATAATTCAATCTATCACCATGTCACAATTTTGATATGAAATTTTAATCATGAACGAAAAAGGGGCAGTTCGTAAATCTGCCCCTGATTGAGTTTTACTTAAACCTTGTTTTTCTTTACAATAATCAAATTATTTCAATAATATCATCTTTTTCGACGATTTGAATTTACCGGCATCTATCCTGTAAAAATAGACTCCGCTCGCAACCGGCTGACCGGAATTATCGGTGCCTTCCCATCTGGTGGTATAATCGCCGGCCGGCAGCTCTTTATCAATCAGAGTAATCACTCTTTGACCGAGAAGATTGTAAACTTCCAATCGTACTGAAGCAGCCTCCGGAAGGGCGAATTTTATGGTCGTTATCGGATTGAAAGGATTAGGATAATTTTGCTCGAGTGCAAAAACTTTCGGCACAACGACCGACCCGTTATCCCGCAGATAACCTTCCTCGCCTATCAATAGCCGCGCCGATTCGACTTTGTCGGGCAGATTGACAACACTGCCTTCTTCAAGTTTCATCTTTGAGCCGTCATCGAGTATCAGCCACGCATCCATATTATTAGGTATTTTTTCGATACCGCTGACCGTCAAGATTCTGTCCGGAAGCTTCGTAAAGGTTAAATACCATTCGGCGCCGTCATCGAATGGCGGACGGAAATCACACCGTTTTAAATATGTATCAGTCTCAGTCGATTTAAGCGCCAGCGATGGGCCACCCGGCGGCGGCGGCGGTTCACCATTATCGTAATCGTCGAGCCCTTCCAATGCATCGCTGCGGACGCCGACGAAATTGCCGTCATCGATACAGCCATTGGCTTTCAGTTGAAAATCCACCTGCCAATCGCCGGAGCCTGTCACTCCGGGATATGAACTCGCTAAAGGAAGAATCTTCTTGGTCGCGCCGTCTTCATGATACGGGAACAGCGCTTTGACACCACGCCTCTTTATATTCACGAAGAAGCCGTCCCACCCCGGAATCGATGTCCGATCCACATATTCGGTTCCCGAATACCAGTAGGCATGCGGGTCGACGATTGCCGTCGGCCACCCGCTGACGACGACACCACCGGTGTCTATCAGGATTTCCGGCGTCGAGACATTAAACGGGAATGGATTAGCAAGCAGATTCCAGCCGGAATCGAGAGATACTTCATAAAAATACATCGAATTATAGATTCGATTCGGCTGAACCGCGCGGCCGACGGCACCATATTTTGCCGCCGCTTTTGTAATCAGCCAATAGCCCTGTCCCGGTTTTACCTTTGCCGCACCGGGATATTCCACGTATGAGTGGGTACTGCCGTTATAACTGGCCAGACGCCAGCCGGATTTATAATTACCGCCCAGATCATCGGGGAAAACCGCGCCGCAGGAACTGTCGCCGCTTAAACTGATCGGCACACCGATAATTTTGAATCGACCGGCCGTTGTTTCCATCGGCCTTTGCGCCTGAATATTCGTCAGCAGCGGTGTATAAACGATCGGTTTTACAGTGCCGCCGACATGTTCGGTATAAGTGCCGCGCGTCAACTCAAGATAATATTCCAGCGCTCGCGCGGCCGGTAGTGTATCGTTGGGGGTAAAAGGAAAATAGAGGGAATTGCCGGTCCCGGTTATCAGGGCGCCGGATGTATACGAAACTTCGCCCCCCTGACGATAATAGACCAGACCGGTTACCGCACCCGACCCACCGCTGTAAGCCACTTTCATCGTATCATAGTTACCCGAAGCGGCGCCGACGGCGATATCGGTGTGGTCGGCGCTGAAAATTTCAATTTTGGCCAGGAAGGCGTCGCCGGAATTATAAGTATTATCGTAAGCGTTTATAACCGGTAAATTCGAGGAATAAGTTTGACTGGTGAAATAGACATTGTTATGGTTGTCAAGGGCCATCCATTGCGGATATTCATCGCTACTTCCGCCAAAATAGGTACTGTAAATAAGGCTGTTTCCCGTGCCTAACCCGGGGGCAAATTTGGCAACAAAGCCATCGTAACCTCCGGCTTTACTTGGGTAAGTGCTATTAATAACCATTGGTAGATTTGTAGAGTACGAAAAACCGACACTATAAATATTTCCATTCTCATCGACACCTACGCCATATCCATAATCATAGTCCGATCCGCCATAGTATGTGCTATAAATAAGTGAACCAGCTCCCCCTATTGAAGGAGCCAATTTTGTGATAAAGACGTCATAATTTCCATGTGCTGTTCTATCATAGGCGTCGGGGGTGGTCGGGAAGTTGCCGCTGTAGGTTACTCCCGTAACATAGATATATCGATTATCGTTAATCCCCGGCCTGAACTTATTTATTCCATACCCGTAGTCAGATGACGTGCCACCCAAATACGTTCCGTATCGCAACGAATCACCGGCAGGAGTAAACTGGATTACAAAGGCGTCGCCATAACTGGCGTCACCCGTATTATCATAGGGGTTCATTGTGGGAATATTAGTGGAATATGTATACCCGACGACACTGACAAAGCCGAGATCGTCAATGGCTATACCCCAGGCCTCTTCATAGTTACTTCCCCCATAATAAGTACTGAATATTATCGAATCGCCGGCCGGAGTAAATTTCGCAACATATACGTCGCCATTTCCGGGAGGACTCTCATCATAGGCATTAGCAATCGGGAAGTCGTTACTGTAAGTATATCCGGTTATTACCGCATGGCCGTCGCCGGTAGCCGCGATGGCATAGCTGTAATCAGAACTCGAACCACCGTAATAAGTACCGTAAATTAGGCTGTCACCGGCCGGTGACAGCCTGACGACAAAAATATCACCATTTGCATTATATACATTATCTATTGCACCGGGGGTGGTTGGAAAGTCATTGGATTGAGTGTATCCTGTGGCAAAGGCCGAACCGCTGCTGTCTATATCCATATCGTATGGCCATTCGTAGCTACTTCCGCCGATAAATGTGCTGTACATAAGAGAATTGCCCACCGGTGAAAATTTAGTAATGAAAACATCTCCATAGGAGGCATCTATCGTCGTATCATACGCATCCGACGTAAATGGGAAATCACTCGAATAACTATACCCGCAAACATAAGCGCTGCCGGCGCCATCTACAGCGACACCATTTCCATAATCGCTTGATGCTCCCCCAAGATATGTGCTGAAAGCCACCTGTGGATCGATCATCAGGGCCAGCTGCGGATTATATTCGCCGCTAAGTTTAAATCCGAAACTGCTCTCGCCCAGAATGACATACTCACCCGAAATAGAACACCGTTTGGAACCTCTCATCTGATAAACGACCGGTTTTAACTCGGTTACCGTACCCCATTCGGTCTCGATTACAAGCTGACCGTCTTCATCCACCGAGAGCGATTTGGCGCCTTCATAGTGGATACAAATCTGCGACGGGTCCGCACCCGGCGCGATCACGAAGTCATACTCCATCCGTTGCGTATTACCATAATATTTTAAGTCAATACCGGGGTAAATCGCTTTATATGTTATGACCTCGTAATTAGGGACGTTTGTCCGCCATTTTTGAGGATCGTTGCCCAGAAAATAATTGCATTTATATTCTATTAAATCTCCGCCTGAAACAGCTGCAGTTGGATTGCCGTTGATAAAATCTGCTTTTAAAGTCATGGTTTCAAAAGCGTCCCCGGCTCCGCCCTTCTCGGCAAACCGTGGGGCATACGGAATCGGTTTGGGAGATAAACGACGCGCGAACTGATAGGTTACGCCCTCTTCGGTAAACCAGACGGTGGCGTTGCCGGCGTCGGAACGATACAGGACTTTACTATCCCACTGCCCCTGATTTTCGGTGAAGGTAAGCGGCATTGACGTGATGTTGTTCATTACCGTCATTTTGGCTGCCGCCTGCTGTTCATAAAAAGATAAATTCGCCGGATCAGACGGCGATACCGTCGAAAAAGCATACGAACCGGCGGCGATCAAAAATACGACCGCGAAAACGTTAGAAAATTTTCTCATATCTCTGCCTCCGTTCAGATACAAAAAACTAATTTCCTCTAATTATCGGAATCTAAATAAAGGACTTTTTTTTAAATTGTCAACAGACCATTTAGGGGCTGTTAAAAAAAGGAAGGGATTAAAGGATTAGTGAGGGACGGATAATTGATAAAATCTCAATCAAACTCAATCGAAATATGCCGCAATTCTTCGGGAATGTCCAGCTTGAGTTTTATGGCCGTACTGTCAAAGGCCTTCGTACAGTAGTTTTCACCGTTTTTTATAAATCCAATGGATGAAAGATATGACTCATATTTATCGCCGTAAACTTCGATTCCGCACTCTCCGGGGGCCCTCAGACGGAAATCGGAATCAGCACCGTCGATCAGAACGGCAACATTCGGGGATTTATCGCCGATTCTAAGGTCGATATCACCCGCCTCGTTTTGAATGGTCAGGTCCTGAAGCGGTATTGTCTGAAGATTGAGAGTGATATTCGAGCCATCCCCGATACATTTCAGGCTTAACGGGATCTGGTCGGAAAAGGATACTTTCCAGTCACGGCCGTACCTCCGTCCGGAAATGACAATCGCGCCGCCGAAACCGCCTTTGCGTCTGGTTATATCCAATTTGGCGGTGCCGTCGGATTTTGAAAAATCAATGTCCGGTTTTCGCGAAAATCTGTCGAATCGGGCCGAGATTAGATCGGTGGCGGTTCGAGTTACATAAAGGCTGATATTTCCATGTTTAATGACAGCATCGATATGATCCACCGACGCATCATAATCTTCGTTCCATCGCGACGACGAAAAAAAGCTCCCGGCATTTCGCTCCGAGCCGATGTCGACAGCAACGAATATCATGGCGGCGACAAGAATCAATGGTGACAGGTACGAAATAAATTCCAGTCTGGTTTTCAGAAATATTTTTTCAATTCCGATAGCAATCAATAGAAGCGGCCACCATGACAGGATTTCATACCAGTAATCCCAGTCGAGATGGCCGGTGTTACATAGCAGAAGCAGAATGCCGACGACAATGAATAAAAGCCCCCACCTGAGTTTGCCGGGAGTCATTTGACTTCCTCGCCTTGGCCGGTTAATTGCCTTCTGCGCTTCGATGTTTCGAATTCCTTGAGAATGATATATACGCCCGCAAATACAAGAACCAGCGGCCAGATGACGCCGAAGTCAATATCGATCAAATCGACATTGTCCATAATCAGCAGAATTCCGAGAACGACTAGGATTAATCCGAAAAGTACCTGACCGGTGGTCACTTTATTTCCTCGACGCCATTGACAGCTTTACTCTCGATTTCCTTTTTGCCGCCGGCCCGGAATATGACAAACAGTCCGGCGATAATCAGAAGCATCGGCCAGAAAATATCGCCGAAGTCAAACCACCAGCAATAATTCTTCACCAGCAGTAGCAATCCGACCGCGATAAGAATTACCCCCGGCAGGTATCGGTTCCAGTCCGATTCGCTGGTTTCAGCTGGAGTGCCGACCAGATCAAAAGGTTTTTTGGGCATAATAATCCAGGCGATTATATAGGCCAAAATACCGACGCCATCGGCGAAAATCAAAAGGATGGCGATTATTCGAATAAAGGTCGGGTCGATATTGAAATATTCGCCCAATCCGCCGCAAACGCCACCCAATTTGCTGTTTTCAACCGACCGGTATAGCCTTTTGCTCATAACATTTCTCCGATTCATTCATGTGCGTTTACATGAACTACTACGGATTTTCGTCGAGAAAGTTTTTATTTTGATTTCGATTCCAGTTTATTTATAAACTCGTCGATTTCTTTCACGCTGGATGAATCCGCAATCTCCGCAAGTCGTTTGAGTTTTTGAATCATCGCCTCGCGCTCATCATCGAATGGGGTCACTGTAGCAAGAGTATAGAAAGCATTGGCCATTTCAGAATAGGGCGGTGTCGATAGACTTTCGGACTGCCGTGAATCTGCCACCTGCGCAAGACGGCTTTTGGACACGATTTCATCGCTATGAACCGAGAGAATATAGCCGTATCGGGCTTCAAGGCTGTCCACCTTCCCTCGCCATTTAGAGTATTCTTCATTTTTTATCGAACCCTCTTCAACTGATCCCTTTTCCGGCATCTGCATTTTGCCTTTTTTTGCTGTCAACGATAAGGCGTAATCGTTAACGGGGGCTTCCTCGTCTGAAACGGCGACAGAGCCGCCGGGCTTTGGAACAGCCATTAATTGATCAAAGTGTTTTTCCTCCCGGGCCTTATCTTTTTCGATGGCAGGCTCCGCCTTTTCCGCGCTGCCTCTGGTGGAAAATTCGACTGCATTTTTTTTGACGCTAATTTCCGGGTATTCCTTAACGGCTGGCTTCGATTCGGGTACCGGTAGCGAAGCTGCCTCAGGCCGAACGGGTTCAACATCCTTCTCGATGGTCAACTTCCCCTCCGGTACAGCCGGTTCGGGAATTGCCATAGACCTGGATTCTTCTTTTTCGACAGCTCGACCCTTTACCTGCGATTTGTCCTGAATAGTGACTTCTTCTTTTTGGCCGACCTCGGTTTTCTGGGCGAGATTATTGTCTTTTAGTTCCGGCTGGACGGAAGCAGACGATGTCTGCATCGCTGGTACTGATTTTTTCCTGAAAGGTAATTTTTCGGGCTCATTATATTTGAGTTCAAATATCGACAAAATGGCCACCAGTGTAATCGTGGCGGCGACGGCCAGGATACGGTACGTCATAATTCGGGACTTTTTCGCCCGGATCGGCGTTACACCGCTCGCCTCGGCCTGCTCGATTTTTTCTATAATTATATCCTTCTGCTTTAGCCAATAATCGTGATCGCCCCCAGGCTTGAATTCATCGGCCATCTCCTGAAGCTTCAGCAGCCGGTTATAATATGCCGTGCAATCGGTGCATCCTTTCAGGTGTTCCTCGACCTTAATCCTGTCGGCATCGCCAAGTTGCTTATCGAGATACAAAGAAAGCAGATGTTTTATTTCTTCGCAGTTCATAATATCAATCTACAATAAATCCTTCAACATTTGAACCAATTTTTCTCGGGCGCGGTACAGCCGTGAATCAACTGTCCCCGGCGCTATATGCAATTGCTTCGCAATTTCCTCATAACTCAGTTTTTCAAAAGTCCTCAAAACAAAGACCATCCGATACTGCTCCGGAAGCGCCGCTACCGCCAGCGCCAGTCTTCTTTCGTTTTCCTTATCAATTATACGCTCCAGCGGATTGGCTGCCTTATCCGGGACAGCGCTGATTAAATCGTCATATTCGGAAGCCGGTTTTTCTTTATCGGCTTTTTTGATTCTATTCAGAGCCAGATTTCGGGCAATTGTCGCCAGCCAGGGGTAAAACGGCCTCTCGGGCTCGAAGCTGTTCAGTGCCAGGTAGCCGTTCACGAAGGCCTCCTGAACTATATCTTCGGTGGCGTCCTTACTGCCCAGCATCATGAATATAAATCTGAACAATCTCTTTTGATACTTCAATACCAGTTCTCCATAGGCGTCTTTATTACCGCTCTGCGCCGATAAAATGGTTTCCCGGTCGGCTTTTATATGACCGTCAGTCATCTGACTGTCAGGCGATCTATTCGTCTTATCTACAGTCAAAGTCGCCTTTTCTTCCCCGGTTTTATTTAACACCGGCCTTTTTCTTGCCGGTCGAACAGATATTAAATATCAGCCTTTCCAGAATCAGCTTTTCCGGCCTGATATTATTTCGCAGGTCGAAGTTGGCCTCGGCTATTAATTTTATTATTTTCTCAAGTTGAATATTATCAAATAGACCAATTTGAGGTCTATATTTCCAGTTCATATCTCTTTTGCCCCTGCCAATCGGTTTTCCGTTTGAGGTCAAATACAGATTAATAAAGTGCTCTCCGAGCCAGAAGAGAAGGCCTGATGGTTTCTCGCCCTTTTTTATGAGAAAATTTATGATATTCAATGCCTTATCAATTCGCCCAGCCGCCGCCTGGTCGGCCAGTTCGAAAACCTTGAAGGCCTGATAATCGGAGGTCACCGCCGCCACATCTTCGGCTTTAATGTCATTCCCCTCACCCACATAATCGATAAGTTTGCCGACTTCACCAATTATACCGCCCATATCGCCATCACCGAGTTCGGCAAGCATCCGGAGCGCCTCCGGTCCGATTTCCATCCCCTTTTCTTTTAAGAGTGTCTTAATTTTTCCTTCCGATGCCTGCAGAGGAAGGCGGGTAAACTCAATGGCCGTTGTTTTTGAAGCAAGAAATTTGAAGAAAGCGGTCGTTTTCCGTGGCGTTTTCGATGACGGGCTTGCGAAAACGACAATCCTATTCGGATCCGGCGGTGTCAATATGCTGAAGATTTTTTCGATCTGCGACTGATTGAACGATTGAATATCATCGATGACGAAAATCTGCCTCTCACCAAGCATCGGGATCATGGATAGCTCGGTGAGAATATCTTCCAATTTACTTTTTAATGCGGACATGATAATAAAATTGGTCGAATGTATCCGCCGGGGAAGAAAGATTCCGGCCAGTTTTTTTTCGGCTTCTTTGATACGATAATCTTCGGAGCCGTAGAAATAATAAACCGCCCGGAATCGTCCGGCATCGATTTCTCTGGCAAGTTCGGCTGGTGACACAACCGCAAAATAAATCGGATTGCCCGATGATGTCAATCAAAAAGGGAATTGGTCGAGGGATTGCTTTCGCCGGGAATCCAGCCCAGTTTGTAGTTATACTTTTTCTTGTACTCCAGAGCCTTTCTTAATAACTCGCTGAATTCGTACTGACAGGCAGACTTTTCATTCACCTGATTAATCATATCCGGATTGGTTCCGTAAATTTTTAATTCCTTGCCGGTGAATATGTTTTGATTCAATTCAATAAATTCCAGCAAAGTCAAAAGCGAGGCATATTCGGTATGAAGCTCTTCACCGGCGAACGGCGCTTTGAATATGATCCCAACTTCGGGAATTGAAAAACAAACCAGCATCTCACCCGATTCGGGTCTGTCTTCCGGTTTGAATGAGCCAAAATAAAGTTCCATAGCTGATTATGTATTCAGCAAACATCATGCATTTACCCATTTCGAATTTTGAACATATTTATTATGTTGGTATTCAACAGGATAGTAATATTGCGGCATGCCAATCTTATTGTAACTATGAATCGTAATTCATAAGGATGATAAAATGAGAATACCAGATGCAAATAGCCCGGGATTCCATTATAAATATAATGTCGATGATTTAATAAAAAAAAGGGGCAAATCGTTTCCGATTTGCCCGCTTGGGGAATCTTTGTTCCGTCCTGATTAATTGACGTTGACTCTTTCCTGCTCGGATTTTTTGGCGTACGCCTGATCGGTTACACCCGTGAACGACGGACCGGACGCAAATACCGCAAATGAAACAAGATTGAGGATCGGTATCAACATGAATACACCCCAGAAGGCCGGTTTGTTACGCGCTTTGGCGACTTCAATCCAGGCCATAGGCCAGGCAACGATGTTAACCAGGGGAATAAAGAATAGCAGAAACCACCACCATTGCTTGGACGCCATCTGGACGACCTGGAATGCACCCAGGAGCGGTATGAAGGCCCACCAGGGACTGCTGTGCCCGACTTTCTTAGCCATATAATATTGGCAGAAACTGACGTATAGATAATATACGGCAACCATCAGCAGGAAAGGAACTCCCGCATAAAACGAACCGCCACCATCATATTCGTACATAGCTACCTCCATTAAGGATTACAGGTTTAGCGTCGTTTTAATACTCTCACACATCATTGAAATATTTATCTTTATATCGCCATTTGACCGATAGGAAATTACTTTTCAGAGCGCTCGGGACATTTTCGATTGTAAATAGGTCCAATTTTGAACAGCAGAAATGCATATATATTCCGTATGGATTCATTGTCAACTTTATATTAGACCTATTTGATTGTGCAACAAAAACTTAAATGACGCGTATAATCTATCTGAAAGATAGAGCTTATAATCGTAAATGGTTGATATAAATGCTGATAAAAGCTGTCGCGGTTCAGTCAAAACTTGGAGACATCCTTTCGCTTGAGGAAAAACTCTTTATTTTCAAGCAAAAGCCGGATTTTGTATGCCTTCCTGAATACTGTTTTATTGATGAAAATACGCCCGATTTTGGGCGTGCGGCGCTGACGGCTAAAGATCATCTCAAATATCTTCAGGCTTTATCCGAGGCGCTTGCGACCACACTGATCGGCGGCTCTATTGTCGAGGCCGAGAAAGATTCCCTGTTTAATTCCGCTTATATTTTCAGGCGCGGTCAAAAAATCGGCAAGTACCGCAAGCTCAGTCCGGTGGAAGGCGAACTGGAAAGGGGGATTCTGCCCGGCGACAGGCTATTTACGACCTCCGTTAACGGCATTAAAATCGCGCTTTTGATATGCGCCGATGCGTTGAATATTAATTTGTTTGAAGCTTTGAAATCGGAAGAAGTCGATGTCATTTTTATCCCGACCACGTCGCCACTTCGTCCCGACGAAAAAAAGATCGAGAAATACAAGCGAGATAATGATATCTATCTCCATGCGGCGCAGGTCGCCGGCAGCTTTATCATAAAGACCTGCGGCGTCGGGTCTTTATTCGGCAAACCGTTGCAGGGTCGGACGCTGATTATTTCACCGTGGGGTCTCCTGAAACGTGTCGATCCGTTTTCCGAAGATTCGAAATGCATCCTGACAGCGGTACTTGATATAGATGAACTTCATGACTTTCGCCGCAAACAGCAAATGGCAGTATTGATTAAAGAAGAATCTTTCGTGGCCAAGTCCAATCAATAGAATGAAGCATCAGTTTTGCACGTCAAACCTCGAAGAAATTTGATGGATCAATGCCCGGCATGGCTCGACCTGCTTCCATCGTTAATATATTTCAACCGGCCGAAAGAGAATTCTTTGGAACAGTTGGGCGGCAAATCTGTTATATAAACATAATGGATTATTTCAGTCCACGATGTAAGATGGGTGGCGCTGAAATAATTGAACGGATAATTTAAAGAAGGAGTAATAAAATGGCTTACGAATGGAAATTTAATCCTCGTCCGTATTCCGACGACGAGGCCAGGAACCTTTTGAAAAGCGTCATCTCGCCGGAAACAACCGATTGGCACTATAATACCCATCATAAAGGGTATGTCGTAGCGCTCAATAAGATCGAAAACGATCTGACGAAGGCCGACCCGGATAAGGCTAACGGCAACTATTCGGAATTCGGCGAACTTAAGCGCCGCTTTACGTGGAATCACGCGGGGGCGCTGATGCATGATGTTTACTGGGAAGTAATGGGTGGCGACGGCGATCCCTCTAACGGCCCCGATATAAAGAAGGCCATCGAGGATAGCTTCGGGAGTTTCGAAAATTGGAAGAAAGATTTCAAGGCGACTGCCTTCTCAGCCAAACTGTCCGGCTGGGGCGTGCTTGTTTTCGATCAGCTTTACAGCGGTCGGTTGATCAATGTATTGGTCGATGAGCATCATTATGGAGCTATCTGGGGCGGTATTCCGCTGATTTCGCTGGATGTTTTCGAGCATGCTTATTACCACAAGGATGGCCCGGCGCGAGCCAAGTACATCAACAACTTCCTGGCCAATCTTAACTGGGAACGAATCAACAAACGTTTTAAGCAGTTTGCCGGCCAGGCTTACCGGACCAAAGCTACGGCCAGGTAATAATATAGTAGATTTGTGATTTTCCGGGCGGGAGCCCTGTGCTCCTGCCTTTTTATGTACGCCAATATTTTCACGCCGACGGATTTCCATCAAAAATAAAACGGGATTCGTTCAATATGAATCCCGTTGAAAATTATCTTGGGTATATCGATTAATAAGTATGGTAAAATTTGCTGACGTTGTTTTCGATATTGGCGCTCTCCACTATATGATTGAACCAGCGATTGAAGATGTCCTTATGTTTTTTCTGTAACACCGCCACCTCAAGTGAATCCTTGATCTGATTGAATTGATCCAGATTCGGAGATATTCTATCCAGAAGCGTAATAATTATCGTCCCGCGGTCATATTTAACAGGCTTTGAAATGCTGTAAGGTGTTTTAAGCGCAAATGTCGTCCCCAGGACTTCGGCGGCGCTGCCGACACCCGGTATGGCCGACCTCCGAGTGATATTGTCGGCGAAATTGTACTCAAAACCGTATTTCTCACCCGCCTTTTTAAATGTCATCCCCGCGATTACGGCGTCACGAATAACGCTCGCCGTATCATATGCCAATTGCTCACCGGATTCCTTTTGCAGTATCATCGCGATGGTCGCTTTGGCATCTTCATATTTCGTATAGCTTTCCGGCGTCCGCGATTTCACCACATAAGCGCAGTAGGCGTCGCGGGCATCAACCACATCGCCGACTTTGCCGGAATCACTGCTGAAAGCAAAATCGGAAACCTCATTATTGGTCCCGATCAGTGGCTGTATATAACTGTCCCTCATAAACGGCGATGAGGTAACGACCTCATAATTATATTCCTTCGCGGCGGCATGGAATCCCATCTCCTTCGCGGACTCGACAAAATCCTGCGCGTTTTTCAACAATTGATCAAGCGTTTCCTGTGATGGCTCGACTTTCAACAGGATATGAGCGGCGTCTATCTTTTCGACCATCTCCGGCTTATTACTACCTTTCGGCGTTTCTTTTTCGGTTTTGCGCCCCAGGAGTTTGATAATATGCCAGCCGAATCTGGTTCTCACCGGTTTGCTGATTTCGTCGATTTTCATACTCCAGGCGACACTGTCAAACTCGGGGACCATCCGTCCTCTGGTAAACCAGCCCAGATCGCCACCGGATGCAGCCGAATTATCTTCGGAATACGTTTTTGCCAGTTCGGCAAAATCAGCGCCTGCGACAGCGGTATCATAGATATCATTTATCAAATATTCGACCCGCGCCCAATCGTTGTCCGACGGCTTTTTTTCAAAGCTGACTATATCAATGGTCGCTCTTTCCTTGACTTTATAATCTTCCCGGTGTTCGTCATAATATGCCTTCATCTCTTCTTCAGTCGGTTTCGGAGCGAGAGGTTCAACCGAACCGTTGGGAACATTGATGTATCCGATTTTGACTTTTTCATTATCCGCCATAAAAGCGTCCATCACTTCCGCTGGTGTCGTTCGAACCGTATTGAGAATAATTTCCTGAAGTTTGTATTTCTTCAAATCGGGAAGGACATAAGCCTCTATTTGAGACCAAAAGGGAGCATTTTCGGGGCTGACCATTGCCGCCGTGTATTTCTGATAGTCAAATTTGCCGTCGGTCATGAACTGAGGAAACGACTGTATCTCCTTCGGCGGATACATGCGCAGAAATGCGAAAATTTCCTCATCGGTGACAACGACATGATATTTTTCGATTTCTTTATTCATAAGATAATCGGAAACCAATTGCGACCAGGCCTGCTCTCTCAATTCCTCGATTTTTTTGTCGGGAATGTCATAATCAGTGTTTTCCTGCTCCTGACGCAACAGCCTCTTATAATATTCATCGTAGTCCGCAGCCGCGATTTTCTTCCCGTCTATTTTTCCGATAGTGTTGTCAGTTCTCTTGGAACGAGTAATGTCGGCGCCCCATTGGAGAATAATCATGGCCACAAAGAAAAACAAAACCACAATAATAATAGGGAATATCAGTTTTCTTAAGAACTCAAACATCTAAAAAAACTCCTTGTTAGTATCCAGGTTAACAAATCAATATAT
Organism: uncultured Ignavibacteriaceae bacterium; assembly: GCA_964452645.1. Classification (GTDB taxonomy): domain Bacteria; phylum Zixibacteria; class MSB-5A5; order GN15; family PGXB01; genus CAYXTW01. The sequence continues at coordinate 31,812 of CAYVMO010000011.1, forward strand.
AGCAATTTTCAAATTACGCAAGTCGCTTTAGGACCGTAATTGATTTTTCATAAATTATTTTGACTTTGAACAGCACCTCGCGTAATTTGTTAATACTTATATTATGAACACTTTATCGGCCATAGCCAAGTCATTATTAATCCTGCTGATTCTCAGCCATATGCCTGCCTCTGGTAACGAACGCAGCTGGCCTGTCAAGGGCGGGATCAGCCTGTCAAGCAGCTTTTGTGATTTCCGACCGGGTCATTTTCATGGGGGGATTGATATCCGCACCGGCGGTAAAGAGGGTCGCAAGGTATATTCGCCGGTAGACGGTTATATCTGGAGGATTCGATACTCGTATATAGGTTACGGCAAAGGGCTTTATGTCAAAGATTCTCAAGGATTTATCTATGTTTTCGGGCATTTGTCACGACTTTCGAAAAAACTCGAAAACATTGTAAAATCTTATCAGTATGAAAATAAGAAATATTATTGCGATCTCTTTTTTAAGCCCGACTCCATTCCGATTAAAAGAGGCGAATTAATCGCATTCTCCGGGCAAACCGGTTACGGTGCGCCGCATATTCATTTCGAAATCAGGAATCCGGACAATATGCCGCTGAATCCTCTGACCAATGATTTCTTTCTGGATGACAAACTGCCGCCGGAGTTTGAGGCGGTCGGGTTTGTCTATCAGGATACTGTTACATTGTTTCCCAATGGAAGCAGACGAATTATCCGCGAGGCGGAATACAGCAAAGAGGCGCAGAAATATATTCTCGATGCGCCGGTCATTCTAAATGGTCCATTTGGAGTCGAGATTAAAGCCTCGGATCAGATTCGTGAGAGGACGGCGAAACTGAATATCTATCGGGCGAAGTTGTTTATCGACGATTATCTGTACTATGAAATCAATTTCGAGAAATATGATTATGCGCGGACGGCGATGGTTGACCTTACTTATGATTATGAATTGACGGTATCCGAACAAGAATACTGGCATTTGTTGTTCGAGCCGGCCGGAAAAAAATTCGGGGGAAGTTCATCTCCCTATAAAGACGGCGGTATTTATCTGGCACGCTCCAATCTTGCCTACGGAAACCATGAAGGACGCGTGGAAATCTATGATGCGGCCGGGAATATGTCGCAACTGATTTTTCGTTTTGTGATGCTGCCTTCGGGTGATCTATTCAAGGCCGAATGGATGAATGACTCCGTCCTTTATTTTATAGGGCGGCCCGATAACAAGTACTTGGATATTAATAGTGTCGATATCTATGGTACAACCGGCGCCAAAGGGTGGCGACCATACAACCCGGATAAAGTCAGACTGCGTGGCAGCAACGATTATTATGTAACCCTGCCACATGATGAAACCAGACCCGGAGCGCTGAAAATCGAGATATCAGGCGAAACGGGGTGGGAATTTGATCAATATATCGGGCTCGCCGTATCGAATAGGCAGAAGTATCTTTTGAGTTATGAAATTATCGATGGCGGTGTCTTATTTAACATAAGATCGCAGATACGATATGCGGCCCCGCCGACCATAAAAATTATATATGAAGACGGATATGTCGAAACGCTTGCGTCATCGGTGATTAAACCGGACCGTTTTGTTGCGTTTTATAAAAACGGCCGGATAAAATCAAAAATCATTCGTTTCAAAGTGTACGATCCCGCGACCGATTTGCTTTCGGACAGTACAAATGTCGAAATATTTCTGGCCGGAGTGCAGCCGGATGATGTTATATACTCGAATGATGACGGGCTCGGGCTGAGATTCGATCCGGATGATTTTTATGCGCCGACGCTCGTCGAGCCGTACATGCTGAAAGCACCGCCGCCTGAGGCGTCGAGCATTGTCGGACATGCTTATGTAATCAGGCCGATAACGACTCCCTTAAAGGGATTGATTGATATTTCTTTCGACGTCGATGCAAAAACGGATAAGTCAAAAATCGGCCTTTATCGATTAAATGATAAAAATGTCTGGAAATGGGTTGATTCAAAAATCGAAGGCAATAGAATTTCAGCCGCATCGGAAATGACGGGAACATTTGCGGTCCTGACCGATACCGAATCGCCGAGGATAAAAAATATCTATCCGAAAAAGGGCAAAAAGGTCGAAACGGCGTATCCGCAAATAGGGTGTATGATAACCGAGGATCTTTCCGGTATCGAAGATGATGGCAATATTACCGTTATGCTGGACGGTCGCTGGCTGATTCCGGAGTACGATCCCGAGACGGAACGCTTGAAAACGTATCCGGATCGGGCGCTGGCCGAAGGTCGGCATGAGTTGGTTATAACGGCTACAGATCGCATGGGGAACAGTCGGACGGTCTATTCGTATTTTTATGTTGAGGGTGGTTGAGCACAATTTATCGGTGATGTAATTAAATTATGTTCTTTCCGCTTAAAAACGAAAATCCGACTGTCAACAAGCCGGTCGCAACGGTCGGTCTGATCGTTGTAAACAGCCTTATATTTCTGTACTCATTTTTAAAACCGGCGCATGCTTTCCAGGTTTTTATTTATCAGTACGGATTGATACCGTACGAACTTGTGCATCTTACCGAATTGACGCCCGATTTCCATGCGCCGATATGGTTGACTCCTTTCTCGAGTATGTTTCTTCACGGCGGATTTTTGCATCTGGGGGGGAACATGCTTTTTTTATGGATATTCGGGACCAATATCGAGGATACTATCGGCCCGGCCAAATTCATCCTGTTTTATCTGGTCTCCGGCCTGGCGGCGGCAGCCCTGTTCGTTATTTTCAGCCCCAACTCGAATGTCCCGATGGTGGGGGCATCGGGCGCCATTGCCGGTGTCCTCGGGGCGTATTTGGTCGTCTTTCCGCGCACCCGAATATTGACCCTGGTGTGGCTCCTTTTCTTTATTCGAATTATCAGATTACCCGCTTCATTCATGCTTGGTTTCTGGTTTATTTATCAGCTTTTCATGTCGGTCTCAGGTGGCGGCGGCGGTGTCGCATGGCTGGCGCACGTTGGTGGTTTCGGCTTCGGCTGGGCCTGGTTCCGCTTTGTCATCAAAAAAAGACGCCGGATGATTGTACTATAACAGGGCGAAATGGCCTTGTTTCTGATTTTTGAAAATATTTTTTAATTCATATATTTTCTCCATTCGATAAGAGGAATTTTGATAGCCTATCCCTTGGGGCACAACAATAAGGGCTTTGTTACAGATTTTTGAAAAAAAATCGTTATTCCCGCGTGGAATGAAGCGGCGCTGCCACGATTGACATGGCAGAACCACTGCGCCGCATAAGAATGCGGCTTGGGTTCTTCCCTACTTTTTATGTGGGCGGCAGACGTCCTCGTCTGCCCCCTCAAACTCGTGGTTGGCGTATGTCCTTGTGCGCCAATAAGAATGGCTTTGTTTCGCATATTTAAGGAATCCTTTTTTTGATCTTTTCCACGCCAAAACCGACATAAGCGTCTGTACAATAAAAGCATAGACGCAAAAACCATGTCGCAATCGGCCATTTGGGTAATCATGTCTTTCCTTTTCATGTTTCTATATAATGGCCGAGCGACAGGATCAACATTGATTTGGTGCGGATTTTGATAGATTTCAATATTTTTTTATTTCATTAAAACAGGTTTGTCCACCATAAACGAAAGCAACGCTGTATCTAGCTCTTGTAATAGCAACATAAAAGCCGGCTTTTGTTTTCTGCTTAAGTTTTTTTGGATTACCATCTTTTAAATAAGCTTTTATTGGACCGTTTGGGAATATTAAAACTCTGTCAAAAGATTGACCTTTGGAGATTCCAAAATTTATAGATGTCAAATCCCCTGTGTTGGTTTTTTTCGAGTATCTTAGCACAACAGGTGAGAATTTTTTTATATAATCCTGCAGTTGATTATCGCCAATTATGAATATTCCGTCGTGCTGCGTCTTATCAAATACTTTTGAAATGGTCTTAGATAAATTAGGATATAGCTTATCTGCAAATTCGCAAATGTATTGATTACATCTGTAACTTTCATTTTTTTCCTGTATTTTACATAAGCCATTACAAGCCCAATCATTAAATAGATTGATTATGTTATTACCCTTATATCTTTTATTTTTGGGGGAACAGTTCGTAAAATAAGTCGCCTGTCGACAATCGCCTACCACCATTATTTGGATCTTGGACTTAAATAGGACGTCCAATAGATCGAAATCATACCCTGCTAAATCTTGTATTTCATCAATCAAAATATGTTGGTAAATTTTTTCCAATCTATCGATTACCAATCCGTTAGACTTTTTATCACAGGACAGTGTAAATTCCGACATCTTGTCAGTATAGATTTTGTCAGAATCGCTGAAAAAATATTTTTCGATATCAGTCTTTTTAACAAATTTGGCTGATCGACCTTCCATAAAGTCTATTGATTTAATTCTCTTTTTATCGTAGATAAAATTCTGATATGGCCTTACGCACTCCGATAATAGAAATGTATACCAACTTTGAATCGTGATATTTCGCGGTACCGATCCAAGTTTCTGGATGAAATATGCCTTAATTTGTCGGATGTTTTCTATTGTATATGTCAAAACTAATACTTTCGAATTTTCTTGCTGGATGGCTTCTTCAACTATAAGAGTGGTTTTTCGTGATCCGGCTGCTGCGATTACTACCAAATTATTAGGTAATTGCATTTTTGATATATTTTGGTATTTTAATTTTCTGTTCTGATTCAAATATTCTTAAAGCGCATTTAGTCTTATTATTTTCCATATATTCTAATAAATCTTCCTTTGTACTATATTCTTTCCCCAAGATTTCATTTAATGTTTTTAGGTCATTATGCTTTACAATTTGAGGTTCCAGTGTATTGCATATATTATCCTTGTCGTAACAAATATTTATATTCGGCTCACTAATATACTCTTTATATCTTATTTCTACATTCTTATTATAGTCTCCATCATTGTCTGTTATAACCGTAACACTCTTCATGAGTAATTTCGCTATTTCAAGGAATCGCTTAAAAGCCAAGCTATTAATGGAAATAACATCTATTTCATCTTCAATTGGCAGTTTTCCATATTCTTGAAAATATGCCTTTTGTACAAATAATTCATCAGACGGGCCTTCAACTAATATTGATTTTTTCGCTATCAACAATCTAAGTGTATCATATCCTGGCAGTTTTTTGAAATAATCTTGGGATTCTTGTGATAATATTTTTAAATTCGCTTTTGTAAGATTCTCCCCCAATATAATGACTTTTTCGATTCCGAGTTTGTTAAGAACGAAAGTGCTATGAGTAGCTATAATGAGTTGCTTCTCAACACATTTATCTTTTATTTTCTTTATTAGACCGTTCATTTTTAAGAAAGATAAATGGTTTTCCGGTTCTTCGATTAGAATAATATGTGAAAAATCCGCTTTTCTATCCAATGCCAATAACATTTTGATTTCGTTTTGGTCACCTTTTCCGATAAATTGAAAAGGTATATCGTCCAAATATGACGTTAGATTCGTTTCCCAACTAGTCTTTTGCGAAATATCAATAGAGACTTTAAATTCCTTATCGGAGATTTTACCCCTTGCTTCTTTCAATGCCTTATTAATATTTGCCAATGATTCTTCTTTGGCAAATGATTCTTTAAGCCTTCTATATGCCATTGTCAGAGCAGTTTTTCCTTTGGGATCTAAACATTCATCGATAATTTTTTGTATATAATAATCAGTCCCATATTGTAGCCGAATAGTTGTTGCATCTATTGATGTAGTATTAATAGGTAGACTTTTTTTTGTTATTCTGCTATGGCCGAATGAATACCAGTTTGCAGTATAGTATTCCGTCGGTAGCGTCGTAATTTTATCTAGTTCTTCAATATATTTTTCATATTCTTGATTGTATTCTTCATCAAATTCAATCGAAATAAATATCCCTATATCATTTTCTCTTAAAGAATTATTATTACCCCTTAATTTTGCCAACTCCGCTGCCTCATCGAAATACAGCTCTATTAATATTTTCGGGGGAGCCGGCTTTTCACCATTTTTTAATTTATCGATATAGTTTTCGACAGTTTCCTTATTAAAGATATATGGAGATATTTCATAAGTAATATTTTTGCCATTGATTTGACCCGTTAAAGCCAAGTTTATGGCTTCAAGAAGTGTGGATTTTCCGGTCTCATTATCGCCAACGATAATATTAAGATCATCATTTAATTCGAGATCAAATTCTTTGAAAATTTTGAAATTTTTTATAATAATTTTCTTAATAGCCATTTCAGTTGACCTTTTTTGCCTTCTAATTCCGATTTTATTTGATATACTAAATATAATTAACAGGTTTAACGTTTTAACCGTTAGCCCATCCGCTCGGCGGTGGATTTCTACCGTAACATTTTTTCTCCAAAAATCACATTTACTGCGCCGATCTCAATGACCTGATGCGAATTCTCCGGTGGCGCACAGACAATATGCGCTATTTCCGGTATAAAATCAATAGTATTTCTCATTTTCAAGCATTTTATGAAATATCACGGGGCTATTTATTTGTGACAGGAATTGGCACTGGTTCGGCCATGATTCCAAAATCGCCACTACTTTAATGTCAATTCCGAATCGGGGCCGTTATGTAGAAACATGAGAAGGATAACATGATTACTCAAATGGCCGGGCGCGATATACTGTTTTGCGTTTATTTTCTTATTGCTCAAACGCTTATGTCGATTTTGGTAAGGGCGACGTCAAAAAAAGGATTCCTTAAATATGCGAAACGAAGCCGTTTTTATTGTACCCCAAGGGATTGGTCGCCAGGACCTGCCGGGCACAAATATAATAAAATTTTTCAAAAATTGGAAACGAAGCCGTTTTTGTTGCCGCACGGGGACATACGCCGACCACATTGTTTGTCAGGAGCGCAGGGCTCGCCGACCTACGCCGCACACCGACTATCAGATAGGGTATTACGCATCATGACTTCTTCATTATTCGTTCGACATGAAAAACATTCACGACCTTCGGGTCGGGGCAGCAGAAGGTTCCATCATGCTTGCCTTTTTCCCACGGAAATGATCCGCCGTAGCGGAGTGTTGTAATATAGGGAAGCAGCGAGCTGAAGGCTCCCATACACATTCCGCCGGGAGTTTTTCTTCCGACAATAAATTTATCGCCGACTTTATGTCCGTTGGGGCATTTTTTCAGTTGTGAAATAAGTGTAATCTTTACATCGTGTCGTTTTGCCATATTATCCTCATATCATCATAATTCCGCCGCTGGCCGGCAGATATGTTCCGGTTACGAATCGCGCCCAGTCGGTACAGTAAAAAAGAACGGCGCCGGCAACATCCTCCGGTTTTCCAACACGCCGCAGTGGTGTCCGCCCGGCAACAGCCGCTTTCATCTCTTCGGAGCGGTGTTCGATAGCATCGGTCAGAGTCAAACCGGGTGCGACAACGTTGACTCTGATTCCATGGGGGCCAAGTTCCAGCGCCAGTGCTTTTGAAAATCCGTCCAGGGCCGATTTGGCGCTGGTGTGCGCGACAAAGCCGACCCCCGGATTGCGCGACAGCCCGCTGCTGACATTAACGATACATCCGCCGCCTCGTTTTATCATCGACGGTACAACCGCCTGGCAACTGAAAAAGCTGGCCTTCATTTCATTAATGACTTTATTTTCAAAATCCTCCCATTTGTGCCGCTCGAACGGCTCGACGGAAAATTTCATATTGGCGTTGTTGACCAGAATATCAACCGGCCCGAATTTTTCCTCGGCCTCGCGCACCATCGCCTCGACTTGTTCTTTATTCCGGACATCCGCGTGAACCAGAATTGCCTTGCCGCCATTCGATTGAATTTTTTTAAGAACTTGCTCGCCTCGATCTTTATTTTCGAAATAATTGACAACTACTCTGGCTCCGTTTTCGGCCAGAAGTTTGGCTGTTGCCGCGCCGATGCCGCGGCTGGAACCGGTAACAATGGCGACCTTATCTTTTAGAATCATTAAGAAAACCTCCTTATCTGTCTTCCTGAAATTATACAAATGTTATCTAATAGTATCTTATAAATATTTCCAATATTCAACAATAAAGCGAATATACCGGCAATTCGAATGAACATTTCATGAATTAAATATCCTCAGCACATCCGCATCTTCCATCTTTAATTACATCCTTAGTTAAATCCTCCGAGAATATAGCACGATCGGAAATTGACTGTTTCATCGGTCCTGTCGCCGTTTTCAATCCTGAAATTCCGCAAGGAAGAGAGTGCCGATGGGTAATCTATTACCGGCCCTATAAACATTTATGCCATTATTTAATTATTGGGGGTTCGATACTTTTTTGTTGCTTTTTTTCATTGAGCGCTTTAAACTGGCGTAAGTTTGACGATATAAATGAGTTAGAGGAATAACTCGCGACTGACAAGGATTTAATTTGGGTTTTTTTGATTTTATTTCAAGCGATATCGGCATCGACCTCGGCACTGCCAATACACTGGTATTTGTCCGGGGTCAGGGCATAGTTTTAAATGAACCGTCGGTGGTTGCCGTCGAAAGAGCAACCGACAAAGTTTTGGCGGTCGGGTCTGCCGCCAAAGAAATGCTGGGACGGACACCGGGTGAGATTGCCGCAATCAGACCTCTCAAGGATGGGGTTATTGCCGATTTTGAAATCTCGGAAAAGCTCCTCTCGAATTTTATCAAACGCGTAATTCGTCACCGATACCTGATGAAGCCGCGCGTGGTTATATCGGTCCCGTCCGGCATTACCGAGGTGGAAAAGAGAGCGGTGCGCGATTCGGCGGAGAATGCCGGGGCGCGTGAAGTATTCCTTCTGCAGGAACCGATGGCCGCCGCCATCGGGGTCGGTTTGCCGGTCGATCAGCCTTCGGGCGTGATGGTAATCGATGTCGGCGGCGGAACATCCGAAATCGCCGTCATCGCTTTGAACGGAATCGTCAATAATATTTCCATCCGTATTGCCGGTGACGAAATGAACGATGCCGTCGTTATGTACCTCAAGAAAAATTATAATATTCTAATCGGCGAATTAACAGCCGAAGAAATTAAAATCAAAATCGGATCGGCCTATCCGCTTGAAAAAGAGATTTCTCTTGAGATAAAGGGTCGGGATCTGGTCGCCGGCGTGCCGAAAAATCTGAAATTATCCTCGGCCCAAATCCGGGAGGCACTCGTCGAGCCAATCGATCGCATTGTCGAGGCGGTTCGGCAGTCTCTGGAAAAAACGCCGCCGGAACTGGCGTCCGATATTCTTGATCGAGGTATTATTCTGACCGGTGGCGGCGCGCTCCTGAGGGGATTGGATAAACGTCTGCGGGAGGAGACTAATCTTCCCGTGATAGCCGCTGAAGATCCATTGACCTGCGTCGTACGGGGAACCGGGAAGGTTCTGGAAAATATGCAGATGTACTCAAAGGTCCTTATGAAAAGCCGGCGCGATTAATTTTTTTGATAGAGAATGAATGTTCAAATCCCGGGCAAACTTGATTAAGTTTGCCTTTTTTATTAGTCTTTTTATTGATTTGTCTGTCAAAAGGATGAAACTGAGAAATTGATGGAGAAAGATGAAAGGGAATTAGTCGCAAAGGCGAGAGCCGGCGATAAAAGGGCTTTTGACGAATTAACGAGGATGTATAAAGACAAAATGTTTGCTCTTACTTACAGAATGTGCGGCGACCGCGAGGCGGCCCTGGATTTGCTTCAGGAGACATTTTTTTCCGCTTTTAAGGCGATTCGAAATTTCCGCGGTGAGGCCGGATTTTCCAGCTGGTTATATCGGATTGCCTCCAATAAGGCGATTAATTTCCTCCGGCGCAAAAAGCTATTGTCCTTTTTGCCGCTGGGTGAAAACCCGGCCATGGAACCATCTTATATAATGGATGACGCCGTCCGGAATAAGGAACTTGAACTTGCGATGGTACAGGCAGTCGATAGCCTTCCGCCGAAACAGAAACTTGTCTTTAATCTTCGCTTTTACGACCAATTGCAATTTACGGAAATCTCGAGAATAATGAAAAGAAGCGAATCAACCGTAAAAACCAGCTATCAAAAAGCGATTGAAAAATTGCGCGGGAAGCTGGAGGATTTCAGGTGAAACCATGAATTGCCGTGAAATAAAAGACAGACTGCATTTGCTGGTCGGCATTTTGACGCCGGATGATTCGATTAAGGAACATCTTGAAAGCTGTCCCGATTGCCGGAAATATTTTGAGGAGTTGCGGCAACTTGAAAATACAATGAAGAGCGTACCTTTTGAACCTTTAAGCGCGGCGGAATCTGCCCTGGTTCAGGAAAGACTCGATGACCGCATAGGTCGCTTTCTGAATCGGGCGGTTGGATTTTATCGCTTGATGGTACCTTACGGAACTTCGCTGGCGGCGATATGCCTGTTGCTGTTTATCTCTTTTGTCTCCGATTTTAATCTAAAACAAAACCGGTCCGGCGAAGTCGGTTCGTCGTACGTGCAGCTGACCGACAATTCATCCGATTCGGAGAATGAATATCTTGAAGAAGGTTATGTCGATGACCTTTTCTATGACTACGTGCAAAGCCACGGTTCTTATTCCGGCCAGCTGCTCCTGGGCGATTTGTATGAAGATGAGTATGAATATCTGGATAAAAATATAGATGTGGGAGACATATTATGAAAAAAGCTAAGGACATATTTTTGATCGGCACGGTTCTTTTGCTGATCACTTTTCCCGTTTCAGACATTTATGCCCAGCATATGGGTCGCGGCGGCGACCGGCATGGCGATCAGCATGCCAAAAATCTCGAGAATTTACGAATGTTGAAACTACTGGAAACACTGGAATTGAATGATGATCAGGACACGAAATTTATTGCGGCCTTTACGTCATTCAGAAAAGATATCAGGCAAATCAGTGATGATATTCGAAGTGAAGTCGACTCACTGGCCGAAATCTTGAAACAGCCGGCGCCCGGGGAAGATGAAATCGGGAATCAAATTTCGCAAATCGAAAAAATGAAAATCCAACGAGAAAATATTATTGTTGATTTTCACAAGGAAATATCAAACATCCTTACACCGGTCCAACTGGGAAAATTGGTGATATTCGAAGAGCATTTCGATCGGGAGTTAATCGAAAGCGTGCGCGGCTTCCGCAATCGAGTTGCTCCACCGTCGCCGGAGCCCGAAGAGGTCCCGGGGCAGTAAGGAATTAATTAAGAAAGGAGTTAGCCATGAAACGCAGAGCCATTATTGTAACAGTCATCTTATTGCTGGCCGCCGCTACCGTCTATGCCCAGCGTGCTCCATGGGGTCAACGCGGGTCATGTCCCGGACCGGGCATGAATATGGATTTCGGCCGGCAAGGCATGAAGGGGGATTTTGTCCGCCCGGGGATGCTCTTGAAAATGGCCGATGAAATCGGGCTGAATGAAAACCAAAAGGCGCAAATCGACAAGCTGGCGCAGGATAACGGTCTGAAACGCATTGACCAGAAGGCCGAGCTTGAAAAGGCGCAATTGCAACTGAGACATATGCAAGCGAATAATGCGCCGGAAGCGGAGGTGCTAAAGACGATGGACGACATCGGCCGGATAAAGACAGAGATGCGCAAAAGTGCCTATACATTTCGCCGGAGCATTAAATCTATTTTATCCGAAGAACAACTGAATAAGATAAAAGAACTGCGAAAGGAACATAAGGGAAAAGGCGATTTCCGTTCCGGTGATAAACATGGCGGTTTTAAAGGCAAGGGTCAAGGTTTTGTTCCCGATCCCGATCCTGATTACGGCTTCCATAGGGGCCAGGGTCAGTGATTATTAATTATATTCTTTCTCTCGGCGGCGGGCACAACGCCCGCCGTTTTTATAATTATCTCAATTCATCGTACATCCTGTACGCATATCGGTCGGTCATTCCGGCGATGAAATCGGCGATAATTATCTCGGGAGGTTCTTTATCGAGCCGCAGTTTGTACTTACCATGAAGTTTTTGCAGATTATTTTTATATCTATCGAATAAAGTTTTTATGATTTCTTCGGCTTGCTGCGACATCTCGAGAAGATGCGGGTGATGATACAGCTGATCCGAAAGGAATTTCTTTAATGTTTCCATTTTCTCTTTAAATTCAGTCGAAAAAGAAATTAAAACTTTTTTGGAAGCCCGGACATCTCTTAATGATGAAATATTTTCCCGCGCAATCTCGTTCATCGTATTATCGATAAGATCGGTTGCCTGTCCGTCGACCAGCAATCGCACCATCGAATAACGCCTATGATCGTCATCCAATTCAGGATATAGTCTTTTCGATTGTTCCAGCGTCTCCGCCCAGACAGGGACATCATCAAGTGCCTCCCATTTCAAAATTCCCGATGACAACCCATCATCGACATCATGGCTGTTATAGGCAATGGCGTCGGCGATATCAACCAGGGAGGCTTCGAGGGTCGGTTTTTCATTCGGAGGGAACAGTTCCGGGCATATCGGTTTTTCGGTCGTTTCGTGCTTGGCGATTCCCTCGCGGACTTCATAGGTGAGATTCAATCCCGGGTAGTTCGGATAGCGCCGCTCGAGATAATCAACCACGCGCAACGATTGGCGGTTATGATTGAATCCGCCGAACTCAGCCAGTAATTCGTCGAGAACATCTTCGCCCGAATGTCCGAACGGCGTATGACCGAGATCATGCACCAGCGCGATGGCTTCGGCCAGATCTTCGTTCAATCCCAGTGCCCTCGCAATCGTGCGGCCTATTTGCGCCACTTCGATGGTGTGCGTCAACCTCGTCCGGTAATGATCTCCCTCATGATTGACAAACACCTGCGTTTTGTATTCCATACGTCGGAACGCGGCCGAGTGTATAACGCGATCGCGGTCACGCTGGAAGACGGTGCGTATCGGATGTTTTTTCTGTTCGTACTGCCGCCCCCGGGATTCGGCTGAAAAGCAAGCATACGGCGCCAGAATTTTCTTCTCGTACTGTTCGATTCTTTCCCGCGGCGATAACGGCATTGTGATTTATAATCCTCTTTTATAATTTAACGACACGTTATGAGTAAAGCCCAGCACCGGATGATAAGACGTCGCATATATTAATCCGAATCCGTAAAAGTGCACTTCCACGCCGCCGCCATAAGTCAGCGGATTGTCGCTCAAACCCCAGAATAGCGCATGTTGTCCCGCCAGCCTGATATACTGCCCGATCGATATTATCGGCTTTTCATATCGCTCCATCGATAGACGCGCGGTAATCGAGAAACGGTCGCTGCCTTCGACCTCGCCGTAGATGTTGCATAAAATATTTTGCTTTTCATCTGTGTCGTACAATTTTGGCCGATTGACATTATCGACTACGATTCCCAGATGGTATTTTTTGTAATGTACACCTCCGGCCAAGCCGAGCGAAAAGGCGCTTAAAGATAATTTCCCCCGAGCGCCGCTAATATCCAACAGCCGACCGCTCATTATCACCGAACCTGCGAACTTATGGTGATTATACGCGACGGCGGATCGCACCACCTGCTCGATATAATAGTCTTTTCTTCCGAATTGCGAAATTCCGATGGCCGTTGAGAAATTGCCGAAGCAATATCCCCCCGAAACAAAAATCTTATCAAGATCGGAGAGTTCGAATTTTCTCTGATACCCCGATTCGACATTTATCCGTTTTTTTTCCAAAAACGCGACCGGGCAGCTTAAGAAGCCGGAAGCAGTCGGTGTCGTCAGCAATACACAACCACCCATCCCGCTTTGACGCCCGCTCTCGATATCGTACGCCGATGCAGATAAAAACAAAAACAGGGATAATATGGCAGACTTTAATATATTCATGGTGCAATCACGATTGTTTGTTTGTACTGCTCCACGCCGGATACTTCCATATAAAGAACGTACATGCCGACTTTTAGCCTTCGACCGCTGTCGGTATCACCCTGCCAGGTGATTGTGCCGTCGTAGGGAGGAAGACCGTCGATTAAAGTCCTGACTGCTCGCCCCTGCAGATCATATATTTTAAGCGTGATATTTTTTCCGGGCGGGAGACTGAATGCAATTGTTATCTCCCCGTCATGTTCGATGGAGAAAGGATTGGGTTCGGCGGTCAAAATAATCGAAGATCCGATCGGCTCCAGATAAACATTATTTATCCGTCCCGGAGTCCCGCCGATATCGGCCGACCATCCCCAGCGATCGGCCACATCGACCCCCTCGCCGCGGGCCCAGGTGCGATTGCCGCCAAAGACGTGATCATAAGGTAGACTATCGACGACAAAGCCGAAGTTATCTTTCAAACGTACAATATCGTTATCATTGTTTAAAATCGCCCATGAGGACATTTCAAGAATCGGTATCGAATTATCGTTATAGTAATCGGCCAATTCTGCACTATCTTTGCATAAGACAATATAGTCGCCGGGATTCAGAATGTATTCTGCATTCGCAATCGGATGAAAAGTCTTCTCATCTCCAAGAAGCCAACCGTGAAGATCGATATCCAAATCCGAGCGATTTTTCAATTCCACCCACTCGACACCCAGAGATGTAATCGGATCGGGCAAAAATTCGGAAATTATAACCGGCGGATATTGGCGGCCAAAAGCCTGATGCAACCAGATGTCATTGTAAGGTTGATCGTCTTCCGGCAGTTTAATAAGAATGTACGGCAAAACACCCTCCAGTTCGAAGTAAACAAGATAATCCAACGAGTCGCCGGGCGACGTTTGTGGCAGATAGGCGATGGCAATCAGATCATCGTCGGTTACGATAGTATCCTGATCGAGATCGTAATAAATCGACAGCGTCGTTTCCGGCATAGGATTCAATCCGAAGTTGACAATGATTATTTCGAAACCGGTTTCATTGTCAGTATCAGGCCAGAATCGCACCGATGCGATACCGAGATCATTATCCCGAGGGGATACCGAGTTCCTTCGGCCCGGGGTACTACCGGAAGGATCGATCGAATTCATGATTTGCGTACTATCCGGTCGAATCCGCTCCCACGAAACACCATCTGGACCGGCGCTGTGCCACACCAGGGAGGAGACAGTTTTGGTGAATAGCCAGTCAACCAGATATATGCCCCCCGAATCATTGGCCAGATTCAGACCGGGTAATTTGTAGGCAATATAGTTTTCCAGAGTATCATCACCCCAGACGCCGCTGTTATTGCCCCATATAGAATCATAAGCGGGAGTATCGGCGATTAGAGTAATATATTGGCCGGCGGGAATGGGAAGATCAGACTGAAGCGTATCTGCAAACTGGTTCCGATGTATGACTATTCTGTAAAAAGATAAATTTTTTGTAGCGTTGGTGTTGTTATAGATTTCGATCCACTCCAGATTTTTATTGCTGCCCGGTTCATTTGACATAACTTCGTTGATAACGAGATCATTGGCGGCAACGGTACCGGGAATAAGTAAGGGTAAAATGAATGAAATTATCTTAATCATTCTAATTACCATATCAATTTAATCTCCAGAAGAAATATTGACAGTTCCGGATCGGTATAGAAGCGGTTGAAGCGATATGAATATTTGGCAGCCAGTTCCAGAGCGTCCATCAAATAAAATGTTTCTTTAATAAAACCGTAAAAATAATCGACCCGGCCGATTTTATAATCGATTTTATCCATATTGAACCATAATTCCAAAATCCCGAGTTTTTTGACTTCCGATCTTAAACGGGTGAAACAGGATATATATTTTTTATCCGCCTTATCGATGCTGTGTCCCAGATAGCTACGCAAAAACAAAGATTTCCTTTTTAATCGATAGACGGCTCGTATTTCGCTGCCCGTTGAAATCTCGCCCGGCCTGTCGCGCCGTGAATAGTCATATTCGATTCCCGCCGAAGATTTATCGTCCAGCGGATATATGAATCCCGTCAGTATCGCCGCCGCCTTATCGAATTTGTCTTTCCCGTAAGCCGTAAAAGAAAAATTGAGTTCAATATCATTATCGAAATCGACCCGGCTTTTAAGCAGAACGCCGCTCTGATTGGTTCGTTTATCTCTGAATTCGAAATCGACGGTATCGATCACTACCGTCTGGTAAATACTCCCGGCGCGACCGCCTCCGGCCAGATTGATAAATCCCCGACCATAATGCCAGACCGAAAATTTAAGATTAACGTCGTCCTGCCGGTAGGCCGTTTCCAGGATCGCCGCCGGAACCATTTTATCGTTACCTCTGGCTAAGGCCATTTCGGCGGCGGCTGTATAAGAATATTTCGAGTACTCGAGAAATGTCCCCAACTGGTAATGCGTATATCTTTTATTAATCAATCGGTTTTTGACAGTCGCTCCCAGGACAATACCTTCCCATGTGAAGCTCTTGTATCTTCTTTTATTTTCCAGCGCACCCAGAAGCAATTCGGTTTCATTATCACGGTCATAGTGCATAAGTAGTTTTAATGAATCTTTGCGGCGGCCGCCTTCGACGTAAATTCCATTGAAACCGCCGTAATCGGGAAAAGCGATCGTCTGTTCGACGGTGGCTTCCGATTTATCCAGAAGTTTCCCATGATAGCCGACTGTCAGCCCGAGTCCGAAACGGGTATTATAATTGCCGATAATTATTTTTTTGATATTACCCCGGTTTGCTTCGTACATTAACGAGCGCCTGGTCCATCGTTTCGTACCCTCATAGTTTTGTTTAAATTCGCCGCGGCAAGACCACTCCGATCCCAGCTTTGAATTGATCAGATAATGATTCTTAAAATCACCGTCTTCTTCAAGTTTTTGATACGTTCGCGTTTTGAGCCAGCCGATCCTCTCTTTGTCTTTTGTAATGTACGTCTCGGTTTGCTCTTTCTCCAACTCGGAATAGTCCGTTAAACTGGATTTTAAAAAGAAACTGATATTGGGGATTTCTTCAAGCAAATAAAGGTCGGTACTGTCGATACCGCCTTCAAAAATTTCCGAAAGATTCAAATATGTCTGATAATCGATATCTCCCCGGAGATATGCCTCGTACAATTCTTCGTCCGACGGATAAACTTCGAACGTAATATTTTCGGCGTAAATCGCCGGCATCATCGAGATGACGCATAAAAAAGGAAATATTGCGAAATTTTTTAAAATCAATTCAAATTGTACTCTTTTAATTTTCGATATAAAGTTCTCTCGCCGATACCCAGCAATTTTGCGGCCGCTTTGCGATTGCCGTCGGTCTTTTTAAGAGCGGAAATGATGAGTTCCTGTTCCATTTCTTTTAAAGATTGATTCGGTTGAAAATTGTGCGTCTCATTTTTGGATTCGTGAACCTCGAAATCATGTTTGGCCGGAAGATTATCGATTATTAAATCACGAAGCATTTTTATTTCATTCCCGAGCGATATCAATGCGTGATAGATTAATTCATGACCGGCCTCCTCCGGTGAGCGCCCGGTGACGACCGGCAGATTTGTCCGGCTCATACTTTGCTCGTCGATAAACTGCTCCACTTCCGCCGCCGAAATTTCTCCTCCCGGATGCAGCGCCGCCATGCGGGCCGTAAAATTTCGCAACTCGCGCACATTACCGGGCCAGTCGTACCTGGTAAGAAGATCCAGGGCGGAATCGGAAAAACCTTTTAAACCTTCTTTCTTCGCGAAAAAATATAAAAGCGGGAGGATATCTTTCCGACGATCGTACAATGCCGGCAGATTAATCTTGACGACGCCCAGCCGAAAATACAAATCTTCGCGAAAAGTACCGTTGCGAATCGCCTCCGAAAGATCACGATTGGTGGCGGCGATAACGCGTGCGTCGGACCGAACCGGCTTATCCCCGCCGACCGGATAAAAGTAGCCGTCCTCGAGGACCCTGAGCAGTTTTACCTGGATATCGGGTTTGGTTTCGCCGATTTCATCAAGAAAAATCGTTCCGTTATTAGCCTGAAGAAAAAGCCCGTCGCGCTTGCCGACCGATCCGGTAAAGGCACCTTTCTCATGCCCGAACAATTCCGATTCGAGAACTCCCTCGGCCAGGGCGCCGCAATTTACCGCTACAAAACGAGCGTCGGACCGCGGCGAAAAATCATGAATGGCGCGTGCCACCAGCTCCTTGCCGCTGCCGGACGGACCGATAATTAAAACCGATATGGGCGTCGGAGCGATGCGTTCGATTGTCTCCGCCACGACCTTCAGTTTTTCCGAGCGACCGACCATCCCGAATTTTATCAGCAGTGATTTCCGGTAAAGAATCCTCTTGACCTTTTTGGAAATTTGCTCGGCGCCATCGTTGAGACTGATAAAACCGTCATATATGTTTTCGTCTTCGGATTGGTCCATTTCCGAACCGACAACCTGCCAGATATCGGTCAGTGGCGTGCGCGTTCGAATTCGCCGTATAATGCCCCGGTTGATTCCCGGAAAATCCTGCGGGATTAAAATCAGTTCGACATCCCGCTCCCGAATAATCGAATAAAGGTGCGACAGATGCCCGACATATTCGCCCACGCTCCGAAAGGCCGTGTCAAAATCCGAATCTCTTTTCAGCAGAGATTCGTCGGCAAGAATCAACACGTTCTGTATCATCGTCTTTTCCGTTTTCTTTTTGTCTGACGATTTTTACCCTCCTCCGGTTCGATCAGAAAGAGATCGATTTGATTCTTAATCGCGTCAACCGCGAGGATACCGACATTAACCGGATCACCCATTTTGAATACACGCCCCGTCCGTCGGCCGATAAGACGAAAATGTTTTTCGTCGAAATTATAATAATCATCATCCAGAGTGGACAGCCGCACCATACCTTCGACACCGATATCATTGAGTCGCACGAAAAACCCGAAATTCAGCAGTCCGGAAATTATTCCGTGATATCTCTGGCCCAGCCGCTCCGCCATATAAGCGACCTGCTTAATCCTGACCGCTTCCCGTTCGGCCGTTTCAGCGATACGCTCGGTTTCCGAACAATGCTTACCCGCGTTGGTTAGAATCGAATCGAGCCGTTTGGCAAGATTATCGGGATAGCGACCCTTATCCAGCTTTTTAAGCAAGCGGTGCACCAGCAGATCGGGATAGCGGCGAATCGGTGATGTAAAATGCGTGTAGTGTTTGAAAGCAAGACCGAAATGCCCGATGTTATACGGCTGATAAACCGCTTTTTTCATTGAGCGAAGCATCAACTCATTGACAAACTCCTCTTCCGGTTTGCCTTTGACTTTTTGCAGAAATCGGGAGAATTGAATCGGTTTCATATTTTCCGAAACCGGGAAGCTGTATCCCAGCGATGACATCAGCATCGAGAACGTATCGAGTTTCTCGATATCCGGTCGATCATGCACGCGGTATAAAAGTTTTTGCCCCAGCCGGAAAACATGCAGGGCAACAACGCGATTGGCCGCCAGCATAAATTCCTCGATCAGCCGATGCGATTCGAGCCGGATACGATTGCCGATTTCGACGATTTCGCCCCTTTTGTTGAGAACGATTTTGGCTTCAGGCAAATCGAAATCGAGCGACCCTTCCGACATACGGTTTTCCTGCAATATCTTCGCCAGCTCGCGGGCAGTCGCCAGGCACTGGGTAACTCTTTTTATTCGGCTGTTCTGCGCACCGCTTTCGAAATATTTTTGCACCTCCTCATAGGTCAACCGGGCTCTGGAGTTAATCACGCCTTTGACAATTCGCCAATCAAGCGCTTTCCCTTTACGCGATAAATCGATTACGACCGCATAAACCAGTCGTCGGCGATTCGGTTTCAACGAGCAAAGATCGTTGGAAAGTTTCTCGGGAAGCATCGGTATCACCTTCCCGGGCAGATAGATCGAATTACCCCTATTAAACGCCTCCTTATCCAACGCCGAGCCGTCGCGTACAAAATGCGAGACATCGGCAATATAAACTCCCAGACGATAACCGCTTTTGCTTTTTACGACCGAGATGGCATCGTCGAAATCTTTGGCGTCTTCCGGATCGATGGTACACACGATTTCTTTCGTGAAATCGCGGCGGTTTTTCATCTCCGCCTGTGTAAAATAATCCGCGGCCTTTTCCGCATCCTCAAGCACTTTTTTCGGAAATCTTTCGGGCAGCCCGTGACTCTTTATAACCGTCTTCAGGTCAACACCCGGATCCCCTGGCTGGCCGATGACCTCCGTAATTTCACCTTCCGGATTACGGTATGGATCGTCCCAGTGTGTGATTCGTGCCATCACGCGCTGACCTTCGGAGGCTTTTTTAGTCAGCCGGTTGGGAATATAAATATCGCGGCGGAATTTTTTATCATCAGGGACGACCGTACTGAAGTGCGGTCCGTAGCGAAAAATGCCGACGATATTTTTTTCGGCGCGACGGATGACCTTAATGACAGTACCGTACAACTCATCATCGGGGCCGCTGCCGACCCGCACCATAACGCGATCACCATCGAAAGCGGTGTGCATTTTGGTCGGCATAATAACGACCGGCTCGCCCGCCTCGGTCGTGATTGTCCCGAAGCCGCCCTTGTTGACGGTGACATTACCTAAGATAAGATTCAATTCCGAGGGGACACCGATTTTACCTCGTTTAAGTCTGACCAGCTTTCCGGAATCGATCAGCTCCTTGACCTTGTCTCGAAAAGAAGGATATTCCTTACCGGGGATGCCGATTTCCTTGGCCATCTCTTTGATCTTCAGAGGCCGACCGGCCTTGTACCTCAGAAAATCAACAATAAATGCTTCGTTTATTCTCATAATATTGCTATTAAACGACAGATTTTATAAAAAGTCAAGTAAAAATGGCACATTTCTGCCAATATGGCAGAATGATTCTTTTGACAGTCTGATCCCTAAAATGAAAAAAAAAGGCAGGCTCAAAGCCTGCCTTTAAATCTTTCCACCCGCCTGTTACGCAGCTATAATATAGGGAATTTTCCTGATTTAGCAACAGATTTTTTGAAAAGATAGTATTATTCTCTTGACATATTGTTCGTTATATATTACATTATGTATTAAATAATTAACATTAAGAAAAAATGAAACTGAAAAATCATATTAAGCAACACCGCGCCCGACTGGATTTAACCCAGGAGGCTCTCGCCGATAAAGTTGGCGTCCGGCGGCAGACAATTCTGGCGATAGAAAAAGGACAGTATGTGCCTTCGGCGATGCTGGCTTTTCTAATTGCGCGGGCACTGGGGATGAAAGTCGATGAATTATTCGAATTATCGGGAGAGGAGGATACATAATGAAAAACGAAATGGACGTTCTTAACATGGATGAACGCCAGCGTCTGGGCTGGCTGCTGGCCAATCGAGCGCTGATATTTGTTGTCGGTGTCATCTGGCTGTGCATGATCGGATGGGAATTGATGCGCAATCGTATCCCGTATTTTTTGATAATTATGGTTCCGGTTTTAGCCCTGACACGGCTTTTCTTTTATCTGTATTATACGCGAAAGCCGAAAGGGGCCGGTATCGAGTAACCATAAAAGTGTCGGTTTTATCTGTCCACGTTTTCTCCGGATCGGTTTTGTAGATACAACTCGATCGTTTGGTTCGTATATAGTAAAAAGCCATTGAGTGCATTTCACCGATAACCGGAGAGAGAAAAATGGATGAAATAATCAAAGAAAAAATCAGACAGACGACGTTTATTAAAGCTACTCCTGAAAAAGTGTACGACACGATTACTTCCGGCGAGGGCTGGAATGCCTTTTTCACCAAAAACACCGAGGTTGATCCCCGACCGGGCGGACAAATTATATTCCGCTGGGTAGACTGGGGTCCGTCTTTTTATACCGCTTCGGCCGGCGGACCGGTACTTGAGGCCGAGCGGCCAAATCGCTTCGTTTTTCAGTGGGGTGAAAAATACAAGACGACTATAACTTTCGATTTAAAAGCGGAACATGGCGGGACAGTCGTTCGTCTTACCGAGGAGGGATATCCCAACACTCCCGGAGGCCGCGACATGATGCTGGAGTGCGCCTCCGGCTGGGGCGAGGCATTGAGCTTACTGAAATTCTATCTCGAATTTGGCGTTATTTACACTCCGCCAGAGAGAGATTCCGAATGATTCGTAGATTTTCGTGATAGTTATAATATTTTGAGGTATGGGAATAACTCATATCTCCCCGAGATTTGAGCCGTCAAGTCTCGGTGAGGCTGATCCATTTGACGGTGGCGTCAGGAAGGATTCCTGACGCTGCATAAAACCTCCGGACGATTACTTCAAATCGTACAACTCGCCGAATTTTTGGCGAAGATAATCCATCGCCGGTTTGTGGCTGAGCGGCTGGCCGGTAACTACCTCGACTAATTTCTTGGCGCGATATTTTTTCCCATGCACGTGGATATTACGCCTCAGCCACTGGAACAGCTCACTGAAATTACCGACCGCAAACTGATCTTCGAGATAACGGATATCGTCTTTAGCTTTGGCGAAAAACTGTGCGGCATACAGGTTACCGAGCGTATATGTCGGGAAATAACCGATATAACCGGCCGGCCAGTGAATATCCTGCAGACAACCGTCGGCATCGTTGGGCGGCGTGATTCCGAAATAGCTGGTGAACTTTTCGTTCCACGCTTCGGGAACGTCCTTGGGTGCAATCTCACCTCTGAGGAACGCCCGCTCCATCTCAAAGCGAAGCAGTATATGCAAATTGTACGTCACTTCGTCGGCCTCGACCCGGATCAGCGACGGACGAACATCATTAATGGCAAAATAGAAATCATCGAAAGCGACATTGCTTAAATTTTCGGGAAACATCTGCTGCGCGCGCGGGAAAAAATGTTTCCAGAACGATTTGCTCCGTCCGACCAGATTTTCCCACATCCGTGACTGCGATTCATGAATCCCCAGCGAAACCGAATCGCCGCGAGGGGTTCCGTGATATGCCCTATCCAGCCCCTGATCATAAATACCGTGTCCGGCTTCATGCATGACGCCGAAAAAGGCCTGGGCGAAATGATTGGGATTGTACCGTGTCGTGATACGAGTGTCTCTGGGACCCAATCCGGTCGTAAAAGGGTGCGCCGAGATATCCAGTCGTCCCGTTTGAAAATCAAAACCGATTGCGGCCGCCGCCGACTGAGAAAACAACTTCTGACGATCAACCGGGTATTCCTGCTTAATAATCGACATATCCGGTTTTCTGGATGACTCGCTGATCGCTTTGACGAGATCGACTAACTCGGCACGAAAACCGTCAAAGACTTTACCGATACTTTCGGTCGTCGCACCCGGCTCATAATTATCGAGCAGAGCATCGTATGCTTCTTTTTTGTATCCGAGATGATCCGCCACCTGAAGATTAAGCTTTATAATCTTCTCCAGATGCGGCAGGAATTTCTTGAAATTATTTTCTTTTCGGGCCTCGACCCAGACACCCTGCGCGATCGTTGTCGTACGCGTGATTTCCTCGACGAGCTCCTGCGGGATTTTGACGTTTTTGTCGTATTCATACCGCGTTTCGCGGACATTCACCGCTTCGTCGGAATATTCATCTTTCATGTACGGTGATTTTTCCAGAATATCGAGTAATTCACTGATTTTGGGATCGACCGCCTTTTTGTGCGCCAGTCCCGCCAGGTAGGCTGATTGCTCGGCGCGATATTCGGATCCGGCGTGGGGCATGTAGGTTTGCTCATCCCAGTGCAAAACCGCAGCACAATTACCGATTAGCTGCACCTCTTCGGATCGCCTGGTAAGTTCCTTGTATGCTTCTTCATGATTGTTTGACATCTTAATCCTCTTTTCAGGTTTTAATTTTCAGCCAATATAATAAAATCAGCCAACTTCGCAAGTTGTCCGATTCCGTAAATAATCTATAACGTAAATAAATACATAAATGTTTCCATATTCGGTTTTGACGAATCGGTAATAACCTTGACAACAAAATAATATTAAAGCATATTAAAAATATCGAATGGGATAACGTGTGTTAAAAAAAACATTGGGTAAAAAGTCAATTATTTCAAGGAGTGAGAAATGAAACACCTGAATCATTCAACCGGCATTCTTTTGTTTGTTATGGCGCTTTTTTTATTGAGTAGCGTCGCGGTCGCCGGTGTCAATGACAATCTGACCTATCAGGGCAACAAAGCTCGAATAACGGTCGGCAAAATTAAGGATAAGGCCGACAACTGTTCTAGTCAGGAAGCGGCGGCGGTCGGTGAAATGTTATCGACTGCGCTGACCAACGATCCGAAATTTATCGTTCTGGCCAGCGGCGAGGAAGTCGACGAATTGGCTGACGAAATTGATCTTGGCCAATCCGGTTATGTCGAGGAGGGACGAGGCGCGCAAAAAGGTCTTATGGAAGGCGCCGATATTCTTGTGACCGGGGCGGTAACCGCATTTGAGCCAAACGCCGGTGGCGGCGGAGGTATGTTTGGTGCTTTGAAAGATAAGGCGGCGGGTGAACTGGGTGTCAAATCCAAGAAGGCCAAGATGCAACTGGATATCAAAATTATCGATATTCGGACCCGGCGTGTTTTGGCCGCCAAAACGGTCAAAGCCGAATCGAAAAACTGGAAGGTTGACATGTGGGGCGGAGGCATGGTCAAGGATGTCGCCCTGGCGGGAGGACTGGGAACATACTCCAACGAGCCGATGGAAACCGCGGTTAGAGCGGCGTTGGCCAAAGCAATGAAATTGATATCGGATGAAGTGCCTGAAGAATATTACCGCTACCAGGGGGGCGGCGAATATACACAACAATATGGAGCTTCGGGACAACAGGGTACAGCTGCGGGTCAGGCAAGCGGTACGACACCTGTAGCCGCTGCCGCGACTACCGGTGCGGCGCCGGCGGCGCCCGTATCGGCGGCAACAGCTCCCGTTGCCGAGGATATGGCTCTGTACACCAAATACGATTTTGTCCCCGGCGATCGTGTTATCTTTTATGACGACTTGTCAAATGAAGAAGAAGGGGAATTTCCATATCGATGGAACCTTGAAAGGGGAGTTTTCGAGATCGCACGAATGGGTGGCAAAAATTGGATCCTT
This sequence comes from uncultured Ignavibacteriaceae bacterium, assembly GCA_964452645.1. Classification (GTDB taxonomy): domain Bacteria; phylum Zixibacteria; class MSB-5A5; order GN15; family PGXB01; genus CAYXTW01. Next base: position 56,690 of record CAYVMO010000011.1, read on the forward strand.
TGCACCGATGACGGTTGCATAATGCCGAAGACACCCACCGGTCCGCTGCCGGATAAATATACCGTCGAATTGGAATTTTACAGCGCCGGACCCGATTTCACCGTGCCTTATTACTACATTTACTGGGTTGATGCATCCAATAAACCAATGGGAGAGTTCCAGTTCAATTCCGGCCGGAGTACTAATTTGGATATCCATGGTAAGACATTAGCCAGCAAGACCCTGGATGAGCGATTGTCCAAGGGTATTCATACCATGCGTATTATGGCTACAAGCCGGTCGATTAAATGCTATGTGGATCAAGATCGAGTAGCCAATGTCCCGAAGGTCGAGAATTTCAATCCGGTCGGATTTAAGATACGCATGTATCCGTACAAGGATGAAGGCAACTATTGCATGATAAAAAGCTACCGATTCGCCGAGGGAGGCAAGAGTATGCGCGAACAGCTTGACGAAACCGGGCGTATCGTGACTCATGGTATTTTATTCGACTCCGATTCTTATGTCATAAAAGGGGAATCGTTCAAAACGCTTAAAGATATCGGCCAGCTTCTCGAAGATGATGCGTCGCTACGCTTATCAATCGAAGGACATACCGATAGCGACGGATCTGAAGAACATAATACGGAACTTTCGCAAAATCGCGCCAAAGCGGTGGTCAATTATCTGGCCCAGAATTATGGAATCAGTGCCGATCGCCTCGAGGCCAGGGGCTGGGGCGAATCCAAACCGATTGATACTAACGACACGGCTGAAGGTAAAGCCAATAACCGAAGAGTGGAGTTGGTGAAATTGTAAGCCGTAAGCATAAAGTAAAAGATATATAAGGCAGGATTTGCGTCAAATATATTAAGGTAGGCGCAGTAATCCTGCCTTTACTTTTCTTTTTTAATAGCCCTGATTTCTCCGTATATAATATATTATGAAATTGTGGAAAGCGGCTAAGATGATGTTTCTAATAATTGCTGTTCTTTTAATCGGGGCTTCGATAGCTTTTATAATTTCGACGGATAATCTGGCGCAGTTCGGCGCCACTCCCGAAGGGGCCAGGCTCGAACAGATGAAACAGTCGCCGAATTTTGACGGCAAGACTTTTATGAATCCGGTCGAGACCAATATGAAATGGGGGATAGGCGATTTTTATACGATGTTAAAGCGCTGGATACTCATCAAAGGAAACCGTGAGCCGAAAGAGCCGCTTCCGGTAGTAGTGCAATTGGACAGTACCTCATTCGCCGCTGACATAACGGACAGCCTTCGTGCTATCTGGATCGGGCACTCCTCGGTGTTGATTGAAATCGATGGTAAACGTATTCTCACCGATCCGGTCTGGAGCGAACGCTGCTCCCCCTCGACTTTATTCGGTCCCAAGCGATTTTTTCCGGCACCGATTCCATTGAAACAATTGCCCCCGCTCGACGCTGTCCTGATTTCGCACGACCATTACGATCATCTCGACAAAAATGCTGTTTGTACATTGGCCAAAACCGGGGTGGAATTTTTCGTCCCGCTCGGCGTTGGGGCGCACCTTGAAAAATGGGGAATAGATAATAATCAGATAATTATTTTCGATTGGTGGGATAGCTACGATCTTGACGATAACTTTCGATTGATCGCCGCCCCGGCGCGGCATTTTTCGGGCCGCAGCATGTTCGGCGGTTTTAACAGAACGCTCTGGGTGTCGTGGGTAATTGCCGGGCCGAAACATCGTGTTTTTTTCAGCGGTGATACCGGTGAATTTGGCGAATTGGCCGAGATCGGCGAGAAGTATGGTCCGTTCGATCTGGATTTGATAAAAATCGGCGCCTACAGCGAACTCTGGCCCGACATTCATCTTATGCCGGAACAGGCGGTTAAAATTCATTCGATGCTTAAAGCTGATTTGCTTATGCCAATTCATTGGGGGACATTCAGGCTGGCTTTTCATGACTGGTTTGAGCCGCCGAATCGGCTTCTGGCGGCGGCCGCAGAAAAAGGTGTACGGTGTATAATCCCGCGGCCGGGGCAGATGGTGTCATTTTCAAAGCCGCCGCCGGTTGAGCGTTGGTGGGAGGAGTATCATTGAGTTAAGTGACAGGGCGGCCATATCGGATTTTTGGCTGTAAAAAATATTGCCAATAAATCAGCTTAACAGTTATTTTATAGTGATATGGAAAAAAAGACAAAAAAGTCGCTAAGACAGATAATTGATAAAGATGTCTGGAAATTATGTTCGTCAAGGCTGAAGGATGATGCGTCGGCCGATATTCTTCGCGCCCTGCTTGACCATATTGTTGATAATTTGTCTGGCAGAATTGATGATATCAAATGCCCCGACGGCAAAGCGATTTCGTTTTTCTCCGACAGCCGGGAATTTCTGACAATCAACATCATGCGCGTCGGTTTTCGGATATATATTCATCCGGCGGCCAAAGCTTTCTTTGAGCCGGAATCGAAATTCAAAGTCGAGAAATTCAGATTCTGGGATGCGTCGTTTCAAAAGACGTTAGGCAAATATCGCGGGATGAGCGTTTGGATCGAAGACCAAAAATATCTCCCCGGCGTGAAAAAGATAATCGACGAGATTGCCAAATCTGATTGATAATCGAAGAGAGCATTCTCGTAGGGCAGGAGCCCTGCCGAAGGTCCTGAACAAAGTGAAGGGCGCTCCTGCCATCTTTTAAAAAGGCAGGTCTCGCCGGGACCTGCCGAAGTAAATAATGGCAGGTCTGGGGCAGACCTGCCCTTTGCTGTTTCTTCGCCATACAAGTTAAACCCAATGTTCGGTTTTTCTTAGAAATCTTTTATCGCCTATTTTTACCGCGCCAATTTTTCAAACTCCGCCACATCACCCATAACTCTGTTGACAGCTTCCGTCCAGAAATCTTTTTTGGTCAAATCAACGTCCATATGCTTCCGGGCGACATCCTCGCTGGTCATTTTGCCGGTGTCGGCCAATAAGGCACGATAGTTTTTCGCAAACGACGAACCCTCTTCTTTGGCGCGATTATAAACACCGCTGGCGAACAAGAAGCCGAAGGTGTACGGGAAATTGTAAAACGGTGAATCGGTCAGGAAGAAATGCAGTTTCGACGCCCAGAATAATTTGTGATAACCGTCATCGGCCAGCGTCCCCATGAACGCCTTCTTCTGCGACTGCACCATCATCTCATCCAGCCGCGCCCGGCTGACGAGACCGTTCTTACGCTCTTCATAAAAAGTCTTATCGAAAATAAATCGCGCATAAATATTGCAGAAAAGGACATAAGCATTCTGCAGTTTTTGATCGAAAAGCATTAACTTTTCATCACGATCGGTCGTTTGCATCAAAGCGGCATCGGTCACCAGCATTTCATTGAAAATCGACGCGGTCTCGGCCAGCGTCATCGGGTAAACCTGCGCAAAGGCTGGCAGTTCGCAGACTATCTGCTGATGATACGCGTGCCCAAGTTCATGTGCCAGTGTCAATAGGTTATCGAACGTACCTTCGAAAGTCATCAGCACCCGGCTCTGTTTTTTGGTCGAAAAACTGGTACAAAAGGCGCCGCCCGCCTTACCGGCGCGGTATTCGGCCTCGACCCATCGTTTATCAAGCGCCATTTTTGTGAAATCAGCCTGCTCTTTGCTGAATACGGCCAGTTTATCGACAATAAAATTCGATGTTTCCGCGAAACTGTACCTGCGATCCGATGCCCCCACCGGCGCCACCTGATCGTACCACCTGAAATTATTTATCCCCAGCATTTTTTTCTTGGCGTCGATATATCTCTTTATCTGCGGCTCGGCTTTGCTTACCGCGCTCCACATGGCGTTAAGAGTCGCTTCGCTGATACGGCTGTCAAGCAGCGGCTCGAATATGACCGAATCCCATTTCCGTTTTTCATAGAGCGTAAGTCGAAAACCGGCCTGGAAATTAAGCGCCATCGAGGCTTCACTTCCGCGCGTCTCCCAGGCGCTTTCGAGTTTCTCGAAGGCCTGTTTTCTGATATCGCGGTCGGGGCTGGTCATTTTATTGGCCAATTGTCCCAACGAAAGCACCTCGGTCTTACCGTTCTCGGTAAAATCAACACCCAGCTCACCATACATTTTGTCGTATAACCGATTCCATGCATGATAACCGTTAACGGCCAGTTCCGCCGCCAGCGATTCGAACTCGGGCGGCATTTTCTTTTTGGCGATTTCCCTCAACTCATTCAGGAAAAAGCTTCCTTCCTTAAGCTCTTCACTATCGAGCAGATTATTCCATTTATCATCCGGCTGATTTTTGGCAAAAGCCTCCAGCTGCACCATCAATCGTTTAAAAGCGGCGACATAAACATCGATCTCGCCGACAATCTGATGCGCCTTCTCGTCCTTGATATTGCGGCTGACGAGACAATGCGCAAACGCTTCGGCGTCGAACACGCGCGCCGTCAAATCCTGCAGTCTAAGAATAAATTCCAGCCATTGCTGACGGTTTGAATCATCAAGTTTTTCCGGCAGACGTCCCAATTCGTCGGATAAGGTCTTTAAATCAGCCTTTATTTTTCCTCTGAACTTCTCAAACTCCTTTGATTCGGTCTCACCGGGGAACAGCGAATCCAGATCCCAGGTCGGGGCTTTTGTTGCGGTCTCCAAACTCATTATATAACTCCTCGTGTTGTGTTTTCAATGCGGGTTTTTTTGTGCCGGTATTAAAAATGCTCGCGCAATTCCGGCGTATTAAATAGACAGTATAAATAAAATCGCGCGAAAAATAAAGCGATTTTGGCCAATTAAAAATGCAAAGGCCGACAATCTTCAACTCCGGGGTTGCGGATTTTCGGTAAAATTATAGATTACTAGTCACGCCGAATCCTTATTTATGGAAGTAAGCGATAAAAAAGTTGATATGAACGAAATTAAAAATATGGAGTGAAAAATGGGAAATTTCAGAGTCCCGCAGCCATTTAACGAGCCGGTTTATTCATATGCCCCGGACAGCCCGGAACGCGCCAAACTGGAAGCCGCGCTGAAAGAGTTAAAGAAGACCAAACTTGAAATTCCGATGATCATCGGCGGCAAAGAGATTAAAGCGGGTGAACCGAAAAAGATAACCGCCCCGCACGATCATTCGCTCGAACTTGGTCAGTGGTATCAGGGTGGTCAGGAAGAAATCAAGATGGCTATTTCGGCGGCTTTGAAAGCCAAAGAAGAGTGGGAATTTCTTCCCTTTGAAGAAAAAGCCGCCATTTTTTTGAAGGCCGCCGATTTGCTTAGCGGGCCGTATCGGTATAAAATCAATGCCGCGACGATGCTGTCGCATAGCAAAAATATTTTTCAGGCCGAAATTGATGCCGTCTGCGAGCTGGCCGATTTTTTCCGATATAACGTCTATTATGCCCAGCAGATTTTTGACATGCAGCCCGGCAACGCCAAGGCCATCTGGGACCGGATGGATTACCGTCCGCTCGAGGGATTCATTTTCGCCGTGACACCGTTTAATTTTGTCTCGATCGCCGGTAACCTGCCGACTTCACCCGCTATTATGGGTAATACCGTTTTGTGGAAACCGGCCTCGTCGGTGACCTATACCGCTTATCTTCTGATGAAAATTTTCAAAGAAGCCGGGCTGCCGGATGGCGTCATCAACATGGTCACCGCGCGCGGCGCCGATGTCGGCGAGTATGTCCTTAAAAATGAAAACCTGGCCGGGATTCATTTTACCGGCAGCACCGCTGTTTTTCAGACGATGTGGAAGACGGTCGGCGGGAATATCGAAAAATACAAATCTTATCCGCGTATTGTCGGCGAGACCGGCGGCAAGGATTTTATTTTCGTGCATAATTCGACCGATATCGAAGGTACCGCCACCGCCATCGTTCGCGGTGCTTTCGAGTATCAGGGGCAGAAATGTTCGGCCGCCTCAAGAGCCTACATTCCCAAATCGATCTGGCCGCAGATTCGCGATAAAGTTCTTGGCGATGTCAAGTCGATTAAGATGGGTGACCCGTGCGATTTTTCCAATTTTATGAATGCCATCATTGATAAAAGCGCCTATAATGACATTGTCGGTTATATCGATTACGCCAAAGAAAGCGATGACGCCGAGTTCATTTGTGGTGGTAATTATGATGATTCCGAAGGTTACTTTATCGAGCCGACTGTTGTTCTGACGACCAATCCGCATTTTAAATTGATTCAGGAGGAGATTTTCGGGCCGGTTATCACGATATATGTTTATGAAGACGACGATTATGTCAAGACGCTGGAATTGTGTAACAGCACTTCACCATACGCCTTAACCGGTGCGATTTTCGCACGCGATCGGAAAGCTGTTTTGCAGGCGGCAAAAATCCTGCGTCATGCGGCCGGTAATTTTTATATCAACGACAAACCGACCGGTGCCGTGGTCGGGCAGCAGCCGTTCGGGGGTGGACGCGCCTCGGGCACCAATGACAAAGCGGGATCGATTTTGAACATGATTCGCTGGACTTCGCCGCGCGCCATCAAGGAGAACTTCCTTGCCCCGAAAGATTACAGATATCCGTTTATGAGATAGGAATATTTAAATATTTTTCGGTTAATGATTTGCGGCAGTCGTGTAGGGCAGGTCTCCCCGAGACCTGCCAGTATATTAAGGCAGGAGTCGGAGACTCCTGCCCTACTTTTATTCGTGGTTGGCGTACGTCCTCGTGCGCCAACTAATCTACACATCCAATATAAACGACTCGGTGAAGGAGGGGACGGTGACATTCCAGTCGAACCGGTCGCGGATTTTTTGAGCCATCGATTCGCGGGCATTCTCTTCACCATGTATTATAAAAGTCTTTTCCGGCGGCCTGTTGAAGCCCATCAGCCAGGCCAGCGTTTCATTATAATCCGCATGACACGACAGCCCCGAAATCATCTCCACATGCGCCTTCACCGGCACTTCTTCACCATGAATTTTAACTGACGGCGCTCCCTCCAGTATCGCCCGACCGCGGGTCCCTTCCGCCTGATACCCGACAAACAGTATCGTATTATTTCTATCCGGCAAACGTTGGGTCAGATGATGCAAAATACGCCCGCCTGTCAACATGCCGCTCGAGGAAATAATTATGGCATTATCTCTGACGTCATTGATCGCTTTCGATTTTTTACGCGAATCGCAAATCCGAATGTCGTCGGTTTTGAAGATGTTTTTTCCCTGAATGTTCAGCACCCGGCTGTGAAGATTTTGCTCCGCGATATTCTTTTCGTAAACGGCGGTCGCCTCAAGACCCATCGGCGAATCGACATATACCGGCAAAGTCGGAATCTTCTTTTGTTCCTCAAGCTCTCTTAATATGAACAGCAAAGTCTGTGTTCGTCCGACCGCAAACGACGGAATCACCAAAACGCCGCCTCGCGCCATACTCTCCAGTATAACCCGCACCAACTCATCATAAAACGATTTCTCTTCGTGCAAACGATCGCCGTAGGTCGATTCCAGAATCAGATAATCGACATTGTATATTTGTGTCGGATCCCTGAGAATGGCCCGCGCCGGGCGACCCAGATCGCCGCAAAATACTATTTTTTTGATGTTATGATTATCATGGTACAATCTGATATCCGCCATTGATGAGCCCAGAATATGCCCGGCATCTTTGAATTTCAGACTGACATCGGCCTCCAGCTCGATTTCCTCGCCGTAATGAAACGGCGAAAACTGCTCCAGACAGCCTTCAACATCCCTGGTGCCGAAAAGGGGCAATGCCGGCTCATGCTTGGAAAATCCCTTTTTATTGGCCCAGCGCGCATCTTCTTCCTGCAAATGGGCACTGTCCATCAGCAGGATTTTGCTCAGTTCCGCGGTCGCATGCGTACATATAATCGGCCCGGAATAACCGTCGCGGGATAATCTCGGAAGATAACCGATATGATCGACGTGGGCGTGCGTCAATATCACGGCGTCGATTTCGGATGGTTTCACCGGAAAAGGTTCCCAGTTTTTCAAGCGATTTTCTTTCGGCCCCTGAAAGAGGCCGCAGTCTATCAGCAGCTTTATATCTTTTAATTCAAGTAAATATCGCGATCCGGTAACCGTCCCGGTGGCGCCGTAAAAGGTCAATCTTGGCATTTTATAAATACTCCGGCAAATTTTTTAATCATGTCTGGAGTTTATACTAATATATTCAAAAAAGTTTTGACATAAAAATAATTGGCAATCATATTTCGATAAAATAAACCAAGGAGGGTTGGTTTTGGCCAGATTATTCAGTCGGTTATCGAAAAAAATCGGCATGACGCCGGGAAGCGTCATCTATGTCGGCAAAGAGCGGACAGAGGATGTCCATATTGACGTTATCGATTATTCCGAATCGGAACACACCGAAAAAAGACTTACCAATATCGAAGAATGCTTTCCATTCAAAGACAGTCCGACAATCACCTGGATTAATATCGACGGTATCCATAAACCGGAAATAATCGAAAAGTTGGGGAAACATTTCGAAATCCATCCTCTGGTTCTGGAGGATATTGTAAACACCGGTCATCGACCCAATATGCAGGATACTGAAGATTATATCTTTATCGTGATAAAAATGCTTTATGGCGATAAAGAGGATGGCGAGATAAAATCCGAACAGGTCAGCGTTCTTTTCGGAAAGAACTGGGTCATTACTTTCCAGGAAACGAGCGACGACGTTCTCGATATTGTCCGGCAGCGCATCAAGCGCACGGTCCCTCGCACCCGTCTCATGTCCGCCGATTATCTTGCTTATTCTCTGATCGATGCGATTGTCGATTATTATTTTATAATTCTGGAGCAACTTGGAGAGAAAGTCGAAACACTGGAGGACGAGATAGCGGAAAATCCGAAAACCGAAAGCCTCAATACGATACGGGATTTAAAAAAGCAATTGATAATTTTAAGGAAATCGGTCTGGCCGCTGCGTGAAGTCATCGGTGGTCTGGAGCGAATCGAATCGAAATTGATTAAAAAGTCGACTATACCATATATAAGAGATTTATACGAACACACGATTCAGGTGATTGATACGGTCGAAACGTTCAGGGATTTGGTTTCCGGTTTGCTTGATTTATATCATACCGGCGTCAGCAATCGGATGAACGAGATTATGAAAGTTCTGACCATATTCGCGACTATTTTTATCCCGCTCGGGTTTTTGGCCGGAGTTTATGGTATGAATTTCGATACCAGTATCAGCCCTTTCAACTTACCGGAACTGCGTTTCTATTTTGGCTATCCGATGTTCTGGTTGACGGTTATAATTGTAATAGTCGGTTTACTCTGGTTTTTCCGGCATAAAAAATGGCTTTGATAGACCGGCTGCGGAAACGCCGGGATGTTAAAAATCAATGTATACAGCTTCTGACAGACAATTTCCGAAAACCACTTAAATTTAGAGGCCGGAAGTGGAAATTATATCCATATGGTAGCCCTTGAAATATTTCATATGAAATCTCATATCTATTCGGGTCTTAATTTTGACCGATTATTTTAAATAATTCTCGTAAATCAAAGAAAATATTAATATTATGCGTGTTTCCTATTAGACTTTTGGTTTGGGCCAATTGTTAAATAGGATAAACAACGATAATAACTTTGAAAGGAGCCGGACTTGAATCTGGATAATCATAAATGCAGTGGAAAAAAGGGGGGGCGGGCCGGATTTATGGGTCGGTATGGGATTTTATTGACGATATCGTTTTTGCTTTTTGGTAGTGCGACATTCGCCCAGGAGCGCGGTATGGTGGGGATGGGGGGCTTGGTTTCCGGCCGTGTGCTTGACTCGGAATTACAAAAGCCGATTGAATACGCGACCGTTATATTAATGTCCCAAAGAGACAGCACCCAGGTTACCGGAATAAGTACGGACGAGAACGGCTCTTTCAGCCTGGCTAAAATCCGCCCGGGAAAATATTATCTCCAGATAAGCTTTCTCGGCTATGATTTAAAAACCATCGATGAAGTAACGATTGCACCCGGTAATCTCCAGGTCGATCTGGGTGAGATTCCGCTGGTCCAATCGTCCATAAATATCAAGGGTGTGGAGGTGACCGCGGAAAAACCGGCCATCGAATTCAAAATCGATAAGAAGGTTATTAATGTCGACCGTCAGTTGACCTCGACATCGGGAACGGCCGTGGATGTCCTCGAAAATGTCCCTTCGGTTACGGTTGATATCGAGGGCAATGTCCAGCTGCGCGGAAGTTCCAACTTTACGGTTTTAATCGACGGGCGGCCGACGATCCTCGATGCCAATGATGTTCTTCAGCAAACTCCGGCGAGCAGCATTGAAAATATCGAAATTATTACCAATCCCTCGGCCAAGTACGATCCCGATGGGACTTCCGGTATTATCAACCTCGTCATGAAGAAAAAGAAACTTCGCGGTATGAGCGGGATTCTGAATTCCAACGGCGGTTTCGACAATAAATACGGTGGCGATGGTCTGCTTAATTATCGAAACGGGAACTACAATGCCTTTATCAACATCGATTACAATAAAAGAAACCAGCCCGGCTCATCCTTACAGGAAAGTCGAACCTTGACCAATGATACCACTTCGTATGTCAATTCAGATGGCAGTTCGCAACGAGGACGGACGCGCTATGGCGGCCGGGGCGGACTGGAGTACGATCTTTCATCCAGAGATATTCTCAGTTTCGGGGCGCGTTTGGGCAATTTCGATGGAGACCAGAAATCGCAGGAAAACTACGAGGAGTTCAGCATCCCTGGCGGAGATCATAATTTGTATACCAGTGAGGACCTCTCCGATCGTACGGGCACATTTCTGGCGGCCAATATGGATTTCAATCATCAATTCAGCGCGAAAGAGCATAAACTGAGCGGACAAATAGTCTTGTTAAAACGGGATATGGATTCGGAATCGCATAATAATCTTGTCGATTCCGACGGCTTAATATCTTTCGGACAGAAAACCATCGAAAGCGGGCCGGGCACACAACTCCGCATGAAAATGGATTATACTCGGCCGATTAGCGAGAAAGGCAAAATCGAGATGGGTTACCAGAGTCGAATCGAGAGTTCCGAAGATAAAAATGAGCTTTATTATTATGATTCTATCTCCGCGGATTATATTTTTTATCCTGAATATAGTCATACCACCGATTATGACAGGGATATCCACTCCTTATATGTCATGAATTCCGGCGAAGTCGGCCGGTTCGGGTATCAACTGGGATTAAGAGGCGAATATACATACCGGAATATCGTCCTGGTCGGCGAGGATAAGAGCTTTAATATCGATCGCTGGGATTATTTCCCGACGATTCATTCTTCGTTTCAATTAAGCGGTACTCAACAGGTAATGGCCAGCTACGCCCGGCGAATCGATCGGCCGCGCGGTTGGTTTCTGGAGCCGTTCGAAAGCTGGTCCGATGCCTATAGCGTCCGCCGGGGCAATCCCGCTTTGAAACCGGAATATATCGACTCTTATGAAATGGGTTATCAGAAATCTTTCGGCCGAAATATGTTCGCGGTCGATGCTTATTATCGCATCACGCACAACAAAATCGAGTTCGTCAACTCGGTTTACCCCGATAGTGCCAATGTTATTCTCCGCACGGTTGAAAATGTCGGGGCCGATTATTCCTTCGGTACTGAATTTACGTTGAATGTGAGTCCGGTCAGCTTTTGGGAAATCAATGCTACCGGAAGTCTGTTTGATTATCGGGTAGAGGGGTCGTTGTACGGCAAAGATTTCTCCTCGGAAAAATTCAGCTGGAATGCTCGTCTGAATAACGATATAAGCTTCAGCAAAAAAGCCAGAATCCAACTTAATGGTCGATACCGCAGTAAGTCGGTTACTTCACAGGGCGAACAAAACGGGAATTTTACCACGAATGCGGCGTTAAGGTACGATTTTATCAGTAAAGTCCTGGCGGCCACTTTGCAGGTCAACGATATTTTCGGAAGCGGGAAATTTGAAAACACTTCCGAGGGCATCGACTTTTATAATTATCGACGTTTCGATCGGAAAGCTCCCATAGTGATGCTGACTCTTACATACAATTTCAATAACTTCAAACAGGAACGTAATCGCGGCAGCGATATCGATTCGGCCATCGAGGATATGGGTCAGACAGGTCAGGAAGAATATTGATCTGTAATTGACTTGATCTCCTCCTGAACGCATATAATAAGGTGTCATTCCGGCGCATTTTCGAATTTTGCATTAAATTTCCGAAAAAATGTAGTCCGAGATAAATTGATATTGTATATTGATGTAATATCTACATAAAGGAGTCAGAAGATGAGCAAAACGGAAGAAAACCTAAAAGCTGCTTTTGCGGGCGAATCGCAGGCACGAAACAAATATACATTCTGGGCGAAAGTGGCTCGTAAGGAAGGCTATCATTACATCGCCAGAATTTTTGAGGAAACCGCCGAAAATGAGCGGCGTCACGCCAAGGACGAATTTGCGCTGCTCGGCGGTATCGGCGATACGGCGGCCAATCTCCAGGCGGCAATGGAAGGTGAAAACTACGAAACGACCGAAATGTACCCTCAGTTTGCCAAGGAAGCCGGCGATGAAGGTAACCGTGAGGCGGCGGTGTTATTCCGACAAATCGCAAAAGTCGAGGCGCATCATCGCGAGAGGTACAAAAAATTGCTTGAGATGGTGAAAGCCGGGACGGTGTACAAAAGAGAAAAGCCAATCAGATGGAAATGTTCCGTCTGCGGTTACATCCATGAGGGGACCGAACCGCCGAAAAAGTGCCCCACCTGCAAACATGATCGGGAGTATTTCGAACCGGCTAATATGGATATATGAGACGATTATTGCAGTCGTCTATAAGTGTGACGTGTGTCTCTATTCGGTAGGGCAATTCGGTTCCGGGCCCTCAAGATACAGATATGCGACCAGATACGTTATATCAAAGACATTTATCGCTCCGTCGCTGTTAACATCTGCCGAAGCCAAAAATTCGGGAGCCGGACCACCGAGATACAGATAACTTATTATATAAGTAATATCGAATATGCTTACGGTACCATCGCTGTTGGCATCACCGCACAGGAAAGTGGTACCGGTCACTGTGATCGTGATAGTTTCATCGTCAGTCAGGGTCCCATCGCTTGCAATAAATCGAATATTTCCATAAGTACCGATTTGCGACTCACCCGGAACCCAGAAAAATTCACCATAATATTTCCCTAGTATCTCGTCCCATCCTTCATAGCTGAAAGAAGCATAAGGCGGCAAATTCTCAGCCATTATTGTAACACTATCTCCATCCGGATCGCTGGCCGTAATGATAATCAATATGGTGTCATTGATTTCGGCTGTATGATCTCCAACCGAATCCAGAACCGGCGGCTGATTGACATTGTTGACGGTAATGGTAATTGCTTCCGAATCGACGGCGCCGGAGTCATCGGTGGCATAGAAGGTTATATTGTACTCATCGGCCTGATCAAAAGTCGGTGTCCAGTCGAATGTGGCCGTCCCATCGTTATAGTCGGTAAAGTTGGCACCATCGGGTAGTGGCTCGGCGGTCAAAGCGGGCGGCGTGCCGTCCGGATCGGAACCGGTAACAGTGAAATTCAGATTGACACCCTCATCCACTGATTTATTACCGATCGAATCTAATACCGGCGGCTGATTACCGGCGAGTGGTGTTAAATTAATAGTCTGGCTGTTCATTGCCACCGGAGTCGATTTTCCATTATTATTCCAAAGACTAAAAAAAACATCGCCCCAATCGTTGGTCGTGTTTTCATCCCGCAAAAATTCAACATAATCTTTGCTTGTCGTCTGATAGTACAACGTAACGACCAATTGCGCCGTCGCCCCCGGAATCAAGTATTGGGTATCATCCCAGTACTGGCTGTCGGGGTAGCTATAACCGATTGGCGGCGATTGAATCATCTCATAATTGGCATTCGTGAATCCTTGTGGAGGGATGCGATTATCGGAAAAAATCGTATCGTTTACCGCGAAATGGAATGATGGTCCGGGCGATTAACCCAGAATATTCGCGACCGTCTCGGATAAACCAGGCTTTATCTCGTAGATTTTAGCATCGCTATCATGTGTCAGAATTCCGGTCGCAGAGTCGTATGCGCCCGATTCATAAATCAGATTCTGCGATGTGTTATAGGCTTTGACATTCAGCCAGATACGTCGCCCCTCGGGGTAGCCGGATGGCATTTTATGCCCGGTTTCATTGGTAACGCGGACCGAGGCCAGATAATTATTTCCCTGCTCTGACGCACTGACTTCGAGCGTCGCCGCTTTTTGAAGCATCCCTGCCGCTCGCTGGATGCCGGCACTCAAGGCCGCTGAATCGGATTCGCCGGGGAAAACCGAATTGACCAGCAGCGGGATAAATGTATTGCCTCCGGTTAAATCATGAAGCGGCAAATTGTCGCGCGTCGGCACCCCGGGTTTATTGCATCCAACCCCGGTGACATCCTTCATATGACAATCCTGGCAGGTCGAGACATATTGCTTGTTGCCGCCGAACTGCGGCGCATAAATTCCGCCGGGAGTATTATAAGCGCTGAATTTCCATTCCGAGAAGGTCCTTTCAATAGGGAACATGGCATAAGTATTAAAATCGGGTGCGGGTTGGTCGAAATCGGTCGGAAAATAGTCGCCCGATGAATCCCGATAGTACGCCGGATTGCTGACATCATGACATGTCCCGCAAATATTTAAATCCGAATGGAATGGCGAATAAAACACCTGATGCTTGGCGGCGGCATCGGAAAACGGGCCCCGTTTGGCATTGTTACCGTCAGCGACATAAGCGCCATTGCCTGACATCGGTGGAATGTTTGTCAGCGTGCCCAAATATGACTGATCCTCCGAATAGGTATCGGCGGTGTAAATCGAGTCGTCGGCGTACGGATTAACTCCCAGCGGTGTCGGTTTCACCAATTTATGACAAAAATCGCACTGGACGCCCTGACGGTCATTATTATTCAGCGCCGAAGCATCAGTAGGTGTCGAGCGCCCCTCCAGCCACCCGGCCGGTGAATGGCAGCGGATACACATATCGCCGCTTTGCGGGGCATCCTGATTCGAAATGGCCAGACAGGCGTAAAACAGCGGATCCCGCGCCGCCTGCGACATCATTCCGCCTCGCCAGTTAAAGGCCGGCTCTACCGCCAGGTCATAGCCGCCGTGGCAATTATCGCATTTATCCGGTGTTTCCAGGTTACCCGATTGGTTCGGCTGCGATCCAGGCAGGAAGAAATCATTGATAGTGGTCGGAAGTGCTCCCCAGACAACGGCCCCGGCGAGGATTATGAAGGCCGAAAAGATGAAAATCTTATTCTTCATTACTAATATCTATCGGCGGAAATAGCCGGATTACTCTTCTTACGGCATCACCGCCGCATAACAGTGTTATTAAGGCTGTATATAGACTAATATAGACAATATATTTAAACCGTCAAGAAATATAAAAATATACTAATAAGGATAGTTTTCGTGGTATGCATTTTAGATTATAATCGGTATAAGTACCACTTAAAATCCGGCGATTTTGCTATATTTCGAATATAAACAGCAGTATTTCTCACCGATTTTCTAAATTCCCCCTTGCTTTTTTGAACTTTTTTATTAATTTTATGTTCCGATATGGAGAATAGAGAAGGATTTTGTTTATGTTGAATGTTACTGAAAAAGCCGGCGAGGAGCTGAAAAAGGTTCTTGATTCTGAAGCGCACAAGAACAAGAATCTCATTCTGCATTTTATGGGCTCCGGCTGAAGCGGTCCCGCTCTGGGAATGGCTCTGGATGAGTCAACGGCCGGCCTTGAAAAACTCAGCTCCAATGGGATATCGGCCTATATCGATCCCAAACTGCTCGAGTATCTGAATAAAATCGGCGATATCAATATTGATTTTCTGACAAATGAATACGGCAGCGGTTATACCGTCCGCGTCGGCGAACTAAGATGCGGCCAGGGTGATTGTAGCTGCGATATGCCGAATTCGTCGAAATAAGACTATTTCCGGCCATAATTATTATCTTTTAATCGTGGCCGTTTTTTTATTTTATGAATAAAGCCCTTATGTTGTTATGCCCGTTCATGTGTCCCACCTGTCGCAGGTGCAAACCGGCACAATTCCAGTTATAAGCGGCATTCGGCCGAATCATTTTTCTTGACATTGGATTTTGCTTTAATTAATTTTTTAACTTGTTTAATAAACGAAAGGATAATGTAATTGCAGCCTGAGGAGATTATCACCGGCAAAAGGCAGGACCTTTTCGATAAATGCGTTAATTTTACCGCCGCCCACGAAGTAAAGGCGGCCGGTGTTTACCCGTATTTTAATCCGATTTCATCCGCCCCCGGCGACGAAGTTCTTATAAATGGCAAAAAAATGATTATGATCGGCTCCAATAATTATCTGGGGCTGGTCAATGATCCGCGCGTCAAAGAGGCCGCCGCCAAAGCGGCCCGCGATTATGGTTCCGGATGCACCGGTTCGCGGTTTTTAAACGGGACGCTTGATTTGCATATTGAACTCGAAGACAAGCTCGCCAAATTTTTCGAAAAAGAGGCCGCGCTCGTTTATTCGACCGGTTTCCAAACCAATCTCGGGACTATCTCCTGTCTGGTCGGCAAAAACGACACCCTCGTGATCGATCGCGGCGACCATGCCTCGATTGTCGATGGCTGCCGGTTATCATACGGTCGTACTGTCAAATTTGCACATAATGATATGGTCGATCTTGAGCGCGTCCTGATTAATGTCATCAATAATGGCCTTCGCGGCGGGATATTTATCGTGGTTGACGGTGTTTTTTCGATGGAAGGTGATATTATCAATCTCCCGGCTCTGGTCGAACTGGCCAAAAAATTCGGAGCTCGCGTGATGGTTGACGACGCTCACGCCGTTGGCGTTCTCGGCGAGAACGGGCGTGGTACCGCCGAACATTTCGGTCTGCTTGATGAAGTCGATTTGATGATGGGCACTTTCTCCAAATCGTTTGCATCACTGGGCGGCTACGTCGTTGGCGACGATACCGTTATAAATTATGTCAAACATTTTGCACGAGCCTTGATTTTCTCTGCCTCGATCCCGCCTTCGAACGTGGCTGCGGTGCTGGCCGCCCTGAAAATAATCCAGACCGAGCCGGAAAGGCGTGCCAACCTCTGGCGCAATGCGCGCAGGATGCTTGCTGAATTTAAACGGCTCGGATTCGATACCGGCCATTCCGAAACACCGGTCATCCCGATTATGATCGGCGAGGACATGGCCGCTTTCGCTTTCTGGAAAGAGCTTTTCGATAACGGCGTATTTGCCAATGCCGCGGTTTCGCCCGCCGTTGCTCCCGGCAATGCCTTGATTCGTACTTCCTACACCGCCAACCATACCGACGAGCAGCTCGATCGGGTTCTGGAGGTCTTCGAGAAAACCGGCAAAAAAATGGGTATTATATCATAAACGATGTCCGGCAATGTTGATATTATCGAAGTCGATTCCACGCGTTTATTGAATCAGTTTATTACTTTACCATTTAAGTTGTATAAGGATGAGCCCAATTGGGTCGCACCGTTAATATATGAGCGCAGGGAATTTTTTGACAAGCGCAAAAATCCGTTTTATCGCGGCGCCAAAACCAGACTTTTTCTTGCCTCACAAGATAATAAAACGGTCGGTCGCATCGGCGTCTGTATAAATTACAATCACAATGAATTCCATGAAGAAAAAGTCGGTTTTTTCGGATTTTTCGAGTCGATCGATGATTATGAAGTCGCCTCGCAGCTGCTTAAGGTCGCGATGATTACTCTCAAGGCCGAAGGCATGGAAAAAATGCGCGGCCCGGCCAGTTTTTCGACTAATCATGAAATCGGCTTTTTGGTCGAGGGATTCGATCTCCCTCCGACCGTCATGAATCCGTACAACAAACCGTACTTACCGAAACTGGCGGAACAATTCGGTTTGAAAAAAGTGATGGATTTGCACGCCTATCTGATAACCAAAGAGACACCGATCGATGAGCGACATCTGAAAATCGTCAAACGCATCAGAGAACGTAATAAAATTAAAGTCAGATCGGCCGACTTCTCGAAATTCGCCCGCGAGATCGAAGTCATCCGTCATGTTTACAATCATGCCTGGGAACGAAACTGGGGATTCGTGCCGTTGCAGGAGGATGAATTCAACCACATGGCGAAAAACCTCAAAGAGATTGTCGATCCTGATATGCTTCTGATTGCCGAAATCGACGGCGAACCGGCCGGCTTTTCGATGGCGGTGCCGGATATCAATCAGGCTCTGATACACCTTAACGGTCGGCTGTTTCCGACCGGGCTGCTGAAGCTTCTATGGCATACGAAAATCCGCAACAAGATTAAGGGATTGCGGATGATGACTATGGGCGTCGTGCATGAGTATCAAAAACGCGGTATCGATAATATATTTTTCGTGGATACATATAATATGGGAGTACAAAAGGGCTACCAATGGGCCGAGTTGTCCTGGATTCTCGAAACAAATGAACTCATGTGTCGGGCGGCGGAAGACATGGGTGCGAAACTTTACAAAAAATACCGCATGGTCGAGATGCCCCTGTGAAAATATATTTTAAAATATTCTTTGTCTCTCTCACCGTTTTTTTGCTGATGTTATCATGCCGAAGCCGGCTGAAACCGAAGATGTATCAGATCGGGGAAGAATCACGATTGAGGCTTGATTATATCGATAGTTACTGGTTGGAAAATTTCACATTGTCGCTATCATCCGATACCGACCCGCTTATGCCCGGTGAGGGCAATGTCCTTATCTGCAATCAGCGGCGCACAGATCCCGATCGAGGTGAAATTCAGACCGGACTGATTAAAGCGGTCGGGGAGATTAACTATCGCATCTATGTCGCTCTTCCGCAAAATATCACGACCGGCAGTCTTGATTTGCAGAAAAAATCGATTTGTCGCATAATCGGGATGTATGAACTTGATGATCGTATCAAGCATTACGATTGCCGCGAGGGGTATCTTAAAATCGACACTGTCAAAACGTCGCGATTTCATGCTCAGATGTACGGAAAGTACTTCAATTACAAAAACGATTCATTGGTTTTCGAGGGTGATCTCAACGTCAAACGTAGATAGAGGGTAAATGTTTCCTTAATCGGTCTTTCGGCTTTCTTTTACACGATGAAGGGAAAAATCAAAAACAGACGACGTATTGAATCGGAAGATTTATGCCGCTTGAAACTGATTACTTCGGTAGCGATATCTCCGGAAGAGAAAAAAATAGCATACACTCTGCAAGCAGTCTCCGATAACAGAAGGCGGTATTATTCGCGTATTTATGTCGTAAATTGCCGGACAAAGGAGTCCCGGCAGTACACTTTTGGCGAAGTCTCCGATCACGGAATCGTCTGGTCGCCCGATGGTCAGTATATCGCCTTTATTTCCACGCGCGATCAGGAAGACGGGATTTATATCATATCCGCAGACGGTGGAACCGAGAAAAATATAATAAATTTCGAAGGCACCGCCTCGTCTTTGACATGGACACCGGACAGCCGTGAATTAGTGTATACTTTTCGACATAGCGATTCATATTATATAAAGGACAAAGACAAAAAACGGGAGGCTCCGCTTTTTCGGCATGTCACCAGATTTCCGTATCGGGCCGATGGTGGCGGTTTTCTGCCTAAAGATTCTTTTCATATCTATAAACTGGATATCGAAAGCGGTCGAGCGCGGCCGCTCACGCTCGGCAAATCCGACGATTTTTCGCCAGGTATATCTCCTGACGGCCGGTGGATAACTTTTTGCTCGCAGGGAAAAGAGATTGTCCCGCCCTTCAATAGAGAACTGTATATTATTCCGATCAATGGCGGCAAAAGAGAACTTATTCCCACACCGCCGGGGTGGGTCTGGTCCCCCGTATTCTCGCCCAACGGGAAATTTATCGCTTATTGCGGACAGGATGATCCGGAAGATAACATGGGTGTAACCAATTTACACATATGGAAAGTACGCACCGATGGAAAAACAATAGCGAAAGATTTAATGCCGAAGTTCGGACGTTCGACTGGTAATTACACTGTCAGCGATATCGGCGGTATGATGGGGACGCCGCCGCAGTGGTCGTCAAGCGGCAAAAGAATCTATTTTATCGCTACCGACATGGGCAACAGCCATATTTTTTATGTCAACTCGACCGGCGGCAATCCGGTGCGCGTTACCGAAAAAAAATGTCATGTCAGAGCATTCAGCCTCGGCCGTCGTACGAATAAAATCACGGCGATTATATCGACGACCAATATCCCCACGCAACTACATTTGTTTTCCCGCAGGCACAAAGGCGATAGCAAATCAAGCGTACTAGTCGACCCGAATAAGAGGCTTCTGTCGGAGTTTAATATTCCAAATACCGAAGAAGTCTGGTTCAAATCGAAGGATAGTACAAAAATACAGGGTTTGTTGGTGTTACCACCGGAGTTTAGCACAGTTCGGAAATATCCGGCGATTCTGCAAATCCACGGTGGGCCGGTCATTCAATTCGGATTTACTTTTTATTTCGAGATGTTATACCTGGCCTCGAATGGTTATATTGTTTTTTGCACCAATCCGAGAGGAAGCACCGGACGGGGAGAGGGTTTCGCCGAACCGATAAGGAACGACTGGGGGACGGTTGAAGGTTACTATGACCTTATGGCGGCCGCCGATTATCTTGAAAAACTTTCATATGTCGACGAGAAACGAATCGGTGTTACCGGCGGTTCGTACGGTGGCTTTATGACCAACTGGATAATCGGTCATACTAATCGTTTCGCGGCGGCGGTAACGCAACGGTCGGCCTGCAATATGGCGAGCATGGTTATGACCGCTTCCGGTGACATGGGGCGGGGGTTCGGGCGTCACCCGTGGAGCGATCCGGAATGGTACCGGAAAATGTCGCCGCTTACATACGCCGAAAATATCAGGACCCCGCTCTTAATTCTGCACTCCGAAAATGACCTGGCTGCCAAAATTGAACAGGCGGATCAGCTCTTCACCGTTTTAAAGCTTATGAAAAAGAAAGTCGAATTCGTCCGTTTTCCGGAGGAATCGCACGATTTGCCGCGCTCCGGTCGTCCCGATCGTCGTATCGCCCGGCTGGAATGGATATTGAAGTGGTTTGATAAATATCTAAAATAGTTTTACCTAATTCTATTTCAAGAGCAACATCTTCTTCGTATCGATAAAATCACCGGCTTTGATTTGATAAAAATAAACACCGGTCGCGACAGCATTATTATTGATATCGGTACCGTCCCAATACGTTGTGTATGTTCCGGCGGCCATTGTTTGGTCGAAAATCGTTTTTACTTTTCGCCCCAGAATATCAAAGACTGTTATCGTTACATCCGCTCTGCTTCGAAGCGTATATTCGATCGCTGTCGTCGGATTGAACGGATTGGGATAGTTTTGGTGGAGAGCAAATGACCGGGGTCTGTTATCATTTTCATCGTCAGTTACATCTGTGGCACCGCATCCAACACCCAACGCACCTATCAACGTGCCACAACTATTATCCGGATGCCCCGGCGCACGGTGAATTATCGGCAAGATGGAGATCATTATTCGCCGTATCGCAGAAAAGAGGATCATAAGACATATTACCATATAGGCTGTCTAGACCGGTAATACTCCCTACCCAATCACCACCTATATTGCCAAAGATATTCGTGCATGTCATTGATATAGGCTTGTATCTATACGGCCAATTCCCTTCGTTATATGCAAAAATACAATTTGAAACATAAGATTGGCAAGATGATGAAACGCCGCTTGAATTCAGTGCTTTGTTTGCATAAAAAGTACAATTAGTAAGATATATCTGGCATGCCACCGCAAAAACCGCTCCGCCATCATATTCGCCATTATTCGCTATAAAAATGCAATTATTGATATAAGAGGGACGAAAAGAATTCATGAGGATGGATACGGCTCCTCCATTATCGGCGTGGTTATTTACAAATAAACATCTTTCTATTGTTGCATTACCGCCCCGGATATTAACTGCGCCTCCATAAGCGAATACATCATAATATGTTGCGAATACATGATTATTTTCGAAATAGCAATCAGAGATATGCGCTTCCGAATAACTACTACTCACAAATATGGCGGCACCACCTTCATCACCAATTGGATTTGTTGCTTGAAATGAATTATTACGAAAATTGCAGTTTTTTATATAAGGAGAAGCACCAATAGCGTCTATTGCATGTCCTGTATTTGTAAAAGTAAAACCATTTATTTCTGTTGTATTACTATCTCCCCGGACCAATCCAAAACCCGCCCCGTCAAGCATGGTTGAATCAGGTCCTTTCTGTGATAGAATAAATATGGACAAATTGGTAATGCTGGCACCTTTAGTATAATTCCCCGGCGCCACCAGCACCGTATCCCCATCAATGGCCCCGTTGATCCCTGCCTGAATCGTCGCCGAATCGCCCGGGACGTGAATCGTTTTTGCCGAGATGCTTGCGCAAAAAAGAAAAATTATAAAAATATATCGTATTGCTTTTATCGATTTTACCAATTTACCCTCCTTTATGACAGGTTCTCGAATTAATTCAAAGAATACCTATTCATAATCTCATTTATAAATATATTTATAAATCCATTTTCCGCAAGTTATTTTTCTGTAATGACCCGGATTTTGTTTGATTTTGACCGTGACAACGTTGAGGGTGTTGAAAATCCTGAGGTCTCCGATGGGTGACCTGACGAATTAATACACCGCAGCTATCTCATCATACCGGATATTGAGACCGTCAATTATTTTTTCTTCTCAACTCTTTCTTAAAAGACTATATTAACTCAATGATAAAAAGCGAAATCGATAAAAAACGCAATTTTCTTCCACCATTAATCTTCTTCGTAGTTTCGCTTATATTCGTACTGTCTTTTCTATTAAAATGGAAGTATATCGGGGTCGGCGACTGGGAGTTATTCGTCACCATGGCGGCGGTGCCGGTCAAGACTGTGCTTCACTTCCACCAGTTTCCCTTCTGGAATCCGTATCTTGCCGGCGGAAATATTTTGTTTGCCCATCCCGAAGTCGGCATCCTTTCACCATTTTTTATTTTGCTCCTAATATTCGGGCCCATCGGCGGTATCAAACTTCAGATGCTTGTCTGTTATTTCCTTGGTTTCTGGGGGACATATAAACTGGGCAGACGACTCGATTTGTCAGATATTGCCTCATATCTGGTGTCGTTTGCTTATTTCGGAAGTTCGTACTTCGCTTTGCATTTTTCTATCGGTCATGTTCCTTTCACCCATTTCTGTTTCCTGCCCTGGTTTATTTATTTTCTGCTGAAAGTACAAAACAACTGGAAATACATCTTCGGCGCGGGGCTGACTATTGCTTTGATAATAATCGGCAACGGCGCCGCCGTGCCGTTTTTATATACGCTGTTTTTCTCCGGCGTTTTTGTGATTATGTATTCGGTTGAGAAAAAATCATTCCTGTTTATTAAAGCCTATATCGGTTCCATAATTATGGGCTTGCTCCTGGCATCGGTGAAATTTATTCCGATGTTTAGTTATCTGTCGCAAAATCAATGGGAAGGGATGCCTAATGATTTTACGCCGCTTGCTCTGGCATTTAAAGGACTATTCTCGTTTAATCAGGAAATCTTTCAGAACGTGCACCCCGAACAGCATTGGGGCTTTCATGAGTACGGCGCTTTTATTTCTCCGATAGTAATCCTCCTGGCTTTAATCGGATTAATTTTCTCATTGAAGAAATGCCGCCTCTGGTTGATAGCCGCCATTTTCTTTTTTCTTTTCGGATTGGGGAATTTTTTCGACATCTCGCCCTGGAACCTGTTCCTGCATTTGCCCGGCTTCTCATCGATTCGGTCTCCGTCACGGGCCAATCAATTTGTCGTACTATCGATCGCCATCATTTCGGGCTTCGGACTTGATTTTCTTACGACAAAAATAAATACTTCCGCTTTTTCAAAAAAAATTGCCGGAGGCATTTTAGTCGGTGTCGTTTTGTTGATAAATTTCTTTGTCAATCTCCCGGCCTTTAAGACAATTGATTATAAACTGCCGGATAAAGTCGTTTTTCATGATGATTTTCGCCAGGTAGTCGGCGACGCCAATAATATTTATGAACTTTTCCAGCAAAACTGCGGCTCACTGACATCACCCTGGCTATCAGCTTACAAAGAAAGTCGGGGAATCGTTACACCGACCGAGGATGTTCTTATGGAGTATGTTTTGAAAGGTCAGGTGCAGGTCATTAATCGCCGGTACACTCCGAATAAGGTCGAGTACGAAATCGCGCCTTCTTCTGAAGCGACAATCGTGTTTAGCATCGGCTATGATCCCGGCTGGTACGCCACCGATGGTCGTACTTTATATGAAACCAATGGTCTGGTCACGACCGGTGTTGCTGCAGATGAAAGTAAAATCGTACTTAAGTACCGTTCGCCGTATTTTATACCTGGTCTGATAATATCAGTCCTTTCGATTATTGGATGTCTTCTGCTCGGCTGTAATCGCAACTTTGGCAAATGGCTGAAGTCGATATTTAAATAATGTCCAGATTGCCTGAAGCCCGTCTTTCCAGTTGATTTTTTTTCCCTCTTCGAATTTTCTCGGCTGGTATGATACCGGGATTTCATGGATTTTTATTTTATTGCGCCCCAGCTTGGCGACCACCTCGGGACAGAATTCGAATTTCCGGCTGACAAGATTCATCCCTTTTATGATATCGGTTCGAATCATCTTGTAGCAGGTCGACTCATCGGTAATGCCGATCCCGAATAGTGCATTAGCGATAAATGTCAATAGCTTACCACCCAGGAGATACCTTTGGTACGACACTCCTGATTCCGGATTCAATATCCGGGAACCGAAAACCGCTCGGGCCTGATTTTCCTCGGCAATCCTTATCATTTTCACCAGATCCCGCGGTTCATATTCCAGGTCCCCGTCCTGAATAACCGTGTATTTGCCGGAAGCATATTCCAATCCGGCAATAATTCCGTCTCCTTTCCCGATATTGCGTGCTTTTTCGATAATTCTGACCCGCGGTCGATTAGCGAATTTCTTAAGAATTTCCCCGGTATCATCGGTGGAACCGTTGTTGATAATAATCAACTCCAGATCAATATCGAGCTCAAGGACTTTATTAATTATCCCGGCGGCGGTCGCTTCTTCGTTATAGAGCGGCATCAGAATGGATAAGAGCATATCCCAATATAGTTATCGGTGATCGGAAGTCAATAGCTGCTAAAATGTTACAGTCTGTCAATACACCCTTGACTTTTATAACAGTTTTTAGTATAGAATAATTTTAAATTTGCGGCGCTTATGGCTGTTTAAATAAGGAGTATGCTTTGAAATTGGCTTTAAGGTTTTCCAGGCCGTTTTTTTATGCCGTTATCCTAATCCTGGCCATTTCATTTTGTGCGTCTATGTCCGAATTGAATGGCTTCAATACCGCCGGCGCCGAAAGCTATGTCAGCATCGTGGATCCCGAAACATACGTAGTTCGTCCGGGCGACCGCTTCCGTATCGATTTTTGGGGTGGTTCCACCAATGCCATAGATATAATTGTCACTCCGGAGGGATCATTGTTGCTGCCCTCGATCGGGGCATTAAAAGTCGGCAATATGACTTTGACCGAAGCCAAAGCAAAATTGGAAAAACTGATAGCCCGATTTTATTCTGAGGCCGATTTTACTGTCAGCCTGGTCGGTGTCCGACCGGTGAAGGTTTTGGTTATGGGCGGAGTCAGGAATCCGGGACTGTATGATGGCAATGCCTTCAGTCGGGTCTCGGAGATGATTGAGAAGGCGGGTGGATTTGTCGATGGAGCTTCGCGGCGCAGAATAAGACTATTCGGTTATGGTGAAGATCATCTTGTCGATATCCTGCAATTCGAAAGAAGCGGGGATTTGGACGCCAATCCGAGTGTCTATTCCGGGGATAAAATACTGGTCCCGCTGGTGAGTGACTCCTCATCATTTGTACATATTTCCGGCGAAGTAATATTGCCGGGGAGTTTTGAATTTGTCGAGGGTGACCGGCTTGGCTCGGTCATCGAACTGGCGATGGGGTTAACCGGGCTGGAAAGCGACTCGGTTTATATTTACCGGAAAAGCGGTAATACTATGCAACCGATCGTTAAACCGATAACCGCATTGACATTTCCGGTTCAGGAGGGTGACAAAATCATAATAGGCCGTCGCGCCGACGCATATTCCGCCGATTATTTCTCCATTGTCGGTGAAATAAAAGAACCGGGTCGGTACCCGTATCAAATGGGCTTGAATTTGAAACAGGCTATTCAAAATACCGGCGGATTGACAACAAAGGCCGATATCTTCTCGCTGGCCATATTTCGCAGGTTTGAGTTTATGCGACCCGGGGAAAATATCGAACAATTAAGAACTATCAGCCCTAATAATCTCTCCCTGGGCGGCAATAATGAACCGGTTTCATTAAAAATTGACCGCTCTTTTCCGGAGCATTTGGATGCAATATCGGTCGAGCCGGGTGACTCAATCATAATCCCCGCCAAAACCGGCCTGGTCGGTATCTATGGTATGGTCGTCCGTCCGGGAACGATTGCTATAGAAGGTTACGCGAAAGCGTCGGATCTGATAAAAAAAGCCGGGGGCTTCTCAAGGGTGGCGTATAAAAAAGTCGTTACGGTCATAAGAAAGTCCTCGGGGATGAAAATTGTCGCCGCCCCGAATATAGATATTTTCGACGGAGATACGATTATCATTGAAAAGGAAAAAGACAGAAGAAGTCTCTGGGAGAAATTGAGGGATTTTTCACTGATACTGGGGGGAGCAAGTCTGGTTTATTTGGCTGTAGACAACATGACTGACTGATGATATGGAAGAGACACGATTTAATCTCTGGCGACTACTGGAAATTATCGCCCTCCGGATAAAATTTATTATCCTTTTTGTCTTTGTCGTGACACTTATATCCATCATTGTCTCGCTTCTTTTACCCCGCTGGTATAAGGCCACCGCCTTGCTGTTACCACCGCGGGAATCAGGATTCAATCCGGGCTGGTCAAGCCGTGACGATTCCTATTCACTGACATCGGGAATTCGATTACCCATCATGGCGACCCCCAGCGATATATATGCGCGTATTTTGGAAAGCCGGCAACTCGCCGAGCGGGTCGTCGTCGCCAACGATTTAAGTAAGTACTATGAGGTTGATTCTCTCGATGAGGCGATAAAAATCGTCGATAAACACTCCGATTTTCGCGTCACACCCGAGGGTTTACTCGAGATTGGCTATATCGACAAAGACGCCGGGATGGCATCGAAAATCGCCAATGCTTACGCCAATGAGCTGGATAGTATGACGCGTGAATTGGCCTCGTCACGCGCCCGCATAACCAGAGAATTTATCGCCGGGCGATTGGATGAGGTTTCCCGCGATCTTGATTCCGCGCGAATAGCCATGAAGAAATTTCAGGATCAACATAAAGCTATTGATCTGGATAAACAGACCCAATTGGCCATCGAGTCGGCGGTGGGATTGAAAGTCAGCCTGGCCAACAGCGAGATAGAGCTTAACGTGGACGAGCAAACGTTATCCAATACGCATCCCGATGTAATCAGCCTTCGGAGAAAAATAGCCGAGATTAAAAAGCAGATAAAAGCTCTGGAATTCGGTGGCAGCGATAGTACGTACTTGAATTTGCCCATTTCCGAAGTACCGAAGTTGAAAATCCAGTATGCTGAAATTGCCGGCCGTTTAAAAATTTCGGAAAAGCTCTATGAGATTTTGTCCGAGCAGTACGAGCAGGCCAAGATAGCCGAGAAGGCGGTGACACCGAACGTATCGATTCTTGACCGCGCATACCCGCCCGACCTGGCCATAAAGCCCCAAAAACGAAAAATAGTCATTTTTACATTCTTGATCTCGCTGATATTCGCCATATTTGTGGTACTGGTTCTTAATTATCTGGAAAATCTGAAAATCAACTCACCGGAAGATTATGCGAGATTCAGATTGTTTTATGGGGCTCTTTTTGGGTGGCTTCCCGGTATAAAGAAAACAACCAATCAAGGGAGTTAATCGATCAAACCATGAAAAACATCGCGATTATCGGCATCGGCGCATGGGGCGGAAATTTACTCAGAAATTATTATAATTTGTCATCCGGTCATCTGGTCCTGGCCTGCGATACGGACGAAAAACGGTTGGCCGCCGCGAAGTCGGCCTATCCCGGTCTGGAGACTACTACCGATTATAAAAATATTCTAAAACGTGATGATATCGGTGCGGTCGTGATTGCCACACCGCCGGCCCAGCACTTTAAGCAGGCGATGACTTTTCTTGAAACCGGTCGCGATGTCTTCGTCGAAAAACCGCTGGCGCTGTCGGTCGAAGATGGTCAGAAGCTGGTCGATAAAGCCGAAGAGAAAAAAGCGATTTTGATGGTCGGCCATATCATGGTTTATCATCCGGCGACATTGTACTTGAAAAAGCTGCTGGATAGCGGTGGTCTGGGTGATATTTATTATCTGTATTCCAATCGCGTGAATCTCGGCAAAGTCCGCGATGTGGAAAATGCACTATGGTCGTTCGCTCCGCACGATATTTCCATTATCCTGCATCTTCTGGAGGAAGACCCGGTGCGGGTAAGCGCCACCGGATCATCATATCTTCAAAAGGGCATCGAGGATGTCGCCTTTATGGTGCTTTATTTCGATGACGGAAAAATGGCGCACGTTCATGTCAGCTGGCTCGATCCGCATAAGATTCGCCAGTTAACCGTCGTCGGATCGAAAAAAATGGTTGTCTTTGATGATGCCGGTGCGGCCGAAAAGATTCGTATCTATGATAAGGGAATCGATCAAAAACAAAATTATGATACTTACGGCGAATTTCTGACTCTTCGCACCGGTGATATTTTAATCCCTAAAATTCCCTCGGTCGAGCCTTTGGCCGAGGAGTGTCGGCATTTTTTAAACGCTCTGGAAAGCAGAGAAAGGCCCACGTCCGACGGTTATGAGGCATTAAAAGTGCTCAAAGTACTCGACGCGGCGCAGAAATCTCTGGAGGCGGGCGGTGCCCCGGTACATATAAGTAAATGATGAGGTTAACATGTCGGATGCTTTTATTGATAGCTCGGCCCTGATTGGCGAAGGAACCATGTACGGTAATTTCTGCATTTTCGGTGCCAATGTCGAAATCGGAACAGGCTGCCGGATCGGTAATAATGTCGTCATCCACCCGGATTCGAAAATCGGGGATAGTGTCAGAATCGATGACGGTACCGTAATCGGAAAATTGCCCATGAAGGCGGCCAATACCGCGGTGACCAAAGAACAGGAACTGCCCCCCGCGGAAATCGGCCCGAATTGTATTATCGGTACCAATGTGGTTATCTATCGCGGATGCAGTATCGGGCGAAAAGTCCTGATCGCCGATTTGTCCACGGTCAGGGAAAATGTGACGGTCGGCGAGTTTACCATTGTCGGACGCGGTGTCGCGATTGAGAATTTCTGCAAAATCGGGCGCTACTGCAAACTGGAAACAAATGTCTATATTACTGCCTATTCCGAACTCGAAGACAGAGTCTTTGTAGCTCCCTGCGCCGCGACGTCGAACGACAATTTCGTCGGGCGGACCAGGGAGAGATTTAAATATTTCAAGGGTGTGACGGTGAAAAAGGGTGGGCGCATCGGCGTTAACGCGACGATTCTGCCGGGCAAGACTATCGGCGCCGACTGTCTGGTCGCGGCCGGTGCTCTTGTCACATCAGATACGCCGGATAAAACAATTGTGGCCGGTGTTCCGGCCAAACCGTTTCGTGAAGTGCCGGCAAATCAGCTTCTGGAAAATCAGGGCTGGGATGAATAGAGGAGAAAATCATGGCTGTACCATTACTCGATTTGAAAAGACAGTACGTGACAATCAAAGATAAGCTGGATCAAGCAGTCTTAAATGTCCTCGATCACGGACGCTTTATTCTCGGGCCGGAAGTCGCTGCGCTGGAGGAAAAAATCGCATCGATGTGCGGCACCAGATACGCCGTCGGCGTTGCCTCCGGGACCGACGCTTTATTGGTATCATTAAGAGCCGCCGGTGTCGGGTCGGGCGATGAAGTCATTACCGCCGACTATTCATTTTTCGCATCAACGTCTGTTATCTCCCGTGTTGGTGCGACACCCGTGTTTGTCGATATCGAGGAGGATACATATAATATCGATGTCGCCAAAGTGGAGAAAGCGATTACGCCGAAAACAAAGGCGATTATTCCGGTGCATCTCTTCGGTCAGTGCGCCGATATGGACCGGCTGATGGCGATTGCGAAAAAACACAATTTAGTCGTTATCGAAGATGCGGCCCAGGCCATCGGGGCAAAGTACAAGGGCAAAATGGCCGGCTCCATCGGTCACTATGGCTGTTTTTCATTTTTCCCTTCGAAAAATCTCGGCGGCGCCGGGGACGGGGGTATGGTTGTTGTCAATGATGAAGATAATTATACGGAACTCAAAATGTTGCGCGTGCACGGCTGGAAGAAAAAATATCGTCCCGAGGTAATCGGTTATAATTCCCGTCTGGATTCGCTTCAGGCTGCTGTACTATTGGTCAAAGCCGATTATCTGGCCGGCTGGACCGAAAAACGTATCGAACATGCCCGGAAATATAATGCCGCGTTTTCCGGCACGGCAATAAAAGTACCGGTCGTTCGGGATTATGCTTATCATATTTACAATCAGTACACGATTGCGGTCAAAAACCAGGAACAATTGATGACCGTGTTAAAAGAAAAACAGATCGGCCATGATATTTATTACCCGTTGCCGTTTCATCTGCTTGACTGTTATAAAGACCTGCCTTATAAAGAGGGCGATTTCCCGGTAAGTGAAAAAGCCGCCCGGGAAGTCGTTTCGATTCCGGTTTTTCCCGAGTTGACCGAATCCGAGCAGGAAGAGGTTATTGCGGTGGTGAAATCGGTGTCGGCTTAGGATCGATAATAAAATGGAAGCGGCTTTCCCCTCGGGGTGGGGTAAGCCGCTTTTTGATATAAATGAAAAATATGAAAATAAGTCATTTCCTGAGGTAGATTGAATTGTCCATGAGCCCGACCATCAGGCAGGCCATCATTGGTGTTTCCGGGATTGCCATAATATCAAAACTGGTTGGTTTCCTGCGTGAAATGGTGATAGCCGAGCGCTTTGGCACTTCTCAGGAATATGATATTTTTCTTCTGGCCATCTCAGCCCCGGTTTTTTTCCAGGTGGTAGCCATGCGTGCGACCAATTTTTTAACGGTTCCGATCCTTGCAAGAATGAATTCATCACCGAGCAGTGATACCGATAAACGCAGCGTCTGGAGTATGTTCAACTCTTTCTTTTCGATAGTTGTTTTTCTATTGGCGGTCGTTTTCATTATGGCGCCGTACCTGGTCAGAATGATGGCGCCTGGTCTCGACGAAGAAAATCTCATGCATGGAATATTTTACTGCCGGGCATTTTCCCTGACGATTCTCCTCAGTTTTCTGGAATCGTTCCTGCGCTCGGCTCTTAACGTCAAAAAGTCTTTTGCCTACCCCGCGATGGGTACCATTATTCTGAACATTGTCATTATCGTGATTATTTACATTTTTTCCGCGAAAATTTCGGTGGCTGCCATCTTAATGGGCACGATATGCGGAATGGGGTTACAGGTGATATTTCTTCTTTTAAAATTGTGGGATATAAGCGTATTAAAATATTTCAATTTTAATATTTTCGGCGGTCAGGTGAAACAGACTCTGGCGGTCGGTGGTTTTATTGTCCTGGTTGAACTCTTGATGGTGACCTTTTTTATAATCGACCGGTACTACGCCGCCGATCTCGCCGAGGGGGTCGTGTCATCTTTGAAATACGCCGGTGTTCTGGTGATGCTGCCCGGTAGCATTATCGGCTTCGCCATTGCCGCGGTTACTTTTCCCTATCTCAGCGAGAGAACCGGCCGGGAAAGGATGCGAGAGTTCTCCGCGTTGCTGCACACTTCGTTGTCGCTGGCTTTGACAATCGCCCTGCCGACCGCTATATTCTTCTTGGTTTTCTCCAAAGATCTGATTGCGGCGGTTTTTTTCCGCGGCGCCTTCGATCTTAATTCGCTTACGATGACGTCGCAAATTCTAAAAGCTTATGCACCTTATTTAGTGTGTCTTTTCTTGTACGCTATCATGATTCAGGCCTGTTATTCGTCCGGGAGGCAGAAAATGGTTTTCTGGATATCACTTCTTGCGGCCGCCGCAAAACTCTTCCTGACCTGGCTGTTTAAGTCTATTTTTGATTATCCCGGAATCGCGCTGGCGACATCGGCCGTGCATATCATGATATTCGGTTTGTTGACCGCGATTTTGGCCAGACGAGGGCTGCTGCCGGATATGAAAGGCCTTGCTGTCACAGTGCTTCGCGTTATTGTCGCCTCGATACCGATTCTTGTAATAGGCTATTTTAGCGGTATGCTGCCCGAAATATCATCGGGAACGACTTTTTTGCAAAAAATGAGAGTCATACCTATTGCAATTCTTTCATTGCTGGTGTTCATCGGGATGGGTTATATATTGAGAATTAACGAAGTCAGGTCGCTACTGAAAGGTCTGAAAGAGACGTTGTGATTTAAGGATGACAGGCGATATCGTTCATATTAAGAACCGACTGGTCGAGAACACGACTGCTGTCTTTCTGGTTCTCCTGATGATGGGGAGTCTGATGCTCTTACTCACCGATTATTACGTAATCGCAGCTCTGATTCTGGTCTTACCGGCAGTACTTCTGCTTGTTTCTTCAACCAGATTTACAGCCTACTTATTTGTATTTTCAATATATATAGCCATGCGGGTGGATCAAAATCCGCCTTTGATACTGTCTGATGTAATGGCCCTGATATTAATGGCATCGTTTTCCGTCGACTTTTTATTAAAGGGCAAGACCGAATTAAGTTTTCCATCCATATCCGGATACTATGCGGCTTTTATACTGGCTATCGTAGCAGTTTCCATTTTTTCATACAACTATCTTTATTCTGTAACGTCGTTATTGCGTATTGGCGTTCAGTTCGCAATTGTTATAATTCTATTCAACGCCTTTAATGCCAGGGAATCCGAACGGCTAATCAAGATCTTTTTCTGGGTTCCGGTTTTTCAATCTGTATACAATATGTTCCATTTCTTCGGCTCGGGTGGTTATGACCGTACCTTTGGACTTGCCGGGGCATATTTTGATGATCTTTGTATGCTGGCCTGGCCGATCGGTTTGGCCTATTTTATCTGGCTGAAATCCCGCCGGTCGGCATATACATATGGTATCGGCACCATACTGGTTCTGCTTGGTTTGCTGGCGACACAATCCCGGGCTGCCTTGTTTACACCGGTTTGGGTAAGTATCATAATTATCATTTATTCCGGTCATAAGGCAAAGAAACTGGGTAAGGATTTCGTTTTGCGGCGATTGAAGTTCTTGATTTTGACGGGAATATTTCTCGGATTAGTGCTGACTGTTTTTGGATATCTGGCCGGGACTATTGCCCGCTTTCGCGAACTGCCCGAAATCTATACCGGAACCGTGTGGCTGCGCATGTCTCTCTGGCGGACCGGTCTCCATGCATTCCTTGAAAATCCGTTGACCGGTGTTGGTCCGGGTACCTTCAGATATGTGGAATCGATTTATCCGGTTCTCCGTTTTGATCCGGCCAGACTTTATCTAAATCAGGCATCGGCTCATAATCTCTTACTGCACTACCTGGCCGAAACCGGTTTGATAGGGACCATAGCCCTTCTTGCATTGTTTTTTAAAAATTTACTCTCGTCGATAAAACTGGCGCGGTTTCCCGATTACAATGCACAGTCGGCCATTTCGATAGGACTTTTGGGCGCCGGACTGGCTATTTTCGGATCGATTTTTTATATGGACGGATGGATGTGGGGACAGAATGCACATGCGGCACCATTATTTATCGCCGTAACCGCAAAACTGGTCTGTGATAAATATAGCCGTACATGAATATTATGGGTGACTATTGATTCGAAAGCCGATAAAAGTGATTCTATTTGGTTATGGCGATTCCGTCCATACTATTCGCTGGGTGAAGGGGCTTGCAAAGAGGGGTTTTACTATTACCGTTATTACTTTGGGAGAAGAACCTATTGCCGGTATTGAGACTATTAATCTCCCGGTCGGCCGATCAAGAAGCCGGGGTTACTTCCGCCATCTTGGGAAAATCAAAAAATTGGTTAATAAACTTCGCCCCGATTTGATTCATGCCCATTATTCAACCGGTTTCGGTTTATGGGGATACTATTCGAAATTTCATCCGTACCTCATATCTGTCTGGGGCTCCGATATAATCGGTTTTCCGGATAATTTTATTAAGCGGATATTTCTTCGAAAGATCTTAACTTCCGCCGATTTTATTACCGCGACAAGTAATTATCTAAAAAAACAGACCCTACGATTATATCCGCAACTCGAGTCAAAAATATCGATAATACCGTTCGGCGTTGAAATCCCGGAAGCATTTGCCGATAGGAAAAGCGACGATATCGTACGGCTGGTTTATATCAAAAAGCATGAAAAAATTTACGGCCCGGATGTTCTCCTGGCGGCGATGCAAAAAGTAATCAGGATTAAACCGAGTATTCATCTCACCTTAGCCGGTCGGGGTTCAATGACCGCTGAACTTCGGCAGCAATCAAAGCAGCTGGGCATCGAGAATAGTGTCGATTTTTGCGGTTTTATAAATTCCGATGAAATATCTTCTTTTTTAAGTCAATATGATATTATGGTGATGCCGTCGCTTCAGGAATCATTCGGTGTCGCCGTTCTGGAGGCCTCCGCGGTTGGCCTGCCGGTCGTTGCCAGCAATATCGGAGGGGTTCCGGAAGTATTGATTTCGGAAAAGACCGGCATCCTGGTACCTCCCGGCCGTGCCGAAAAGCTTTCTCAGGCAATAATCAGATTGGCCGAGAATGCCGAATTAAGAAGGACAATGGGACAGGCCGGACGAAAAATGGTTGCGGAAAAATTTCGATGGGAGGTTAGTCTGGACAAAATGGCCGAGCTGTACGAACGTCTTGTTTCGGAGGCACCGAAGAAAGCCTGATTTATGAAAGTCCCTTTTTTCAGATTGCGATTAACCGACGTTGAAAAAAAAGAGGTTAATGATACTTTGACCAAAGGCTGGGTGACCAGCGGCCCGAAAGTACGTTTATTCGAGGGGAAAATATGCCGTCTGGCCGGAGCCAAATATGCCGCAGCGGTGGCGTCCGGGACAGCCGGATTGCATCTGGCGCTTGAAAGTTTGAATCTCCATCCGGGCGACGAAATAATCACGACACCGTTTACCATGGTGGCCACGATTGAAGCCATCCTCTACGCCGGAGCAACACCGGTTTTTGCCGACATTGACCCGGTGACATTGAATATAGACACGTCGTCTGTCGAGAAAAAAATAACCGACAGAACCAGAGCTGTAGTCTCCGTCGATATTGCCGGATGCCCCTGCGATTATACGAAGCTGACACGTTTGTCGCGTCAATATAAGGTCGACCTGGTTGATGATGCCGCGCATTCACTGGGTGCGAAATTCAAAAATAAGCCGGTCGGCTCTCTGGCGGACGCTACTGTGTTTTCGTTTTATTCCACGAAAAATATCACGACCGGGGAGGGCGGCATGGTCGTGTCGGATTCGAAACGACGGATAGATAAAATAAAAAATCTATCCCTTCACGGAATGACGTCATCGGGCTGGAAACGATACGCTGGCGGCGGCTGGAAATACGATATCACCGAATTGGGATATAAGTACAATATGTCCGACCTGTCGGCGGCGCTCGGTCTGGGACAGTTGAAGCGTTTTAAGGAGATGCAGAAAAAACGCCGACAGCTTGCCGAGCGGTATTGCGAAAATCTTAAATGTCTGGATGAGTATATCGAGTTGCCATATCGCGGCGCCGATATGACCCACGCCTGGCACCTGTTTATTATTCAGTTAAAATTGAATCGATGGCGGCTCAAGCGTGATCGGGTGATAAATGAACTGGAAAAGCGCGGCGTCGGCTGCGGTGTGCATTTTATACCCGTTTATCACTTTTCATATTTCAAAAAGACCATGCCATACAAACCCTCGGATTTTCCTGCCTGCGAAAATGCCTATAAAAGAATTATCTCCCTGCCGCTCTATCCTGACTTGAGCTTTAAAGAAGTCGATTATGTCTGTGATGTCCTGTCCGGACTTTCCGAAACTTTCGGTACCTGAATTTCCATCTTGAATTTCCACCCCGTTTTTCGTAACTTGAGGCGGTGATGTAAAATGCCTGCGAACTTACCGCCGCAATATTACGAGCTGGAACGAGAGTACAAAGCCGAGCGCGATCCGCACGAAAAACTGCGCCTGGCGCAGGAGCTTCTGGCTATCATGCCGAAGCACAAGGGGACCGACAAGCTTCAGGCCGATCTCAAAGCAAAAATATCGAAACTCAAGCTTCAGGTCGAAGGGCCGTCGAAGAAAACGCATGGGACACGCCATGTCGATGCCCGCGATCATATCGACAGGGAAGGCGCCGCCCAGATTATTCTGATAGGCCCGCCTAACTCAGGCAAATCGACCATCGTTGATGCCGTCACCGGCGCGCGGCCGCTGATCGGCGATTATCCCTACACCACCCGGGAACCGCTGGCGGGGATGATGAAATTCGAATCGGTGCAGCTTCAGTTAATCGACACCCCGCCGATCGCCGAAGACTACATGGAGAAATTCCTCCCGCCGTTGATTCGCCAGGCCGACCTGGTCGTGCTCGTGGTCGATATCGCCACCCCCGGTTTTGAAAACCGCATCGGCGCCGTGTTCAGGCAACTCGAGGAAAAACGGATTATTCTCACACCGCAGCCGCCGGAAAAAGTCGACGATCCGAGATATTTCCACAAGAAAACCGTCATCGCCGCGCACAAAAGTCTCGAGGAGGGGGCCGAGGCCGGGCGTGAAAAATTAAACGAGCTGTATCCCGATTTTACCATAATTCCTTCGTCGATTCTCGATGACGACCTGATGCATAATTTCGGAAAGGCGCTCTTTGATGCACTCCGCGTCATGCGGGTTTATACCAAGAAGGTCGGGCATGAGGCTGATTTTGACGATCCGATTATTCTGCCGATCGGCGGGACGGTCGAGGATGCGGCGCTGGAGCTTCATAAGGATTTCCTGAACAAACTGCAGTATGCCAAGGTGTGGGGCAAGGGCAAATTCGAGGGGCAGCGTGTCAAAAATAATTTTGTCCTCACCGACGGCGACATCATCGAATTTCATATTTAGAGGGGAAGGGCGTAGGTCAGCGAGCCCTGCGCTCCTGACAGGGGCGGGGAATCTGCTTCTGGCATAAGTCCTCGTGCGCCAACAAAAATGGCTTCGTTTTTGATTTTAGGAATTTTGTAGGTCGGGTTCCGAATTCTCGATTTATCGAGGATGAGAAACCCGACATTTTTTTCAATAAAGATGTCGGGTTTCTCGCTTGGTGCATAAATGCCCCTTTGCTCGGTCTGGTGGCCCACCCCTTGGGGTGGGTTTACAATTCCTGCGCGTTTCCCTGAACAGAAACGCACCCGGGGGGTACGCCACCCCACCAATTGAGAAATGCCTTCGTTTGGCATATTTAAGGATTCCTTTTTTTCTGTTTTCCACTTAAAAACCGGCGTAAGAGCATGAACGGGTGGGGCGTAGGCCTGACGGGGCGGGGAAATGCCCTTCGTCTGGTGGCCCACCCCTTGGGGTGGGTTCACAATTCCTGCGCGTTTCCCTCAACAGAAACGCACCCCGGGGGGTACGCCACCCCACCAATTGAGAAATGCCTTCGTTTGGCATATTTAA
>CAYVMO010000011.1:94583-96044 GCA_964452645.1 uncultured Ignavibacteriaceae bacterium
GGAATCCTTTTTTTCTGTTTTCCACGTAAAAACCGGCGTAAGAGCATGAACGGGTGGGGCGTAGGCCACCGAGCCCTGCCGAAGGTCCTGTCGAAGATGCTGAGTAAAACGAAGTGAACAAAGTGAAGGGCGTTCCTGACGGGTTGGTGGCGAACCATCATTAAATTGTAGTCGTATGTCGACCTACTTTTGCTCCTGTACCAGTTCATGGCGGAGGGAGCTATCAATGTCGGGAGATTCAAACCGAAATCCTGTTGCAAGCAGCTTGTCAGGTCTGAGGCGAGTATCTCCCGCTAAGATTGCTTCAGCGACCTCGCCCATGGCCACACGAAGAACAAATGCCGGAATCCTTAAGAAGACCGGACGGTGAAGAATTCTACCGAGTGTTTTTGCAAATTCTCTGTTCGACACAACCTCCGGTGCCAGCACGTTGACAGGACCGACTATCTGTTCGCATACCATAATATGCTCAATGGCCCGAATCATGTCGTCACGCGTGATAAAGCACATCAGCTGTCGGCCGTTCCCCAATACAAATCCTAACCCCCGCTTGAACAACGGCAGGAACGCTCCCAGCAAGCTGTGTCCTTCCGCCGCCAGGACTGAGGGTATGCGAATCAAAACAACCCGAATCCCGGCCCGACGCGCCGCTTCGGTCGCAGCCTCCCAGTCCTGACACATCTCTGAAACAAAGCCATGCCCGGGCTGTCCATCTGACTCGCCAATCGTACCGTCACTTTCAGCGTAGTAGTCTGTCGCTGAGGCCGAAATCAGCAGCTGCGGCGGCTTTGCAAGTCGCGCAAGTGATTCGCTCAGAAATGTTGTCCCCTTTATTCGGCTGTCGTAGACGGCCGCTTTGATCTTCGGCGTCCAGCGTTGTTCATCGAGGGGCTTACCCGCAAGGTGAATAACCACGTCGATGCCTTCCAACCGCGTGGTATCAATTTCCCGCGCTTCGTAATTCCAGTAGATGTCACCGGAGCCTCCAACCGGTTTTCGTCTGACCAGGCGACTAACCGAATGTCCTTGTCGTTCGAGAGAAGTGACCAGTTTCGAACCTATCAGTCCCGACGCCCCGCTGACCGCAATCTTCCTGGTTTGCATCGTATCCTCCTGTACGATCTTGCCCCATTATTTCGGACACCTCATTGAGATTAACTGTTTTTTACTTTAAAGTCAACGGGACTTAAATAATTCAATGTTGAATGACGTCGGACCCGATTGTAAAAGACATCCAAATATTTAAAAATTTTGTGGGCGGCAGACGCCCTCGTCTGCCCCGATTCATGTGGGCGGCAGACCTCCCGGTCTGCCCCCTGATAAAAGCGGTTGGTGTACCTCCCCGCGAAGTCCTGAGTTTTACGAAGGGTGCACCGGCGAAATCTCCACACGTCATTGCGAGCCCGATATCCCGATTGTTCGGGATGAGGGCGTGGTAATAACATTGCGTCGCAATCTATC
>CAYVMO010000012.1:0-95778 GCA_964452645.1 uncultured Ignavibacteriaceae bacterium
GTCTAAGACGGGAAAGATAAACCGCCGTCTCGCCGGTGCCGGTACAAATGTCAAGCCAGTTCGTTCCGCCGCCCGAGGCGCCTATTTTGGCGGCGCGGCGTCGGCAGACAATATCGAGCCCGAGAGTGAGAATATGATTTATAAGTTCGTACCGTTTCGGTACCTGCGAGAATATTTTCTGAATGCCTTTATTCATTTTTTATGAATACAATACGAAGAAATCAAAGGAGTTGACGGAGTGCTCGCTCGTCGATTATTTTCACGCCCAGTTTTTTTGCCTTATCCAGTTTGCTGCCGGCTTTGTCGCCAGCCAGAAGATAATCGATCCTGGCCGAGATTGATCCGCTGACTTTGCCTCCGGCATCTTCGATCAGTTTCTTGAAGTGATTTCGCGATTTCGATAATGTCCCGGTAATAACAAACGTTTTACCTTGCAACGCCCCGGCCTTTCTTGTCGTTTTGTATGGTGCAAAAATGACACCGGCCTTTTTCATTTTTTTTATAATATTTCGATTACCTTCGTTAGCGAAATAATCGATAATCGATTCGGCCATTTTGGGTCCGATGCCGTCGATGGCGGTCAATTTCTCGACAGATGCTTCATAAAGTCTTTCAAATTCGCCGAATTCTTCGGCCAGAAGCCGAGCGGCCGTCTCGCCAATACCGAATATCCCCAGCGCCAGAATAATATTCGGCAGTTCTCTTTTCTTCGAGGCTTCGATGGCTTCGAGAAGATTCTGCGCCCGTTTGTCAGCCATCAAATCCAGGAGCAATAGTTTTTCTTTCGTCAGGAAATAAATATCGGCCGGATCGTTTATTAATTTTTTCTCGACCAATTGTGCGGCCAGTTTGCCGCCGAGTCCTTCGATATCCATGGCGTCTTTGGAAGCGAAATGAAAAATCCGTTCGATTGTCTGCGCCGGGCAGGCCGCATTGATACATCGCCAGGCCGCCTCGCCCTCCGGCCGGACGATTTTCGAACGGCATGATGGACAGAGAGTTGGCATCACCTTCGCTTTTTCACGGCCGGTACGGCTATCTTTAATGACTTCCACCACCTGAGGGATGACATCACCGGCACGGCGGACGACGACCGTATCACCGACCTTAATATCGAGATTTTTCATTTCATCTTCGTTGTGCAGCGAGGCGTTCGAGACCATCACGCCGCCGACATGGACCGCTTCCAGCTTGGCGACCGGCGTGATTATGCCGGTTCGCCCGACCTGAAAATCTATGTCTTTGACAATCGTTTCGGCTTCTTCGGCGGCGAATTTCCAGGCCACCGCCCAGCGCGGTGCGCGGGAAATCTCGCCCAGAATAATCTGATCGGCGAAGCGGTTAACCTTGACGACCATGCCGTCAATTTCATAATCAAGATTTGCACGTATTGATTCCAGTTTTCGAAATTGCTCGGTGACTTTATGCACACCGTTCACGAGGGCAAGGTTTTCGTTTATCCGAAAACCTTCTTTTTCCAAAAACCGCATGGTGCCGTATTGATCGGGGAGATTATCGAGATCGTTGGCCGAGATACCATAAGCATAAAACATCAGCGGCCGCGAAGCGGTTATTTCCGATGCAAGCTGTCTTAATGAGCCGGCGGCGGCATTGCGGGGATTGGCAAACGGCTGCAGGTCGGCTTGTTTCATTTCCCGATTAAGTTTCTGAAAGGCCGACTTAAGCAAGATGACTTCACCACGGACTTCCAGCAGGGGGTACTTCGCGGTGGTTTTATCCGAAAGTTTTAGCGGAATACTCCGTATTGTTTTTAAATTTAATGTAACATTTTCGCCTTTGGTACCATCGCCGCGCGTGGAGCCGACAGTCAAAAGACCGTTATCGTACACTAGCTCGACAGCCAGGCCGTCAAGTTTGGGCTCGACCGTGTATTCTACATCTCCGGAGAATTCTAAATCTTCCCGCACGCGGCGATCAAAATCTTTGAATTCCTCGGCGGTCGTCACCTTTTGAAGTGACAACATCCTCATACGATGTCTGACCGTCTCGAATTTCGCCAGCGGCTCGGCGCCGACTCTTTGAGAGGGCGAATCAGGAGTAATTATTTCCGGATGCTCTTTTTCGATCTTTAAAAGTCGATCGTACAGCCGGTCATATTCGGTATCGCTTATTTCCGGGCGGTCATAAACATAGTACAGTCGATTATGATATTCGATTTCTTCCTTTAGCTTGTTATATTCCTTTCTGAGGTTTTCCGATAGTGACATGCGTCTAATAAAATCGGGCTATCGGGCGATGTCAACCGCTAAATATATTGCGCCTCTTTCAGGCCGGTGGGAGCGGCGGAAATCTCGTTGGCGATTATGGCGGTATTGCCGCCCTCGACATTGACATGACCATTCACGGTCAGGTAGCGATATTTCCTGATAAGGCCGCTGTAACGGTTGTAGATTTCGGGAAATAACACCACCTCGAAAGTATCATCGGGCGAGTCAAATGTCAGAAAGACCATCGCCTTGCCCTCTCTGGTTTTAATCCGTTTGCGATCGGCCAGCCAGCCTGAGACGGAAATCGGCGTTCCCCGTTTTATTTGCGATATCATCGTAAGATTGGTTTTGTTGTAGCTATCAAATAGTGAAAGAGGATGAAAGGAGGCGGAGAGTTCCAGAATATCCTTTTCGGCTTTGAAAATCTCGAAGCGGCTGAATTGTTCCAATCGAGGCATCTGTTTTAGCAAGGGAGAGGTGATCCGTTCACCGAAAAGATCATCTCCGGTCCTGTTTTTTTTACCATAGCTGAGACGATACTGCCAGAGAAGTTTTGGTCGCGATGTTTCAATCGAGTCAAAAAAGCCGACACGGATTAGATTTTCGATTTCGCGCCCGGATAAATCCACCTTCGACAGAAAATCGAGCAGTGAAACGAACGGGCGATTGTCCTGAATTTTATCTATAGTTTTGCAGGTCAGATCGCGAATCCTGCCCAGGCCAAGATAAATTTTATCATTATATGTATTATCTATGTCGTCCGAACGGTTGACGTCCGGCGGGAGAACGGCCACACCGAGGCGTCGGGCCTCGGCGACATAAACCGCCGACGGATAATAACCGCCGCCGTTGCGGAGCACCGCCGTCATAAATATGCCCGGATAATGGGCCTTGAAATAAGCTGATTGCCAGGCGAGATAACCATAGGTGGCGGCGTGCGCCTTGCAAAAGCCGAAGGAAGCAAATTGCGCCAATTGCCCCAGAATATTTTCAGTCGTTGCGATGTTGACATTATTTTTTCGAGCGCCATCAAGAAAACGTTGGCGCAATTTTTTTATATCGGTTTGTTTTCTTTTTTTGGTGATGGCTCGCCGGAGCAGGTCGGAAGCGGGAAGATTAAAACCGGCGATTTTCTGCGCCGCCAGAATTACCTGTTCCTGATAGATAAAGACGCCATGCGTGTCTTCCAGAACCGTCCCCAGATTTTTATGCGGATAAACGGTTTTTTCCTTTCCGTGAAAACGATCAAGGAAAATTTTTTTCATGCCCGACTCCGATGCGCCGGGCCGAATCAGCGCCAGACCCAATGTAATATCATCCAGTTTTCGCGGATACAGATCGCGAAGTAAGGCACGCATTCCCGGCGACTCGATTTGAAAAACACCGATGGTTTTGCCCGACCGCAAAATCTCGTATGTTCTGGAATCATTTTCAGGAATGGAAAAATCCTCACCCCCGATTCGTTTAACCGCCTTGTAACAGTCGACCAGAACACCCAGGCCGCGCTGACCGAGTATATCGATTTTTACCAGCCCGATTTTTTCGGCCTGATACATATCACACTGCGTTACGACAATACCTTTGGTTGCTCTTTCCAGCGGGACATAATCGGTTATCGGCTCCGGCGTAATGACAATGCCCCCGGCGTGGATGCCCAGATGGCGCGGTAAGCCGCAGATGGCGCGAGCCGCCTGCAAGACCGGTTTGAATCTATCCCTTGTTACTTTCAGGCTATTTGAAGATGCTTCCGGGAAATCATTGCGTTCCAGCGGGTGCCCCGAAAGACGCTGTGTAAAATTATTGATTTCCTCCGGTGCCAGACCCATCGCTTTGGCTGTTTCACGGATCGCCAGGCGCGGCCGAAAGCGAGTAAATGTAGCCAGCATTGCCACCCTATCGTCCCCATACTTTTTGTAAATAAAATCAAGGACATCATCGCGCCGTCGCCAATCAATATCGAGATCAACATCGGGACAATCGGAGCGGGCTTCGTTAAGAAACCGCTCGAAATACAAATTTTGTTTAATCGGATCAACCTGTGTGATTCCCAGACTATACGATACCAGTGAACCGGCGGCCGAGCCGCGCCCGACGGCCGTGATGTCTTCCCGACGGCAGTGGTCAATAATCTCGCCGACAATCAGGAAATAATCGACGAATCCGGTGCGCTGAATTACCGATAATTCGTATTCAAGACGCGACAGGTAAGGCCCGGATGGGTCGGGTAATTTTCGGCGTAAACCCTTCAGGGCATCCTGTTTTAATTTTTCGAAATGATCGCCGTCTACTTCGAGATGGGGCAGAATGTTTTTTCTTTCCGGAAAATTTAAATTGCATTTCTCTATTATCTCGCGGCTGTTTTTGAAAGCTTCCGGGAAAGGGGAAAAGAAATTATCGTACCATTCGGGATTTTTCAACCATGCCTGTCGATTGGCAGTCTCCTTTTCGGGGAGGTCATCCAATAGATGTCCCCCATCGATGGCCCGCAGAAGGCGATGTTTTTCAAAATCACTTTGATGCAGAAAACAAACGTCGGGGCAGGCAAGCGGTCG
Source organism: uncultured Ignavibacteriaceae bacterium (assembly GCA_964452645.1). GTDB lineage: Bacteria > Zixibacteria > MSB-5A5 > GN15 > PGXB01 > CAYXTW01. Next base: position 4,781 of record CAYVMO010000012.1, read on the forward strand.
GATATTTTTTTTTGCGGCTATTCGTACCGCTTTTGAAGGCTGTTCGTAACCGATTTTTATATAGAGCCGTTGGTTGAAAATCTCCTTAAGATTTTCAGGCGATGATTCGTTTTCCGTGACACAGATTAGATTATCACTGCATTCCGAAATCGTTTCAATCGAAGGCGCTCCGTGCAATTGGTAATAAGTGATAAGTTTCGAGAGTTCTTTAAAACCATCATGGTTCTCGCAGATAAATAAAATATTGCCGGGTTGCGTGGTTATTTCCGCGCCGATAATCGGTTTCACCCCCGTCTCCAGAGCGGCGTAATAAAAATCATAGCAACCGTATAGATTATTAAAATCGGCCAGGAGCATTGCCGCATGGTTCTTTTCAATAGCCGTCTGTACCAATTCCTCCGGCGACGCTGTTCCGTAGAGTAATGAAAAACTACTGCGACAAACCGGGAGTACGCAATTCATATCCGGTATCCCCGCGTTGGTAGCGTGATGACAGCGATAGTGTTCGCCCGGTCATAATCGAAAAAAAGCCACCTTTACCGCGAGCCTTATCAAGGCTTTTCAGCAGCCGCTGATTTTTTTCAATCCGGTCGTCAAAAAGCGTTTCGTTGTCGGCATAGTTTTTCAGATTAGCCAACGTCACACCGAGAAAGCGAATCCCCAGTCTTCGCGTTGCCGTCCGGCGGAATATCATTTCGACGATGGGGAAAATATCATTTTCATTATTGCCGGGCGGCGTTATACGGGCGGCCGCCTCGACCGTTTTGAAGTCGGTATAGCGAAACTTGATTTTAACCGACGCCGCGCGTTTGGAAAGCATGCGTAATTTCGCCGTCGCCCGTCCCAATAGATAATAATAGTGCGATAACAAAATATTACGATCGGTGATATCATCGGTAAAGCCGGTTTCGCGGCTGACCGAACGGATAGCTTTATAATCGCGAAGCGGGATACCATCCTCACCGCGGCTGTAAGCGGCGATTTTCAAACCGTTGATGCCGAAAACGGTCTTGAGATATTTTTCCGGGACTGCCCCCAGTTGCCCGGCCGTACGAATACCCATTTCATGAAGTATCTTTTCGGTAACATGGCCGACACCGGGAATTTTTCTGATCGGCAGGTCGGCAAGAAAATCTTCCATATTATTTTCGTTGATAATCGTCAGACCCATCGGTTTTTTGTGCTCCGAAGCCATCTTGGCCATGACGCGGCTCGGTCCGATACCGATAGAGGTCGGCAGCGCCAACGACTGCCAAATTTCCTTTTGCAGTTTCAGGGCGGATTGGTCTGGTTTGTCGGATGAATTGCTCATTTTAAGGCAGGCTTCATCCTGCGAGATTTTCTCCAGTTCCGGCGAGTAGCGGGAAAGGATGTCATAAAACCGATCCGAATAGTATTGATACCGGTTGAAATCGCCCCTCAAAAAAATCCCATCCGGTATCAGCCGTGCGGCTTCGTACAACGGTGTGCCGGTTCGGACCCCACGCGCCCGCGCCTCATAACTGGGGCAGGCAACGACGCCGCGTTCGTGTTTCAAGCCGCCGACCATTACCGGCTTGCCGACCAGCGCCGGATTTATCGATTGCTCCACCGAGGCGAAAAAGGCATCGACGTCGATGTATAAAAAACTGTTCATTTTTCCTCCGTCTAAAATAACGGAGGAAATCAGGAATTTTCCATCACATCCGAATCACATTTATCAGGGGAGAGAGCACCGCTCGCGGATTGTTGAAGAATCTTTGATACCATAGATGGACTTACGCCAGGCGGCGATTTCCCGACCGGCGAGATCATCGATAATATCGGTCACATAAATCGCGATCAGATGATTTCGATTATCCAGTTGCGCGATAAGATTTTCGGCAAGGTAATAGAGAGGCCCGGCGGTGGAAGGCGCAAAACGCAGCATCAGCGACTGCCGGGTCGCATCACAAAAAATCCTTGACGGCGGAAGAGAATTTCGAAAATCCAGAAAACGAATATCGGCCGTCCGGGTATTTTGTGGAATCGTAAATTCCGGCCGTTCTCTCCATCTTCTCCGCGGAAGAGTAATCTCGATAAAGATCAATCGTCCGTCGCGATCGAATTGAAATGAGACGTAATCCGATTCAAGGTATGAAAAGAATCGGGCCTTTTGCCCGGCGTTATGGATCACCGGAAGATATAATTCTTCCTCTTCTAACTGATAAAAACCCCGTCCGCGAGGTATCATAACGGACGGGGTGGAGATATTCACTTTTATTTTCTCGATAGACACGGCTATTTCAATTCTTTTAATTTCTCCTTGGCCTGCTCGGCCTCAAGAGTGCCATCGAACTCATCGACCAGTTTCTGAAAAGTTTCTCTGGCTTCTTTTTTTCTCCCCAATTCTTCGTAGGAACGTGCCATTTTATAAAGAGCGCCGGCACGCTTTTCGGAATCCGGGAAATTTTTCATCAGCAGATTGAATTCGGAAATGGCTTCATTGTATTTAGCCATAAAAAAGTAGCATTCACCCATCCAGAAACGGGCATCATCAGCCAGGCTTTGTTTTCCGCAATAGGTCAGATAATCGGTGAAACCCTGAATCGCCTCTTCATATTGCCCCTGGGGAACATTAATAAAAGATTCGTCGTACAATTCCTGACAGTCTATGCCCGGGATGACCGGCGCCGCCGCGGTTGTGTCGGCGCTGCTGTCGGAGGTGACGACCGGGGGAATAACCTGATAAGCCGGCGCACGAGTAGTCATGTTATCGACCTTATTCTGCAGGTCATTCATGTTGGATTGAATCATCGCGTACTGATCGAGCAATTCTTTAAGCGAACTTTTTATTTCGGCGCGCAGAGCAACCGCGGCCTCACTTTCGGAGTTAACCAGAGAATCAATCGTGTCGATTTTCGATTTCATTTCCTTCTGCTCGAAACGCAGCCGGCTGATTTGTGCATCAACCGCATCTATATCGCGTTTCATGCAACAACCCGAAAACAAGGCCGCGAAGGCGACAAACATCAGAAACGTGAATAATCTTCTAAGCCGAATCATAGTACTACTGCGATATTATTTTGAATTGCGCCCGTCGGTTTTTGGCCCAGGCGGCCTCGTTGCTTCCAAGGACGGCCGGCCGGGATTTGCCATAGCTGATGGTCTGAATCCGGTCGGGGCTGATACCGAGTTCAACAAGATAATCTTTTGCCGCCGTAGCCCGCTTATCGCCCAGGGAGAGGTTGTACTCAACGGTTCCTCGTTCATCGCAATGGCCTTCGATTTTGATAATGACATCAGGATTCTTTTTCAAAATCCGGGCATTATTTTCCAACGCCTGCCTGGCTGAATCAACCAGGTTATACTTATCAAAATCGTAATAGACAGTCATAAATTCGGATTCGCTGATTTTCTTTACTTCGACCGGAGGCGGTGGCTGTTCGGTTTTGGTCGTGTCGATTGCGGCAGTTGTATCCGGTGGCAACTCCGGCGGTATCTCCGGGGCGACCTCTTTTTTCCCACAAGTAGTCAGCATTAAGGGTAGTAGTCCGATCAGCAGAAGTACGAGTAATTTTTTCATTTCTTCCTCCTTGGAAATTTTGCCGTTTTTTTTACCTTTTAATTTCACTTAATTCTAAGCATTTTTGAATTTCCGGTCAACAAAATTATAAGAATATATTTATTTCCTGAACGGCGACCAGGCGGGATTGGAGCAATCCTCCCCGTTCGTTATTTTTTGCATATTGTTACCAAATAAGTCCATGGCATAAATCTCCTTTTTGCCCATCCGAATCGACGAAAAAACAATATGGTTACCGTCGGGCGAAAAATGTGGATTTTCATTGTTGCCCAGTTCAGTCAGGATCTGAAAATCGGAACCGTCGACTCTGATCGATGCGATACTGAAACCGTCATTAAGACTGGCGAAAATTATTCTATCGCCCTGCGGTGACCAGCAGGGGGAATCATTATAGCCGCCCTGATAAGTCAATCGTCGGACGTTCAGACCCTCGGCGTCCATGATATAAATTTGCGGCGAACCGGCGCGATCTGAGGTAAAAGCGATCATTCTCCCGTCGGGTGACCAGGTCGGCGAAGTCTCGATCGACTGGCTGTAAGTCAGCCGTTTTTTGATTTTACCTTTACGATCCAGCAAATAAATCTCGGAGTTATCGTCCTTCGTCAAAACGCAGGCAATTGATTTGCCGTCCGGTGATACGGCCGCGGACGAATTCAATCCGGGATTTCCCGATATCAAATCGACCTCGTTGGTTTCGAGGTTTAACATATAAATTTTGGGATCACCGTCCAGGTAACTCGTAAAATAAATATATTGACCGTCGGGCGAGAAATTGGGGAGAAGGTTTATGGAACCGTTGTTAGTCAACTGGCGTTCATTATATCCGTCGTAATCGGAGATAAACAATTCCCTGGCCTCGCCGATCTTTTTGCAGTATACGATTTTCGTTCTATAAATGCCTTTATCGCCGGTCAGGAAATTGACAATAGCATTGGCGAGCTCATGAACCAGTTCTCTATACCCATTTCTATTGGCTTCAAACTTCTCGTGCTCGATTTCCCGCTCGTCACTGGTGGAAACCAATCGAAATTGCACTCTAATCTTATCGCGCGGGAACTCGACTTCCAGATTTATGACATAGCTGACACCGAGCCGTTTCCAGCTTAACGGTGTCATCCATTTTAATTCCATGTGGCGCATAAAAAACGTGTCGACCGGTGTGACTTCGAAGTAGGGTGAAAAATCCAGATCGTTTTGCAGAATTACGGTGCAATTGCGCAATAAAATGGAATCTTTATCAGTGATAATCTCGACACCGGTATATCTGGCCTCTTCGACGGCGATATTGGTCGGCTCGAAAGTTTTTCGCTCCGACAGACGGCCGCGGACATCGCGGATGCTGAGACTACCTTGAGCCGATGCCTGACCGCCGCAAAAAATAATCAGCAGTAATAACAACAATGAAAGCTGTAAATTTTTCTTCATGTTCATATCATCCGGGCGAATACGGGAATTCGAGATGAATCCCGAGTATTTCCTCGACAAATTTATCGGGGAGCGGTGGAAGCTTTCCGCATTTTTCAATCGCCTGCACACAGGCGCGATCGAAAGCGTCAATCCCCGAGGATTGTTCGACTTCAATTTTCAATATGCGACCCGATCTTATGACCTGAAAATAGACGACGCATTTCAGCGGTCGATTGGCAAAAACCGGGTTTCTCCAATTCTGTTCGATTTTCGAAAAGGCCTGCACAAACCAGTACGGATAATCGAACGAGGCATTATCCACAGCCGCGCCGCTAAAAGCCGAACCGACTCCAAGATTTTGGGTGACATCTTTCTGACCTTCCTTTGTAACACCAGCCTGCTCTTTATCACCTTCCTGCGTTTTAGGGATGTACGTATCATCTTTCTTTATTGGCTCTTTCTTTTTCTCTTCGATTTTTTTCGGTTTATCGATTGTTTTGGGAGACGGGACGACCGCGAAATCTTCTTCCATCGCGATCGCCTGCGGAATGACAACCGGCTCCATCGGCTTTATCTCCTTCGGGGCCGGCAATGAGGCCAGGTGGACGCTTATCACTTCGCCGAGGTCGGTTTTCACCCTGGGTTTAAACGGTGCGCTTATGACCATGGCGATGATAAAGATGACGTGAAGGACCAATGATAGTATAAAATCAAATCTCATTACTTTCTTTTTCTTAAATCTTCCTCTTTGGCCGTGATAAGCCCCAACTCATTGATTCCCATTTGCTTCAGCCGTCCGATTACATCAACCACAACCCCGTACGACACCAGCGAATCGGCCCTGAGAAATACCGATGATTTATTTATTCTTTTTAATTCCGCGTCAAGCCGGGACTCGAATTTATCCATGGTTACCCAGACATCATTTATGAATATACCGCCTTTTTTATCGATACTGACGACGACGCCCTCGGCGCTTTCGTCCAGTGCCGCAGTCTTAGTTTTCGGCAGGTCGACGTCGATTCCCGACTGCAGAAGCGGCGCGGAAATCATAAAAATAATCAACAGCACCAAAACGACATCGACCAAATTGGTAACATTTATCTCCGCCAGAGCCCGATATTCACGTTTTCTCATAGGGTCATATCCTTTTTTATCCGGGCCTGAAACTCAAGGCAGAAGTTGGAAGCCCGGTCATAAAAATATTTAAGCCGGTTATTGGCCCAGTTGTATCCGACAACGGCCGGTATTGCGGCCCCCAGCCCGACGATGGTCGCCAGCAGAGCTTCGGCAATGCCGGGCGCCACGACCGCCAGCGAAGCCGACCCGCGCGCACCAATCGACCAGAACGCATCCATAACGCCGACAACAGTTCCCAGCAGACCCAGAAAAGGCGAGGCATTGGCCGTCGTCGCCAAAAATACGACTCTTTGCTCCAGAAGGCCGATCCCCTCGGCGGTGGCGCGTTCCAAAGTCATCGCCACCGTTTCGACATCATCGCTGGTGAAAGGTTTGGGATTACCCTGGACCGCCCCGCCGGTTTCTTTCAACGATATAATCTCACCGATTTCATTGTAGCCCTGCAAAAATATCCTGGCGAAAGGTGTATATTGAAGTGTCTTTGCCTGGCTTGTAAGCTCGGAAAGTTTTTCCGATTTCCTGAAAAGATTAAGGAAAACGTCGTTTTCGAGCTCGACCTTTTTGAATGTCCGCCACTTGTTAAACATTATTCCCCAGGAGAATAACGAGAAACAGATCAGTATTGTCAAAATGATAATTCCGAATAAGCTGGATTGTCCCACGATTTGCCAGACACCACCGGTAAAAAGCCCCATCGGCAGGATTATTGAGATCTGCATATATTCCCTTTTACGAATTAGTGGTTTTAAATATCCAATCGTTTGTTACCATTACGTTATTTACCAACAACTTTGTTCCATTATATGGTTGAAAAAAGGGCGCGTCAACAAAAAGCATTTTGCCCGAAACTTTTTTGTTGACTGGATTGTCAATAGTCGTTTGTTTCATATCTGATTGGGGAAACAATAATCACTATGGAGGTGTAAGATGAAAAAGTTAATGGTAATCTTGTCATGCGGCCTTTTGCTCATGCTGTTTTTGTCGGGCTGTGGTAAGAAAGAAGAACCGGCGCCCAAAACGGAGCCGACTATGGAAAAACAAACCGAAGAACCAGTGAAAGATACGCTTACGGAAACTGATACGACTACGATGGAGGAAGAGCCGGGCGAACAAGGGTATTAATCTTTTATTATATGAGTTGGGGCACAGGGAGATTTATCAGATTTTTTCCGAAACGGGCCTGAAAAAATAATCTGACGGAATTATATAAAAACCAGTTTAATCGTCTGTGCCGATAAATTAATGATATTTTGTCTGAGTTTCGTCAGGCTCTGCCCGAAATAAGATTAAGGACGTAACCTGACGATTCTTTAGGATTCCAGCATTTCGACGTTGGCTCGCGGGACAATAGCCTTTTTGCCGTCGCCGAATTCGACTTCCAGGATTCTGGCCTTTGAGCCGGATTCCAATTCCATCAGTTCCGGTGGAAGAGCGGTAACCATTCCGAGAAAACCGAAATATGGATGCCGGATTACTCTGACCGGTGTCCCGATATTTAATCCCTGTTCGCGATAATCGGCAGCCCTGGATTTTTCATGAACGTCGGCCTCAAAAGGAATAATGACCTCAGGTCTAATAACTCCGGCGCGAATCTGAGTGGCGCCGTTGATACATGCTAATTTGCCCTCTTTCGATTTCAACAAATCAAAAGTCTTTTGCGCCATATTTATCTGCCCGAATCCTTCGGTAACAATCAAGGTAATACCGATGTCTTCGGATCCGGTAATAGCGACGCCGATGTCGTATCCCAGGATTTCACGCAGGTCTTTGTCATCGAATCCTCCGACGACAATACCGGCGGCATTAACCGAGGCGGCTTTTTTAATGGCCTCGGCGGTTACCATCGATCCGCCGATAATGACTTTGTCCCTGCAACTGTCGTTTATCTCTTTGTCTGTCAAAATATTCGTATTATCAGGTACGACCACTTTTATCTCGCCGTGCGTTTCGCCACCGATACCGAAAATACCCTGTATGAACGACCCCCAACAGGCGACGGCAACACCTTCCTTTTCGAAGACTTCAACAACTTCTCCCTCAAGATATGCTTTCACCGTTACCGGGATCGGTTCGCCGCGAAGAAGCACCTGTCCGGTAACCTGTGAAATCGATTCGATCGTTCCCTTAATTTTGGCTTTGCACTCCGATCTGAACAGGCCAAAAAATGATTTTGAAAGAGCGATAGTTTCACCTTGTTCGACTGTATCGCCCTGCTTTTTTAACATGGCATCGGTGATATCCTCAGGCGGCAAGCCTAAAATGTTGGCGACATTAATTGGTTCGACCGGACCCGGGAGATCGGTTTGCGCCACAACATCATCCGGATGAACCGGGTCGCCTTTTTTAACGACAACCTCGCCCTTAAGCGGCAGAATCCGGTTTTTTGTCAATAGTATTTTGTCGGTTACTTTTAGTCCCGGAGTATATGCATGACCCATAAATAGCGCCTTTACTTATCTATTGTGTTCTGACTTTTTATCTTTTTTATAAAAATAGCAGCAATAACCGCGGCCACGATGACAATCAGAATTACTATATAAATAATCCTTTTTGTTTGATCGGACATACCCTCTCTGTTGCCCGGTCCCGGGAAATCTTCTTCATTATAGGTCGGCGCCTTACGGCCCGAAATATCTACGATTTTAAAACTATCTTTGGGCGCCACCGACTCGAGGTTTTTATCCGAAAACGATTGCAACATACTCAAATATATCTTTTTGGCCTCGTCATAGGATTCCCCGGGTGAATACCCCAATAGTACGAAGACCCCATTCTTGAAGAACTTATGGATTTCCAGCATATATTTATCGGTGACCTCGGAAGTTATCCGGCTTTTGATAACAACCGCCTTCATGGATTTATCATACACCGGGTGCTCCATCACGAAATTTCGATTGGTATCCTTTAACGACCCTTCTGTCCAGGAATTGCCGTACTCTTTGGATAGCTTGTCCAGTGCCGAATCAATCTCTTTGTCGTTTAACTCACCGACCGGTTGAAAATGCAGAAAAGCATAGGGGACTTTAAAAAACGCCGGATTACCGCTTTGCGCCAGAACAGCGTCATACGTATATGTTTCCGGATTGACATCCTGGCTGTTGAGGAAAAAATCAACCGTGCCGTAAGCCACCTGGTACCAATCGTCAGGATAAACTATATAGTATCCGGCGTTCCAGTTAATATACGTTTTCGCCGAGGCCAGACCGGGATAAGTTACCAGGCTCAGCAGACATAGCAGTGATATTTTTTTCAGACCGCTCATGAAGGAACCTTCGCATAAAATTTCGTCAGCGTTCGATTGCTTCCTTCGGATAAATTTTCAGTTCAGTCATCCATTCTTTCAATTTCCCGACTCTAATTGTATCATCTTCGGGAAGTTTAAACGGCCGGCCACGGCCATCCAGTATTATACCCACGACGCCGCCGGATATTTCCGTCTCCACTTTATGCCCCTTGCCGCTGCCAATGTCCAGGCCTTTAAGCGGTTCAAGTTCCGCTTTCGCCATCGCCGGTAAGCCCTTGTCATCCAATCCAAGTTCGATCAGTTTCATCTGGCCGAATTCCAGAGTGCCGGATTCGGTCCTACCGTCGGGCAGAGTAATTTTATAATTCAGCATCGATCCCGGTTTTTTGACATCGCCGGTCGGTGAAATGCAGGTCCCCAGATGAATCAAACAATCCTTATTGAAAACCTCGGTCGCTGCTTGTGGCTGAACCGTCGTCAGGACGCCCAGCTGCGGCATCATAAAAATCGAGTCGACCGCCAGCCGCGTAATACCTTCCGGCAGAAAACCGTCAATGAGCATCAAAGCCGCCTGATTACGTTTCGGCGCATGCGAAAGCACGCCGCCGGATCCGACCAGGATATCCAGACTCATCATATTGACCAGGGTGGCTCCGGAAGCCGATTGTTCGAAAGCATCGGCGATCGTTCTTTGCTGCTGGACGCCTTTCAGGACGGTCGCAAAACTTTTGTGCTGAATGAAGGCCAGGCGAAGAGCCTCTTTGGCGATAGCCTGCTCAAAAATAAGTTCCTCCATCGACTGTGGAATCGTGGTCGGACGAATCATTTTATTTTTAACACGATTACGAAGGTCGCGCTCATCCATATGGAAGGGCACCCAGCGCATGACCATCGGAAGCGTCGCTTCGGCAAAAACATTCGAGACCGAATAGCTCATGCCGAGATTGGCCGAAACAGTCCGGTTGAATATTCCCTCTTCGCTTCCTTCAGGGCGGAAAACCGAAAAAACATCGGTGGTGGCGCCGCCGATATCGACCCCGACCGCCTCGATATTTTCGATGTCGGCAATGGTCTTAATAATCAACCCGACCGCTCCCGGAGTCGGCATAATCGGCGTATCGGTCCAGGTCATGAGTTTGCGATAGCCGGGCGCCTGCGCCATGACATGCTCCATGAACAGGTTATGGATTTCTTCACGGGCGGGGCCGAGATTTTCCCGCTCAAGAATCGGTCGAATATTATCGACCGTTTTCAAATCGACTTTTTTCTCAAGCGTTTCTTTTACCGCTTCAGTGGCATTTACATTTCCCGCATATATAATGGGCAGTTTATATCCCGATCCCAGACGCGGTTTCGGATCGGCGGCCGAAATAAGTTCGGCGATTTCCACGACATGTGTCGTTGTACCGCCGTCGATGCCGCCCGAGAGCAATATCATATCCGGCCTTAAGTGCCTGATTCTTTCGATTTGCTGATGCGGCAAGCGCTTGTCGTTGGATGCGATAACATCCATTACAATCGCCCCGGCGCCGAGCGCCGCTCTTTCGGCCGATTCGGCCGTCATGGAACGTACCACGCCGGCTACCATCATCTGCAATCCGCCGCCCGCCGATGAGGTTGAGATATATACATCAGTGCCCGTATCACCGTTGGCCGGGGATATGATTCTGCCGTCCTCCCCGAGCAATTTGCGGCCGGATAATTCCTCGACCTCGGCGACGGCGTTCAGCACGCCCATGGTGACATCTTCAAAAGGGGCCTCGACCGTCGTCGGCGCCTCGCCGCGAACAATCAGTCGATATTCGCCGTTATGTTTTTCAATAAGGATTGCTTTGGTCGTCGTCGAGCCGCAATCGGTGGCCAAAATAATATTGATATCTTCCGGTTTCATCTTTGCCATAATTTATCCAATCGAATACAAATCTAGTTATTTTCCTCTTCCGAGCCGTTCGTGTACAAATTCGGGATATAATTATCAAATCCCGCGACACCCGGATATTATCAAAAGGCTAAAATTATAATAAATAATCTTCTTTTTGTAAACCGTTTTTTAATATTATAAAATAGCCTGTTTTGATTGGCGGTCGGGCTAAATCACGTTGGTTTCTTCGATTACCCGTCCCCGGGCAAAACGATCCGGAGATAGCGGCATGATATCGACCGAGGGTTCCTGATTGCAGATAATTTCCGCCGAAACCAGTCCGGCCGCCGGTGCGTGCATTAATCCGTGACCGGAAAAACCGTTGACAAAGAATAGCCCCTTGACTTCCGCTGCATATCCGATTATGGCATGATGGTCGGGGGTCGTTTCGTATAAACCGGCCCAGCTTTTGGCCATCTCGGCCGTCTCAAGCTGAGGAATCCGGTCCAGCGCTTTCATAATTATGGTATCGCTATAATCCGGATCAACCGATTCATCGAAAGCGGGCGTCACCGAATTATCCGCCCAGCCTAATAGTAATCCGGCCGATTCCTTGTGACAATAAAGGCCGGATTTGACATCGACCACCATCGGGAAGGTCGCTTTGATATAATCCAGCGGCCCGGTCGTGACAATCTGCCGCCGAATCGGCTCGACCGGCAGATCTATTCCGGCCATTTTAGCAATGACTTTAGCGTATGGCCCGCCGGCATTGATAACCAGAGGCGTTTTGAACTCACTGTCTTTCGTCACGACTCCTTCAATAGCTCCGTTTTCGATTTTCAGACCTTTGACCTCCGTCTCGACTTTAATTTCGACACCAAGTTTTCGGGCCGCCGAAGCGTAGCCTTGAATCAAGTCATTCGGGTCGGCCAGTCCGTCATCTTTACAGAATGTCGCTTTGATTATATCATCAATTCGCAGCGGTGGAGCGATTTTGGCTACATCTTCAGGTTCGATCATCTCGACTTTTAAACCGAGCGAACGCTGCAATTCAAACGATTTGGTATAAGCGTCCAGCTCCTTTTCGTCAGAGAGCAAAAACATATAGCCGACCTGATCAAAAACGAGCGGGTAGCCGGTGTCGGCTTCGAATGTCACCAGCATTTTTTCGGAAAGCATCGACATCTCAATGTTGGCTTTGGTCGAAAATTGTGCCCTGACACCGCCGGCGCATTTTCCGGTGGCGCCGCTGCCCAGAAAGAGTTCCTTTTCGAGTACGATTGTTTTGCCGTATTTGAGTTTCGCCAGTTGATAGGCGGTCGAGAGGCCGATTACCCCTCCGCCGATTATGACAGCATCAGCGTTGTTGGTCATGCCGCAACCTCACAGCAGTCAGTCCGGTTATAAAGAAGCGTATATTGCCATTTACTTCCCCGCAATTTATCCGAATCAGGGGAGAAGTCAAGCGAAAAGGGGGTGTGAATGCTTTTTCGGCAGGCATGCCATTCGATTTAATAGGCAAATAATCTTTCGTAAACGACTTGATTGGTTTTTATTATAGTACTACATCAGATCTACACGTCAGAGTATTCCATCTGAAACTAACGAATTATTTCCGTTGGCGGCCGGTCGTAGTTCAAAATCTTTGTGAATCATTCGCGCTGGAGCTGAACTATGCCTGTTTCCGGGCCCATTACGAGAAGGATTTCGCCGGAGTGGAGAACCGTATCGGGGTTGGGAATATTACTCTCGAAATCTTCAGTGCCTTCGATCTGGTGCTTAACGATAAGGATGCTGACATTCATTCGTTTCCTGATATTTAATTCCCCGATGGTTTTCCCGTCTAACCAGTCTGACACCATAATCTCAGCCATGCTAATATTATTCGTACCCGGAACCGGTGCCATCGGATGGTCTTGATTGACAGTCGTCGCCAGGCCGGAAGCCATCTCGCGTTTGAAGATTTCTTCATTGTATAGTGCAATGACATTTTCCGGCCAGATAGTACCAACGATCTCACCATTACGAAGTACGGGAACATCGTAAGTATGACTGCCCAGATGCTTCATAACGTCGGCCAGACTGTCATCGGGGGAGAAGGTCGGGAAACCGTGCTCGATCATCAAATCTTTGGCGATTAAAAGCTGCCGCAATGATTGAGTGTCGGCCATCAGGGGCCGGATTTCATCCAGTGTGATAATACCGCAGAGATTATTGTTTTTGCCGATCACGAATAAGGCATTGGCGGGTTGCTCAATAAAGCGGGCGACAACGGTCGCCAATGGGGCATTAACCGGAACAGTGGCAAAATCGGTTTTCATAATAGTCTCGATTTTTAAATCTTTCATTACGTCAATCGAACGCCCTTTATGAATATCCAGACCCCGCCGCAGCAGCTTAATGGTATAGATTGAGCCTGTCTGAATTCTAGTCGCGAGGACAGTCGCGATAATACAACTTATCATTAACGGCAGGATAATTTTGTAGTCATTGGTAAGCTCGAAAATAATCAATATGGCTGTAATGGGTGCATTTGTAGCGGCTCCCACGACCGCTCCCATACCGACAAGCGCATATGCCCCGGGGCCCGCGGTAGCCCCGGGCCAGATGGTTTCCACCGCCGTCCCGATGACACCGCCGATCATCGCCCCGATAAAGAGCGAGGGAGCCAGAATTCCACCGGAACCGCCCGAACCAAGGGTGATGGAAACAGCGATAATTTTCGCCACCACCAGGAAAAAGAATAGATTGAAAACCATGTTCCCTCGAAGGGCGACATCTATAGTCTCGTAGCCGAGCCCCAAAGCCTCGGGGTACTTCAAAGCGATGAAGCCAATTGCCAGACCACCGATAACCGCTTTAAGGGGAGGAAAGAGCGGCAAGCCGTTAAAAATGTCTTCGGATTTGTACACGGACTTGACAAAAGCCACCGCCACCAAACCGGCGATTAATCCCAATGCGGCATAGACTATTAACTCAAGCGGATTGACAAGGCTATATGTGGGAACATTAAAGGCCGAAAAATCGCCGAGAAAATATCGGCCGACCACCGTTGCACAGACCGACGATATGACGATCGGCGAGAACTGAGAGATTCCGAAATCGCCGAGAATAATCTCCACTGCGAATAGAGTCCCTGCCACCGGGGCATTGAAAGTGGCCGCGATCCCTGCCGCCGCCCCGCATCCGACCAGCGTTCTTAGACGTCGTTCACTGATCTTCAGCCATTGACCGATGGTCGAGCCGAGTGACGAGCCGATTTGTACGATCGGGCCTTCGCGACCGACCGAACCGCCGGTCGCGATACAAATTCCCGAGGCAATCATTTTGGCAAAAACGATTCGCGGCCGGATGCGCCCACCGCGCGCGGCCACCGCCTCCATGACCTCGGGGACACCGTGCCCTTTGGCCTCGCGCGCGAAATAGTGAATGATTAAACCGACGAACAATCCGCCTATAGCCGGGACAATAATTTTCCACCACCAGGGGAGAAGGCGGATATGTTCTACCAGGTGACCCTTTTGACCCCAGGCCCAGACCTGTATGATACCTATCAATTCCCGGAATCCGACGGCACATAACCCACCCAGCAGTCCGATAACCAGGGCGAGAAGTATCATATAGATATGCTCGGCCTGTCGGAGGTTCGAATGCAATCGATGCAATATGGAGATGGTCCGTCGTATCATTTTTTATTCAGCACCACGTTTTTAAAATTATGGCCGAATCATCGCCAAAGCAATATAAAAACCGGGAGAATGTCAAGTGTCGGAATCTGTATGTGCACACCGGATAATACATATTTCACGATGAATCTTCGGCAATAATGCCCGACCGCTTTATCGATTACCTACCGGAACGCCTGAAGTACCGTCGGCTGGAAAAAATAAGCGCCAGTCCCATTGTTGCGTAAACAGGTGCAATATATAATCTCGAAATCGGCAGGTGGCGAATCAGATAACCGGAGACAACCATGATAAGTACCACAAAGTACCCGCGAATATTCTGAAAGGCAAACAGGCAGATTCGTTCTTTTTCCGGAGATAGATTGTAAATTCGGGCAATATTTTTTTCCGCAATCTTCGATAACCCGAAATGATGGATAACCACAGCCCCGAAAACGGCCGGAATCATTATAAATACCTTGAGTATCGATATCGGTATAAGCCAGAAGATAGACAGGCCGAGAAGAACTAATCCGACTACCGCCCAGAGCGTACCGGCGATTACAGGCAAAATCTTTCTGTTAACCGATGGTTCTTTCATGGTACACGATTTTTCCTACGCGGAAAAGCTGTATTTCTTGTGCGTTATCATGTCTCTTTAAATGACTCGATCAGTTTCTTGTTATAGTATTGCACCAGATCCTCGCGGCGGAGGACACCGAGAATAATCGACGGATCGTTTTTATTGACCACCGGCAGCTGCTTAAAATCTTTAGTCGACATTTTATTCTGCGCCTCTTCCAGATTTTCGTCCGGATAGACGGCAATATAATCGGTCGTCGCTATATCTTCGGCAATGACAAGATAATCCAGTGTATGCTGCGTTAATATTCCGACCAGATCCTCAAATGACAAAACGCCGCAAAACTTACCATGTTTATCGGTTACCATAAAAGTCGTCCCTCGCGAGGTATCGACTATTTCCAGAATTTTTGCCAGGGGTGTGTCGGCCGCCATGGTTTCGAACTCGGTGTCCATTATTTCGGAGACTTTCAATTCGCGTAAGACGGCGGTGTCTTTGCCGGCTTTCAAATCTATACCGCGTTTAATAAGCTTTATGGTGTAAATCGAGGGATTGAAAATGTGCCTTGCGACCAGTGTCGAAAAGACGACCGAGACCATCAACGGCAGAATTATTCTGTAATCCGAGGTCATTTCAAAAATTATCAGTATGGCCGTGATGGGGGCATGAGTCGTGCCGCCGACCAGAGCCGCCATCCCCACTAAAGCGTACGCTCCGGCGCTGGCGGTTACGCCGGGGAAAAGCAGATGAACGAAGTATCCGAAGGTCCCGCCGGCAACGGCCCCCATAAACAGAGAAGGCGCGAATATTCCGCCGGAATTGCCGGAGCCGAGCGTCAGGCTGGTGGCGATAATCTTTAGAAAAATGAGAACCAGCATCAACCAGACCATCATCTGACCGTAAATGGTAAACTTGATAATTTCATAGCCGTCGGAAAATATTTGTGGATAAAATACTCCAATACTGCCGAGTATCAAACCGCCCAAAGCCGGCTTAAAATATGGAGAGATTTTCAATTTATCAAAAAGCTCTTCGGTTCCGTGCAGCGTCGTCGTAAACAGGACCGCTATTGTACCGCAAAAGGCGCCGAGTATCATATATAATGGAATTTCCCAGGCCGAGACAAGGGTGTAACTGGGGACATCAAAAGCGGGATGATCACCCATGAAAGTTCGCGTGACAACCGAGGCAATCACCGAGGACAGAAGCACGGGCGAAAATGTCTTAATCGCGAAATCGCCGAGAATAATTTCCAGCGAGAAAATCACCCCCGCAATCGGGGCGTTGAAAACCGAAGATATCCCCGCGGCCGCCCCGCAGCCGACCAGTATTTTGATACGTGACTGCGGCATTTTGAATAACTGGCCGATTGACGAGCCGATTGCCGAACCGATCTGGACAATCGGGCCCTCCCGACCGGCCGAACCGCCGGAACCGATACAAATGGCCGAGGCGACCGCTTTGGCAGCGGCAACCCGCACCCGGATAATGCCGCCCATGCGAGCTACGGCCAGCATCACTTCAGGGACGCCGTGCCCTTTGGCCTCAACCGCGAATTTATAGACAATCGGCCCTACAATCAATCCGCCTGCCATAGGAATCAGCGGTATCCAATAGTTAAAATGCCCTGATAATGCGGTCAGTACCTGCTCGGAATAACCGAAGAAAACGTGATGGAAATAATTAATCAATTTCATGAACGTTATGGCGCCAATGGCAGTCCCCAATCCGACCACGATTGAGAGTGTAATAAGAATTTGCGTCTCAGAGAGATGAAGAATATATTGCAGCCGCGATTTCAGTTTTTCGTCCATGCGCGAGAATCTAATTATGATAGGATATAAATCAAGTTAAATATTGGGGTTAGGGATTATTCTCTATTATCCGCTTGCTTCCGCGTAGTAAAATGATTACAATATCTTACGGAAAATAACAATTAAAAATATCCGGAGGATCCAATGTCCGGCCATTCAAAATGGGCTACAATTAAGCGCAAGAAGGGTAAAGCCGATGCCGAACGCGGTCGGACGTTTACCAAGCTGATTAAGGAGATAACCGTCGCGGCTCGCGCCGGAGGCGGTGATCCCGACGCCAACCCTCGCCTGCGAACCGCTATCGCCGCCGGCAAAGCCGCCAATATGCCCCAGGATAATATCAAAAAGGCGATCCAGAAGGGAACCGGCGAGCTGCCCGGCGTTTCCTATGAAGAAATTACCTATGAAGGCTATGGAACGGCCGGTGTGGCTGTCTTCCTCGAATGTTTGACCGACAATAAAAAGCGAACTGTTTCAGAGATCAGACATCTGTTCAATCGTTTTAACGGAAACCTCGGTGAAAACGGTTGCGTGGCCTGGATGTTCGACAAACAGGGGATTATCACGGTTGAAACTTCGGTTTGCGACGAAGACACGATTCTGGAAGTGGCGCTCGACGCCGGCGCCTCGGATATGTCCAATCAGGGCGACGTCTACGAAATAGTCTGTCCACCCACGGATCTGGAAACCATCCATGCGGCGATCGAGGATAAATCAATCCCGGTCGCTTCGGCGGAAGTAACGATGATTCCCCAGAATACAGTGCAGCTGAATGAAAAGCAGGCGGAGACGATGCTCAAACTGTACGAAGCCCTGGAAGAGCATGACGATGTCCAGCATGTCTACGCCAATTTCGATATCGCCGATGACATTATGACCAAACTGGCCGGGTAGCCGGCGTTGATTCTTGACGAATGATTATCGTCGGCATCGATCCCGGACTGCAGATTACCGGCTACGGTATATTAATATCGCGCGGGGCGGAAGTTAAAGTGGCCGAAGCCGGCGTCATAAAAACCGAAAAAAGCGACCTTTTTGAAAATAAACTTAAGGAGATATACTCGGAAATCGGGAAAATAATCAAGCAGTTTCAGCCGGATTACTTCTCTGTCGAGGAGTTATATTCACATTATGTTCATCCCAAAACGGCAATTGTTATGGGTCATGCCCGCGGAGTCGTGTTTCTTCAGGCGGCGATGAATGACATCCCGGTTGTGTCTTATGCTTCGACGCGCATAAAAAAGTCATTGACAGGCAATGGCCGAGCGAGTAAGAATCAGGTACAGAAAATGATAAAAGTGGCGCTGAATTTGAAAGAAAATATCTATTCGCCCGATACGGCCGATGCCCTGGCGGTGGCGCTGTGTCATGTTAATGCTTTGATGGGAAAATAAATGATTGCGCAGATCAAAGGTAAAATCAGCAATTTGACCGAAGAAATCGTGACTGTCGAATTGAACGGTCTGCATTATGAATTGATGATTCCATCCGGTTTGTACGATGAACTGAAACTTTCGCAGGCTACGAATTCCGATATTCTTATGCATACATTGAATTATATCGAGGCCGGTGACCGCAAAAGTTATCATTTTCCGCGGCTGGTCGGCTTTACGCGCTTGATCGACAAAGAATTTTTTCAGCTTTTTACGACTGTCTCCGGTATGGGCTTTAAAAAAGGGCTTAAATCGCTAACCTTGCCCATAAAAGAAATCGCGACCGCTATCGAAACCAAAGATCCGGCCACATTAGTCCGTCTGCCCGGAATCGGGCGGCGTCTGGCCGATAAGATTATCGCCGAGCTGAACGGCAGGATGGCGCGTTTTGCGCTGTCAAAAGGTGAAGTTCCGCTAACGACGGCGCATCGCGAAAAAGCGGATACGTTCGACGAAGCGGTCGAAGTCTTAATCCAGTTGCAGTACAGTCAGGCTGAAGCGCAGAAACTGGTCGATAAGGCGCTTAAATCGAATCCTGATGTAATTTCCACCGAAGATTTAATCTCGGTTATTTTCAGCCAGGAAGCGGCGGGGCAGAAGGCGATCCGGCCATGACCAAAGAACGAATCATATCGGGTGAAGCCATCTCGCCCGAAGAAGAATCATTTATTCTCTCGCTGCGGCCGAAAGTCCTTCATGATTACATCGGACAGAAAAAACTGAAAGACAAATTGAAAGTCTCTATCGAAGCGGCCAAAAGGCGCGCGGAAGCCTGCGAGCATACGCTTTTTTATGGTCCGCCCGGATTGGGCAAAACGACTCTGGCGCATATTATTGCCAATGAAATGGGCACAAGACTGGTCGCGACCTCAGGGCCGTCCTTAAGCCGGACCGGCGACCTAATGGGTATTCTAACCAACCTGAAAGAAAGCGATGTGTTGTTTATCGATGAGATACATCGTCTTTCCCCGGCCATCGAGGAATTTATTTATCCCGCTATGGAGGATTTCAAAGTCGACTTTGTGGTCGACAAAGGCGCTTTCGCGAAAGTTATCAATATTCCGCTGAAACGGTTTACGCTTATCGGTGCGACGACCAGAGCCGGATTACTCTCACCGCCGCTGCGCGATCGATTCGGATTGTACTATCATATCGATTTTTATCCGCCGGAGGAGCTGCAGGAAATAATCAGCCGTTCGGCGAAATTGCTTGAGGTCGAGATAGTCGATGACTCCGCCGCCGAAATCGCCCGACGGGCGCGGGGCACTCCGAGAGTGGCCAATCGTTTACTCAGGCGGGTCCGTGATTTCGTGACGGTTAAAGGCGACGGGAAAATCAATCTGGAGATGACAAAAAAATCGCTTGAGGCCGAAGGTATTGACTCAATCGGCCTTGACAGTCTTGATCGGAAATTTTTAAGAGTTATAATAGAATATTATAAAGGTGGCCCGGTCGGGATCGAAGCGCTCGGCGCCACGTTGAATGAAGAAATCGACACATTGGTGGATATGGTCGAGCCGTATCTTTTGAAAATCGGCTATCTCCAGCGCACCCGCCGCGGCCGTATGGTTTCGAAAGATGCAATTAAACACCTCGGCCTGAAAATTGACGATTCCGAACAGGCGAACCTGTTTGAGTGAAGGCGGAATATCCGATTAATTGCGAAATTCGCCTATGAAGATTGAACGAAATCGTCGGTGCTATCGTCGATGGGTTAAGTCTGCTAAACATGAATTTAAGAGCTTTCTGATGTAATGGTTAAACGACTGCTTTTATTGATATTACTTTCGTATTTATCTATCCTGCATGGTGCAAGTTGCTTCGCCCAATCTGTCATTTCTGAACCGAGGGGGATAATAAAAGGACGTGTCGTCGATAAGGATACGAAATCACCGCTTATCGGTGCCAGTGTACTATTGCAGTCATCGGGCGCCGGTGGGATTACCGATTCGTCCGGCAATTATATTTTATCGAATATTCCGACCGGAAATTATAAACTCCATTTCAGCCATATCGGATATGAATCGAAATCGATAGCTGACATCGCCGTTAAATCGGGCGAAACCATCTATGTCGATGCGGAACTCAGACAACGCCCAATCCGTGGAAAAGATATAAGCGTCACTACCCAATATTTTATCCTGCGGGAACAGCAACCGACCAGTGTCATCAGTTTCAGCGGTGAAGAAATCAGCCGGATAGCCGGGTCGGCGGGTGACGTCAGTAAAGCTCTTACATCTTTGCCCAGCATATCAAGGTACGACGACCGGATTAATAATCTGATTGTACGGGGGGGAAATCATCTCGAAAACGGATTTATGGTGGACAATCTGGAAATCCCCTGTATTGATCATTATTCGGCGCAGACCGGGGGAGGCGGCGTCATCGGGCTTCTGAACATGGATCTTGTCCGGGATTTGAATTTTTATTCAGGCGGGTTCCCGGCGGCTTACGGTGACCGGCTTTCCTCATATATTGATATATCATTGAGAGAAGGTAATCGCGAGCGATTCGCCGGTAATCTGGCCATGAGTCTGGCCGGTCTGGGGGCGACATTCGAAGGACCTATAGCGGGCGGACGCGGATCATGGCTGCTCTCGGCGAGACGGGGATATTTCGATTTACTTTTTAATTTATTTAAAATCGATATCGCACCCAACAACTATGATTTTCAGACCAAACTGGTTTATGATATTAATTCCCGTAATAAGGTTTCTCTTCTGGGGATACTGGGTGACAGTAAAGTCGAGCTTATGAAAGACAGCGAGTGGGAAAATACCGGAGGATACGGCTATTTAAAGGCCGGGGAAGCCATCATGGGCGCCAGTTGGCGGCATATCTGGAGCGCCGCCGGATTTTCGGATTTATCTTTTTCCTACATTAATATCGCGAATAAATATGATTCCAGGTCAATTTCAACAGGCAACACTATTCAGAAAAGCGATTTGAATCAGGATTTTTTTACCATCAAGAATGATAATCACCAAAAGCTTGGTGATTTCGTACAGCTTGATTACGGCCTCCGGCTTAAGTTCATTACTTCGAATTACTTCTGTTATATCGCCACGCGTCTTTATCCCCCCTTTTATGTGGTTCCGAAACTGACGGTAAATTTTGACGAGACAGACCGCAAATCCGCCGCTTACGGAAGTCTCATTCTGCGGCCGATAAGAAGATTATCGATTTCGGCCGGGCTCAGGGCCGATTATTTTTCGTTCAATCATGACTATCATATTGCACCCCGATTATCGTTTTCCTGTCGGCTGAGTGAGCAGACTTCTTTCAACGGCGCTTACGGGATTTATTATCAGACGGTACCGATGCAGATTTTATCGCAGCATGAAGCGTACAGAAATCTGAAAGATATAAAATCATATCATTATATACTCGGGCTGACTCATCTGATCGATGATGATATCAAACTTTCGGTCGAATTTTTCGATAAAGAATATTTCGACGTTCCAATCGATACGATCGGAATATATACGTTTCCTCTCGACCAGTTGATGATTCTGTACGGACAGGTCCTCAATTATCATAATCTCGTCAGCGCTGGAAGAGCCTATTCCCAGGGGATCGAATTTACCGTGCAAAAGAAAATGTCCAACCGCCTGTATGGTTTGGCCGGTTTATCATATTCATTTTCACAATACCTCGGGTACGACGGTGTCTGGAGAAGTCGAATCACCGACAATCGAACAGTGATTTCCGTCGAGGGCGGCTATCGATTGGGTCGTGGTTTTGAGGTCAAACTTCGGTGGGATTATGCAGGAGGAACACCGTACACACCTCTCGATTCGTCTGCATCTTTGAAATATGGTACCGAAGTCTATGACAGCAGTTTGGTGAATGCGGTGCGTCGCCCGGATTATCACAGTCTTTTTGTTCGCATCGATAAACGCTTCGATTTTAAAAACTCGCATCTTATCATATATTTAAGCGCCTGGAATCTTTATGACAGGCGCAACGTGGCTTTCAGTTATTGGGATGACCATGATAATGTGATCAGGACCACCTATCAACTCGGTTTTCTGCCGGTGCTGGGATTTAAGTATGAGTTTTGACGGCTGTCGGATTTTCCTGTATTTCTGTTGCTCTTTATTAAATATGTGATTGCCAAATCTCAAATCGAAATATTTTATATTTAGAGAAAACTGACAATTTAAAATAAACGATTAAAACCGGAGGAAACATGGATAAATTTTGCCACTCATGTGCGGCGCCGTTGAATGTGGCCGATTTTAAGGGGCCGGCCGAAGATTTCTGCAAATATTGCACCGATGAAGCCGGTAATCTGAAGCCTAAAGAGGAAATCAAAAGCGGTATCACCCATTGGATGAAAAGCTGGCAACCCGGTATCGATGACGAAACGGCTGCGAATCGGGCTGAGTATTATATGAAGTCGATGCCCGCCTGGGCGGATGAATAATAATACTGCTTTCAGCTTAAAAAAAGCCGGTGACAAATCACCGGCATTTTAATGCAATACTTTTTCGGAATTCTATTTTTTTCTGAAACGACTTATTGTCGCGCCGACAAGGCCGAGACCGAGCAAGACAAAGGTCGCCGGTTCCGGTACCGCGGCAGGTATGGTTTCTCCCGAAGCTCCCGACGGGCCCGGATTGTAATCCATCATTAAAATCGCCCGGTCAAGCCTCAGGGCATACTCTCCGGCAAACACCGAAACATTGATTTGACCGTCATTCCAGAATCCGGGTTGATCGACATTGGCCAGATTAAAAGTAGTATTATCCAGCCAGCGATTATTCAAGGCGTCCCATTCCATCAACCCGCCGATTTCAACCAGATTATTTTCAGTATTTACATAGCAGGCATCAATCCAGAGTTTGGCGCGGGTAATCTCGTACGAAGGTACCTGGAAACCGGCAGGGAGCGAATGCGACCAATCAAGCTGACCCGGAAGCTGACCATAGGTTCCGATCCAGGTGCGTTCCAGATCGACATGGGAAGCATAATCGTACGTATGAAAATCACCGAGGAAAAGCCAGTCGTGATATATGGTTTCGGTGAAGGGTAATGCGAAGGAACTGAGCGGTAACGCTACTATTAAAAAAACCATAAATATTCTAATTGTTTTTGAAATCACTCCAAAAATCTCCAATAGTTATTATTATCTGGATAAAATTCAGAGCAATAATTATGCCGCTAAAAACCTCGTTGTCCCGCAATCAATTAGCCTCATGATTATGCAGTTATTTTCAGAAAATGGTAAAATTGAACAGCCAATATGCAGACTTTTGCATATTATTTGTAAAAATAGAGCATCACGGATGAAATTTCCGATCGCGGGAAACCGCTTTTTATCCTAAAAGCCCCCATATATATATTTTGCCGCCACCAATAATATAATGACTGCCAGAATGGACTTTATGACTGCCGCCGGGAAATATTTTTGCATTCTTGCCCCGACATACATCCCAACCGCGCCGCCGACACCGAACATTAGACCCAGCGCCCAGTCCGGCGCTATTGTTAACCCGGTATTCTTATAATAAGGTGCAATTATCGAATAAAAGAATACTCCCGCCACCGATGTTACAAAAGTACTCAATAGAGCCGGCCCTGCGATCGTATACACCGGTAATCTGAAAACAGCAACCAGAAAAGGTGCGATGATGGCCCCGCCGCCGATGCCATACGTCCCGCCGATTATGCCGACGGTAAAGCTTAAAACCATTAATCCGGGAGTGGAAGCTCTATATGCCGTATCGTCGAATTCATAACCGAGGTGCTTGAGGTTGAAATAAGTCCCCGTTACATTGAAGCGGTTTTTCCGACGATTCTCGCCGGTGACGACTTCTTTTTTATTGATAATGTTGATTAAAAGCCTGATCCCGATATACAGCAGCACCAATCCGGCGAATATTTTGAAAGTATTCGGATCCGGTAAATAATTGACACGAATCAGAGCTCCCAAAAATACTCCGGGAAGCGTGGCCAGGACAATTACCCCGGCAATCGGCCAGACCATACGTTTTTCATGATAGTAACGGTAGACGCCGCTGGGAATGGCGACTATGTTGTAAACCAGATTGGTCGAGCTGACGGCCGGTCCGGTAAATCCCAGAATAGATATTTGAAACGGCAGCAAAAGAAAGGCCCCCGAAACACCGGCCATGGAGGTCAGGCTTGAGATTACGAAAGCGACCGATATCGGCAGCCACCAATAGGTCTCGATTCCGCTGACAGGAAATTCAATCATAGCCGTGACTCCCTTCTGGCACGGCGGCGCAGAACAATAAATATCCCTGAAAGAATCATCACACCGCCGATTAATGTCCACCAACCGGGGATTTGATTAAAAAACGGAATGGCCAAAAGGGTCGCGCCGATCGGTTCGCCGAGGATGGTCATGGCAACCATATGCGCCGGCACGAATTTTAAAAGCCAATTATAAAGACTGTGCCCGATGATGGTCGGAATGAGGGCCAGAAGCAAAAAAATCAGCCACGTATTTAATGGATAATCAGTCAGGTTCTCTCTTGAGTACAGCGACAAAATAAGCAGGACAATCGCCGCCAGCGAATAGACCGGAAAGATATAACTCAGGTTGTCCAGATTAGCCCGCAGATGTCTTCCGATTAATAAATAAATCGCCGCGAAAATAGCACCGGCAAGGGCCAGAAAATCGCCGATAATGTATTTCCGACCGAGGTCAAAATCGCCTTGTGAAATTACGGCGATACCCAGAACGGCGATAATCATCCCGATAATCGCCCGGGATTTTATTTTCTGTCTGAGAAAAAGCGCCTCCATCACCAGTACAAAAACCGGCTGCGTTGCGACTATCAAAACCGAGTTGGAGATCGTCGTATAGAAAAGCGACGTAATCCAGACGGCAAAATGAAGTCCCAGCGCCAGGCCCGAAAGCAATAGCAGCAGCCCCTCTTTTCGCGTAATAACTTTCAGTGATTTTCTCAATTTGGGCCAGGCCGGAATCGATACAATCAATGACGCGATACCCATCCGGTAGAAGGCTGTCGGAAGCGGCCCCGCGCCGGCCAGTTTTATCAATATGGCCGCCCATGAGACCGCGAAAGTCGCAACCAGAAGCGTTAAATATAAAGTTCCTTGTTTTGCCATAGAATTAACATATATTTGGCAGTCAATATATGGACTTTATTATTATATGTCGATATTTTTGCTGATTGCCGTTCTTCTTTGGGGATTTTCATATATCGCCATCAAAGTCTCATTGCTGTATCTGACGCCTATCGAAATGATTGCCGCCCGGCTGGTTCTGGGATCGATGACATTATTCATTGTTTTAAAAATCAAACGACTACCGCTCGGTTTTAAGGGGAATAAAAAGCATCTTCTTGTTTCGTCCTTTTTCCTTTTTCTGCATTTCTGGGTGATGGCGACCGGGATGATTACCGCCACCGCTACCAACACGGCCTGGATTCTCACGACCGCGCCGATTTTTATCTCGATATTGTCATTTGTAATCCTGAAAGAAAGAATCTTTCGAAGACATGTTGTTGGAATTTTCCTCGCCATAGCCGGAGTCATTCTGCTGGTGTCCGAAGGAGATTTAACGTCGCTGGACTGGATATCCTCAACCGGTGACTGGCTTGTGCTTGGAAGCTGTGTTACCTGGGCGCTTTATACGATTGCCACACGTCGCGTCACCAGAGTCACGCATCCTCTGACAGCGACCTTCTGGATGATAACCGTTGCCGGTATCGTGATTGTACCATATAGCTTGATGGTCAATGGCATCTCGGCGTATTACATGCCGACCGACGGTATCGTTGCCGTGATATTTCTCGGTGTCGGTTGTCTTGCTATCGCCTTCTGGTGCTGGTCGGAGGGATTATCCCGCAAACCGGCCGGTGAGGTCGGCATATATTTATATCTCGAACCATTATTTACAACAACGGGCGCGGCAATTCTTATTGGCGAATCGATAACCATCTGGATTATTCTGGGGGCGACGTTTATTATTGCCGCCGTGTACGTATCCCAGAGACGGCGGCCGATTAACACGATCCCGGTTGAATATCATGATTAATCTCCCGGTATTAGTCGCGGTTATTTTATGGGGACTATCGTTTATAGCCACGAAGCTGGCGCTGAATTATCTGTCTCCCGTAGAAATTATTGCCGTCAGGATGTTTCTCGCCGTCCCGATCCTGTTTATAATAGTAAAGTCAAAGGACCTGCCGATACATTTTCGGAAATCAGATTATATCGTTTTAATTCCGGCTTCGATAATTCTGGCCACGCATTTTTTAATCCAGGCGCTCGGCCTTATATATACAAGCGCGACCAATACGGCCTGGTTGATTGCGACGATTCCGGTTTTTATCGCCGTGCTTTCCTATCTGTTCTTAAGGGAAAAACTCACTTTAAGGAAAATCTTCGGGATCGCCGTTGCGACCTTCGGCGTTTTATTATTAATCTCAAATGGCAGAATTAATACGCTTGGCTGGTCGAGTTCGACAGGAGATTGGCTGATTCTGGCCAGTTGTATTACCTGGTCGGTGTATACCATTATCACGCGTAATATTACCCGGAGATGCAATCCTCTGGCGATATCATTCAGTCTTCTGCTGTTTCCGGCCCTTATTCTGACATTATATGTTTTATTCACGACGCCGATCGAACGGTTCATGTCATTGCCTCCGGAAATAATCGCAATGCTGGTATTTCTGGGTGTTTTTTGCCTGGGTCTGGCGCACTGGCTCTGGCTGGAAGGTCTATCTCGTAAGGGGGCCGTCGATGTGGGCGTTTATCTTTATTTTGAGCCGGTTGTCACGACCATCGCGGCCATTCCCATTCTGGGTGAAAAACTCACTTTCTTTATGATAGTCGGGGCTATGCTGATCGTTGCCGGTGTCTATCTGGTGGAGAGAAAAACATCTTAATCTCCGGCGAAAACTCCCGATAATGTATTTATAAAGAAAAAAATTGATTTTCTCTGGAATAAAAGATTATTGATACACGAAAATTGCGGATTTGCATATTTGCAAAATCACGGAGGAGGTTTATAATGAAAATTAAAATTAGTATACTGGCATGCCTGTTTTCTTTAATAGCTATCTCGTGGACTTTCGGCTCCGCGTTGCCTGATAATATCAAAAAGTTGTATGATTCCACGCAGACTATCGAGGCCGAGGTTTTTGCACCGAAAGGGTACGAGAAAGCGGAAAATGCATTTAATGAATTGCGTGACGCCATCGCTCAGGGTAAGAAACAAAGCAAAATCGACGAATTGACGGAAGAATGCCATAAGTACGCCGAAAATGTATTTAAAGTCGTCGAGGTAACCAAACTATCGCTCTCCGAATATCTCGACCCCCGGGATCGCGCCATTCAGGCCAAGGCGCCGACCCTGGTACCGGAGTTGTATCAGAAGGCTGAAGAGCAATTTGTTAAGGCGGCGGGAAAAGTCGAAGGCGGCGACGTTGAAGACGGATTGAAGGAAGCCGAGAAATCAGCGCCGCTTTTCGATGAAGCCGAATTGAAGGCCATAAAAGTAGAGATCATGAGGATGGCCGGTTCGCTTATCGATAAAGCCGACGAAGATGAAGCACAGAAATATGCTCCGACAACGTTGGATAAAGCCCGAACATCACTGACGAAATGTGATAAAATTCTCGATAAGGATCGTTATAACCGGACCGAGTCGGTTAAAGCCGCGTCAATCGCCGAATACGAAGCGCGTCACGCATCGAATATCGCCCAGTCCGTCCGGGCGATGGAGCGCAATGATCAGGCCTGGGAAAAGTTGATTCTTTTATATGAAATCGAAATGCAGAAAGTCGCTGATGAATTCGATATGGGGCAGCTGCCGTTTGATTTCGGCCCGTCGGCGGCCGCCGAAAGTCTGATTATCAGAGTCAGAACCCAGGAAAAAACTCTGGCCGATATGAAAAATACAATCAATGAGTTGGGATCAAAGCTGACGGAGATTGCCGGTCGCCTTGGAATCGAGGCCAATCAGGAAAACCTGCTCGGATTGACGTTATCTATAAATAATGCCCTGGGTGAATCGTTGAGTGAAAAGCAGGAACTGGCGACAACGCTGGAATCCAAAGAGGATAAACTCGCCGAGCTTAAGCAGGTTCACGAACAGCTGGACTCGGAACTTCAGATGCGCAAGGATAAAGAGGAAAAAATCAAAACCGCCCGGCGACTTTTGAATCCGACCGAGGGAGAAGTCCTTTATAACGCCACCAATGATATTGTCCTGCGGCTTTCCGGTCTTTCATTCGCCAGCGGCGCCAGCGAAATCGAAGAAGGCCATGTCGAGCTTCTGAAAAAAGTCGAGCAGATTCTGGAAATGTTTCCCGGGGACAAACTTATTGTTGAGGGTCATACCGATGATCGCGGCGAACACAGCACCAACATGCGGCTTTCGGAGCATCGGGCATTTGCGGTCATGCAGTATTTCAGGAAGACTCTGTCGATTCCCTCCGATCAAATCAGCGCCGTCGGCTATGGTCCGGATAAACCGGTCGGAACCAACACAACCAAAGAAGGCCGCGCCAAAAACAGGCGAATCGACATACTTATCCTTCAATAAAATTATTTTTAATTTGTTTTTTTCCATAATATTTTTTATTATTTATATTATGGAGAAAAGATACCATTATGCGGATGCATTTTGTCCGAATTGCTATAATTATATGGCATGATAGGAGGTTGTTATGAGTGAAGAGCCTGTCGGTTGTGCCAAGCCGACCGGAGTTGCGATCGGCGACAAAAAACCGGCCGAAAAAACCGAGCAAAAGTCAAATCAGAAGGAGGATATCGTGCAAGCAAAAGTGGGCGGCAAAGCCCCTGATTTTCAGGCCCCGGCGTTTCATAAAGGAAAATTCGTTACCATCAAGCTGTCCGATTATTTCGGCAAGTGGATATTGGTCTGTTTTTATCCCGGTGATTTTACCTTTGTCTGACCCACCGAATTATCGGCGGTCGCCGGTAAGTACGATGAGCTTAAGGAACTGGGAGTCGAGGTTTTCTCCATCAGTACTGACAGCAATTTTACCCATAAAATATGGAACGAAACCGAATTATCCAAAATGACCAAAAACGGTATCCCCTGGCCGATGATTAGTGATGGGGCCGGGAATCTCGGCAAAGTCTATGGTGTTTATGACGAAACCAACGGCGTAAATATTCGCGGCCGGTTTTTGATTGATCCGGACGGCATAATTCAGGCGATGGAAGTGCTGACACCCCCGGTCGGCCGCAAAATTGAGGAGACTATTCGACAGGTTCATGCTTTCCAGCATGTCCGCAAATCCAAAGGCGCCGAAGCTTGCCCGGCCGGATGGGAACCGGGTAAGATGACACTTAAAGTCGGACCCGATCTGGTCGGCCGGGTCTGGGAAGTCTGGAAACCGGGCGCGTAAAATCCCGCTTCTTGTTCGGGCATTTCCAAATAATTATTAAATCGGCACTCGCTTATTGAGTGCCGATTTATTATTTTTGCGGATATGTAATTGAGTTTATATAATAAGGAAAAGACAACATGTTCGTGCACATGTCGGTTCATCGGCCGAAAGCGGGGAAGGGAAAACTGTTGATAGAATCGATGCACCGCTTCGGGGCGGCCATGCAGGGAGCCGACGGATTTAAGCGGGCACATGCGCTGCAGGATGAAACCAGCGGGGCATTGATCGGGCTGGCTATCTGGGATTCGAAGGAACAATGGCAGGTGGCGCGTCCGAAAATGGCCGAGGCGGTGAAGGATGATCCCTTCGAGGAATGGGAGGAAAATCCGCCGGAAGTCTTCAGGCTTAATGTGGTTTAGATAGTCAATAATCCGGCCGATAGAAAAATATATGCTGGGGAGGGGAAGATTTGGATTTAAAAGTCGTTCCATTGAACGCCGAGCGCAAAGATGATTTTTATCGTGTCCATTCCGAAGAAAATGGACACGGTTGGTGTTTCTGTGTCGCCTGGTGGACGCCGACCTGGGAGGCATGGAGTAAACGTACCGCCGACGAAAACCGGCTGATGCGCGAACAGCTTTTTGATGTCGAACAGTACGACGGCTATCTGATGTACGATGGCGACAAGCCGATCGGCTGGTGCCAGGTCGGGCCGCGTGATAGACTTCATAAACTCGTTTTTGAATACAGATTGCCGCCCAACTCCGATGCCTGGGCGGTCAGTTGTTTTATCATTATTCCCGCCTACAGAGAGATTGGTCTGGGCAACTTTATGTTGGCGGAGATATTGAAAGACCTTAAAGCCAGAGGCGTTAAATACGTGCAGGGCTTTCCGCGGCGCGGGAAAGACCTGGCGGTCGATGATCTCTGGACCGGCCCGGAAAAATTTTTTCAGGTGGCGGGATTCACGCTTGAATGCGACGATCCCGAGTATCCAATTTACGGGAAATATTTGTAAGTGCGATATCATTTCGCGACATTTCATAATAATATATGGTATCATCTTCAAGTCCGATAAGCTTGACCAGATGAACATAATCGGCCGAGGTTTCGTTGGCCGAATCGCCCAAAGACGTGGTCAGTCCATACCTTATACAGGCGTCAACGCTATCGGATGATAACCACGATACCGTCGCCGAGGCGCTGGTCAGGTTGGAAACCTGAATATTTGTGATTTCTGCATGGGCGTAAGGGATTACCAGCAGGAAAATAATTGCAAAAAAGGCGAATGCGTTTTTGGGTACGCGCCGTGAATTAAGCATTTTAACATCTCCTATATGTTTCGATTTTTATTGTCCTATTTTTCTATATTTATTCCTCCAAGATATTGCCGGCCTTTAAGAATGTCAGGAATGCAAAGCCTCCGATCTACGCGTGTTGCATAATTAATCCCAACTCCTAATAAGCCATTGACCTCTATACTTATAATAATCATCTGCAAGGCCATCATTATTTTCAATCCGGATTATTTCATGGATTAGGTGTACACCTTCTGGACCAGGCTCGTGATTATCACTTGTAAAATAATGGAATTCATCCAAAGTTGCAGTCGTATCTTTTATAATAGATACTCCCCCCAAAAGGGCGCCATCAATAATCTCGTCAAGTATCAGATTACCGTATTTTAATGATGCAACTGCCAAATGATATTTCCATTCGTCCTTATCTTCCTCTCTCATTTTTTGACATAAAAAAATGACTTTCAATAATGTGTCGGAACTATCATCGCCGGAAATATGGCCATGTGTAAAACAAGGATTTATTTCTGCGTCTCCGAGGAAGCTGTAAAAACTATCGATCTGAGTATATCCATTCTTCTCAGCGAATTCTACTAATTGTTGTGGCATTATCAATATTTTATTTTTTTTATTGATTTCTCCCCCCTTGGAAAGAATAGGCAGACATATGATTGATATTGTTAAGAATAGAATCCATTTCATCATTATTCTCCTTCTTAAAGCTAAATTGAGTCCAAAAATTGATTTAAAAGCCCTCGTCTTACCAGCCATATTTAATTGACCTTGCAATTATATATTGTATCCAATTTTGCGGATTAGACTTGTACAAGTTGGCGTGGAAATGTCCATGTTCTGCAAGAGGTCTTGCACTCTTTGGATTAAAAGCGGTTCCTTTCATCGCTTGTTCTACAATTTTATCCTTCTGTGGAGCAGAACATCCGGCCACGGCCGGACCCTCTAATTGAAAGTCTACAGCTCTGGCCCCCATTTCATATAGATGTGCACTAGTCTTACTAGAACCTTTTACTTCCGTATTTTCTGTTGCCGACATTATTCTTCCCGACTTGTCCTTGTAACGGTCCCCACCTGTTACTCGAATTGTAAAACGTGTATCTGGAAATCCCTGTTCAATTATATTCTGATTTAATTTCTTAAGATTTTCACGAACCTTTGGATTTAGAAGTACATAATTTCCCCAATCAATCTTTAATCCGAAAGGATCCGTAAAATCCACTGGTCCATTCCCAACGTAACTATACAAGTTAACATCTCCTCCGGCCAATCCGATTGGATCGCGAGTGGTGAATCGGCCGGTCATCGGACTGTAATAGCGGGCGCGGTAATAATATAAACCAAACATGTTATCATATTCCCGCCCCGTGAAACTGACATAGTCACCGTCGGCGCTGCCGCTGTCGGCTACGAAATTCCCGAAAGCATCGTAACGCATTATCTTCAGCACGTCACCGGAAGAATTGGTAATTTTGGCTACTGAGCCGAGCCCATCGGCAAAATGAAGATAATCGCCGCCATCGGTTTCGGTTTCGAGAATATTGTCGATCCCCGGACCATACAGGTAACGCACGACCACGGCATCGGTGTCGTCATGCTCAAAAAGCAAATCGGAACCCTCGTAAGAGTATTTTACGATAGTCGTATCATCATTGATAATGGACATTTTCCGAATCCTGTTACCCGCCCCGTCATAGGCGAAGCCCACTTCCATAGTATCGTCATAAATATGGATGAGTTTATTATCCGCGGCGTATACAAAATGAAGAGCGGTAAAATACCATAAGATTATCGAAGGCTCTCCCAAGCCTCGCAAGGCCAAGATCTTAGGCAGGGATAATGGCCCAATTTCTAAAAATATTTACGATATTGCCTTTTCTTATGATCCCAGCGCAAGCGGTGGGGCACCCTTGATTTGTTTTCAATTTTGTCGAAACCTGAAGCCGGATTTCGACCTGCTTTAATTGGACAGCCGGTCGTAAATGTTATAAATTTTATATTTGATTGTCGGTTTAAAAGAAATAGATTTATGAAAGGAGAATAATTATGCTTATACAGTTTTCCATGTTTCCGGTCGGTGGAAGCGAGTCGGCGTCGGCGGAAGTCTCGAAAGTAATCGACCTGATTGATAAGTCGGGTCTGCCGTATAAAACTTCGGCGATGTCGACCGTTATCGAGGGCGAATGGGATGATATCATGTCGCTGATTAACAAGTGCCGCCTGAAATTGAAAGAGAGTAATAACCGGATATATATGGTGCTGACGATGGATGACCGCCGGGACGCGAAAAATCGTCTGAGCGGCAAGGTGGCGTCGATCGAGGATAAACTAAAGCGAAAAATAAAATCTTAAAATTCGGAGAAAAATATGTCGGCATTCAGAGTTGTCCTGATAACCACCCCCCCGGATATGGCTGAGGGAATTTCGCAGAAGATAGTCGAAAACAAAATGGCCGCCTGTGTCAATATTGTCGAGAGGGTCAAATCGATTTACCACTGGAAAGGGGTGGTCAAAAAAGACTTCGAAAGTCTGTTGATTGTTAAGACGGCGACGAAAAAAGTGGAGAGTTTGATTCGGTTTATCCGAGAAAATCACACGTACGATGTCCCGGAAGTAATCTCGATGACGATCGCCGAGGGGAACCCGGATTATCTTAATTGGCTGGACGAAGAAACGAGTTTTTGAAATTTCAGGAAGGGCAACAATGGTTGCTCTCTCTGGTAAAGAATAGACGAGGGAGTGTAAATTTTTGGCAACTGTAAATGTCGAAAAACCGATTATAACGCTGACGACCGATTTCGGATTGAAGGATAATTATATCGGGATTATCAAGGGATTGATTTCCTTCCTCAATAAGAAGGCGAGTATAATCGATATCTCCAATGAGGTGCCGCCGTTTAATATCGATACCGGAAGGTATCTGCTGGAGACGTCGTATCTGAATTTTCCGTCGGGGACGATTCATCTGGCGATTGTCGATCCCGATGTCGGAACCAGGCGCAAAATCGTAATTGTGGAGACGGGTCACTGTTTGTTTGTCGGGCCGGATAATGGTCTTTTTTCATTTCTGAAAAAATCGAACATTAAAAAAATTGTCGTGGTGACTAATCCGAAATATTTTCTCAAAGATGTTTCGCCGACATTTCATGGTCGGGATATAATGGCGCCGGTGACGGCGTATTTATCATTGGGCGTCGCGCCGGTGGAATTCGGCCCGGCGGCTAAATCTCTGTTTCGACTCCGAAGCGGACGAGTCGGCAAGGGGAGAGGCAAAATAATCTATGTCGATCGATTCGGTAATCTGGTGACATCTCTAAGGCAAGCCGATCTACCCGCCGGAAACTTTTCGATATTCTTAAATGATTATAAGATAGGTCGCCTTCGCAAAACATTCGGATCGGTTAGGGCCGGTATGCCCGTTTGTTATATCAATTCCTTCGGATACCTTGAGGTCGCGGTTAATCTTGGTTCGGCGGCGGAGTATTTCGGTATCGACGATACCACAAAGACAAACATTTTGATTGCGCCGGCTTAAATCAACTCATAGATTGGCATCATGAATTTCAACAACCAGGCAAACCGTCCTTCGTGGCATGAATATTTCATGCGGATAGCGATGCTGGCCGCGACAAGGTCAACCTGCCTGCGGCGTCAGGTCGGAGCGGTTATTGTTAAAAATAAAAAAGTCCTCGCGACCGGGTATAACGGTTCACCGTCGGGATTGAAGCATTGTCTTGATGTCGGATGTCTCCGCGAGGAACTGGGAATACCGTCAGGACAGCGGCATGAGCTTTGCCGCGCGATTCATGCCGAGCAAAACGCCATCATACAGGCAGCGACTTCGGGTGTTTCCATTGAGGGAGGAATTCTGTATTCGACTACTTTCCCGTGCATTCTCTGTGCCAAGATGCTGGTCAATTCCGGTATTAAGGAGATATATATATCGGAAGGTTACCCGGACGATTTATCGAAGGAAATACTGGAGGAGGCCGGGGTCGAGATTCATCGGCTGGTCGTGGCGCCGATCCGAGAAATCGAGGATTTGATGAAATGAAATGCCCCTTTTGCGGTCATGAGGAGGATAAGGTGGTCGATTCACGGGCCGCCCAGGATGGTCGCGCGGTTCGCCGGCGGCGCGAGTGTCTCAAGTGTAAAGAACGTTTTACCACTTATGAATATATCGAAAATGTCACATTGACCGTTATTAAAACCGACGAACGTCGGGAAGCGTACGAACGGCAGAAATTAGTCAACGGTATCAAGCTGGCCTGCAATAAGCGACCGGTTTCTCTGAAAAAGATAGAAGCTGTCGTCGATGAAATCGAAGCTCGCCTGCATGAGCTTTCGCGGAGCGAAGTCACAAGTAAGTACATCGGTGAACTGGTGATGGAAAGACTCCGTGAAACGGACGAGATCGCTTATGTCCGTTTCGCATCGGTTTATCATAAATTTCAGGACAAGACCGAGTTCCTGAATGAATTGAAGAAAATGCTGGAATAGACGGGCGCAGGCCGATTCGCATACTTTGAGTTTGTTTTTTCCCTTAAAACTTATAGCTCTTAATCTTCAGTCTTCGATGGGCAGGACAACCGCGGGTTCTTTGGCCATTATTTCCATGCATTCGGTAATACGGTCGTCGATTTTCATCGCCTTCGACAATTTAAAGAACTCGATTTCGTCGGTAGGCGATATTTCACGCATTACTCTAATGACGGCGAGGATTTTATTAATGGCATGTTCGGTATTCTCGGCGCTTAATGGCAGATGTTCCATTATTTTCTCTATTTGTCCTTGCTTCTGGAGCATCTGCAGTAACTGAAATTGTCCGGATATCACGGCGGCGGCGTTGTTTACGTAATGCGACATTGTCGCAAGGGCGGTGTTTTTGGCCTCGGCGGCGCCTTTTTGTCGCTCCTGCGTCAACAAATTATCGCTAAGTTCTTTCCGTTCTTTATACAAGTGTTCCACTGTCAGATATGATTTCCAAATTTCACGATTGGCGGCAGAAAGAAGTCGTTCGGTATCGCCTATTTCTACGCCAAAGGTACGAGCCATTCCTGCTATGCGCTTAATAAGTCCCTCAGTGATTTGAGCTATATTGCTCATATCCATGGAGAGTTTTTTTGATAACTTTTTAATCGTGGTAACTCTATCCTCTAATTTTTGCTCGCTGTCGGAGAATCGATTACAGGTCAGGAGAATGGCCAGTTTGGTTATATTTCCCAAAACATCATCGTTACCTGCCGAGCCTTTGTCATGGTGGGAAGCAATTGCGGATATGATTTGTTCGGGGAGATGCCAGATTGTCGCCAGGCGATAACCGACCTCACAATGGTCGATATCGAAGATCTCCCGCTCCGCGTTAATAAGTGATTTCCCCGCTTCGTGTCTTCTCAGAACTTCACTGTACTCATCCGGGCAATGGTGAAGGAAAAAAACGATGCCTATATCGTGCAGCAGGCCCGAAATCAAGGCTTCTTCAGGACAATCGTAGCCGACGACTTTGGCTATCGATTCCGCCGCCGATGATACCGAGAAAATGAACGCGAAAAATTCCTTGGCGTCTAAACCTGTTCCGGAAGTAATATATTCCGGACGAAAAATCGCGGATGAAAGAGCCAGGCATTTGACGGTTGTGATTCCGACCATGGACACGGCCTGGTGGACCGTCCTTATTTCCACCGCCGGGCTATAGAATGAAGAATTGGCAAGTCTTAAAATTTTGCCCGTGAGTGAAGGATCCTGAAGAATAATCTCGGCCAGACGGCCGGCCGAGAGATTTTCATTTCTCGATTCTTCGAGTATCTTTAAAAACACCCCCGGTAAAGAGCGGAGTTCGAAGCCTGACTCGATTTTTTCGACGATAGAGATTCTATCCATTTAGCCACCCATAAAATAATAATGTTATTATCGGCCGGAAGATTAAATCACTAAACTTATTAATGTGGAAATCTGTCTACATCTTCGTGAAATAGTTCAGGATACATATTTACCTATAATTCCCTTTTTAATGAGATAAAGAATACTGAATTGATATGGAAGTTGATAATGGTTGTCGATAAAAACCGTCGCGAAAAAAGGAAGGCGGCCGCGTTTGCGGATCAGGCAAGTCAATCCCTGAATTAAAACGGCCTGACATTTTTTGCGGTCAAAAACAGTTTGACATATTATTGACTTCATCGCTAATTGGCTACCGTTATGGCTGATGAGTATTTGGAAGAAACACCGGAAGAGTCTAAAAAAGGCTCGATGCCGTTTCTGGATCACGTCGAGGAATTTCGCTGGCGGTTAATTAAATCAATCGTGGCTATCGCCGTGATGGGCGGCATTTCATTCGCCTTTGCCGATTATGTTTTCAAATTCGTCACCATGCCGCTGGGTGATATAAAGCTTCATTTTACCGAAATTACCGGCTCGTTTTATGCCTATTTAAAAGTATCCTTCTTTGCCGGGCTGTTTGCCGCCTCGCCGATTGTCCTTTATCAATTATGGAAATTCATCGGGCCCGGATTATATCCCCGTGAAAAACGGGCGATTCTGCCGCTGGTCTTTTTTTCAACGGTACTTTTTCTAAGCGGCGCCGCCTTTTGCTTTTTTTTGGTCCTGCCGTTTGCATTAAAATTTTTAATAAGTTATGGCGAAGGGGTTATGACGCCGATTATAACCGTCTCGAGTTATGTTTCCTTCGCGGGGCTTATGCTGGTTGCCTTTGGCGTCGCCTTTCAACTTCCGGTAATCGGCTATTTTCTCGGAAGTATCGGAATTATTTCAGGGCGATTTCTGGCCAAAGGTCGGCCCTATGCCCTGGTCTTTATTTTAATCGTCGGGGCGGTTTTGACGCCTCCCGATGTTTTCACGCAGATTTTGCTGGCCGGGCCGCTTTATCTGTTGTATGAACTCACGATTCTTATTGTGAAAATAACCGGCCGGCGAAAAACCGAAGAAGAATCTTGATAAAAAAATATAACTGTATATTTTTCGAACGTATAATTGCAAAGAAAAAATTTTCGGGAGTTAAAAAATGAATACGGTAAAAAAATGGATTTTGGCGGTCAGAGCGCCGTTTTTTACAGGGATTGCCATCCCGATTATATTCGGGGCGACGCTGGCGTACTACATTACCGGTGATTTTCACTGGGGGCTGTTTTTTGTAACCTTGTTCGGTGGAATCTGCGCCCATGCCGGGGCCAATCTGGCCAATGATTATTTCGACCATCGAACCACGGACGATGATATCAATCCGAATTTCACCCCGTTCTCCGGCGGTTCGCGGATGATACAGAATAAGATATTATCGGCGCGCGCCATTTTTTCCGCGGCTTTTATCTGTTGGGGGCTGGCTTTGGTAGCCGGTATTTATCTGACAATGAATACACCCGGTTACTGGGTTTTGATCCTGGCCGGGCTCGGATTTCTGGGTGGCTTTTTCTACACCGCTTCGAGAATGGCCTTTTCGTACAATCGCATCGGCGAACTGGCGATTTTGATTAATTTCGGGATTCTGCCGGTGATGGGTACGTACTATGTTCAGACCGGGCAGTTCACATGGTTGTCGTTCTGGTCGTCGTTTCCCATCGGATTTTTAATCACCGCGATTTTGTATATCAATCAGTATCCCGATTACGAAGCGGACAAGGCGGTGCATAAAAATCATCTGGTGGTGACTTTCGGCCGCAGGCATGCGCGCATCGGATATTATTTTTTGATGTTCGGGAGTTATTTCGGGGTGATTTTATTAGTTCTGTTCGCCAAACTGACACCATATTCATTGGTGGCCTT
Organism: uncultured Ignavibacteriaceae bacterium; assembly: GCA_964452645.1. Lineage (GTDB taxonomy): Bacteria > Zixibacteria > MSB-5A5 > GN15 > PGXB01 > CAYXTW01. Next base: position 43,930 of record CAYVMO010000012.1, read on the forward strand.
ACTATCACTCCCTGTAGCGTTGAAAACGGTCCGGATATTTTCTCGTGAGTACGAAAAAGTCAAAGAGTTGATTCCGGCCCAGGCCGGAACGATACAGGTGCATCTTCTGGTTGGACTATTGATGTCTATCGGATGTATCGTCGGCGCGTTGGTGTAGAATTATCACCATTTTATTAATGGTCGTAGGTCGAAATCCCGTTTCGGGTTTCGACTTTTTAATATGTCGGAAGCCCTTCGGGCATTCCGGCGTATGCATGCTATTTTTCAATCGCGTTTAATACTCTTTCATCCTGAATGAGTACATCTCTCATTAGCAGCTTATAGGGGAACTCCTTAAGTTTTGATTTTATAAAACCATCCAGGATTTTTATAAGGGAAGAAGCTGTAATCAAAGACAAGTTTAATTCATAGTCAAGCCCACAGTCTTTTACGAAGTCGTCACTAAAGTCCGCGGCAACAAGTAACGATTTTATGACCTTATAATCATTTTGTTTGGCGAGAGTTATATATGCTTTTAATTGTCTGGATACTGAGCTAAATTTGTTATAGCCGCTTTCCTTTATTGTTTTACATTCGATTAGAATCAATTCATTGTTACTCAGGTTTATAACAATATCAATCTTGTCTTTTTTTGTATTCAGTGATTTCCTGAGTTTTTCATCAACATTAAATCCGAGTTTTGCGAATATGATTTTGGTCAAGTCTTCAAATTTTATACCCAATTCACTTTCATTTACTTGTAATCCATTTTCTTTAAGTGCGTTTAAATTCCTAAATCCAATGTTCTCATAGTTTTCAAGGTATATATTATCTGCGTCTTTATAAGCAGCTAATATATTTTGGACAAGGTTCCCCCGCAGTTTTACCTCTTTGGATTTGCAAAAAACCTCAAGATCCCTTTCGCTGATTATTTCAAGTATGTCTCTTGGTTTAATATTGTAATCAAGCAAATAATCGCCCTTTGTTACTATTTCATCCTGTAGCTCAAATGTATCTTTAATCTGGGCGTTGAATTTCGGCAGCACCTCACCCATTTCTATTAGCAGCTTTTCATAACCGTCGATCGATATGCCGACTTTCTCATCTTGTTCAACTTCCTCGAAATACGCAATTAAGCTTTTGATTTTCTCTTCAATGGTCGCACCTTTTAAAGCTGGGGATATTTTGAGTCCTTTGCCACATAAATCATTGATAAATTTCTTTTTCGCCGATACCATCGTGCCTTCTTTGTAAATATCATTTATCAGGACGCCAGAAAAGGAAATACCCTCCCTGATAATTTCCCTGATTTTTTGTTCGAGAGGCAACCGCCAGTTGATGTTATGTTTTTTACATATAAGATTGATCTGCGCCTCCCGAAGAAGCCTCAAAACCCGCCTAAAGAATTTATCCGCGACCTCCTTGTTTCTTACCTTTCTTAAAATCCTGACAAATTCATCGGCTACATAGACTATTCGGCTTTTCCGGGAATAAAATATTACTCCGATGTTTTTAAGCCAACCGATTACTGAATCAATATCGTACTTCTTGACGGGAACCACCATGTGATTAATAAGTTTGATTTCTTCCTGCGATAGTTCAAGGTGTTGAGAGAGCGACGATAGAATAGACTGCTCTTCTTTTGTAATTTTTGCATCTTGATTATTTTCCAGATCATTGCAATAAGCAGTTTTTAGACAGGCCCGGTAAGTTTTATAGTCCCTTTTCCTTTGTTCGTCAATTTCCGATATGTCACTATCAAAAGACTTTTCCAACACGGATTGTTTTTTATCGATATTCCTCAGTTCATTCTCATATAGATGAGCAAACCAATCCTGTCTCATTATGCAATTGCCATCCTTGATGATTATGTCTGTTACTATATCGAGTTGTGAAGTCGCATTGACAAATTCTGATCTTACATGTTTTGCAAATTCATTTTCAACAAGAATAAAAACTTTGGCGATGTTAATATTGTCCATGTTCTTTAGTTCTTTACTCTTGTCGCTTAAAACCTCATCAATCTTTTTCGCGTTTTGTGGTTTGTCAGTGATGATGCTGTCAATTATTTTAAGAAAAGCATTCTTCTCAAATGAATTAAGGCGGTCAAGAATTTTTTCCAATTTCATATTATTCCACTCCTCTTTAAAATATGCGAATATGATAATTTACTCAATAACGAGATTATTATATATTTAAAGGATTTAGATTGTCAAGGACAAAGTCGGATGAAATCCTTACGAAATATTATCTTTTCGGGCTGGTAGTCGCCCTCCTCGGCTGTGGGTTCATTAATTGCAGTTATTTTCATTTAGAGACAATATTTGATTTTCAAATGAGGATTATTTTTTAATCTTTCGCGCTCGCATGAGGCATGCCTCGCGCGATTGTCAGGAGCGCAGGGCTCCTGACCTACCGCCTGCTAAATCTTAAGCTGGACGCCGACTTCCATGATTTGTTGTTGGGGGATGTCAAAAAATGTCGAGGCGTCGTACGCATTACGCGACAAAAAGGCGAAAAGGTGCGCCCGCCAGCGGCTGATCGTATGCCCCTCGTCCCAGATCAACTTCTCCCGCCCGAGAAAGAAACTGGTCGTATCAAGCGGGAAGTCCAATCCCTGATCTTTGGCCAGCGACAGCACCTTGGGGATAACCGGAGATTCCATAAAACCATAATGTGCCATAATCTCGTAACATCCGGAACCCAGCTCACGGATTTTCACTTTTTCCAGATTGGGAACGCGGGGAATCTCGACGGCGCTGAAGTGCAGGAAACCGATTTGTGTATGTAAGACTTTATTATGTTTGAGATTTTGTGACAGCGCCACCGGGACCGTTTCGGGCTGACCGGACATGAAAATGGCGGTTCCTTTGATGCGCGGGATCTGGCCCGAGGCCAGCTGGCTGCGGAGTTCATAGAATGGTACCGATAATGCTTTGAACTGCTGGCTAAGAATTTCCCGGCCCCGTTTCCAGGTCAGCATGACAATCAGCAGTGCGGCTCCGACTATTAATGGAAACCAGGCCCCGTGGAATATCTTGCTGATGTTGGCCGAGAAGAAACAAAAATCGACGATGAAAAATGCTATGAAGGGAATCCCGGCGGCGATACGGCTCCACCTCCATTTCTCCCGCGCTACGGCATAAAAAAGAAAACTGGTTATCAGCATGGTAGAAGTGACGGCGACACCGTAGGCGGCGGCCAGTTTACTGGAAGATTGAAAGCCGAAGACAAGGGCGAGAGTAGCTATCATCATCAGCCAGTTGACTTGAGGGACATAAATCTGGCCGATATGTTTCGACGAGGTATGGATTATTCTCATACGGGGCAGATAGCCGAGTTGCACCGCCTGACGGGTCAGCGAAAAAACGCCGGTGATTATAGCCTGCGAGGCGATAATCGTGGCGGTGGTGGCCAGCAGGACCATGGGGATGATAGCCCATGACGGCACGGTGGCATAAAACGGATGATGAGCCTCTTCGGGACGAGACAAAAGAATCGCTCCCTGTCCGAAATAATTCAATAAAAGCGCCGGCAATACAAAAGTAAACCAGACCAGTCGGATCGGTTTTTTGCCGAAATGTCCCAAATCCGCATATAAAGCCTCGGCCCCTGTGACTACCAGAAACACCGCGCCCAGAACGGTAAATCCATGCAAATTATTTTTCAGGAGAAAATCGATTCCGTACCATGGCAAGATTGCCGCGAAAACATCGGGATGATGCAATATCTGTCGCAGACCGAGTATCGCCAGGACCGAGAACCATACGAGAATAATCGGGCCGAATAACGCCCCGACCCGGGCTGTCCCGCGATGCTGAAGCAGAAACAATCCGGCCAGAATCAGCAGAGTGGCCGGAATGACATAAGGTTGAAAATTCGGGGTGATAATGCGCAGCCCTTCAGCCGCACTCATAACCGAAATCGCCGGGGTAATTATTCCGTCACCATACAAAAGGCAGGCGCCGAAAATACCGGCGATTATTAAAAGCCGGCGAAACCGGCGGTACGATTCGCGTCCGGATTTGGCTAAAGCGGTCAATGCCAGAACGCCACCCTCGCCGCGATTATCGGCCCTTAATATAAAAATGAGGTATTTTACAGAGACAATCAGCGTAAGGGCCCAGAACATGAGTGAAAGGACACCCAGGATGTTTTCCCGGCTGACGGCGATGCCGTACTCGCCATGAAAACACTCTCTGATAGCATACAGCGGACTGGTTCCGATATCACCGAAGACGACACCCAATGCCAGAAGCGCCATTTTGGCCGAGGAGTGTTTTCCTATCTTGATATCATTATTGCTTTGATTATTGGCCATATATTTACTCGGTCTTAATCAATCAGAATATTTTAAGAGACAATTATGCAGACTTTCAATTTTGTATACATCATAAATGAAGATTTATACAAAAAAAACGACAATGTTACCAATCAAAAATCAATTAATTTATAAGCTATTGGTAAACATGGGATTAATTCAGTGGGGCAGGTCTCCCTGAGACCTGCCAATTTTATATATGGCAGGAGCCGGAAACTCCCGCCATACGATGATTATAGAAGTTTTTTTATTTGCCCGACCAGTTCATCCGACATCGGTTCGACCGCTGAGTCGAAACGAGCGACCACTTTGCCTTTACGGTCAAGAAGGAATTTGTTAAAATTCCATGTGATTTCGCCGGGATATCTCGATTTTTCGGTCAACTCGACATACAGCGGATGCTTGTCCTCACCCTTAACGCTGATTTTGGACATCATCGGAAAGGTAACACCGAATTTCGATTGACAGAATTTCAGAATCTCTTCATTGCTGCCCGGCTCCTGGTTTTTGAAATTATTTTCCGGAAAGCCAAGAATGACAAAACCTTTGTCTTTATACTTCTCGTACAGCTTTTCAAGCCCGGCGTACTGCGGCGTATAGCCGCACTTGCTGGCCACATTAACAATTAAAACGACCTTACCCTTATAATCGGCAAGGGAGGCGCTGTCGCCGGTTATTGTCTTGAAAGGTATATTCATCAGATCAAGGTCGGTACTTGTGTTTATATTATTTGCCTGCATTTTATCTCCCGAGTTGTTGCTCTTCTGTTTCTCGCCGCCAAAAGCGACGCCGAAAAGAAGCACCGTTAAGATTACTATATATTTTGACATTTTATTACTCCTTTAACCATATCTTTATGTAATATTGCAAACAATCGTGAAGGATGGAATGTTCCTTTTTATCAATTTTGCTATCCACAATTCGCTTGACTATCGGAGACGGAAGGAATAGATTTATTTCAAAATTGTAAACTTAGCGGGCGTAATTCAGCGGTAGAATGCAAGCTTCCCAAGCTTGACGTCGTGGGTTCGACCCCCATCGCCCGCTTTTATTATGGCTATGAAAATTATCGATGTCGATAAAAACTCGCCTCTGTTGGGGAGAGTAAAACCAGGATATAAATTGGTCTTAATCAATGACCAACCGGTATACGATAATCTCGATTATATGTTCAAATCGTCTGATAACAACTTAAGGCTGGTTTTTGAGAATACATCCGGTGACAAGCTCTTATTTAATATAAGGAAATCATCCGATTTAGGTTTGACATTCGAAAGCGATAAAATCCTGACCTGCAAAAATAAATGTATATTTTGCTTTGTACATCAGCAGCCAAAAGGGATGCGGCGCTCTTTGTACATTAAAGATGAAGATTATCGGTTATCATTCACGCATGGTAATTTTATTTCGATGTCGAATTTGAAAAAATACGATTTAAGGCGAATTATAGCGCAGCGTTTATCACCTTTGTATGTTTCGGTGCATACGACTGATGATGATTTGCGGCGATTCATGTTCGGAAATAAGAATCTGTCGCCGATACGACCGGTATTGAAATATCTAACCGGCAATGGAATTGTGTTTCATACTCAGGTCGTGGTTTGTCCGGGAATTAACGACTGTTATCATCTGGAAAAGACAATCAACGATTTATATGCTCTCTATCCGGGTGTTAAGACAGTCGGTGTCGTACCGGTCGGATTGACGAAATACCGCAATAATCTGCCCCGACTTAAACCTTTCGCAAGGGAAGAAGCCGCAAATTTGCTTGATAATATTCATATAATGCAGAGTGATTTCCTTGCGCATAGTGGCTCGCGATTTGTTTTCGCCGCCGACGAATTTTATATTCTGGCCGGAAGGAAACTACCGGCGATGTCCGAATATGAGGAGATGGAGCAGTTTGAAAATGGAGTCGGTATGATGCGAAAATTCCTGACCGATTTTAATCGTCGCAAAAGAGCCCTGTCGAGTATAAAACGAAATAAAAAAATCGCTATGATAACCGGCGAATCGGCTTATGAGATAATCAGAGACAATATTGTTTCCCAACTGAAAAAAAATCGACTTCGGGTTGATATTTTTCCGGTCGGGAACCGTTTCTGGGGGAAGAATGTTACTGTCAGCGGTTTATTGACCGGTCATGATTTACTGGCGGCGGTCAGGAAAATAAACAAAAATTATGATATTGCCCTATTGCCGCCCAACTGCCTGAATAATGAAGAGCTTTTTCTGGATGATCTCTCGCTCGAATTATTTCAAAAAAAGGCCGGTATGGACATTAAAGTCGGATCGTACAATCTGATTGAAACGCTCAGAGAGGTGTCGGCATGAGTTTTCCGCTGGTGGCGCTGATTGGTCATCCTAATGTCGGGAAATCATCGCTGTTTAACCGCTTTTTGCAGAAGCGATTGGCGATTGTCGATGACACGCCGGGTGTCACCCGCGATCGTAATTATTCCTTATGCGAATGGGCGGGACGGGAATTCTACCTGATTGATACCGGCGGTATTATCCCCGGGACAAAAAGCGGCATCAGCCGGATGGTTCTGGAGCAGTCGGAGATGGCCATCGAACAGGCCGACCTGATTGTTCTCATAGTCGATTGCCAGACCGGAGTGGATAATATCGATCAAAAAATTGCCTCCCGATTGCTGAAATCGGACAAAAAAGTCCTTTTGCTGGTCAATAAAGTCGACCGTGATATCGATGAAGCTGAAATTTTTCAGTTTATGAAACTCGGTCTGGGGGACCCGATGGCGGTTTCGGCGACGGTCGGATTGGGCATCGGGGAGGCGCTTGACAGTATTGTCGCATTGCTGCCGTCGGTCGAAGAAAGCGCCGCTGAAGATGAGGCGGTCAGAATTGCGGTTATCGGCCGACCCAATGTCGGCAAGTCGATGTTCATAAATCGCCTTATCGGCGAGGAGCGGACGATCGTATCGGAGATTCCCGGAACGACGCGCGATGCGGTCGATACTCCTTTCGTATTCGAAGGGCGGAAATATGTACTTATCGATACCGCCGGATTGCGACGGAAATCGAAAGTCACGGAAGATATCGAGTATTATACGACACTGCGAACGCTTCGAACTATCGAAAATTGCGATGTGGCGGTCGTTCTTCTCGATGCCTCCGAGGGATTGCTATTTCAGGATTTGAAAGTTATCGAAGATGCCGCCTCGGCTCGAAGGGCGATTATTCTGGCAGCCAATAAATGGGATTTGGTCGAGAAAGATGATCGAACCGCCGACCGGTTTACGGCAGAGGTCAAAAAGCATGCCCGGACGCTTTCATATATTCCGATCATTTATATTTCGGCCCTGACCGGGCAACGAGTAATCAAGAGCGTTGCATTAATTGATAAAGTGTACCAAAGCTGGCACCGTCGATTACCTACCGCCGAACTGAATACATTTCTCGAAGAAATCGTGCAGAAACAACCGCCGGCCGCGGCTCGCGGCAAGTACATCAGGCTTTATTATATCACTCAGGCCGGTATCAGGCCGCCGACCTTCGTGCTTTTCAGCAATAATCCCAAACTGCTTCAAAAAAGTTATCTGCGCTATATTGAAAATCAGTTGCGGGAAAGATATGATTTCGAAGGCATCCCGATTCGCATCAAAATCAAAAAACGATGACATAAAAAAACCCGCCGACCGGCAAAAATCAGCGGGTATCTTCTCTGGGCTGGTTTATTATTTCAAGAATTTTTTTCTTATTCCTATACCGGCCAAACCGATGCCTATTAAAATCAGCGTGGTCGGCTCCGGGGTGGTTGCGGTCCCGGGCCGGCAAATTTTATTATCACCGGTGTTGCCTGATTCTGATGCTCCTGTCCCATAATCATAAAATCCGGAATAATATGTTGAATTCAATCCGAAGCTTCCGGTCGCGTAATCCCAACCATATCCACTACCACCATAGAAATCGTAATTGTAGTTCAAACTCCTGATATCCTGATCTTCGACCCTGAAGGTCGTTGTCAAATCGGTGGAGAAAGTTGTCAGTTGGGCATTCGCGACTGAAACGGTTACGATTAAGAGAATCAGTATGCCAGCGAGCTTTTTCATTATTATTCCTCTCAAGTGTATTTGCATGCAATTTCCGGGCCGATCCGACAGATAGAAACATAGATGTACTGCCGTCAACAGACTAAAAATGTAATGCATTAATTAGGATAAAAATTGCCTTATTTGACTGTCGGTAAGTGTCGAATTGCTTGTGGGACAGCATCTTTAACCAAATCCTCGGATTTTATTACGACGAACGCTGCGAAATATTTCTCATTTAAACAGCGCCGAAGATGTTTTAATTTATTTCCTACCGTTATCCGGTATTACCGGACGTCGGGCTTTGTCCTCAAAAAACCGTAAAAATGGATATTCGGTGATATTCTTTCTGCCGTTTTTGTGCAGGCGGACGCCTATTTTTTCGGGCGATTTTACATTGCAGAACAGCCATTTCATGGATTAATGGCGGCGTTTTTCATAAAATCATCTCTTTTTATGCCGAATAAGTTCTTATGAATCATACCGGTTCGATTGAAGATCATGTCTTTGAACTGCAAAGCAGTCTTGAAAAAACCCGATGGACGCTTCATGATATGGCCACGATGGGGGCACTTATTGCCTCGATTCATGACCTGGAAACGATTCTCTCGGTGGTGATGGAAATGTCGATACGTATGGTTGAGGGTGAAGTTGGTCTGATTCAACTTCAGGAGAAAGGTGAACTGGTTACGCGAGTGAATTGGGGGGTGGATGATACTATAATTAAGAGCATAATCTATAAAGACGATGAAGACATTTCCAATTATTGTTATAACAAACAGGAAGCGATTATCGAAACGGAATTTGATCAAAAACTCGAATACGGTCCTCAAATAAAAAGTTTTGTTGCTCTTCCGATTAAATCCCGCGCCCGATGCCACGGTATGATCCTGATTATAAATAAAGCGGCGGGTGATAATTTTTCCGATAATGATAAAACCAATCTTGAAATGCTTATGAATTTCGCGGCCGTTGCGATAGACAATTCCATTCTGCTGAAAGAATCTCTGGCCCGGCAAAAATTCGAGCAGGAGCTGGAAATCGCCCGCCAGATACAGGAGACGATATTGCCGGACAGGGAAGCGAAAATCGACGGGGTCGAAATCGGCACCGCTTATTTTCCGGCTCACGAGGTCGGCGGCGACTTTTACGATATAATTAAAATAAATGAGGCCGATTTTCTGTTTGTCATTGGCGATGTTTCCAACAAGGGGGTACCGGCGGCGATGGTGATGTCGGCCGCCTCGGCTATTATCAAAACGCAACTGGATCGAGATCCGTCGGTGAATCCGGCTCGACTGGTAGCACGCCTGAATAATATTCTGTGCCGCGGGATTATTAAATCGCATGAGATGTTCATAACTATTTTTATTGCCCGATTTAATATGGAAAAAAGAGAACTCGTCTATTGTAATGCCGGTCATCTTCCACCGTTGTTCTGGGCGGCGGCGAAAAAGGAAATGCTCGAATTGAGATCCGGCGGTACATTTGTTGGTCAGTTTCCGGATATGGATTACAAACAGGGCGAATTACAGTTTCGTGCAAACGACATTATTTTTGCGTTTACCGACGGGTTGACTGAAGCGGAGAATGCGCAGGGTGAATTTTTCGGGCTGGAACGGGCCATGCAGGTTTTTTTATCGGTTAAGGATGTTACGCCGAATGAATTTTGTATGAAAGTAAAGGAATGGGTTAATCGTTTTGCCGAAGGGGCCAGCGAGGACACGGTCGACGATTTCACTCTCGTCAATCTACGAATAACCTGACCTTGATTATGGGACAGACAAAGTTTTTTTACAAATCAGTGCTTGAATCCGAGGGGCAGGCTTATACCGATGTAAAAAAGGTCCTGCAGGAGGCCAAAATCCCTGCCCGAGCGATGCATAAAATTATGCTGGCGATTTCGGAAGCGTTTACCAACGCCCTGATTCATGGAAACAAATATAATCCGGAAAAGACGATAGAAATCCGCTTATCGGTTAATAATAAGGCTGTCACTGCCGATGTTATTGATGAGGGCCTCTGTGATATGAAGGCATTAAGTAATGGGAAATCCCCGACTTCCAGTGATGAGGGGGGAAGGGGAATTGACCTGATCGAAAAGATGGCCGATGAATTCGAGGTCCGCAAAAATAATCGTACCGGCGGAATGCAGGTTTGGATGAAGTTTTACGGAAGCCGGTATGAAGATATTAAAGATCCTTATGTATATCGGAGGTAAAGATGGAATTTGACAGTAGGGAACACGGCACCGTTGTAATTTTATCCCTGACCGGCCGTCTTGATTTGAGTAACGGGGGAAAATTGAAAGAGGAAATTAAGAGGCTCCTGAATTCCGGGAAATCCTCGATCCATCTCAATCTGGGAAATGTGGAATTCGTTAACAGTTCCGGTCTTGGCGCTCTGGTTTCAATAATGAAAGAAATCAGACTTCAAAAAGGACGTCTGACGTTGTCGGATCTGGCCGATTATGTCCAGGAAATTTTCGATATAACTCAGCTGTCGCACATTTTTGAGATATTCGCCACCGAAAAAGAAGCCCTGAGCTCTTATGAGATGATTACCAGTAATTAATGGGCAATTCAATCCTGTAATAATTAAGAGGGTGTCAGGTGAGGCGAAAAAATATAATTGTCGTTGATGACGAGCTTCTTATCCGCGATTTGCTGTATGACTTTTTTTCGGAGAAGGATTGGGGAGTCTCGGTTTTCGACGGCGGTGAAAAGGCACTGGAAGCGATTAAAAGCAGGCGGTACGATATCGGTTTGGTTGACCTGAAGATGCCGGATATCGACGGCTTATCGTTCATCAAAAAATTAAGAAATTCACACCCGACCATGCCGGTGGTGATTATGACCGCTTTTCCGTCGGTGGAAACGGCGGTCGAAGCGCTGCGACTTAAGGTCGATGATTATATCATCAAGCCGTTCAATATCAACAAATTGTTTAAAACACTCGATGAATTAATCGAACGGCGTCGGAAACAGATCGAAGCCGTCGAGGCTGAAGATCTTCTGCTGTAAATTAACCGGCTATATGCATACGCTTTATTTTGTATGCGAATAAAATCATTGATAAGAAGTCTGATGCCGACAAGACTTCTAAACGGATAATATCTGAACGGTTTGTCTATCGGAATTCCGTCAAATAAAAAAGTCTACAGTTTTTTGTTGCCAAGGAAAAATCGATTTCTTTTCTTTTTCACGGAAGAAAGGGGATGTATTGCGATGGATAATAGGGAATCCATGGATATCGATATTGACAATGACATCGGGCAGTTCGCCGAATCGTATGCATCATTCAATAAAATCGTAAATAAGATTCAAAGACAATATCTATCACTGAAAGAAACGTACGAGAAACAGAGCGAAGAACTGCAGGCGGTCAATCGTACACTGCAGGCGACCATGGTTGAAAATCGAGCAGTTACCGAATTCCTGGACAGTATCCTGAATTCATTATCATCAGGGGTCATCGTTATCGATAAGTCGGGCCGGGTAACGCTGGTAAATCCCGCCGCCAGAAAATTGCTTGGTCTGCAAGAAGATATACGCGACATCAAGGGCAGGCATTATGATGAGTTTATTCTGGCCGGTGAAAATCAGGAATGTTCGGCCATTGAGGCTATCCGCATCGGCGAGACGGTCAATAATGCCTCGAAAAAAATCAGGACGTTGTACGGAACGACTTTATCACTCTCAGTATCCACCTCACTTCTGAAAAACCGCAGCGGCGATATCGTCGGGGCGGTCGAATTGTTTTATGATGTTTCCAAAATGGAAAGAATGGAAGAGCAGCTATCACGCATGAAAATTCTCGCCTCACTGGGTGAGATGGCGGCCACGATTGCCCATGAAGTGCGGAATCCGCTGGCCGGGATAGGCGGTTTTGCGTCGCTTCTGGCCCGCGATCTCGGCAATGATGTTGTCAAAAGAGATATGGCCCGAAAAATTGTCGAAGGTGTCGACAGTATCAATAACACGATTCAAACGCTGCTTGATTTTGCGCGACGCGAAAAAGTGAACAAAGCGAGTGTCGATCTGAACGCTTATCTGAATATCGTCCTCGATGATTTCGAGCCGGCGCTGAAAACGTCCCTGAAGACCATCAAACGATGTTTCTCGGCCGGAGACAGTATTACGGTCGATATCGATCGCCAGCTTTTTAAACAGGCGATTATTAATCTTATAAAAAACAGTTATGAAGCCGGGGGAGATAATGCTTGGGTGTGCGTCATGACCGGTATTATGCCTCTGGCCAAAGCGCAGAAAGAATATGGCGATAAAGTCGAGCTTTCGGGCGGGGAGACTCTGGCGCAGATTATTATTGAAGATAATGGTCCGGGAATACCGGAAGAAGACGTCGGCAAAATATTTTCACCGTTTTTTTCGACGAAGGAAAACGGAACCGGTTTGGGTCTGTCGATCGCGTGGAAAATAGTCAAGGCTCATGGCGGCGACCTGTCGGCGACGTCAAAAGAGGGGAAAGGGACCAGGTTTTCGATTCTGCTGCCGGTCATAAAAGACTGATTAAGGAGAAAATAACATGAAAATGAATATTCTGGTTGTCGATGATGATAAGCTGGCCAACGAATTTTTCACCATCACGTTGAAACGGGCCGGATACAGTGTCGACTCGGTCTATTCCGGTGAAAATGCCTTTGACGCCATATCGGCCGGCGCTTACGATATCGTTGTGACCGATCTTAAAATGAAAGGTATGGACGGTATCGATCTGCTCAGGAGTATCAAAAAAGCTCAGCCGGAAACGGTGGTGATACTTGTGACCGCCTACGGGACAGTGGAGAATGCGGTCAAGGCGATGAAAATCGGGGCTTATGATTTTCTTCTGAAACCGGTTACACCCGACGCTCTGGAGATGATAGTTGAACGAGCCGCGGAATTAATCCGGCTTAAAAACGAAAATCGCCGCCTGCGTTCCGATCTGGCCAGCCGGTTTAAAAATATCGTGGGTAAATCGTCGAAGATGAAAAAAGTCTTCGAATTGATTGAAACAACAGCTGACGCCCGCTCGACCATCCTTGTCACGGGGGAATCCGGAACCGGCAAGGAGCTGGTGGCCAAGGCGATTCATTACAGCTCAAACCGAAAAGAGGGTCCTTTTATCAAGCTGAACTGTGCCGCTTTACCGGAAAATCTGGTTGAGGCCGAACTTTTCGGGTACGAAAGAGGCTCCTTTACCGGAGCTGTCAGGCAGCGTAAAGGAAAATTCGAAATGGCTCATTCAGGGACGTTGCTCCTGGACGAGATTTCCGAAATGCCTCTGGGTTTGCAGGCTAAATTATTACGAGTGCTTCAGGAAAAGGAAATCGAGCGCATCGGATCCAGCGTCTCGATTGAAATAGATGTCAGAATCATTGCCACCTCGAACAGGGACCTCAAGGAATTCATAAAAAAGGAGAGGTTCCGCGAAGACTTATATTTCCGGCTTAATGTGATTCCGGTTCATATCGTGCCCTTGCGGGAGAGGATGGAAGATATCCCTCTGCTGGTCGAGCATTTTATCGAGAAATACAATAAGGAAAACGGCAAAGCCATAAATTCGGTCGATGACGAAGTAATGCGGCTCTTATTGAAATACCACTGGCCGGGCAATGTCCGCGAACTGGAAAATTATATCGAGCGGGGCGTTGTTACGTCTTCGGATACCACTTTGAAACGAACCGATTTTCCTGCCGATTTATCCCTGGGCAGGCTGGCCGATGAAATTCCCGGGATAGATATTGGGATGTCGCTGGCCGACAGTGAAAAATATTTGATTTTGAAAACGCTCGAAAAGTATGACGGCAACAAGACAAAAGCGGCCGAGGTACTTGATATCACTCCGCGGACTATCCGGAATAAGCTGGCCGAATATAATCTTGATAATGATGATTAGCCGGCAGCGTTGATAATAAAAATTTAGCCAACTCGGTTTAAATACCTGATTCTGTTACGCCGATTCCTGCCCCGATTTATCGGGAAAAGGGCGCGGCAATCTATGAGTATCGAAACAAGAGATCGCCCCGTCCCGCCCGCTAAGGTGCCAGGATTCATCGGAATGACATTCCGTATCTCCTCCAATAAATCCCGCCCGCAAAAACTACATAATCGGCGCAAAATGCCGATATTTTTATTGATGAGGCTGAAAACGGGTCTTTTGCCTAAAAGGCATTTGGCGCCGCCGATAAACAAAAACTATTCGGGCTGCAAATGGATATAGCGACAATAGGCGGATTGATGCTGGGAATCGGGGCGGTCGTCGTTTCTTTTATAATGGAAGGCGGCCATCTGGGGGCCATTGTACAGGCGCCGGCAATGATGATCGTTATCGGCGGCACTGTTGGAGCTTCGATTGTTACGACATCAATAAAAACCTTGGGCAACCTCCCTCGGTTTCTCAAATTCGCTTTTAAGGGCCAATCGGCCGATCTTCTACAGACAATTGACAATATCGTCAGCCTTTCCGAAAAGGCGCGCCGCGAAGGAATTCTCGGCCTCGAAAAAGACATGAACAAAGTAAAAGACCCATTCTTCCGAAAAGCGTTACAACTGGTTATTGATGGCACCGAGGTTACGGTTCTGAAAGAAATACTCGAAACCGAAATCGCATATATAGAAGAACGACATAAAAAAGGTATTCTCTTTTTCCAGAAAATGGGTGGTTTTTCGCCGACGCTGGGAATTATCGGAACCGTCCTGGGATTGATTCATACCCTGGGCAGTACCTCCGACGCCTCACGCATGGCGGAAGCCATCGCCGGTGCATTTATTGCCACGCTCTGGGGCGTGGCTATGGCCAATCTATGCTATCTGCCCATCAGTGATAAGTTGAAAATGAGACACGAAGAAGAGCTGGCCAAACTTGATTTGGTCACCGAGGGGGTGGTCTCGATTCAATCGGGCGATAATCCGCGGATGGTCAGGACCAAGTTGCTGTCCTTTATCTCGCCCGGTTTGCGAGGATTGTCATAATGGCCCGCCGTAAACGATCCGGTGATCATGAAAATCTCGAACGCTGGTTGCTGACCTACGCTGACCTTATAACGCTTCTTCTGGCCTTTTTTATCGTCATGTATTCCATGTCCCAAATCGATGCCAAGAAATTCGGTAAGATGTCTAAAGCTCTCTCCGGGGTGCTGAAAGGTGGCGGGGTGGCCATCAAGAAAGGTGATGAAATAGGCAAAGCACCGGGTAAAGGCGTCATGAAAATCGGCCATCTGGTTTCAATCGGACATAAAATTATGGAAAAATTCGATAAGCTCGGCGAAGATAAACTGGTCAGTACCGAACTCAATGAACGCGGTCTGGTTATACACATAATGGAATCGGCGCTGTTTAAAATAGGTTCGGCCGAATTGGAACCGAAAGCAAAAATGACTCTTGATATTATCAATGAGCAGTTGCGTGGTGTCCGCAACCACATCCGCGTCGAAGGCCATACCGACAATATACCGATCAATACCGAAAAATATCCTTCCAACTGGGAATTGTCCTCGGCCCGCGCAACAGAGGTGGTAAGATATTTTGTCGAAAATCATGGAATCGAACCCGACCGAATTTCGGCGCTGGGTTATGGTGAATATCGACCGATTAAGCCGAATAACAGCCCCGAGAATCGCGCCCAGAACCGGCGAGTCGATGTTGTTGTTCTTACCGCGGAAATGACCGCCGCGGAACCAAAGTCCGATTTTTATAAACCTTAGGCCGCTTATCGGAAATATTTTCTTACTTATCAGGCACAGGTTTCCTTCAAAAACTGACCTTCCAGGCGTCGGGATGTTCGTAATCAATTGAATTATTATGACTTAACTCGCTCTCGCAGTCTTGGCATCGGCATTGCTTGAAGTCCTGACGGATAAAGCTATGTCGAATATGATTAAAAATGTGGTACTGGACAAAAGCGGATTCCCGCTTTTGCAAAAGTTCCTCGATGTCTCGTCGTTGCGGCATAAATTAATTTCGGGTAATATCGCCAATGTTTCGACGCCCGGTTTTAAAAGTAGCGACCTTGATTTTCATGGTGAAATGAGAAAAGCAATCGATAAAGATGGTCATATCGAAATGGTAACGACGCACCCCGGGCATATCACCGGCCGAAATTCATCGGATAGCGCACCGGAGATATTGGTCAACAAATCCAAAGAAAGTAATGGGATAAATAATGTCAATATCGATGAAGAAATGGCCCACCTGGCTCAGAATCAGATTTATTTCAGTATCGGAGCCCGGCTTTTGGCCAACAAATTCACCGCTTTACGCAATGCGATAAAAAGCAAGTAAGGTTTTTTATGTCAGGATTTTTGAAAGCAATTGAAGTCTCGGCCACCGGCCTGACGCTGCAGCGTCAAAAAATGGATACCGTTGCCCAGAATATTGCCAACGCGGAAACGACACGCACCAAAGAGGGCGGACCGTATCGCCGCAAGCGGGTGATCGTATCCGAGGCCAAAGAAAACGCGCCTTTCCAGACGGTTATGTCTCAGGCGCGAAGCAAACTATTGCGAACCGATGCCAGACACATGACCGGCATAAAGCGATTCTCGAACAATGACATCGATGTCTCGAAGGCGACCGGAAAAGAGATTTCCGATCCGGCCTCATCATATCGATTGGTGCACGATCCGGATCATCCCGACGCCGATGAAAATGGAATGGTAAAAATGCCGGATATCGAAATAGTCAATGAAATGGTCGATATGATGACCGCCTCGCGCGCTTACGAGGCTAATACGATGGCTGTCCTGACTTCCAAGGAAATGGCCAAGAATGCGCTGGAAATATAGACTCAAAGAGGTAGTAAGATATGAAAATTAATCCCGTCGGAGTTGAAGCCTATCGCCAGGCGATGAATAAGCCTCAGGTTGATAACAAAGCCATCGCCGGGAATAAGACCCGGGTTAATGAAAATCGCGTTAAGATTCCCGGCGAGACCGAACGGACCGGTTCCAAACTCTCGGTCAAATTAAAACCGGGGATGTTCAGCGATATGTTATCGGTCGAAGAGAAACAGGCCCTGGAGCTGCTCTTCGCCAAATATAGCAATATCAAGCAGGGTGAATACAACCCGAACAACGAAGCGCGTCAAACCCATCTGGGAAATTTCGTGGATGTAAAATTATGAGCGGTGGAATCGAATCAATCAGCCGGTTGGTGCCCGGACTGCAAAATGAAATAAATAGTAATAAGGCAGTCTTAAATGAAGATAAGGACGCCCATTTTTCCGAGGTTTTCGGAAAGCTGCTGAATTCGGTTAATTCCCTGCAGATGGATGCGGCCAAAGCCCAGGAGCTTCTGGCCAGCGGTGATGCCGCCGATTTGCATCAGGTGATGATCGCCGCCGAGGAAGCCGGCATTGCTATGGATCTTCTTCTGGAGATCCGTAACAAACTGGTTGATGCATATCAAACGATGATGCGAATGCCCATGTAATTGGGCCGGTTTTGATTTTCTGCCATAGGATTTGGCAGAAGGACGATAAATAGGAATTAATATGGATTACTTAAAACAACTGCTGAAAAATCTCCTTGATTTTGCCAGGGCGATGACGCCCAGTCAGGCGATTATGCTTATCGGGGTCACGACCGGTATTATCGTTGGCGGTTTTGTCGTTACCGGGTGGCTCGGTCGCGTCAATTATTCCACGCTTTATTCGAATCTGGACTCATCCGAGGCCGGTGAGATAATCAATTACCTGAATGAAAATAAGATTTCATACGAGCTTTCCGACGGTGGAGCAACCATATCGGTTCCCTCCGGTGATGTCTATAAGGTCAGAATATCGCTGGCCTCGCAGGGAATGCCGCGCTCGGGCAATATCGGTTATGCGATCTTCGATCAATCCAATCTGGGCATGACCGAATTTTTGCAGAATCTGAATTTCCGTCGAGCGCTGGAAGGCGAATTGATGCGGACGATAATGCAGATGTCCGATGTCAAAGCGGCGCGGGTGCATATCGTAATGCCCAAGGACAGGTTGTTCAAGGAGGATAAAAAAGAAGCGACCGCCTCGGTGGTTCTGAAATTAAAGGCGCCCGGCAGCCTCTCGAAATCGCAGGT
This sequence comes from uncultured Ignavibacteriaceae bacterium, assembly GCA_964452645.1. Taxonomy (GTDB): domain Bacteria; phylum Zixibacteria; class MSB-5A5; order GN15; family PGXB01; genus CAYXTW01. The sequence continues at coordinate 62,340 of CAYVMO010000012.1, forward strand.
GGCCGGTATCGCACACCTCGTGGCCTCATCGGTAGAAGGTTTAAAACCGGAAAATATATCGATCCTCGATTATGACGGCAATCTTCTGTCTTCGGATATGAAGTCGGATGAACTGGCCGGATTATCATCCTCGCAGCATGAGGTCAGAATGAACGTCGAAAAGTATCTTGAAGACAAGGCGCAGTCGATGCTTGACGGATTGGTTGGAGTCGGCCGGTCGATTGTCCGGGTTACGGCCAAACTGGATTTTCAGCAGGTCGAAAAAACCTCGGAACTGTATGACCCCAACTCGACTGTCGTTCGCAGCGAGGAAAAAACCGAGGAAGCCAAAACCGCTTCGGAAAAGCAGGAGCAAACGGCCGAGAGTAGTGACGAAAATAAAGTCGAAACATCGGTTACCAACTATGAAATAAATAAGACGGTCGAACATATCGTCAATTCCATCGGCGGCATCGATAAAATATCGGTGGCTGTCCTGCTTGACGGAACATATAAAGAAGTTGAAAATGATAAAGGCGTAATGGAGCTAACGTATCAGGCCCGGCCGCAGGAAGAAATCGACCGTATATCGGCGATTGTGAAAAACGCCGTCGGTTTTGATTCGGAGCGCAATGATCAGATCGAAGTTGTCAATCTGCCTTTCGATAAGACATCAATGGAGTACGAGCAGGAAAAACTGGATTCGATATACCAATATGAAATGTACTACGATATCGGCAAAAAAGTGGGATTGGTTATATTGGCGATCGTCGCCTTTTTGTATCTACGCAAAAAAGCCTCAAAGTTGTTTATTGCACTGGGCAGGATATTGCCGCAAACGTCGACAAGAGTGATTTCGATGAAACCGGCTTCCGTCGGAAGTCAAACCCGCCCAGAAACCGAAGAGGAAGAGCCGGTCGAGGAAATTGAGATAAAGAAGAGAGTCCCGAAGCTGGTCGACAAAATGCAGGAGACGGCCAAACATCGTCCTGAAGAAATCGCCAAAGTTATCAAAACAATGATGGTTGAGTAAGGTGGATAAATGAAATTAAGATATGAAGACCTGAGACCCATGCAGAAATCGGCCATCGCTCTGGTCGCTTTCGGACCGGAGATATCGGGGATGGTTCTTAAGAGTATGCCTGAACAGGACGTTGAAAAGATTACAATCGAAATCGCCAATCTGGGCGACGTCCCGCCGGATATCGAGGAGAAAGTGGTCGATGAGTGCTACCAGATTTTCATGGCCCGCCAGTATATTTCCCAGGGCGGTATCGACCTGGCCTCGGATATTCTCGAACGGGCCATGGGTGTCAAGAAGGCCAGGGAAATTATGTCCCGACTGGAGTCATCGTTCCGGACTTCCGGATTTAACCTGCTCAAGGATATCGATGCCCGCCAGTTAACCGGTTATCTCCAGAATGAGCACCCGCAAACCATCGCCCTGATTTTATCGCAATTAAGCCCGCATCAGTCGGCTTCGGTATTATCAGAACTGCCCTCGGAGCTGCAGGCGGAAGTCGCCCTCCGCGTGGCGACGATGGAAAAAATTTCGCCCGACGTTCTCAAAGAAATCGAAGCCACTCTTGAGGGGCAATTCGCGACGGAGAGCGCACGTGATTTATCGGTATCAGGTGGAGCGACAACGATGGCTGAAATCCTCAATCTGATCGAAAGTTCGGCGGAGAAAAACATTCTTCAATCAATCGAAGCTGAAAACTCCGATCTCGCCGCTGAGATTAAAAATATGATGTTCGTCTTTGATGATATTGTACTGCTTGACGATCGTTCCATACAGCGACTCCTGAAAGAAGTCGAGACGAAAGACCTATCGATTTCATTGAAAGCGGCCTCTGACGAGGTGCGTGAAAAAATCTATTCCAATGTCTCCGAGCGTGTCGCCGTTATGATTAAAGAAGAGATGGAATTCATGGGGCCGATGCGTCTCTCCGATGTCGAAGCCGCCCAGCAGAGAATTGTCGAGGCGGTTCGTCAGCTTGAGGAGGAGGGGCAAATCGTCGTATCCGGCCGCGGTGGTAAGGAGGACGTTATTGTCTAAGCTCTATCGTTCCGGGGTTATCGGCGAAAAAGTCATTATCGGGGAATACCGGACCGATATCGAGGCCGATCTAAAGGCCGAAAATAGAGTAAATCAGATATTTTTGGATATATCGGTCGTGACGACGATTGAAGGCAAAAAGCTGGTACCGGTTCAGGAGCTTCTGAAAATCGAGCAACAGCTGAACCGGGAAAGGGAAGAATCGGCCCAAAACGGATATGACAAAGGTTATCAAAAAGGACTCGAGACCGGGCATCGCGAGGCACAGGAGGTCATTGACAATTTCGCCGGTCTCATAAAGGATGCCACCAATCAGAGGGAGATTCTTTATGAAGAGGCTCGCAGCAAAATCCTCGAATTGGTCGTTTTAATCGCGAGCAGAGTAACCTGCGATGCCGCCCGCATCGACCCCGAAGTGACCGCCGCCATCATCCATAATACCATCGATAAACTGGTCGATAAATCACGAATAAAAGTCAAGGTTCATCCCGATCACCTTCCGATTATCGAGCAGCAAATCGATCGTTTTAAAGGCGAGTCGACCGTTATTAAGGAAATTATCATCGAGCCGGATAAGAGAGTTCGCCACGGCGGATGCTTCATCGAAACGCCGACCGGTGACATCGACGCCCGGGTCGAGTCACAATTGGGCATCATCGCCGAAGCAATTGGGGAAAATGAGGATGAGTCGTGAAGACGATTCCGTACGATCTCTATGCCGGTCGTATCCGGAACGCCGGTACTATCAAACAATCGGGTCGCGTCGCCCAGATAGTCGGCCTGATAATCGAATCGATTGGCCCGGCCGTTTCGGTCGGTGATCTTTGTCAAATTGAAAATCCTGAAAACGGTGAAAAAGTTCGGGCCGAGGTGGTCGGCTTTCGGGATAATCGGACATTACTGATGCCACTCGGTTCGGTTTCGGGAATCACGCCCGGTTCAATTGTCATCTCGACCGGCGAGCAACTTAAGATACCGGTCGGCGATGAATTAATCGGAAGAGTTTTGGGCGGATTGGGTCAGCCGATTGACGGCGGCAAAAGAATTTTGACCGCTATAACCAGGCCGATTATAAGTCATCCTATCCAGGCCCTCAAAAGAAGACGAATAACCGAACCGGTGCGCACCGGCGTCAAAGTGATAGATGTCATGGCGGCCTGCGGTCAGGGGCAGCGTATGGGAATCTTTGCCGGTTCCGGTGTCGGTAAGTCAATTCTGCTGGGGATGATTGCTCGTGGCTCCTCGGCCGATGTGAACGTCGTGGCGCTGGTCGGGGAGAGGGGACGCGAAGTTCGCGAATTTATCGAGAAAGACCTCGGTCAAGAAGGTCTGAAAAAATCAGTTGTCGTCGTCGTAACATCCGATCAGCCCGCTTTGATTCGAATAAAGGGCGCTATGGTTGCGACCACGATTGCCGAATATTTTCGTGATCAGGGGAAAAACGTCATGCTGTTGATGGATTCGCTGACACGAATCGCCATCGCTCAGCGGGAAATCGGTCTCGCGGCCGGGGAGCCGCCCGCGACCAAAGGCTTTACTCCCTCCGTTTTTGCTCTATTACCGAAACTCCTGGAACGGGCCGGAACCAACGAGAAAGGCTCGATTACCGGTATGTACGCCGTTCTTGTCGAGAGTGATGATTTTAATGAACCGATCTCCGATGCCGTCCGGTCGATTCTGGACGGCCATGTATCGCTTTCCCGAAGGCTGGCCGCGATTAATCAGTACCCCGCCGTCGACATCCTTGATTCCATCAGCCGCTTGATGATTGAAATCTGTCAACCGGAGCACATCGAATTGGCCGCGAGAGTTCGCGAAGCTGTGGCGACCTATCGGGAATCCGAGGATCTGATAAATATCGGGGCGTATGTTAAAGGCTCATCGGCAAAAATCGACTATGCCATCTCCAAAATAGATTCGCTTTATCGGTTTTTCCGACAGGATATTAAAGAATTCTGCGGCCTGGACGAAGCTTTGACAACGCTCGGTCAAATTCTGGGCGATCAACCGGAGCAAACGACCGATGAAAAAGTTCAGCTTCCGGCTGGAAAAAATACTCCAGCTCAAAAATCACATTGAAAAAGAGAAACAAAAGATTCTTTCCCGGGCGACCCAGAAGGTCGTTAACCAGGAAAAGGCACTGGGTGATATTGATCACTCTCGCAAACAGATCCAGGGCGAACAGCGTTCGCACCTTCGGGGCCATATCGATATGCACCTTATGTCGGTGTTTTCGCGATATTATCTTAAACTGAAAAAAAATGAGCTGGTCGGACGGGAGATGCTGGGTGCCTACCGCAAAGAGCAGGAAGAAAAACGGCAGGAGCTTGTCAAAGCGACACGGGCCAAAAAGATTTACGAAAAACTGAAAGAACGAAAACAGGAAGCATTTCAAACCGAATATCGACTGCAACTGCAGAAGGAGCAGGACGAGATCGCCTCACTTATGTTGCAGTACGAAAAAAACTCCCGCCATACCTCTCAGCGTCATTGCGAGCCCTGAACCCGATTTATCGGAAGAAGGGCGTGGCAATCTATCCGAGACGAAATGTGAGATCGCCACGTCGTTCTCATTCCGATTGAAATCGGGATTTGATCTCCCCGCGACGACGTTTTACAATGTTCATCACAGCCTTTAATCATATATATAACGAGTAAAGTACAAAAAAACTCCCGCTATCGGCGGGAGTCTTCAGATGATAGATGATCAGTCCACAATCTCTATTTCAGTAAAATCATTTTTTTGCTCTGTAAGAATCCCTCCGCCTCCAGACGATAAAAATATACGCCCGACGCCAGCGATTGTTCGTTATCGTCTTTGCCGTCAAAGGTGACGGTATAGACTCCGGCCGGGAGTGATTTCTCGACCAGCGTCTTCACATGCCGCCCCAGAACATTAATGACGTCCAACCGAACATGAGATTGACGCGGCAAATCGAATTGTATATGCGTCGTCGGATTGAATGGATTGGGAACATTCTGCTCAAGAGCATAATCGTCCGGAATAAGCGGATCGTAGCGCTGCTCGACATCGGTCGAGGTTTTAATATCGACGTAGCCATAGGTAAAATAAGGTGTAAATTTTCCGCCGCCTTCACCCGTAGTCAATGTAAATTCGAGCGGCTGCGATCCCAAAAATAATGTGGAATCGATTATTACCATTTCATCCGGGGCGCTCGGTTCGATATTGAATAAAATCGTGGCCAGCGGCCCGCTTCCCGGCTCCAAAGGATTTACTTCATCAAATGCCAAAGTTATCAATATTTGCCGTAATTGACTTCGCAGGTCAATCGACTTCGTGACTGCTGAGATTCCGCGCGTTCCGACAAAGCTGGTATCATTATATACTATGTCGTCGGAGGAATACTCCAGTGCCAGGTCGATCAGAGAGAGAGATTCGACGTTATACCCATAAATATCGACCGCCACGGTATTGCCAGGTGCCCCGGTGATTCGTTGCACCCAGACCGAGTCGGGGCTGGGGGGTGGTTCAACGACATGTATTTTGCCGTCTACGAATTCCGGGAAGATGAAACTGGATGCCGCCGAATCGGCAAACCGGGTTGTTCTAATTTCATTTTGGCCAAATGGCCAACTGCCATTGGTAATCGGAAAAGTCTGGTTACCGGCCGAACCGGAAAGAGTAAAGTACAAATTACAAAGCAGTCCATTTCCAGGCCCGATAAATTCAGGAAAAGTATACAAAAAAAGACTTAACAAATTGGCTGAATCGCTGAAAGCCGTATCAATATTTGTGTATCCTGTAATTCGGCTGCCCTCCAGCGAACAGGAATCGATTTGCAAATTATTATTATCAAAATCAAAAACCAACTCAACGGCCGATATGGTTTCATCATTATAGAAATAAACTGGAAGAACAATATTCCCACCGGCCATGCCCGAGACCGAATCGATGCGGACGGTATCGGGTATACCGGGGTCGGCCAGGACCATGATGCCCGGGAAAATAATTATTGCAGCCAGAATCAGGGATACTTTTATGGTTTTCATAGGGCCTCTTCAAATATTGCACTGGATATAACAGCAAATGCAATGCAAGTATTCTCTTTTTTTAATCTCTTTAATCGTAGAACAATTAAACCAGTAGTAACCCCATAAGTACCAAAGAATAAACTCAAAAAAATATAATGATTTTCGGGCCGATATGCAAGAATAAAATCGGAGTCCTGATCGAATATGAAAAATTTTGCATCAAATCGCTGCCGATACAATTCAGACAGTGACGGTTTATTTTTTTAATCAAAATTGGAAGAATTGTTGGCAACCTTCGGAAATAATTTCCGATTTGGCTTTTTATGAATTTTGCGGGGCCGATGGGAATCTTATCTAATCTGTTGAAAGATTGTATGTTACGCCGCTCTTGCGGGCCACATTCTACTATGGCATGAGCCTTGCTTAATAGAAGGATGGAGAAATATTGCTATGATCAAAGGATTATATCGATCTGCGTCAGCCATGCTTCCCCGCCTGAAGCAGCAGGAGGCCATCGCTAATAATTTGGCCAATGCCTCGTCGCCGGGTTTCAGAAAAGATATGATTTTCACACAGGAGTTGTCCCGGGCACAGGCCAGGCAAACTATTCGAAAATCAGACTGGGAGCAACCGATGATAGATCAGGTTTATACCAGCTATGAGCAGGGTTCTCTGGATAAAACCGATAATCCGCTCGATCTCGCATTGGAAGGCGACGGATTCTTTGTTTATGAAACCGAGACCGGTGACCTGCTTTATTCGCGGGCCGGGAATCTGGCCATTGATCCGCAGGGTTTCCTGGCTGATCCGGAAGGGAATCGGCTTATGGGCGACGGCGGACCGATTAATGTCGGCTCCGGTGACATAAGCATTTCCGAATCGGGGCAGGTCGAAGTCGATAATACCGCCCAGGCGAATATCCGTGTTGTGGATTTTGAAGATAAATCGGTTCTTCAGAAAACCGAAAGCACCGGTTTTATGATTCCGGAAGGAATCGAACCGGCGGCGGCGGTCAATTTTGCCATCCGGCAGGGATACCTGGAATCATCCAATGTCGAGATTATCCAGGAGATGGTCAATATGATTATCTCCTTCAGGAATTATGAAGCCGACGCTCAGGCGGTCAAGGCGCAGGATGATTCATTGGAGAAGCTGATGGCCAATGTCGGAAGAGTAAGATAAAAAATTCGTAAGGAGTAAACATCATGATAAAAGCGATGCATACGGCGGCATCGGGAATGCTCGCCCAGCAGATGAATGTCGATAATATCGCCAATAATCTGGCCAACGTCAGTTCGAACGGCTATAAAAGAACGCGGGTGGAGTTTCAGGATGTTCTTTATAAAAATTACCGTCGGGCCGGATCGGCGACCGCCCTCGGTTCGGTAATACCGACCAACCTGGCGATTGGTTACGGAACCAGACCGGTCGCGACGGTGCGCGAATTTTCGGTCGGCGATTTGACGCCGACCGGCAACCCGCTTGATCTGGCGATTTCCGGAAATGGTTTTTTCCAGATCAGAATGCCGGACGGGACGATCGGTTATTCTCGTGACGGCGCCTTCAAAATTTCGGCCGACGGTCAGGTGGTGACCGCCGATGGTTTCTTTTTCTACCCCGACTTGAATATTCCCGAAGATGCCACTTCGATTTCAGTCGGTATCGATGGTACCGTCGAGGTTTTGCTTGTCGGAAATGATGAGCCGCAGAACATCGGACAAATTGAACTGGCCAAGTTCGTTAATCCGGCCGGGCTTTCGGCGGTCGGCCATAATTTATTCGTGCAGACCAGTGCTTCGGGAGAACCGATTCTGGGCACGCCGACGCAGGACGGATTGGGAAAAATCGATCAGGGTTATCTGGAAATATCCAATGTGAATGTCGTCGATGAGATGGTAAACATGATTGTTGCCCAGCGGGCGTACGAATTGAACTCCAAAGTCATCAAGACAAGCGAGGATATGGTTCAGATCGCCAATAATCTGAAACGGTAGGAATGAATATGGCTGATCTGCTGAATGTGTCATCGCGAGGAGTCCGAATTCCGACCTGTCGGGATGATGGACGACGTGGCGATCTCATCGTTTTATTTTGCCTGATATGTATCATAATGATGCCGACGATGTCATACACAGCCGATCTGGACGGTATTATCAAAGATAAGATTATATCGCTTTATAGCATCGATACCGCCCGCTGCGATATTGAAATTCAGACCAACCGAATCCGGATCAATCCCGATGCATTCGACAGCCTGTCGATTAATTCTCTGGCCGGATCGATTGCTGATGCGAAGCTGGTTCCGCGCGGTTCCGTTTCGCTTCAGGTCAAATTTCTCAAAAACAATGATGAAATCAAAAAAGGGCAAATCAGGATTAAAGTCAGGCATTTTGAAAATGTCCTGATATCACTCGACAGAATCAAGCGGTATGAAATACCGACACCCGAAAAATATATGATTAAAAGGATGGAAATAACCTCGCTGACCGAGAACCCGGTTACATCGGAAGACGAGTTATCAGGTAAATGGGCAAAACGGAATGTTGGCAAAGGTCAAATTCTAACTTCCCGGATGTTTGAGACCATTCCCGCCATTACCTCCGGTCAGGAGGTTTCCATCCTGTATAAATCAACCGGTCTGGAGATATCGGCTTGCGGGACGGCGCTTCAGTCCGGCTATATCGGCGACCCGATAAAAATCAGGAATAATCAGTCAAAAAAAATAATCGCCTGCACTGTTATGGATGATAAGACAGTTCAGGTCATTTCACATTGAGGTGAAATCATGAATTTAAAAAGGATTTTATTGATTACCGCCATACTTCTTCTGCTTCCGTTTTCATTAAGAGTCTGGGGGGGTGATTTCGGGCAGGCCAACTCGCTTTTTACCGATATCAAGGCGCATAAAGTCGGTGATATTCTCACGGTTTTGATATACGAATCCTCCGATGCCGCGACCCAGTCGCAAACCAAAACCGAAAAGACCGGTAAATTTTCGACTTCGGGCGGACCGGGTGTCGGACCGCTCGATTTTATTCCGCTTTTCGGCGCCGACGGTGAGAACAAGAATTCCTTCGACGGCAAAGGTGAGAATACGCGGACACAATCGCTGCGGGCCAAGATGTCGGTCACGATTGTCGGTGTTAAGGAAAACGGTGATTTGATTGTCAAGGGGAGCCGGACAATCGGTATCTCGAAAGATAAGGAAACGCTTTCACTGACCGGGGTCGTGCGTCAAAAAGATATCACGCCCGAGAACACCGTCGATTCCTACCTGATTGCCGATGCCGAGATAGCCTACACCGGCAAGGGCGTGGCGAATAATTCCAGCCGGCCCGGAATCATCATGCGTTTTCTTAACTGGTTGTTTTAGGAGGTCGGGATGCGAAGTTTTATATGTTCCCCGGTATCATTTCCGGCCCTTCTGATGGCCGTGCTTTTACTAATGTTGTATTTTTTCGCGCCTCCCGCCGAGGCTTCGACGAGAATAAAGGATATCGCCAAAATCCATACCGATAATGAACTGGATCTTATCGGCTATGGTCTGGTCATCGGTCTTGACGGAACCGGCGACAGCAAGGGGACGCAATTTACGATGCAGTCGCTGGCCAATATGATGGAAAGAATGGGGCTGACGGTCAGCGCCGACAAATTAAAAGTGAAGAATGTCGCGGCCGTGATTGTTACGGCGCGGTTGTCATCGAACTATAGCGTCAATGACCGAATAGATGTCACGCTGTCGTCGATCGGAGATGCTTCCTCGCTGCAGGGCGGGATATTATTGATGACGCAGTTGTCTTCATCCGACGGTCAGGTATATGTTCTGGCGCAGGGTCCGATATCGATCGGCGGATTTAACGTGCAGGTCGAAGACGGTAACAAAATCATAAATAATTACACGCTGGTGGGGCGCGTCCCGGGCGGCGGACAGGTCATCCGCAAACTGAACGGTATGGCGAAAAACGATGATATTTTATTGACGCTGCAATCGCCCGATTATAATACCGCCTTCCGTATGATGCAAAAAATCAATACCAAATACGGCCTGACCGCCTATACCGAGGATGCCGCTACGGTGCGCGTTGTCGTTCCCGATTCATTGTCTTATCGCAACGAGCGGGCCGAGTTTATCGCCGACATCGGCAGCATGCAGATAAATCCCGATCAGCCGGCCCGGGTCGTCATTAATGAACGGACCGGGACGATTGTCGCCGGGCAATACGTTTCGATTGCACCGGTCGCGATTGCGCACGGAAATATTACCGTCAATATCCGTTCGCGCCCGGTTATCTCGCAGCCGGAACCGTTCTCCGCCGGTGAGACGGTGCAGACTTCCGAATATCAAATCGCGGTAGATAATGAACCGGCCCGGGTGGTACAGTTTAAAGAGACCGTCTCGCTGGCTGACGTTGCCGACGCCCTGAATCTCATCGGCGCCACACCGCGGGATATAATCGCCATCTTTGAAGCTCTCAAGCAGGCCGGTGCCCTCAGAGCGGAATTGGTAATTCTCTGACATTTATGAATAATACTATTGCCACAGATATCGCCGTTAAGAACACCGAGAAGTATTCGCCTTTGAAAAATAAGCCCGATTTAAAGACCGAAAAAAGGCGCTTATATAAAGCCGCCAAAGATATGGAATCGTTGTTTATGTACCAGATTCTCAAATCGATGCGTCAAACCATACCAAAGGCTTACGAAGACGATAAAATCGGACTGGGTAACGATATGGGCAAAGACGTGTACACGCAACTTTTCGATCAGGAACTGGCAACGATGATGTCAGGCAGCAGCAATAAAAGCATCGCCGATATGATATACCGATCGATGGAGAAAGCTCTCGAACGACAGTACGGTGCGAAAAATGAGTCGTCTTCCGAAATCAAGGATGCCCTTCCGAAACCATCATATATCAAGATAAAAAACGAGGTTTCGGAATCACCGGCGATTAAAATTCAAAAAGGCAAAGCTGTCAGCCGGGAAGATGCTTTATTGAAATATGACAATATTATTAATCGGGCGGCCGAGAAATATGGACTGCAGCCGACATTATTGAAATCGATAATCAAAACCGAGTCGGCCGGTAATCCCCGCGCCGTCTCCGCCGCCGGCGCGAAAGGCCTGATGCAACTGGCCGATACGACCGCGGCCGATATGGGTGTAAATAATGTTTTTAGCCCCCATGAAAATATCGAGGGCGGCGCCAAATATTTAAGACAGATGATCGATCGTTTCGGTGACATAAAGAAAGCATTGGCGGCGTATAATGCCGGTCCGGAAACGGTCACGCGATATGGGGATATTCCCCCATATCCCGAAACGCGGCGCTATGTCCAAACGGTTTTGGAAAGTCTCGAAAATGAGACGCCTGATTATAAATAACCAAAAGAGCTAAAGAGAATTAGTAGAATGCCGAACCAAATTAATGAAGACAGTTCAAATTCTGAACTCGTTCAGGAATTGATAAAGGTTTTAAAACAGGAGGCGTCCCTTTTTGAAACGTTTCTGGAATTGCTTGATCGGCAGCAGCAGGTGCTGGTGCGCGGGGACATCGAAGAACTGAACAAAATCACCGAGCTGCTCCGCGAAAAAACGATCAATAGTTCGATTCTGGCTCGAAAAAGGGAAGAGATAATCAGGAGGTTATCATCGGAGAAAAACCTTACCGACAACCTGACCGTTTCCAGGCTGATTGACTCGGTGCCGCCGGGTCAGGCCTCGGTTTTGGATAGAATCCGAGAGACCATTCTTGACCTCAACGAAAAAATTAACAAGACACGGTCGCAGAATGAAATGCTGATTAACCGTTCGCGCGACAACATTATGAAAACCATGGAACTGCTGACGCAATTCGGAAAACCCGGAAATAATTATCATCGCGGGGGAAAGACCAAATCTTCACAGAATAATCTTGCCCTGGACAGGAGAGCCTGATGTCGGGATTATTCAGCGGCCTTGAAATCGGCAAACGAGCCCTCTCGACCCATCAGCTCTGGCTTAACACCATCGGGCATAACATCGCCAACGTTAACACGCCCGGTTATACGCGGCAGAGAGTCGCCATAACGACCACCGATCCTTTCGATAATCCGGTTGGCCCGGTCGGCTCGGGTGTGCAGGCGATTAATATTAATCATATACGGGATCTGTTTCTCAACCAGCAGTACCGCCAGGATAACAAGCAGCTCGGTCGCTGGAATGCGATGAACAAAGCGCTGGGGCAAATCGAATCGCTGATCGCCGAGCCGAGCGATGATTCGCTGAGCGGTTTACTGAATGAATTTTGGGATAGCTGGTCGGATCTGGCCAATAATCCGGAAAATTCCGGCAGCAGAAATGCATTAAAGGAGAATACCAATCTCCTCACCGCCGCGTTTCATAGAATTTATAATCAGCTGAGCACTCTGAAGGAAAATGTAGATGATGAAATAGCCATGTCAATTGAAGACGTAAACACCCGGGCCGACCAAATCGCCTCGCTGAATGCACAGATATCTCGAACCGAGTCGGGAGGGGAAAATGCGAATGATCTTCGGGATAAACGCGATTTGTTAATCGATGAGTTGTCCCAGTATGTCGACGTCAATACGATTGAAATGGAAAACGGGCAGACTACCGTTTTTATAGGTTCGCTGGCGATTGTCGACGGCACCTCCTCGTACAGGCTGGGCACGTATAAAGCAGGGGCGGGGGCGACGGCCGTCAATGAGATCGTTTGGGAAGGAACAAAGCGATCCATCAAGGTTCTGAATGGTCAGCTTAAGGGCGCCGTTGATCTTCGCGATTCGGTTATTCCCGAATATTCGCAGGCGCTGGATGATATGGCCGAAGCGTTGGTTACCAATGTCAACGCGCTGCATCAAACCGGGTACAATCTGGATGGTACAACGACCGGTATAAACTTTTTCAATCCGACACACGTCTCGGCCGCGGATATCAGTTTATCCGGCGATATCGCCAATGATGTCAACAATATCGCGGCATCGCTTTCGGGCGAAGTGGGTGACAATAGAAATGCGCTGGCCATCTCCGATCTGCGCAACTCCCTGCTGATGTCGCGGGGAACCACGACCATAAGCGACTTTTATCAGTCGCTGGTCGGAAAAATCGGAATGGACACCGGCAAATCGCAAAATTTAAAAGAGGATTATGAGTTACTTGTCACGCAAACGGAAAACTCACGCCAATCGGTGCAGGGCGTCTCTCTGGATGAAGAGATGGCCCAGATGATAAAGTATCAACATGCTTTTGATGCCGCGGCGCGAGTAATCACTACCATGGATGAAGCATTGGACGTGGTTATCAATGGGATGGGTGTGGTTGGCAAGTAGCTGAAAAATCGAAAATCGTTAGACCACGGAGGGTGTTTTGCTGATACTAACAAGGAAGTTGGGGGAATCAATTACGATCGGTGACGATATAAAGGTCACCGTTCTGGGCGTCTTCGGCCGACAGGTTCGAATCGGTATCGAGGCGCCGTCAAAAGTAATTGTGCACCGGGAAGAGATATATGTTAAAATCCAGGAGGAAAACCGCAAGGCGGCCAAATCGGTCAAGCAGGATCTGGCCGGCGTCATGAAAATCCTGAAAGAGAAATTAACCGGCGAGACCGGCAGGAAGAAAAAACCACCTGATATTAAGTACAAAAAGTCGGGCAAAAAGAAAAATCGGGACACCGGTAAGAGCAGTCATGAATCGACCGAATAAGAATGGATTATCAGTAAAAACGATATGTATGTCCACAAAAAATTATAGCGGCGAGGATTATCAGCGATGAGAGTAACCAATAAGATGATTTCGGACCAGGTTCTGTACAACCTGAATCGTTCGCTGGATCGCTTTATGAATCTGCAGTCGATGATGTCCTCGGGCCGCCGGATTACGAAACCGTCCGATGATCCGGTCGGAACCCAAAAAGATTTACGCTACCGGAAGACGCTTACCGAAATATCGCAATATCAGGATAATATCGCCAGTTCGCGGAATCTGCTCAACAGCTATGACAGCATACTTCTGGATGCAAAAAATATTATTACCGATGCCTATGACAGGGCCGTCGATATGGCCGGCGATGATAGTTACACCTATGACAATGCCGGCGAAGTGGCCGCCAACGAGGTTCGTGATTTATTTGACAGATTGCTTTCGCTGGGAAACACGAAAGTGGACGACAGATATATTTTCTCCGGTTTTCGAACCGGGACCGAAACCTTCCGGCTCGGTGCTTACGGTGTCGAGTATCGCGGCGACAACGGTAATATACAGGTGGACATCGAATCCGGCACGAAAGTCGGTATCAACCTTTTAGGCTCCAATGTCTTCCTCAGTCAACTGGCGGCGATCGGCAGCGATTCCGATTTTAAGGTCGGCATTGACGGTAACACCGCCGTGGCTGATTTGAATCTCGGCAACGGCATCGACATGACCACCGGGACTTTTACGATTACCGATAACAATCTCGGTCGCAGTGCCACTATCGATATTAGCGCCGAAACAACCATTGCCGATGTTATCGCCAAGATAAACGCCGATCTTGTCGCCGATCCGCTTAATGCGATAAATAACTTAACAGCCGATTACGGCTTGGAAGGGAACAATCTTCGTCTGACCACGATTGATAACGGACAAATCTCGGGTGTGACACCACTCTCGAATCTGAACTCCGGCACCGGTGTCGATATGCAGAACGGCATTATAGTGATAAAAAATGCCTCGGATACGATTCATGTGGAAGTCGACATCCGCTCCTGCTCGACGATTAATGATGTTATAAATGCCATCAATACTGCCACCAGCGCTTATTCGAATCCGTCGGTCGGCAATGTAACTGCTTCGATTAATGCCGCCGGTACCGGGATCGACATTGTCGATGCCAATGGTGTGCCGCTGGGGCTGAAAATCGAAGAAACCTCGGCTTCCAGTACGACCGCCGGTGATTTGGGTCTCCTGGGTGAAATTAACCCGGTTCTGAATGGTGGGGCCTTAAATCCGAAACTGGATTTCACCGTCGCCGAAGCCGGTATCAATCAAACGACAGCCGCTGATCTCGGATTACTGGGCAATTTTTCGATGGGATCAGTCGGGGGAGGATTAAGGCCGATAATTCAGACTTCGACACCGCTGTCGCTTTTGAATAACGGCCGCGGATTTGATCTTGGTCAGATACAAATTTCCCAGGGTATGACATTTGCGATTTTAGATTTGGGCAATTCGGCCTATACCACCGTGGCAGACTGGATAAACGCCATTAACAATAGCGGATTGGATGTTTCCGCCTCGCTTAATACGGCTCAGACAGGGATACAGATAGTCTCAACCTCGACCGATAAATCCCTGAGAATCGGAGACGTGGGGTCCGGCCGGACCGCCCGGGAGCTGGGTATATTGGATTCGACGGATATTATGGGCTCGATGATGGTCCTGATCGACGCCTTGCAGAACAGCGACAAGGAAATTGTCGGCCAGATGATCGGTAACCTCGAAGACGGCATCCAGGAAATATTGAGCCATCTGGCGTCGGTCGGGGCCAAGGTGAATCGTCTTGATGCCACCAATTCCCGGTTGTCGGATCTCAACTATGAATTTGTCCAGCTGCTGAGTAATGAAGAAGATGCCGATCTGACCAAACTGGTTACGGATTTGGCCGCTCAGGAAAACAGCTATCAGGCGGCGCTGATTGCTTCCGCCAAAATTATACAGCCGACACTTTTGCAATTTCTAAATTAGAGGAAACCTAACAAGGGATTGATGAATGAATATATCTACTTTAAGATTCGGTGAACTGGAAATTCCCGATGAAAAAATTATCACCATGGAAAAACCGGTTCTTGGTTTTGAACAACTGAAAAAATATTGCATTATCGAACGGGAGGATTGCGAACCGTTCCTCTGGTTTCAGTCGCTGGAAGACCCGGCGGTTGCCTTTCTGGTCGTCAATCCGGTTATTTTCTACCCCGAATATCGCATCGAAGTCAATCCGAAAGAGATCGAGGAGTTGCTGGTCGCCGATGTCAAAACTGTCGAAACCTACGTAATTGTCACGGTTCCTCAAAACCCGCAGCGCATGAGCGTTAATCTACAGGGTCCGGTTCTGATTAACACCGAAAGTCGTCTGGCCAAACAGCTGGTAATGGTAAATTCCGAATACCGCGTTAAACATTACATCCTGAAGAGCGCGGATTTGACGCCATCGACGGAGACGCAGGAGGAACCTGAAGAAACTCTGGTCGGCGTGTAAAATAATATGCCCAAAGCCAGGAAGAATAAAAAGCGCTCGGGACAAAAGCGAACAGAAGCATCGATCCCCGTCCGAGAGACAGCCCTTTCGAAAGCCGGTCGTATTCTGGAGAAAGCGGTCGGATTATACTTTCAAAAGAAACTCAAACAATCCATTGCGCTTTTGCAGACTCTTGACCGGGCTGATTTCAAGAATGAGGTGGAAAAATTAAATTATCATCGGCTGCTGGCTTTCGCGTACGCCAATGACAATAACTATACCGATGCCGAAACCGAAGCGTTAAAAGGTATAGAAATCAATAAAGACGATCGCGATTTTTATTTCGTCCTGGCATATGTTTATTCAAACTATAAAGATTATGACAAATGTCTGGAAAATGCCGAGACATTTTTAAAATTGCACAAAAAGGCATTTAAAAAAGACGGTGGCGCCGGATATCTGTCGCATAAGCATCTCCATCTGCTGTACAACTTTATGGGATTGGCTTACAAAGCCAAAGATAACCTTGAAAAATCTCGGGGAGCTTTTCTGAAGGCCATCGAACTTAACCCGTCGTATGATCATCCGTATTTGAATCTGGCCAATTTCCTGCTGTTTAAAGGGGAGTACAAAGAGGCGGACAGAATCGTCGAAAAAGGCTTAAAAAATTGCTCGCAGGTGCAGGAACTTCGCCTTATGAAAAAATCGCTGGAAAACAAGGCGACCGTCTCGGCCTGCATGATCGTGAAAAACGAGGAGGTTCTTCTGCCCGGTTGTCTCGAATCGATTCGCAACTGGGTCGATGAGATAATTATCGTCGATACCGGTTCCACCGACCGGACGATCGAGATTGCCGAAACATATGGCGCCAGAGTTTATTATCGCGAGTGGGACGGCGATTTTTCGGCGGCGCGTAATTTTTCGTTGTCCAAGGCGACCTGCGACTGGATTTTTGTCATTGACGCCGATGAGGAGTTCGTCCAGGAAGACGTCCCGAAGGTCAGGCAGGCGCTTAACCAGGATGAATACCGGATTGTCGCGATTGATGTTTTTAATGTGAACAAAGAGACCGGGGCGACGACTTCCTTTTTGCCCTCAAATCGGTTTTTCAGGCGTGACGGCAATTTCTATTATGATGGTATCGTTCACAACCAGTTGCATTATGAGCCCGGGGAAGTAATTCTTCGCGTCGGCATTCGTTTAAAGCATTACGGTTACGATCTTTCTCCGGAAATCATGGAAAAAAAACTCGCCCGGTCCAGGGAATTGCTGGAAAAACAGTTAACGCAAAAGCCGGATGATCCTTTTGTCCATTTTAATTATGCCCAGATTCTTCGCAGTTACAATCCGGCTCCCGACGATGAAAAATGTGAACTGCTTCTGAAACATGCAAAACTCGCGGCCGATCTCAGCGACACTAATCCGGAAGGAACTTTGCATACCCATCTTCAGGCGCTTCATCAAATAATCACGACATATATTATTCAACGTAAATATGAAGAGGCCATCGAAGTTTGTCGTCAGGCCTTGCAATTAAAGCCGGATTTTCTTGATGCTCTTTATTCACTCGCCGAAATTTATGCCCGCACGGAAGATTATGAGAGAGCCGAGGAAGGTTTTCTGAAATACCTTGATGAGCAGGCCGAATTCGATCCTCTGAAAGAAAAGCTGAATATAATTATGCTTTACGCCTATGCGCGCGAAAAGGCATATTACTGGTTGGGATTAATCAAGCAGTCTCGGAAAATGCCGGACGAGGCCGAAGAGTATTTTCTTAAAACCCTGCAGGAGCAGGAGCCTTTCGGAGATTGCTATATCGGATTGGCCAATATCTATCTTGACCGTAAAGATATGGAGAGGGCGCTTATTTATATAAATAAAGAACTTGATTTCCGGCCCGATTCCGGTCTGGCTCATTTATACAGGGCCAGATACCATGGTTTGAACAAGGAGTATGATAAGGCCGAGCAGTATCTTAATAAAGCAATGGAGCTGGATGACGAGAATGTAGAAATTCTCGAAAGAAACGGCGTTTACTGGGCCAATAAGGGACAGTTCCATAAGTCGATTCCTATTTTTGAAAAACTGGCCGCCATTAAACCGGAGTACGCCGACGGATTAAGGCTTCTCTCCAGGGCTTATTACGACAGCGGCGATTATCAAAATTCGTTATCGACATATGAGAAATATCTGCAATTAAATCCGACTGACGATCAGGCCGTCAATGATATGGCTAATTGTTATTTCAAACTGGGTGATTATGAAAACGCCGAAAAGGCCTTTGCCCGGGCGCTGGAAATCAACGATAATCAAGTCGCGGCGTATCGAAATCTCGGTTTGACGAAAATCCGGCTTGGAAAATCCAGGGAAGCGCTGACACTTTTGGAAACTTATAATAAAATCGCTCCGGACGATTTTGAGATCGAACTGGCAATCGGGGGGCTTTTCGCGCAAATGGAAAATTATTCGGCGGCGATTCCTCATTTCGAGAAATTCCTGACGAAAAATCCAAACAGTGTCGATGGGCTTTTTAATATTTCCGAATGTTATTATAATTTGGGTCATATCGATTCGGCGGTAATAGGTTACAGGCAAATCCTGCGCCTTAATCCCGAATTTCTGCCGGCTAAAAACCGCCTTGACGAAATCAAAATAACCCATACGCCCGCATAGACTATTAATTGCCTAAATACGCTCGAAAATCTATGGCGCGTATGCCAATAAAGATTTTCCGGTATTTGCCGATGTAAATATCAAAATTGTTTATAAAGCATAATTAAACAAATATCTGAACCGAGGAATTCAAAAGTATGAAAAGGAGGTGCACAAGGAGGAAAAAACCCGCATTTTATTTTTTATAGGAGGTAAGTGACATTGGATGTAGCCCGATAGAGGGTATGACAGGCTTGTCGGAGATAAGGAAATCCCGGCAAGATTCAAGGAGGAATTAACAGATGTCACTTCGCATTAATAACAATATTGCAGCGATTAATGCGCACCGGAATCTGCTTCTAACCACGTCGAATCTTTCCAAATCGATGGAAAAATTGTCGTCCGGTTACCAGATTAATCAGGCCGCGGATAACCCGGCAGGACTGGTCATTTCCGAGCAGTTTCGGGCGCAGATCGCGGGTCTGAATCGAGCCATCTCCAACTCGGAAGGTTCGATTAACATGATTCAAACCGCTGAGGGTGCTCTTAATGAGCTTAATAACCTTCTCGTTTCCATGAGAGAACTGGCCATTCACGCCGCTAATGAAGGTTTCAACGACACCGCCCAGCTCGAAGCCGATCAGGCTGAAATCGATAACGCCATTAAAACGATTGATAGAATTGCCGCCAACACCCAATTCGGAACCAAGAAACTTCTTGACGGCTCCAAAGCCAACACCGCCACCATCACCAGCTCCAATACTTCCCTGGTTTCCATCAAGGAGAGTTTCCTCAGCACCGGCGCCCATTCAATCACCGCCACCAAGACTTCCGATTCGACAGCCAATTTGAATACGACGTCATATGGCATTTCGCTCAATAGTGCGGTCACACCTTACAACTTGACCGATGGTATTCATAATATCGATGTTATTCAGGCTTCGGCCGGGGCCAGCAAGACCTCCGGCTCGATTGATGTTCTTGATGCCTGGAACAATGGTCTTCGATTCGGAACCGCCGGCTCGGCCGCCCAGATACTTTCCGCCGCGGCTTTAGCCGCGTCGGCTACCGAGGATGGTGTACTGGGGACTTACTCAGTCACTTTAAACTATCAGGAGAATGGTGAATCACCGACCGGTCTGCAAACCTTAAGTGTCGATGTAACATCAGGTATGACTGATGCCCAGTTGCTCACCGCCTGGCAGTCCGCCATCGACGCCAATTCCACGCTGGTCGGCAAAGTCGTGGCCGCAACCAACGCCGCCGGCAATTTAGTTTTCGAAACGACCAATGCCGGTGCCGGATATTCACTTTACCTCGGTTCTTCGACCACAACCGCGACAGGAACAGCATGGTTTGATTTCACCAATGCTTCCGATTCGCGCGGTATTTCCGATCAGGACCTCCGCTTCAGCCTGAATGTCAATAAAGCTGCTTCAAGCGTTTCGGCTACCATAGCCATCGCCAAAGGCACCTATTCGACGCTTTCATCGCTGGTCACGGCGATTAATACCGAATTGATTAATGCCGTCGGTTCCGGCGGTTTCGGTACCGTTTCCGGCTCGGTCGCCAATATCGTAGCCTCGGCTGAGGGCACCGACAAAATCAAATTCACCTTGATGGATGAAGGCTCCGATTACAGTCTGCAGCTTATGAATGCTACCGCCGGTCTTGATGGTGTCGATACGGCTCGCGCCGCTCTTGGCATGATAGCCGATACGGTCGCGATTAACGGTATTGATGCTTTGGTCGGTTTCGATAATTATACCAACACAATCTCGGCCGTTAATTATAAGAGCACCCAGGATATGACTATCGCCAATAAGGCCAGCGGCGAGTCCGGCCGCGGTACGGTTGGAATTACGGTTACGACCGCCAATCAGGGTGTTAATCTGGGTAATATGCTTCTGGATGTAACCGCCGCTTCTTTTGACGTCCGTCTCGACTCCGGCCCGTCAACAGCTGTTACCGCCGGTGTTAATACGATAGTATATAATGCCGCTCGCGATGAATCGCTTAAGATTTCACTCGGTTTGACCTCGAATGGCGGCACGGAGACTATTACCAACACCGATCAGTCACTTGTGTTCCAGATTGGTGCCAGTGTCGGCCAGACGGCCAGCATCGGCCTCCCCAATATGTCAAGCTCGTGGCTGGGCAATGATATAGCCGGTAATATGTTTGCCTCGCTGGCGCAGATAAATGTCACCACTGTCCAGGGCGCTCAAGATGCCCAGTCGGTGATTGATGCGGCCATTGATGAGGTTTCGACCGCTCGAGGCACTCTCGGTAGTTTCCAGAAAAACACTCTGGAATCTAATCTGAGAAACCTCCGAATTGCATCTCAGAATCTGCAGTCCTCAGAATCCAACATTCGCGATACCGACATGGCTAAAGAGATGTCGAATTTCGTGAAGAACCAGATTCTGCTGCAGGCAGGCACCGCCATGCTGGCACAGGCCAACCAGGTCCCGCAGGTTGTTCTGTCGCTATTTAAGTAAGTCCTATAAGGCTGGTGGGGAAATCCCCCCACCAGCTTCTTTTTTTTATCCCGAATCGACGTTTGATAATCCGGTTTTACAATCATGCAACTCAATTAATCGCAAAATATTCCGATAATTTTTATAGACAAATTCAGCTCCGAAACAGAATGGATTTTGGGAAAACAGTTAATGGATTGACACTTAATCTGACAGCGATAAACAAGTTATTTATATGGTTCTATTTCTAAATCATAGGAGAAAATATGCCCGCATCTAATTCAATTCAGGGACTCGCCTCGAATCTCGATACCAAATCTATTGTCGATTCCATGATCACCGCCGAAAGGGTGCCTGTCACCTTCATGGAGCAGGATAAGGCTTTTAAAACTCAGCAGGTGGCGGCGTATCAGGCGATCTTGGCGAAGTTCGTTGCTCTGCAGTCGCAGGTCTCTCTTATGAAAAGGGAGTCGTCATTTAATAAGGCCAGTATAAATGTCTCCGACGAGTCGGTCCTGACGGCGACGGCCAATGATAAAATTACGGCCGGGTCATATAATCTCAGAGTCCTGTCATTGGCCCAAAACCATCAACTGGCCTCGCAGGGATTCGACGATGCCACGACAACTTCGTTCGGAACCGGTTATATAAAATTGTCCGTAGGGAATGCCAGCCCGACGACAATTAATATTGAGTCGGGTAATAACAGCCTGGTGGCAATAAAGGAAGCGATTAACAATGCCAATGTCGGCATCTCCGCCACCATCATTAATGACGGTTCTTCGTCAAATCCGTATCGGTTGCTGCTGACGGCCGACAAGACCGGCGCGGTCAATGATATCAATTTCGAAGTCTCGCTTACCGGTGGGAATACGCTGGATTTCGTCAATAGCTCTTTTGATACTCCCGAGGAAGTTTCCTTTTCGACCGGCTCGACATCGAATATCTCATTGGGATCGAGTGCATCATACACCGGAACCGAAAACAAAGTATATACATTTACAGTCGGCGGAACCGGCACTCAGACGGTAGGTAGCGACAATATTACCATCAACTGGACCGTTGACGGTGTCAACTATGAGTCGATACTGGTGACGCAGGCTGATGCCGAATACGAATTGGTGGGTGACGGTGCCGATGGACTTAGGCTGTCCTTCTCGGCCGGAGATCTGGTCGCGGGCGATACTTTTCAGGTAACCGCGTTTTCACCTCTGGTTCAATCGGCGGCCGATGCACGAATCTCGGTCGGTTCCGATGGCAGCAACAGCGGTTCGCCGATCATTATTAATTCGCAGTCGAATGAATTCAAAGATGTACTTCCCGGACTGACTGTTAATGTCAAAAAAATCAACGATCCCGGTGAGTCGGTGACGATTTCATCCGCGATTGATTCCTCGGCCGTTAAAACCATGATCAGTGATATGATTGACGATTATAACGGTATAATGGATTTTATCAACGGGCAATTTACCTATGATCCCGATACAACCGAATCCGGCGTTCTTTTTGCCGATTATTCATTGCAAGTGATGCAGTCGACCGTCCGCTCAACGACGACACAACATATCAGCGGGCTGAACAGTATTGCCAGCAGCCTGTCGGCGATCGGCATTCGCAGCGACGCCGACGGCAAGCTCACGATTGGCAATTCATCGACGCTTATGAATGCTATTGAGAAGCATACCGATGATCTGGTCAAGCTTTTCATCGATTCGGGAGCGTCATCTTCTCCCTATATTGAATTTATTTCCGCCTCCGTCGGTACCAAACCGGGTGAGGATTATAATGTTGAAATTACACAGGCGGCGACAAAAGGATTCTTCCAGGGCGCCGGAATTACCGACCCGGCCCTGTCACCTTTAACGCTTGATGCCACCAATAATGTCCTCAAAATAATAGTGGATGGTACGGTCTCGGAAGACCTCATTCTTTCCGAAAGAACGTACAACAGCGGAACCGAACTGGCTCGTGAGATTCAAACTCGTATCGATGCTGATGCCAAACTCGGAGATAAGGGTGTGAAAGCTCAATGGGTCGATATCGGGGGTCAGGGTTATTTGAAAATCAGCAGCGGTACCTATGGTTCCGCTTCCAAAGTTGAAATGGTTTCATCGATTGCCAATAGCGGCTTTGCCGCCCTCGGTTTGGGCACCGGCATGCTTCATGTCGGCACTGATGTCGAAGGTACTATAAACGGTGAGAATGCCACCGGGAAGGGTCAGGTCCTAACCGGCAATGAGGGCAATCCGACCACCGACGGCCTGAAAATTAAAGTGACCTTTTCACCCGATCAACTGGGCGCCGGAGCCGAGGGGACTGTTTCGGTCGTCAAGGGACTGGCGTCCCGAATGAATGAAACTCTGGATAATATCACGAAGAGCATCGACGGTTCGATCGCCCGCCGGACGTCGTCCCTGAATAAACAAATCGACGCGATAACCAAGCAGATCGATGATTACGATGCCCGTCTGGAGACGAGGCGAGAAGATTTGTATAATCAGTTCCTTGCGATGGAAGACGCACTGTCGCAATATCAATCGGAAGGGACCTATCTTACTGCTCAGCTGAATTCGTTATCGAATAATTGGTTATTATCATCGGGAAATTCCAATGGATAGTCGCCTGCAAAATTATCATGCGGCCGATACTCTCGGCCGGTCGATGCCCGAGTTGGTCATAAAAATCTATGACGGTGTTATCGGCAATCTGTATCGGGCAAGGGAACATTATCGCAAAAATGAACTTCAGCACGGTTACGAAAGAATGGAAAAGGCCAAAAAGTTTATCGTGCATTTGTATACCACGCTCGATGAGGAAAAGGGCGGGGAGATTGCCGAAAAATTGTCGAAAATTTATGTCTATCTTATTGAGCAGATCAACATTATTCAGGCTACCAAAGATCTGAAAATGATTGAAGATGCCGTTGAAATATTAAATAATGTCCGTGACGGCTGGGTACAACTGGTGGAGAATGTGAGCCGTGATAAATCTCAGGGCAAAGGTTCAAAAGTCGAACAACCGGCCAAAAGTTTGTCATTATCGGTTTAGAGAGGCCAGACAACATGGAATTCAATCAAATCACAAAGCTTGAGCGCGAAATAGTTTTTGTCCTTAAGGAGGAATACTCTTTTTATCAATCATTATATATCCTCATCGATAAGCAGAAGGATATGATTAAGTACGAGAAGGATGAAAAACTGCTCGATCTGTTTACGGAAATCGAAAGGTGCCACAAGCGGATCCAACAATCGGAGAACAAAATCGCCGCTCTTCGGGAGAAAAATCTCAAGCTCTTTAATATTGCCGCCGCATCGCCGGAGGTTAAGAAGCTGGTCAACAGTATCATTACGATGGTCAAGAAGAATGTCGGATTGGTCCATGAAAATGAGCAGTATCTGAAGAGCCGCCATGACCGTCTGAAAAATGAATTGAAAGAATTACAGAACAGCAGCAAAATATTACGATACATCCGCGAGGCGGAACCATCGCCGCATTTCGTCGACGGCAAAAGCTGATCGGGGCGGCATAAATCGGTAATCGGGCCGTTCTTGCCGAATGTGGCAATTGATAAGAGGAATGGATGTTTATGACAACCCTGACTACGACATCACTGGAGAATAGATTAAAGCAGGTCATAAGTAACATCAGAAATTTGCCGACCCCGCCGATTGTTTTCGAGCAGATACAAAAAGTTCTCAATGATCCGGCGACATCGGTCGGCGATGTGGCCGATATTCTCTCCGAAGATCCGGCCATGTCGGTGAAGGTGCTCAAACTTACAAATTCCGCCTTCTACGGTTTGTCCCGCGAGATCGAGTCGGTCAAACAGGCGGTTATGATAATCGGGTTGGAAGCGGTAAAAAATCTGGTCTTGTCGGCTTCGGTTCTGAGTATGTTCAAGGCGAAGGATAATTTCAAGGAATATCATGAAAATTTCTGGCGTCATTCGCTTGCTACCGCTTTGTCGGCAAGGGTGATTGCCCGCGATTTTCGAGACGGTAACGTCTTTAATCCCGATCCGGCTTTCTCTTCGGGGCTTATTCATGATATCGGGAAAATTGTTTTCTGTTGCTTTCTGCAGAAAGAGCATACGGAAATAATGGATTACATGGAGAAAAATCCGGAAATTCCCGAAGCCGCCGCCGAAATTGCCGTTCTGGGTTTTAATCATGCCCAGCTCGGTCGGCAATTGGCGGTCACATGGAAGCTCCCCGAACGGATGGCCGATACGGTCGGTTATCATCACAATCCGAACCTCGAAAATGCCAGCGATAATTTTGCCTATCTGATTAATCTGGCCGATTACGTGGCGCATTTTAATTTCCATAGTGAAGAAGCGGAATTGAAACGGTGTAAGCTTAATCCGGACGTCCTCGAATTTTTCAAAATTGACAGCTCCTTTGTCGAAAATCTGAAAGGCAAACTGGTCGAAGAATACACCAAGGCCGAGACTTTCATGAAAATGGCCGGCGTTGCCTGATTTAAATTTTATCCTTATCCCCTAAGGCCGGTAAATCCGGCCTTTTTTATGGCTTTTATTCCTGCTTGACATTTCCTAAATCTTTCCTTTCTTAACCCGACATATTTAATAAGAGCGTATTTTATTATGGACCTGTCGCTGTTCGATTATTATTTGCCGGAAGGATTTATCGCCTATCATCCCACCCGTCAGCGTGATTGGTCGAAGCTGATGGTGCTGGATCGCAAAAACGGCGAACTCAGCCATCACAAATTCCCCGAAATCGTTGATTATTTTAAGGAGGGGGATGCCCTGGTAGTTAACGATACCAGGGTCTTCAAAGCCCGCCTGTTTGCCCGCCGCGAAAGCGGCGGCAAAGTCGAGATTTTTCTTCTGGAAGAAACTGAATATGAAGGGCAAAATTGCTGGCAAGTGTTGACGCATCCGACGCGACGCGTCAGGGAAGGGGAGAGCCTCTTTTTCGATGAAAAATCGAGTGTCGAAGTGATTGCCAAGACTCCCGACGGGAAATCTTATATAAAATTCAAAAATAAAACCGAGGCGACGCGGATTATTTCCAAATTCGGCCACGTTCCGCTGCCGATATATATCCATCGGCCCGATGAAAAAAGCGATGAGAATCGGTATCAGACGATTTTCGCCAGACTGCGAAAGGCCAAAGCGGTTGCGGCGCCGACGGCCGGATTGCATTTCACCAATCGGGTGCTTAAAAAAATCGAGGATAAAGGTGTCAAGATTATCCGGATTACACTGCATGTCGGATACGGAACGTTCAAGACGGTAAAAGCCGATGATATCGACGAGCATGTCGTTGACCCGGAGCGCGCCGAGATTTCGAAAACTGCCGCCCATGCGATAAACAGCGTTCGTAAAAACGGCGGCAGGATTTTTGCCGTTGGGACGACTTCGGTGCGGACGCTGGAAGCGGCTGAAATCATCGACGGTAACATCCAGCCCTTTTCCGATTATGTTGACCTGTACATCAAGCCGGGTCATGAGTTTAAGGTCGTCGATCATCTGATTACTAATTTTCATCTTCCTAAATCATCACTGGCTATTCTTGTCTCCGCTTTTGCCGGGCGGGAAAAGATTCTGGATGCCTACGAAACGGCGGTCAAAGAGAAATACCGTTTTTACAGCTACGGCGACTGCATGTTGATATTGTAGTTGCACGATTGTTGTCTATTCCGTGGTTGGTGTATGTCCCCATGCACCAACAAAATGGCTTCGTTTCGCATATTTAAGGAATCCTTTTTTTGGTCGTTCCCCTGTGAAAGCAAGCGTAATAGCCTGTGGGGCAAAGAGATGGGCGGATTAGAGCGGTAGGGAAGGTCTGCCTCAGACCTGCCATCATTAATTGCTTTTCGGATATGACCATAATCAATCCCGGTTTAGTTTTATATTCTATATAAGGGGTCGGTCAGGAAATCAACATTGATTTGGTGGGGAATTTGATTATTGTAGGTCAGTGAGCCCTGTGCTCCTGACATCGCGCGAGCATGGACCATGCGTAGCATGTTTCATGCGAAGCGCGAATGATTAAATCAAGATGTCGAAACCGCAGGGGTATCGACCTGACCGGCTACGGATTTGTCGTTTAAGTGATCATGCGGGGATTCCGATGAGTAGAATACGCTTATAACGAGTCGTAATTCTGGAATGAATAGAAAACTATATATACTGGCTCTTTTAATCTCCTTTATGACATCCTTTGGTTCGCCTGTTTGGAGTAATGAGCCGGAAGATATCGATGAGAAAATCGAGCGCGGGCGAGTTCTGTATGAGGCGGGTGATCTGCTGCGGGCAGCGAAGATTTTTGAAGATGTAGTCGCTTTTCAACCCGGCAATGAGATGGCGCAAAGTATGCTGTTCACCTGCTATAAATTCGCGGGAATCGAATTATATGGACAATCACGTTGTCAGGATGCAATTAATTCCTGGCATAAAGCTCTCGTCATAGATCCGCAAAACCAGGAAATTAGGGACTTCATTGCGAGATGTGAATCGGAGATTAAAGCAATTGCCGGTTATGCCGGCGACACGGCTATAACTATGAATGAGGAGCCGTCTTCACAATTACTTTCGCTTGTCCAAGTCGATTCGAACTCTTTATCGCCGTCGAGCGTCGTAAATTCAAAAGTAATCTCGGCCGACAAGCCCGCCATTGTTTCGTCCCGCCGCAAAATCAATATCGGGCTATCTTGCGGCATCGCCATTGGTACCGGCAGCCGGTTTAGGCCAAAGACCGGAAGGGCATTTATGGGCTATCTGTCTTATTCGTCTGACGGACATCGATTGGCGGCCAGACTCGATGGAATCTACTCTCGTTTTTATGCAGACTCGTCCGGCACCACGTCGCCACTGAGGCACCTTGCCGTTTCCGGATTAAGTTTGAGCGGTATCATCAGTCCGGTGGTTTCTCGTTCCACAGCCATAGATTGCCGTGCCGGATCAGGTGTTTACGAGATCATTCTTACCGAGCCGAACGACGGTCAATCCTCGGGCACGACCCGGAAGTCCTCCGTTCTCGGGATTAATCTTGGACTGGGCTGGCGAAAGAATATAGGGGATATCGCCGCGACGGTGGAGGCGAGTTACACTCATCTTTATAGTTCACTCAGTCCAAATCTGCTGCAGATTTACCTCGGCATCTCATCTAAATAGAAAGGTAGGTCAGTGAGCCCTGTGCTCCTGACAATCGCGCGAAGCGCGAAAGATTAAATAAAGATGTCGAAACCGCAGTTTCGATTTACCCGGCTGAAATAGATTAGAGCAGTAGGGAAGGTCTCCCCGAGACCTGCCAAAAATAAAGATGGCAGGAGGTCGGAGACTCCTTCTCTACTTTACTGACACCGGTAAGCTATCCTGTAGAATTATCTATAATACGTAATAATACGTCAATAAATCCACAAACCTTAAGAGCGTCCTCTCGAGCAAAATTATCAGCGACATGGTGATGGGTCGTATTTCTAAAAGCAGGCACAATACCTTTAATAATAATCGATAAACCTCTTTGCTCTTCTTTGCTAGTGCTCAATTTCAATACTGTTTGAGCCAAATCGGCATTTATTGAAAAACCAACCAGACTTTCACCTACAAGACGTTTAGATGGCTTTGCCTTTTTTCTAATTCTATCTTCCAATATAAGAGTCGCCTGATTAATCGCCCTATCGAAATGTGCTTTGCCGAGTAATAAATCCTCGCACCGAGAACGAAGCTCAACGTCTTGTATGACATATTCTACGGCGGCTTTAAGTAATGTTTTTTTCCCGACTGCGGTTTGTTGGTTATTCTTGGCCTTGGAGGATTTTCGAGCTAATGAAGCAGGCTTTGATTGAGTAATTATAGTAGGTAATGAATACCTTATTTCCGCCTGAATTTCAGGGTCGAGTTTCCGTTGATAAACGGATGTTCCTATGCCTTTTTCCTTGGCCAGTATTGCCAGAGCCGCCTTCGAAGATATGCCGAGTTTGTTGGCCTTTTGGCTAACCATCACATTTATGCGTGCTTTAGGAAAATCCAGCTTATTCGCCAGTTTAAGCATCAAATTGGGGTCTAATCTAGTTCGGGCCATATTAATTATTCCTCCGCTTTGGTGTAAGTAGCGTTCGAACGCTCTGAACTGTAGTACCCAAAATCTGTGCAATATCTTTTGCATCTAGACCGAAACCGGCGAAATAGTCCACCAACTCACCCATGCCCTGTTTTCGTTTTTTTACCGATGAAAAGTCAGAATCGCCCAACAAAATTCGCAAGTTTAAAGCGAGTAATGCATTTAATTTTGCGGAGATATTCCCATTTTTGATTGATAATGATTCATTGTTCATTTATTATCCTTTGTCTTTTTAAGACCTTTAAGCATCTGATTAACTGTGGCTGTTTTCATTCGTATACGTTTCCCGATTTCTTTCTGAGTTAGCCCTAACTTGAAAAGCTCTATTGCCAACATGTACTTTCGAATATAATTAGGATCGTCTTGGCCATTTTTCTTCTTTGATTTAATTTTCTTGGCAGCCATATTATTTATCCACCTTTTTGAGATGTTGAACTATGCGGCTAACACGATTCATATCGACGGCGACGATTTCCCTTATTTTTTCCTGTGCAATACCGGCAAGTCCGAGCTGAATTATCATCAAGTCTCGTAATAAGTCCTCTACGGACGATTCTTTTCTCGACTTTACCTTAGTCATTTTTCTTACTCCTTTTCTTCTTTAATTTACGCAAATGCGATATTTCCTTATTAACGTATACACCAGTTCTACCGACAACCTCGCTAATTTCCTTTGGCCTAAAACCCAAATCATGTAACCTAGCAATGCGCTCACTTAAAGTGAGAGGATTATCAATATTAAAAGAAATGATAAAACCTAACATTGCCTTAAGCGTACGATCAATTGATTTCAATAAATCATCATTCATAATTCACCTTCGATAATTAATTATTTTTAATATTACTAAATTACTCTTATCATAGTTTGGTTTATCGTGCTACATAACAATAACATATCATATTACCACATTCATATTGTAATTTATAGCAAAACTCATAAATATTTGTCAATCACTTTTTTATCCATAATTGGGGAATTTTACGAATTTCAACCAATTTATGATAATT
Source organism: uncultured Ignavibacteriaceae bacterium (assembly GCA_964452645.1). GTDB lineage: Bacteria > Zixibacteria > MSB-5A5 > GN15 > PGXB01 > CAYXTW01. The sequence continues at coordinate 92,823 of CAYVMO010000012.1, forward strand.
TTCGGGATTTGTGACAGGAATTGGCACGGAAATTTTTAATCAGTGGTTGGTTTTTAAGTTGTCAGACCGCCCGTCGCCGCCCCCGTCTGGAGCGCACGGCTCGCTGACCTGCGCCCTCTTATTCAGGACATTTTTACAAAATCCCTACCACATCAAAGTTAATTCCGGGTCGGGGCCGTTATGTAGAAACATGAAAAAGGGAAGAATCCCGGCAGATGTGGACATCCGCCGGGCACAATAGCTACCATTATGGAATATTGCACCAAACAAAAACGCCACCAGAACACCACCGCCAGCTCCCAACGATTCCATTTTTTTTACACGGGAAAAAGCATAAAAAAAAGATGTTAAAATATGCGAAACGAACCCAATTCATTGGACTATCAACCCCCACAATACGTTACACGAATTTTTCACGTTATTAAGAGGTAAAAAGGGATGTTTTATATGCGCTTCGATACCATTTTATGAGGGGAAAAGGCGGGGCGATGCCTTACACGTTTGCTGGTCTTTTACGTGGAGATTGCCACGTCGTCTCTCGCTAAAGCTCGTTCCTCCTCGCAATGACGTTACGAAAAGTATGATAAAAAAAGCCCCGCCCGAAAGCGGCGGGGCTTCAGTCGCATGATGGAGTTGCAGAATTTATTCGTCGCGGGATTGTTTGATTTCCGCGATAACTTTCTCGGTAATGTCGCGCGGGACCTCCTCGTAATGCGAGAATATCCGCGAGTAGACACCCTGGCCGGAAGTCATCGATCTCAGATCGACCGAATAGTTATACAATTCGGCCTGCGGGACGGTCGCCCGGATGCGGGTATAACGCCCCTCGGGATCCATTCCGGCGATTTTACCCCGCCGGGAAGACAGGTCACCCATGACGTCGCCGGTGAAATCTTCCGGAACCAGAATTTCGACTTTGCTGATCGGCTCCAGCAGGACGGGATTACACTGCAAAAAGCCCTCTTTGAAGGCCATCGAGGCGGCCATTTTGAAGGCCATATCGGAGGAGTCGACGGCATGGTAGGAGCCATAGAAAACAGCGACCCTGATGTCGACAACCGGCGAGCCGGCCAGACCGCCGGCCTGCATCGCCTCGACAATACCTTTTTCTACCGACGGGATATATTTGTTGGGGATGACGCCGCCCTTGATTTCGTCGGAGAATATGAATCCCTCGCCGCGTCTGGTCGGTTCCAGCCTGAGATGAACGTCACCATATTGGCCGCGTCCGCCGCTTTGCTTTTTATATCGATGCTGGATTTCGGTTTTGCCTTTTATCGTTTCGCGATAGGGGATACGCGGTTTGAACAGATCGACTTCGACTCCATAACGCGCCTTAAGTTTACCCATGATGATTTCGGTATGCGTCGAACCCTGGGTAAACAATACCGTCTGTCGGAGAGCCGGATCGATAACCAGTTTGAAAGATGGGTCCTCGCCCATGATTTTCTGCAGCCCGGTTGACATCTTTTCCTCATCCCCTTTGGCCCTGGGCTTCAATCCGATATCCATGACCGGCTCGGGGAATTCCATCTGCGGGACGATCAACGGATTATCTTTTGCGCTCAGAGTGTGCCCGGTAGCCGATCCCTTCAGTTTGACCAGCGCCGCGATATCACCGGCGTTGGCCGCGTCGATTTCGGTCCGTTCCTTGCCGGTAACCGAATATACCTGGCCGATCCGCTCGGGAACGCTTTTGGCATGGTTGTAAAGTTCCAGCCCTTGATTGATTTTGCCGGAAATTACTTTTATGAGCGAAATCTCGCCGATATGCGATTCGGAGAGCGATTTGAATATGAATGCGATTGGCTTGCCGGAGGCGTCTACTTCGACATTAACAAGCTCTTCGGTTCTGGACTTGAATAGATTCTGCTCGGGACGTATATCCGGGGAGGGGAGAAAATCGGCGGCGAATTCAAGTAACGTCGAGACGCCGGCATTTCTGTCAGCTGAGCCGAATAAAATCGGGAATATGGTTTGTTCGTTGATTGCCTTTTTCAAGCCGCCCAGGATTTCCGGCGGGGTCAATTCGCCTTTGTCGAAAAACTTCTCCAGCAGAGCGTCATCGGTTTCAGCGACGTCTTCGACTAATTTTTGTTTGGCTTCTTCCGCGGCCGCTTTCAGGTTTTCGGGAATATCGGCCGGCGTCGCTTTACCTTTATCGTCAAAAGTGAAGCCCTTCATCTTTACAAGGTCGATTACGCCCTTGAAATCGGGACCCTCCCCGATAGGAATCTGGATCGGTATCGCTTTCAGGCCATATCGTTTTTGAAGTTGAGCGACGATATCGGCCGTTTTGACATGCTCTTTTTCAACCTTGTTGATAAAGAAAATTCGGGGCAGGTTGGATTTCTTCACGTATTGATATTGAATTTCGGTGCCCACCTCGATTCCAGCGTTGGCGTTCAGAACCATGACAGCCGTCTCGGCGACACTCAATCCGGCGATAAGCTCGCCGATAAAGTCGGGATTACCGGGCAGGTCGAGGACATTAATTTTGCTGTTTTTTCCGGGGCAAACGATCAACGACAAGCCGATTGAAGTTTTCCGATTGATTTCTTCGTCGGTAAAATCCGAAATCGATGTTCCGTCGTCAACTTTTCCCAGCCTGTTTGTTATGCCGGATGTAAAAGCGATAGCGTCAGCCAGGCTGGTCTTACCACAGCCGCGCTGGCCAATCAAGGCAATATTTCTGATCTGTTCGGTGTCGTAAACCTTCACCCGAAAATCCTCCTGTTCAATAAAATCGTATTTATGTAAGTCGCGTATTATACTTCACCCGGTCGGCTTTGTCAAATCATTTTGGGCGGTTTTTTGTTTTTCGGGGCGGTTTCTTCTGAAAAGGCGTAAAGTAGTGATCAGTCGATTATTTGGATTAAGCCCGACCCGGCAAAATATATCTTGTGAAATAATTCACGATATTTTATTTTTTGAGTATTGGTTGTATTGCAGGTTA